>NZ_JBIUBT010000008.1:0-405604 GCF_044548235.1 Streptomyces sp. NPDC052043
CGGTGACACATCACGAGAGCGGAACCAAGAGGAGGAATAGTCCCCTCGGTTCACAGCGTCCTCGCTGTGTTTTTTCAAAGGAACCTCGTCCCAGCCATTCCGGCCGGAGACGGGGTATCAACATATCTGGCGTTGACTTTTGGCACGCTGTTGAGTTCTCAAGGAACGGACGCTTCCTTCGTACTCACCCTCTCGGGCTTTCCTCCGGGCGCTTCCCTTCGGTGATCCAAACTCTATCAGGCTTTTCCGGTCTCTCTGACCACCATCCTGCGGGCATGCAGAAGATGATCCCGAGATAGGATCTGACAAGTATGGGTGCCGCCTGGGCAAAGACGCCTGGTGACGTCACTCGCCCCTGAGCAGGGGTACGACTGTACATGGCACCACGGAGCGGGTGCAAATCGTTTCGATTGGTGGTCTAGACCACCAACGTGAGCTGTGTAAGCTCTCGCCCGTAACCGGTACGTACCGTGACACAGCCTGCCGCACACTGCGCCGTCTCCGGCCTGGCAGTGACGGCGCACACGAATCTCCACCCCCGGGAGGCTTCCCATGACCACCGTGACGTCACCCGTCGCAGGACACGCCATCGGACTGGCGGCCGTGCCGGATCCGGTCTTCGCCGGAGCCATGGTCGGTCCCGGCACGGCGCTCGACCCGGTACGTGAGCCCGCCGAGGCCGTGGCCCCCGTGGACGGAGTCATCGTCTCGCTGCACCCGCACGCCTTCGTCGTCGTCGACGAGCAGGGGCGCGGGGTGCTCACGCATCTCGGCATCGACACCGTGCAGCTCAACGGCGAGGGCTTCGAGCTGCTGGTGAAGAAGGGCGACACGGTGGTGCGCGGCCAGGCGGTGGTGCGCTGGGACCCCGCCGCCGTCGAAGCCGCCGGCAAGTCCCCCGTGTGCCCGGTCGTGGCCCTGGAGGCCACCGCCGACTGCCTCTCCGAGCTGCGTGACAGCGGAGAGGTGAAGACCGGCGACAGCCTCTTCACCTGGAAGTGACATCCCTGCCCCCGGGGACGTCCTCCCGAGGGGCGGCGCGCAACAACCACCGCGGCGGTGGGACCCGCCGCACTAACGGAGACGGGTGAGATGGAGACAACCCTGCGAGGCGTCGGCGTGAGCCACGGTGTGGCGATCGGCGAGGTTCGGCACATGGGCACGGCGGTGCTGGAGCCGCCTGCCAAGCAGATCCCCGCGGAAGAGGCGGAGCGTGAACAGGGGCGCGCCCGTCAGGCGGTGGAGGCCGTGGCGGCCGATCTGATGGCGCGCGGCAATCTGGCCGGCGGTGAGGCGCAGGCGGTGCTCGAGGCACAGGCCCTGATGGCGCAGGACCCCGAGCTGATCGCGGACGTGGAGCGGCGCATCGCGGTCGGCAGCACGGCCGAGCGCGCGGTGTACGACGCGTTCGCCGCCTACCGGGACCTGCTCGCCGGCGCCGGTGAGTACTTCGCGGGCCGGGTGGCCGACCTGGACGACGTGCGGAACCGTATCGTCGCCCGTCTGCTCGGTGTGCCGATGCCGGGCGTGCCGGACAGCGACGAGCCGTACGTACTCGTCGCCCGTGACCTGGCGCCCGCGGACACGGCTCTGCTGGACCCGGCCCTGGTCCTCGGCTTCGTCACCGAGGAGGGCGGGCCGACGAGTCACAGCGCGATTCTGGCGCGGGCGCTCGGTGTGCCGGCCGTCGTGGCACTGCCCGGCGCCGTCGAGCTGGCCGAGGGCACGGTGATCGCCGTCGACGGCAGCACCGGCGAGATCTTCGTGAACCCCGGTGAGGAGAGGAAGGCGCAGCTGGAGGCCTCGGCCGCCGAGCGCAGGGCCGCGCTGGCCTCGGCGACCGGTCCCGGTGCCACGTCGGACGGCCACAAGGTGCCGCTGCTCGCGAACATCGGCGGTCCCGCGGACGTGCCGGCGGCGCTCGAGGCCGGTGCCGAGGGTGTCGGTCTGTTCCGGACCGAGTTCCTGTTCCTGGACGACAGCAAGAACGCGCCGTCCGAGAAGAAGCAGGTCGCGTCCTACCGGCAGGTGCTGGAGGCCTTCCCCGAGGGCCGGGTCGTGGTGCGTGTGCTGGACGCGGGCGCGGACAAGCCGCTGGACTTCCTGACGCCGGCCGACGAGCCGAACCCGGCTCTCGGTGTGCGGGGGCTGCGAACCCTGCTCGAACACCCCGAAGTACTACGCACCCAGCTGACGGCGCTCGCCAAGGCCGCCGAGGGCCTGCCGGTCTACCTCGAGGTGATGGCCCCGATGGTCGCGGACCGGACGGACGCCAAGGCGTTCGCCGACGCGTGCCATGACGCGGGCCTGCGGGCGAAGTTCGGTGCCATGGTCGAGATCCCGTCGGCCGCGCTGAGGGCTCGCTCGATCCTTCAGGAGGTCGAGTTCCTGTCGCTGGGGACCAACGACCTCGCGCAGTACACCTTCGCCGCCGACCGGCAGGTGGGTGCGGTGTCGCGCTTGCAGGACCCGTGGCAGCCCGCGCTGCTCGACCTGGTCGCGACCGCCGCCGAGGCGGCGAGGGCCGAGGGCAAGAGCTGCGGGGTCTGCGGTGAGGCCGCGTCCGACCCGCTGCTCGCCTGTGTGCTGACCGGTCTGGGGGTCACCTCCCTCTCCATGGGTGCGGCGTCGCTTCCCTACGTACGCGCGACGCTGGCGAAGTACACGCTGGCGCAGTGCGAGCGTGCGGCGGCGGCGGCGCGTGCCGCGGACAACGCGGACGAGGCGCGCGACGCGGCGCGGGCGGTGCTGTCCGGCGAGTGACCCGGACTCGCCGTCGCCGGCTGGTCTTCGAGGGGCGCTCCACCTGTGTGGTGGGGCGCCCCTCGGGCGTTCAGCAGTGCTGCGCGGCCGGTCCTTCTTCTCCGAGGTCGGGCGGAACTCCGTAGTCGACGCCGGATTCCGGGGAGATCAGGTCGCCGGACTCGATGTCGGTGCAGTAGGCGTCGAAGACCTCGCCGGCGGTGAGGGGTTCGAGGCCGCCGCCGCGCAGGCGCCAGCCGTAGACGCGGTCGGCGGTGCCGGGTGCGGTGGTGCGCATGACGAGTCCGCCGGGTCCGTCGGTGGCGATGCCGAGAGCGAGGACCGTGGTGAACTCCAGGGCTTCGGCCTCGTCGAGCTGTGCGGTCCCGCCGTCGTCCCCGTCCTGGTCGCGGTCGTCGTCGGCGTGCAGGACGGCGACGAGGCTCTCGGGTGTGCCGGTGACACTGCACACCAGGTGCCGGTTGCCGGGCGGGGCCGTGTCGAGGATGCGGACGACGAGGTCCGCGGCCCGGGCGAAGGCGTCGCGGCCGATGTTCTCGCCGCAGGAGGCGCAGGGGCCGAGTCGGGCCAGCAGGGTGGAGGCGTACTCCCAGGTGGCCTGGCGGACGGCCGTGTCGACGAGGTCGGGGACGAGTTCGGCCAGGGGCCGGCCGTCGTAGGGAAGGCTGGGGCCCGTGCCGGCGAGTTCGGCGGTGAAGCGGGCGCGGCTGGACGGGATGTCGGGATCGAGGCCCGTCGCCGCGCAGTATTCGGCGTACTCCTCGGGGTCGAAGAGGGCCACCGTGGTGTGGCCGCCCTGAGCGGCCACGAGTCGGAGGAGTTTCTCGACCTGTCGGAGGTAGATCGTGTGGTCGTCGAAGGTGAAGCTGCGGTAGCGCCGCATGGCGCGGAAGTCCTGTTCGTCGGTGAGCAGGCCGATGGTGCCGGCGATCTCCCGGCGCAGGACGCGTCGCATGGTCAGGTGGTCGGTGTGCGCCATGTTTCCCCCTGTGAGCGCAGTCGATCTGTGCTCACTCACCGTAACCGGGGCCACTGACAACGGGGCCGGGCAGGCGTTCAGGGAGCCTGCGGGTCCCCCACGCCGTGGGGGGTGCGTGGGGGGTGGGGGACCCGGGGCTCAGGCGCGCTTGCGGGCCAGCTCCTCGTAGAAGCGCAGCAGGCCGATGTCGTCGACCGAGCCGGGGTTGACCGCCTTGTCCAGCGGCGTGCCCTGGAGGAGGCGTTTGACCGGGACCTCGATGCGCTTGCCGGTGAGCGTGTGCGGGATGCCCGGCACCTCGACGACCTCGTCGGGGACGTGGCGTGGGGAGAGCTGTTCGCGGAGGGTCCGCTTGATGCGGCCGAGCAGCGCGTCGTCGAGGGTGGCTCCGGGTGCCAGGTGCACGAAGAGGGGCATCCAGTAGCCGCCGTCGGGCTGTTCGACGCCGATGACGAGGGATTCCTTGATCTCGGGGAGCCGTTCGACGACTTCGTAGATGTCGGCGGAGCCCATCCGCACGCCCTGGCGGTTGAGGGTGGAGTCGGAGCGGCCGTGGATGATCACCGAGCCGCGGGAGGTGAGCGTGATCCAGTCGCCGTGCCGCCACACGCCGGGGTACATGGCGAAGTAGCTGTCGTGGTAGCGGCTGCCGTCGGGGTCGTTCCAGAAGCGGATCGGCATGGACGGCATGGGGTTGGTGACCACGAGTTCGCCGACCTCGTCGACCAGCGGTGTGCCGTGCGGGTCCCAGGACTGGAGGTCGGTGCCCAGGCACGGGGCCTGGAGCTCGCCGATGTGGACCGGGAGGGTCGGTACGGCTCCGGCGAAGCAGGAGCACACGTCGGTGCCGCCGCTGACGGAGGCGATCCACAGGTCCGCCCCGCTCTCGGCGAACTCGTCGTGCAGCCAGCGGAATCCGTCGGGTGGCAGCGGTGATCCGGTCGTCGCGACGCAGCGCACCGTCGAGAGGTCGAAGGAGCGCGCGGGGTGCACTCCCGCCTTGCGGCAGGCCATGACGTAGGCGGCGGAGGTGCCGAACAGGGTGGCTCCGGTGCGTTCGGCGATACGCCACTGGGCGCCGGTGTCGGGGTACCCGGGGCTGCCGTCGTACAGGACGATCGTCGTGCCGGTCAGGAGTCCGGAGACGAGGAAGTTCCACATCATCCAGCCGGTCGACGTGTACCAGAAGAAGCGGTCCTCGGGGCCGAGGTCGCAGTGCAGGCCGAGCTGCTTGAGGTGCTCGACGAGGATGCCGCCCTGGGACTGCACGATCGCCTTGGGCAGGCCGGTGGTGCCCGAGGAGTACAGCACCCACAGGGGGTGGTCGAAGGGCACCGGTTCGAAGACGGGGTCGACGTCGGCGGACGTCAGGTCGGACCACTCCAGGGCGCCCTCGGGGGCTTCGGTGCCGAGGAGCGGGATGTGGACGACCGCGCGCAGGGTGGGCAGTTCGCGGCGCAGTTCGGCGACGACGTCGCGGCGGTCGTGCTCCTTGCCGCCGTAGCGGTAGCCGTCGACGGTGAACAGGACGACCGGTTCCACCTGCTGGAAGCGGTCGAGGACGCTACGGGCGCCGAAGTCGGGGGCGCAGGACGTCCAGACGGCGCCGACCGCGGCCGTGGCGAGGAGGGCGACGACGGCCTGGGGGATGTTGGGCAGATAGCCGCTGACCCTGTCCCCCGGGCGTACGCCGCGGGCGCGCAGCTCGGCGGCCAGGGAGCCCACCTGGCGGCGCAGCTCGGACCAGGTCACCGGGCGCGGTTCGTGGGTCTCGTCGACGTGGAGGAGGGCGGGTTCGTCCGCGCGTGTGGCGGCCGCGCGCAGGGCGTGTTCGGCGTAGTTGAGGGTAGCGCCGGGGAACCACTCGGCGCCGGGCATCGTCCGGTCGCCGAGAACGCGCGCGTAAGGGCTGGTGAACCGCACGTCGAACCACTGCGTGACGGCTTTCCAGAAGGTCTCCAGCTCCTCCACGGACCAGCGGTGCAGGGCCGGGTAACCGCCCAGGGCCGGAGCGCCGTGGTGCTCGGCCGCCCAGGCCTGGAACTCCGTGATCTGTGCCTCGGCGATCCGCTGCGGATCGGGCTGCCAGAGCGGCTGGGGCTTCGCGGTCGACATGGGGCGGCTCCCGGACTGTGCGCGTCGTGTGCGTCGGTCCGCGCACGTGCTGGGGTGTGCGCGTGACGCGGCTGACACGGACGATGCCATGTGATCGACTTCTGCACCAGGGTGCACCGCACATAGTCCGCATCGTGAAGATGTGGTCGCGGCATGGATGAACGGCAGTTGAACGCGACACGCGCTCACCGCCGGCGATGGCAGGGTGAGCAGCATGGACGGTCGTGACCTGGTGCGTTCGGTGAAGGCGGTCGGTTCGGCGGGGGTGGCCCAGGGGCTGCGCACCGTGCGGGCCGCGTGGCGCCGGCGGCTTGCGGATGCCGGCGGCCTGCCGTCGCGCGGGGCCGAACGCGCGCGGGTGCCCGGTGCGGTGCTGGACGTGGAGCCCGGGCCCGGGGGCGGGGTCGTCCGCTTCGCCCGCGCGGAGCTCCGTATCGCCGTGGCCGGGAACGGGGCCGTCTTCTGGGGCTGGGACGGCGCCGGGCCCGAGCCGTCGTACGCGCTCGCCGGCCGGTGCCCGGGTCCGGACCCGCGCGCGGTGCTGGAGCCGGACAAGGACGGTGGCTGGCGGGTCGTGGCCGAGCGGGTCACCGTCGGCATCTCGCGGCACGGCGCCATCGAGGTCCGTACGCCCGGGGGCGTGCCGTTGCGCCGTGATCTGCCGCCCCGGTGGTGGGAGCCGGTCGGCGGGGGGCCCGCACGGTGGTCGCAGCGGTCGGAGGTGGCGGCCGACGCGCGGTTCTTCGGTCTCGGCGGCCGGGCGGGCGGTCCCCGGCTGCGCGAGGGCACCTATCGCCTGTGGAACACCGATCCCGGCCGTGCGTTCGGTCCCGGTGACGATCCGCTCTACGTCACCATGCCGGTCCAGTGGGTCGTGGCCGACGCGGGCACGCACCTGGTCTTCCACGACAACTCCTGGGACGGCACGGTCGCGCTGCGGGAGGGTGCGGAGGGCGCCGGCTCGGGCCACGACCGGGCCGGGGCGAGCGAGCTGCGGATGGACGGCGGTCCGCTGCGCTGCTGGGTGATCGTCGGCACGCCCGCGCGCGTGGCGCACGTCTGGTCCCTGCTCACCGGGCCGGCCGCGCTGCCGCCCGCATGGGCCCTGGGGCATCATCACGCGCGATGGGGCTTCGGCAGCGAACAGGAGGTGCGGCGGATCGTCGCGGGCTACCACGAACACGGGCTGCCCCTGGACGCCGTGCACCTGGACATCGACCACTACGACGCGCACCAGGTGTTCACCGTCGACGAGGACCGCTTCCCCAAACTTCCGGTGCTGGCACAGGAGCTGCGGCGGGACGGGATCCGGCTGGTGTCCATCGTCGACCCGGCCGTGAAGGCCGCGCCGGGCAACGCCGTGTACGACGGCGGAACGGCCGAGGACGCCTTCGTGCGGGACGCCTCGAAGCGGGTGGTGCGGGGCGTCGTCTGGCCCGGTGAGGCGGTCTTCCCGGACTTCACGCACGCGCGCGTGCGGCAGTGGTGGGGCGGGCTGTACCGGGAGCGGCTGGCTCAGGGGTTCGCCGGCTTCTGGCACGACATGAACGAGCCGACCTCCTTCGCCGCGTTCGGTGAGACGACCCTGCCCCGGTCGGCCCGGCATGCCCTGGAGGGCCGGGGCGGCGACCATCGCCAGGCGCACAACGTGTACGCCCTGTGCATGGCCGAGGCGGCGTACGAGGGGCTGCGCGATCTGCTGCCCGAGGAGCGGCCGTTCCTCTTCTCGCGCTCGGGGTGGGCCGGGATGCAGCGCTACGGCGGCACCTGGTCGGGGGACGTGGCCACCGGCTGGCCGGGGCTGCGGGCGTCGCTGTCACTGGTCCTGGGTCTGGGTCTGTGCGGAGTGCCGTACTCCGGGCCCGACGTGGGCGGGTTCGACGGCAGTCCTTCGCCTGAGCTGTATCTGCGCTGGTTCCAACTGGGGTCCTGCCTGCCGCTGTTCCGCACGCACGCGAGCTTGCAGGCGGGGCGCAGGGAGCCGTGGGAGTTCGGACCGGAGGTCCTGGAGCACGCGCGCGTGGCGCTCGCCGAGCGCCGGCGTCTGCTGCCGTACTTCGTGACGCTCGCGCATCTGGCGCGGCGCACCGGGGCGCCCTATGTGCGGCCGCTGTGGTGGAGCGCGCCGGAGGACCGGGCTCTGCGGGACTGCGAGGACGCGTTCCTGCTCGGCGACGGCCTTCTGGTGGCGCCCGTGCTCGACCCCGGTACGGACCGGCGGGCGGTGCGGCTGCCGCGGGGCCGCTGGTACGACACGGCGACGGGACACGCGTACGAGGGGCCGGGGCAGGTGCTGGTCGACGCGCCGCTCGCGCGGGTCCCGGTGTTCGCGCGCGCGGGCGCCGTGATCCCCGTGCGGGGTGAGGGCGGCGGCCTGGAGCTGGAGGTGTGGGCGCCTGCCCGGGGGCGTACCGGGGGCGGGCTGGTGGTGCCGGACGCGGGCGACGGCTGGGCCGAGTCGGAGATCGAACGCTACGCGACCCGTTGGCAGGATGGGGAGGTCGTCGTCGAGCGCGAGCGGGAGGACGGTGCCGGCGAGCCGCCCCACCCGGTGCGCGTACGGGGGCTCGGCACGTCCTGAGTCCGGGCGGGCACCTGGTTCGGGCACACCCGTTTCGAAGCGTGCGGCCGTTTCAGAGGTAGCGGCCGTCGAACCAGGCCCGGACGGCTCGCGTGTGCAGCGGGAAGGCGAGCTCGGCGGGCCCGCGCAGCAGGTGGCGGCCCGCCGTCTCGTCGGTGACGGTGAACTGCGGCAGACCCTCGACGGGGCGCCGCGGAAGCAGTCCGAAGAGCAGCAGATGCCCGTCGGGCGAGCTCATCGCGTCGGCCAGGCGCACCTCGCGCGCGGCCGCCTCGATCCCGGTCTCCTCCCGGAGCTCGCGTACGACGGCGTGGCGCCAGTCCTCGCGGTCGTCGATGTAGCCGCCCGGCAGGGCCGTGCCCCCGCGCGCGGGCGCGATGGTGCGGGTGATGACGACCAGGGCGGTGCCCCGGGTGTCGTACACGGGCTGGAGTGCCACCGCGACCGGCAACGGGTTGCGGTAGGCCACGGTGCCGCAGGCCGGGCAGGTGCGGGGCCAGCCGCTGACGCGCTCGCCGTAGGGCGCTCCGCAGCTCGAACAGTGGGAGTGCGGCGCGGAGTTGACGACCGGTTGCGAGGCTTCGGGCACGCGCGGACTGTATCCGATCAGTGGGCGGACGTCTTCCGTCGGACGGGCTGTTTCCGTCGACGTAGGACAAACTGGTACGAGTGAGGGCTCAGGGGATGGATCACCCGGCCCTCGGCCGCTTCTCCACCTCCCAAGGGACAGCCATGACGGACAACGCCGAGAGGTTCGTGGCCGCCATCGACCAGGGCACCACCTCGAGCCGCTGCATCGTCTTCGACCACCGTGGCGCCGTCGTCGCCGTCGACCAGCGCGAGCACCGCCAGATCTTCCCCAAGCCGGGCTGGGTGGAGCACGACGCCACCGAGATCTGGTCCAAGGTGCAGGCGGTGGTCGCTGGTGCGGTCGCCAAGGCGGGGCTGCGGGCCGACCAGCTCGCCGCGCTCGGCATCACCAACCAGCGCGAGACGACCGTCCTGTGGGACCGGGCCACCGGCAAGCCGGTGCACAACGCGATCGTCTGGCAGGACACACGGACCGCGGGGCTGTGCAACGACCTGGGCGGCTCCGCAGGACAGGATCGTTTCCGCGAGCAGACAGGCCTGCCGCTCGCCAGCTACTTCTCCGGCCCCAAGGCCGCCTGGCTGCTGGACAACGTGCCCGGCCTGCGCGAGCGCGCGGAGCGCGGTGAGATCGCCTTCGGCACGATCGACACCTGGCTGATCTGGAACCTCACCGGTGGCGTCGACGGCGGCCGGCACGTCACCGACGTCACCAACGCCGGCCGCACCATGCTGATGAACCTCAAGACCCTCCAGTGGGACCCGTCGATCCTGTCCGCGATGAATGTCCCCGAGGCGGTGCTGCCCGAGATCAGATCCTCCTCCGAGGTGTACGGGACCGCCGTCGGCCAGCTCGCCGGGGTGCCCGTGGCATCCGCCCTCGGCGACCAGCAGGCGGCCGTGTTCGGGCAGGCCTGCTATGACGTGGGCGACGCCAAGAACACGTACGGCACCGGCAGCTTCCTGCTGCTGAACACGGGCAGCCGGCCCGTGCCGTCCAAGAGCGGCCTGCTCACCACCATGGGCTACAAGATCGGCGACGAGGCCCCGGTGTACTGCCTCGAGGGCGCCATCGCCATCACGGGCGCGCTGGTGCAGTGGTTCCGCGACCAACTCGGCATCATCCGCACCGAGGACGAGATCGAGCCGCTGGCGGCGAGCGTGGAGAACAACGGCGGCGCGTACATCGTGCCCGCCTTCTCCGGCCTGTTCGCGCCCTACTGGCGCTCCGACGCGCGCGGGGTCATCACCGGCCTGACCCGCTACGTCACCAAGGCGCACCTCGCGCGGGCGGTGCTGGAGGCGACCAGTTGGCAGACGCGCGAGGTCGTGGACGCCATGTACCAGGACTCCGGGGTCCGGCTGACGACCCTGAAGGTCGACGGCGGCATGACGAAGAACAACCTGCTCATGCAGCACCAGGCGGACGTGCTCGACGTGCCGGTGATCCGGCCCAGGATCTCCGAGACCACCTGCCTGGGCGCCGCGTACGCGGCCGGGCTGGCCACGGGCGTGTGGAACGACCTCGAGGAACTCAGGTCGCACTGGCAGAAGGACGCCGAGTGGACGCCGTCCATGGACGCCTCGGTCCGTGACCGCGAGTACCGCAACTGGCGCAAGGCCGTGGAGAGGAGCTTCGGCTGGTTGGAGGACGGCGAGGGCTACGGGGGCTAGCAGTCCCCTGGGCCCCTCGCATGCGGTCTGTGCCCCGGCCGGCCGGGGGACCGTGTACACGGCGTCAGATGGCGGCGGCCCGGCGGCGGTCCGCGGCGTGGGCCATCGCGTGCTGGACGACCGCGATGAGGACCTCCTTCACCGACTCGCGTTCGCGGGCGTCGCACAGCAGCAGCGGGACGTCGTCGTCGAGGTCCAGGGCCTGCCGGACGGTGTCCTCGGGATGGCGGGCGGCGCCCTCGAAGCAGTTGACGGCGACGAGGAAGGGGATGGAGCGCCGTTCGAAGTAGTCCACGGCGGCGAAGCAGTCCTCGAGGCGGCGGGTGTCGGCCAGCACGACCGCGCCGAGCGCGCCCTCGGACAGCTCGTCCCACATGAACCAGAACCGCTCCTGCCCGGGCGTCCCGAAGAGGTACAGCACCAGGTCCTCGCGCAGCGTGATGCGGCCGAAGTCCATGGCCACCGTGGTGGTGTGCTTGCCCGCCACGCCGCTGACGTCGTCGACCGGCCGCCCGGCCTCGGTCAGCGGTTCCTCGGTGCGCAGCGGCCTGATCTCGCTGACCGCGCCGACGAGGGTCGTCTTGCCCACGCCGAAACCGCCGGCCACCAGGATCTTGAGCGTGACGGGCTCGACCGGGGGCTTGCCGCGCTCAGAACGGCCGAAGATCATCGCTCTCTTCTCCTGCTCGGTGTGGGTCTGGTGACGGCGGGCCGTACCCTCCGCCGCCGGGGGTCTCGACGACGAGCACGTCACCGGGGGCGACGTCCGCGACGTCGGCTCCGCCGAGTTCGGCGACCGTGCCGTCCGCGCGTTCCACCCGGTTGGCGCCGAGGGCACCGGGCTCGCCGCCCGCCATGCCGTAGGGCCGCACCCTGCGGTGCTGACAGAGCGTGGAGACGGTCATGGGCTCCAGGAAGCGGATGCGGCGCACCGCGCCGTCCCCGCCCCGCCACTGGCCGGCGCCGCCGCTGCCGCGCCGGACCGCGAACTCCTCCAGCCGTACGGGCAGCCGCCATTCGAGGACTTCGGGGTCGGTGAGCCGGGAGTTGGTCATGTGCGTCTGGACGACGCCGGCGCCGGGGAAGCCGTCGCCCGCGCCCGAGCCGGAGGCCACGGTCTCGTAGTACTGGTGGTGCTCGTTGCCGAAGGTGATGTTGTTCATCGTGCCGGAGCCCTCCGCCTGGACGCCGAGCGCCGCGTAGAGGGCGCCGGTGATCGCCTGGGAGGTCTCGACGTTGCCCGCGACGACGGCGGCCGGGGGCTGCGGGGAGAGCATGGAGCCGGGCGGCACGATGATCTCCAGGGGGCGCAGACAGCCGTCGTTGAGCGGGATGTCGTCGGCGACCAGCGTGCGGAAGACGTACAGGACGGCCGCGTTGACGACGGAGAAGGGGGCGTTGAAGTTGGTGGTGAGCTGGGCGGAGGTACCGGTGAAGTCGATCGTCGCCGACCGCTGCTCGCGGTCCACGCGCACCTGTACCCGGATGACCGCGCCCGAGTCGGTCTCGTAGGCGTACTCCCCGTCGTCCAGGGCGCCGACGACCCGGCGGACGGCCTCCTCCGCGTTGTCCTGGACGTGCCGCATGTAGGCCTGGACGACATCGAGGCCGAAGTCCTCAATCATGCGGGCGACCTCGTCGACGCCCTTCTGGTTGGCGGCGATCTGGGCGCGCAGGTCGGCGAGGTTGGTCTCCGGGTTGCGGGAGGGGTACCGCGCGCCGGTCAGCAGGCGGCGGGTCTCCTCCTCGCGCAGGCGGCCGTCCTCCGCGAGCAGCCAGTTGTCGAAGAGGACGCCCTCCTCCTCGATGGTGCGGCTGTCGGCCGGCATGGAGCCCGGCGCGATCCCGCCGATCTCGGCGTGGTGGCCGCGCGAGGCGACGTAGAAGAGGATGCGGTCACCCTGTGTGCCGGCGGTGTCGAACACCGGGGTGATGACGGTGACGTCCGGCAGGTGCGTGCCGCCGTGGTACGGGTCGTTGACCGCGTAGGTGTCGCCCGGCCGCATCCGGGGGCCGCGGCGCCGGATGACCTCCTTGACGCTGGTGCCCATCGAGCCCAGGTGCACGGGGATGTGCGGGGCGTTGGCCACCAGGTTTCCGTCCGGGTCGAACAGGGCGCAGGAGAAGTCGAGGCGTTCCTTGATGTTGACCGACTGGGCCGTGGACTCCAGCCGGGCGCCCATCTGCTCGGCGATGGACATGAAGAGGTTGTTGAACACCTCCAGCAGCACCGGGTCGGCTTCCGTACCGAGATCGGAACTCTGCGTGACCGCCACGCGTTCCAGGAGCAGATGCCCGTCGTCGTTCGCCGCGGCCCGCCAGCCGTCGTCGACGACGGTGGTCGCACTGGCCTCGGTGACGATCGCGGGGCCGGTGACGGGATCGCCGGGGACCAGGTCCTCACGGCGGTGGAGGGGTACGTCGCGCCAGGCGCCGCCGGTGTGGAGGCGGACGGTCTCCGGGTCGCCGCGGCGGCCCGCGCGGGCGTGCGCGTGCGGGGCGAGGGCGGACAGGTCGGGGGGTTCGGTGACGCCGGTGGCTTCCACGGAGAGGGATTCGACGACGATCGGACGGTCGAGCGTGAAGGAGTACGTGGCGCGATGACGTTCTTCGAAGGCGCGCCGCATGGTGGCGGGTTCGGTCAGCTCGACGGTGAGGGTGGTGTCGGTGCCGTCGTAGCGGAGCTGGGCGCGGCGGGTGACCCGGACCCGTTCCTCGGGGACGCCCTCGGCGCGCAGTTCCGCGCGGGCCGCGCTCTCCAGATCGTCGGCGGTCTCGCGCACACCCGGCATGGCGGCGGGCTCCAGGGGCGCCTCGACGGACTGCTCGCGCATGGCCGTGGTGTCGGCGAGGCCGATGCCGAGCGCGGACAGGACGCCCGCCATCGGCGGGACGAGCACGGTGCGGATGCCGAGCGAGTCGGCGACCATGCAGGCGTGCTGTCCGCCCGCGCCGCCGAAGGTGGTGAGGGCGTAGCGGGTGACGTCGTGACCCTTCTGCACGGAGATCCGCTTGACGGCGTTGGCGATGTTGGCGACGGCGATGCGGAGGTAGCCCTCGGCGACCTGCTCGGGGGTGCGGTCGTCGCCCGTCCGCTCGCGGATCTCACGGGCGAGGGCGGTGAAGCGTTCGCGGACGAGTGCCTCGTCGAGGGGCTGGTCGCCGTCGGGGCCGAACACCTCGGGGAAGTGGGCGGGCTGGATGCGGCCGAGCATGACGTTGGCGTCGGTGACGGCGAGCGGGCCGCCGCCCCGGTAGCAGGCGGGTCCCGGGTCCGCGCCCGCCGAGTCGGGGCCGACCCGGTAGCGGGAGCCGTCGAAGTGCAGGACCGAGCCGCCGCCGGCGGCCACGGTGTGGATGTCGAGCATGGGGGCACGCAGCCGGACGCCGGCGATCTGCGTGGTGAGGACGCGTTCGTACGCGCCCGCGTAGTGGGAGACGTCGGTGGAGGTGCCGCCCATGTCGAAGCCGATGACGCGGTCGAAGCCGGCGAGCCGGGACATGCGGGCCATGCCGACGATGCCGCCGGCGGGCCCGGACAGGACGGCGTCCTTGCCGCGGAACTGTCCGGCCTCGGCGAGTCCGCCGTTGGACTGCATGAACATCAGCCGTACGCCGTCCAGTTCGTCGGAGACGTGCTGGACGTAGCGGCGCAGTCCGGGCGACAGGTAGGCGTCGACGACGGCGGTGTCGCCGCGGGGGACGATTTTCATCAGCGGGCTGACCTCGCTGGACAGCGAGATCTGCGGGAAGCCGACGCGGGCGGCCAGCTCGCCGACGGCCCGCTCGTGCGCGGGGTGCAGATGGCTGTGCAGGCAGAGCACGGCGACGGCACGGATCCCGTCCTCGTAGGCCTGCCGGAGGGGGCCCGCCAGCGCGTCCAGGTCGGGGGCGCTCAGCACGGTGCCGTCGGCCGCGACGCGCTCGTCGACCTCGATGACGCGCTCGTACAGCAGCTCGGGCAGCTCGATGCGGCGGGCGAAGATGTGCGGGCGGTTCTGGTAGGCGATGCGCAGGGCGTCCCGGAAGCCGCGGGTGACGACGAGGACGGTCCGCTCGCCCGTGCGTTCCAGCAGGGCGTTGGTGGCCACGGTGGTGCCCATGCGGACCGCCTCGATGGTGTGGGCGGAGCCGTCCAGGAGTTCGCGGATGCCCGCGACGGCCGCGTCGGCGTACCGCGCGGGGTTGTCGGACAGCAGCTTGTGCGTGACCAGACGCCCGTCCGGGCGCTTGGCGACGATGTCGGTGAACGTGCCGCCCCGGTCGACCCAGAACTGCCAGCCCGTCACGCCCGTCGTGCCCGTCATGTCAGTACCCCGCTTCCCGGCCGCTCACAGTGCCCGCAGGCCGTTGATCACGTCCCGCAGGACGCTCTCGTCCGGCAGTTCCGCGGGCGGCACCGGCCGCGTCACATGGACGTACTCCTCGTCCACGAGGTCGCCGACGAGCACGCGCACCACGCCGACGGGCAGATCCAGCTCGGCGGCGAGTTCGGCGACCGACTGCGGGGAGCGGCACAGCTCGACGATGCCGACGTGCTCCGGGGACAGCGTGATGTCCGCCTCCGGATCGTCCACGTGGGCCTCCGTGACGACCATCGCGATCAGGTCGAGACGGTGCTGGACCGCATGGCTGGTGCGGCCCCGCGTCATGGCGTACGGGCGGACCACCGGTCCGGCGTCGTCGTCGAACCAGTGGCTTCGTGCCTGACCGTCTCCGCTCATGTCATCCCACTACCCGCCTCAGGGCACATCGGTGCGCGGGGCGGTACCCAGATGCGCGCCGACCCGCTTGACCAGCAGGGTCATCTCGTAGGCCACCTGGCCGACGTCGGAGTCGGCGTCCGCCAGGACGGCGAGGCAGCTGCCGTCACCGGCCGCGGTCACGAACAGGAAGGCGTCGTCGAGTTCGACGACCGTCTGCCGGACGCCGCCCGCGTCGAAGTGCCGGCCCACGCCCTTGGCGAGGCTGTGGAAGCCGGAGGCGACGGCGGCCAGGTGCTCGCTGTCCTCCCGGGTCAGGTCCTTGGACACGCCGGTGGCCAGTCCGTCCCCGGACAGGATGATGGCCTTGCGGATGCCGGCGATCCGGTCCACGAGTTCGTCGAGGAGCCAGTTCAGCTCCGCCTTGTCGGTCGTTGCGCGCTTGTCGGTCGTTGTGCGGCCGGTCGCCTTCGGTGCGGTCATCGACCGTCCCCCTCTGTCGTTCCTTGTGCTGTGCTGCGTGCTGTGCTGTGTGCGGTGCCGCCGTCCGCGGCCTGGTCGTCCGCGGCGTTCTCCTCGCGGCCGCGCTGCCAGCCGCGCTGGAGCGAGGCCATACGGCTGCGTACCTCGTCGGCGTCCCGTTCGACGGGGTCGGGGCCGTCCCCGGCGGGCCGGCCGGGTCTCTGCTTGAGCTGCGGGGCGAGGCTGGCCTGCCGTACGCGCCGGGGCAGCGGACCCGCGTCGGTTCCCGGACCGCCGGGCGCCTCATCCGGTTCACGCCCTCCGCCGTCCGGCCCTCCGCCGGCGGGGCCGGGCCGGCCGTCGCGCCGCGGCAGGGCCGCGGCCGGCCGCGGCCCGCGGCCGCTCGCCGGGGACTCGTCGGCTCCGCCGCGTTGCCCGCTGCCGTCGGCCTCCGGCGGTCCGAGCGGGGACTCGCCGCGACGCCGGGTCGGCAGCGGGGCCGCCTGCTGGCGCTCCGAGTCGCCGGGGCCCGCCGGGTCCGCCGGGTCCTCCGCGTGGGCCGCCTCGGGCCGGGACCTGTGCTCGGTGACCGGGCGTCCGTGGGAGCTGACCAGCTTGGGTGTCCGGCGCCGGGGCAGCGGGACCGCGCGCCCCGTCTTCTCCTCCTCGCCGGTCTCCTGCGCCGCGCCACGTCGGCCCGCGCTCTGCCGGTGCTCGGCGAGGCTGCGGGGCAGCGCGTCGACTGCCGTCTGACGTGCCGGGGAGGGGCGGGGGCCGAACAGCCGGCCGTGTTCGCCGGACTCCTCGTCGAGGACGTCCGGAAAGTCCTCGACGGCGTCCAGGTCGACGGGTGCCTCCAGCTCCACCGGCCCGTCCAGGACCGAGGCGGGCAGTCCGGGCAGCCGCACGGGTGCCTGGGCGAGAGCGGCCCCGCGGCCCCCCTCGCGGTCGGCCTTCCCGGTGGGCCGGTCGAGGCGGAAGCCGAGGCCGTTGGTGTCCGGGACGTCGTCCGTCAGCAGCGTGTCGGGGATGAGGACGACCGCGGTGGTGCCGCCGTACGGGGACGGCTGCAGCGAGACCCGGACGTTCTGTCGGCGGGCGAGCCGACTGACCACGAACAGTCCGAGCCGGTCGGTGTCGGAGAGTTCGAACTCCGGTGTCTCGGCGAGCCGGAGGTTGGCGTCGAGGAGCGCCTCGGCGGCCATGCCGAGGCCCCGGTCGTGGATCTCCAGGGTGAAGCCGTTGACGACGCGTTCGCCGACGACCTGGACCGCGGTGTGCGGCGGCGAGAACACCGTGGCGTTCTCCAGGAGTTCGGCCACGAGATGGGTGAGGTCGGCGACGACGGGGCCGATGACCGCGGTGCGCGGCAGCCGCCGCACCTCGATGCGTTCGTAGTCCTCGACCTCGGCGACGGCGGCGCGCACGATGTCCATCAGCTGGACGGGTTTGCGCCACTGCCGGGACGGGGCGGCGCCGGAGAGGATCACCAGGCCTTCGGCGTGCCGGCGCATCCGGGTGGTCAGGTGGTCCAGCCGAAACAGGTCGGCGAGTTCGTCGGTGTCCTCGGTGCGTCGTTCCATCGTGTCGAGGAGGGTGAGCTGCTTGTGCAGCAGGACCTGGCTGCGACGGGCGAGGTTGACGAAGACCTCGGAGACGCCGGCGCGGAGTTCGGCCTGTTTGACGGCGGCCTCGACGGCGGCCCGCTGCAAGGTGTTGAGGGCCTGGCCGACCTCGCCGATCTCGTTCCTGTCGTACTCGAGGCGCGGGACCTCGGTCTCGACGTCGACCTGTTCGCCGGCGGACAGGCGGCGCATCACACTGGGCAGCCGGACACCGGAGGCCTCGTGGGCCTCCAGGCGCAGTTGTCTGAGATCGCGGATGAGGCCGCGGCCGATGCGCACGGACAGCACGAGCGAGACCAGTACGGCGATCAGGCCGAGGACACCCGCGACGGCGGCCTCCAGGATGACGTCCATCGCGACCGGGCGGACACGGTCCTGGAAGCGGTCGTTCGCCTCGTCGTTGAGGGTGCCCAGCTCGTCGAGGACGTCTCCGGCCGCGGTGTCCCAGCTCTGCGCGCTCACCCCCCGCGGCATGTCGGACGTGCCGGAGACGGCGGCCTGTTCGGCCGTCCGCAGTGGTGCGGAGGAGGCGTTCTGCCAGAAGCGGTCGTAGCGGCCGCGTTCGGAGGAGGGCAGCAGGGGCAGGTCCACGTCGTACAGCAGGGAGCGCTGGGCGACGAGGTCGGAGACGGCGCGGGACTCGTCGCGGGTGAGGCGGCCGACCATCAGCGAGGAGCCGAGCAACGCGTCCTCGCGGGCGAGGAGTTCGCGGGCCTGGGCGAGACCGACCAGGGCGCGGTACTGCTTGGCCAGGTCGACGTCGTCGACGACGTGGAGGTTGGTGAGCAGGGCGTAGCAGGGGTCGATGAGCCGGTTGTAGAGGTCGAGTGCCTCGGCGCGTCCGACGGTGCGGTCCTCGACGCTGCGGCGCAGCGTGCCGATGCCGTCGAAGGTGTCCAGGGCGACGCTCAGGCGTCCCGCGTCGTCCGGGCCGAGCGCTTCACGGACGTCGGGGTTCTTCGCGGTCCTGCGAATCCTGGCGATGGCCTCGTCCGTGGCGCTCCTGCTGCGCCGCAGTGCGGCGAGGCCGTCGGAAGCGCGGGGGTCGGCGAGGTGGACGAGGGTCTGGCGGCGTTCCTGCTGGAGGACCCGGACCGTGTCCTCGGTCGGGTAGGCGACCTCCTCCACGACGGAGGACGCGTTGAACAGCTGGGCCACCTGCCGCCCGGTGATCAGCGTGGCGAAGGCCCAGATCGCCGTGAGCGAGAGCAGCGGCACGAGAAGCAGCGCCACGATCTTCCGGCGGATGGACTTCCCGCGAAAGCGCATGGCCTCCCCCAGCTCGTCCCCCAAGGGCCCCGGGGGTACACATGTGCGTCAACAAACGGCGCGAGCCTACTACCGACACGCAGTCAACTCGAAGAGCCTTCCGGAGCCCGTACTTCCGTACGGGTGCCGGAAGCGGGCGAGTTGTCGGGGCATTGCGGGAGATGCCGGTCCACGGGCCCGAGTCGGCGGGTGTGCCGGAACGGGTCGTCCGGCCTGGTCGGTTGACCGATTCTTTTCGTCGGCCGGGAATCTTCGTGACGTCTCGTTCGTCCTTGTCCATAGGGGATGGGGGCGGAATCGGCCACAGGAGGCGCACTCCGTGTCCGGGCCGCGTAAAACAGCGCAAGCCGGGCAGCCACTGGGAAGCCGGTTCTTCGGACACCGGGCACGGGCGGTCTGCCGGTGGTGGGGAGGGACGCAGTGATGGGGACAGCGGAGCGACCGACGGCGTACGCGCCTTCGGCACGCACGGGCGGGGAGGCCGGGCGGCCGTCCTACAGACCGTTGTGGGTCGAGGAGCCCGCGCGGCGGCGCAGGATGCCCGATCCGGTGCGAACGGCCGCGGTGCGGGCGGTGCTGATCGCCTCGGTGACGCTGATACAGGCCGTGGTGGCGTTCCTGTTCAGCGTGTCCGGGTCCTGGCTGGCGTTCCCGATGCTTCTGAGCAGTGTGGCCGGCACGGTGGTGGCCACCTGGGCGGCGCTCGACGTGTGGGTGACCCGCCAGGTGTGGAACCAGCGCAACGGCGTGGTGTCGGTGCCGAGCAGCACCGCGCGGGCCCTGCGGCGCGAGCGGCGCCAGGCCCGGCGGGAGGCGCGGGCCGCCGAGCGGGCGCGGAAGCGGATAGGCGGACGGGGCGGCGCGGGGCGGCTGTCGCATCCGTAGGAGCGGTGGCCGCCCGGCCCGGTCGAGCCGGGCCGGGCGGGCCGTCACGCCGGGCGCTTGAACATCCGGGTCGCCGTGATCTCGCTGTGCACCGCCTCCCCCGCGGCAGCCTGCTGCGGCAGCCCCGGCCTCAGGTGCTCCTCCACGCTGATGTACTTGAGCCCGGCCCGGAGGTCGGCGTCGTTGCGCAGCCGGATGACCAGGGGGAACTCGGCGAGCGCCGTCGTGTCGAACAGGCCGGTGGTGTAGAGGAGCTGCACCCCGAGGGCGTCCGAGACGGCCCGCTGGAGTTCCAGCAGGTAGGTGGCGTTGGCGCGGCCGATCGGGTTGTCCAGGAAGAGCGTGCCCGCGTGGCGGTGCTTGTCGCGGCCGCGGTCGTTCGACCTCAGGGCGGCCATCGTGCAGTACAGGGCGATGGCCGCGGTGAGCAGCTGGCCGCCGGAGAACACGTCGCCCATCTGCCCGACGGGGACCCGCTCGGCGCGCAGCACGGCGTCCGGCTTGAGGATCTCCACGGCGACGCCCTTGGGCTGGAGCGCCGCGCCGACTCCGCGCAGCAGCAGGGACATGCCGTCGCGCCGCAGGTCGGAGTTCTTCTTCACGGCGGCGCGGGTCGCCTCGTCGACGACCTCGCCGAGCCACTCGGTGAGCGTGGCCTGGTCGGGCTCGTCGAAGCGGATGCGCAGGAACTCCTGCCCGGACCACTCGCCGAGCCCTTCCGGGAGGCGGGACAGGCGCTGGGCCGACCTGAGTGTGGCGAGCGCCGACTCGACCAGTCCGCGCAGCCGGTCCACGATCGAGTCCCGGTTGCGTTCCAGTTGGGCCAGCTCGTCGGTGAGCACCCGGAGCCGGGGCGCGAAGGCCTCCGCCCACTTCTGGGCGTGCTCGGGCAGGGCGGCGGCGGGAAGTTCGCGGATCTGCTGCCGGGCGGGGGTGCGCACCTGCTCGTAGCGGGTGGAGTTGGCGTGCCGGACGAGGACGTCGCTCGCCTCGCGGACGGCGGTCTCCGCGGCGGACAGGTCGGCGGCACAGCCGCGCAGTGACCTGCGGGCCTCGGCGGCCGCCTGCCGGGCGCCCTCCGGGTTGCCCGGGTACGGCTCGGGTTCCTCCTGCTCCTCGTCGCTCGCCTGCTCGCGCAGCAGATCGCGCAGCATGCCGGCGATCTCGTCGAAGCCGCCGGCCGCGTCCTCGGCGGCGCGGTGGGCCTCCAGCAGTTCGGCGTGCGCCTCGCGGGCCTGGGCCAGTGCCTCGGTCCGGGAGGCGAGTTCGCCGGTGGCGGTGCGCAGCAGGGCCTGTGCGTGCTCGGCGTCGCGCGGGAGGAGTTCCTCGGGAAGAACGGTGTGTGCCTCGCCGTCCTCGGGCGCGTGCCGCTCGGCCTCGCCGCGCAGCCGGCCGAGCTGTTCGCTCGCGGAGGACAGCCGGGTCTCCAGGAGCTGCACCAACTCCTCGGCGCGGGCGGCGGCGGCCTGCCGGGACGGCCCGTCGGAGCCCTCGAAGGACTCCAGGAGTTGCGCCGCGCGGGTGCGGACCTTGTTGCTGAGCCGGTCGAGTTCGGCGCGGGCGGCGCTCTCGTCGCTCTCCGCCCGGGCCTGCTCGGCCCGCAGGTCCGCGCCCACACCGACCTTCTCGTACACCTGGGATGCGGCGCGGTAGGCCTCGCGCAGGGCGGGCAGGGACACCTTGGGTGCGTCCTCGTCGCTCTCCGGGACGTCGTCGGGGGCACCGGCGATCTCGGAGCGCTCGGCGCGCAGTGCCCGTGCCGTGCGGCGGGTGTCGTCGGCGGCACGCTGAGCGGCGCGCCGGTCCTCGTCGGCGGCGCGGGCGCGTTCCAGGCAGACCTGGGCGCGGGCCTCCGACTCGGCGGCCTCCTCGGCGAGTTCGCGCAGTCGGGACTGCCAGCCGGCCCGCTCGCGCAGCCGGGAGGCGAGCCCGGCGAGCGCGTCGGCGGCGCGCCGCGCCCGCTGGGCGGCCTCCTGGCGTTCGTCGCGTTCCTGGGTGGCCTCGGCGGCGGCCTCGTCCGCCTCCGCCCGCAGGCTCCGCGCCTCGGCCAGCTCTGCCTCGGCCTCCTCGGCGAACACGCGCGTGTCCCCGGCGGCCCGGGCCAGCTCCAGCAGCCGGCCGGCGGGGCAGCCGGTGCGCCAGGAGGCGAGCCGCGCCGCCAGCTCCCGGTCCTTGCCGAGCCGGGCGGCGAGCCGGCGGATCTCCTCGTCCCGTTCGGTGGCCCGCGCGCGCAGCGCCTGCCGTTCCTCGTCGGCGGCGTACTCGTCGTGCATGGCCGGGTTCGGCGGGACGAGGAAGACGTCGCCCTGGGGACCGCCGTCGGCCGGGGTGGGGGCGAGCAGGGCGGCCGCGGTGCCGACGGCCACGGTGGACCGGGGCAGCAGGGCCGCCGCCGCGAGCGCCTCGCGGGCACGCGCGTGCGTGTCGGGGTCGGTGATGATCACGCCGTCGACCAGCTCGGGCCGGGCGGCCAGTACGCGCGCGTGGTCGGCGGGGTCGACGGCCTGGGCGAGGTAGCGCCAGCCGGGCAGCGCGGGGATGCCGTGCTCGCCGAGGAACTCCACGGTGGCCAGGACGTCCGGGCCGGGCGGCAGCAGCCCGCCGTCGCCGAGCGCGCCGAGGATCCGGGAGTCGTCGGCGGCGGCGGTACGCAGTTCGAACAGGTGCCGCTCGGCGGAGGAGACAGCGTCGTCGAGCAGTTCGCGCAGCTCGTCGGCGAAGCGGTCCAGGTCCTCGGGGGTGAGCGCGCCCCCGGCCCCGGCCATATCCCCGACCCCGTCTGCGGTGCGGTGGGCCGCCTCGGCGCCCGCCGCCGTGCCGCCCGTGTCGTCCGAGCCGGTCCGGGGCGCCGGCACTCCGGGCCGCGCGGCCGCGGTGGCGCCCGGCAGGCTCAGCAGTTCCGCGAGCCGCCCCTCGGCCGCCAGCGCCTCGGCGACGCGGCGCTCGGACTCGTGGGCGTGCTGGGCCGCCGTCGCCGCGTCGGCGGCGCGGGCCGCGGTGAGTTCCGCGCGGGATTCCGCCGAGGCGGCCTCGCGTGCGTGTTCCGTGGCCTTCCGGGCGGCCTCGCGGACCTGTTCCCAGGCGGCGACCGCCGTCTTCTCCGCGTCGCTGGCGGCCAGGGCCGCACGGGCCGGATCGGCGTCGGGGGCGCTGTCGTCCAGCCAGCCCGCGCGGACCGCCTCGGCGGTCTCCTGCTCGACCTCGGCGAGGCGCTGGCGCAGATGCCCGGCCTCGCTGCGGGCGCGCTGCGCCTCGGTCGCGGCGGCGGTCTGGTCCCGGTAGGCGGACTCGCCGACCTCCTGGAGCCGCGCGGACCGCTCCTCCTCCTCGTTGGCGAGGGTCTCGGCGCTCTCGGCGGCCGTGTGCAGGGCCCGCACGAGATCGGTGGCGGCCTTGGCGCGCGCGGCCAGCGCCGGGGCCGCGTCCCGCTCGGCCTCCTGGATCGCGGCGGAGACCCGGGCCACGCGGTCGGCGGCGGCGCGGTGGCGCAGCACGGACTCGGCGGCCTGCCATGCCGCGTACAGGGTGCGCGCGTCGGCGAGCTCCCGCTTCTGCGCGGCCGCGGACTTCTCGGCGGCGGCGAGGGCCAGTGACGCGTGCCGGTAGGCGAGCTCGGCGGCGATCAGCGCGCTGCGCTCGCGGGCGCCCTCGGCGTGCGTGACGGCGTGGGCGGCGCCCGTGACGCGCTGGGCGAGGTCGGCGGCCCGGACCCGCTCCCGTACCGCCCGGGCGGACAGCCGCCGCACCAGCGTCCGGGTGCGCCGCTCGGCGGCGGCGTGAATGTCACGCGCGCGTGTGCGGGCCTCGGCGGCCTCGACGATCCGGCCGAGCAGGTCGACGGAGCCGGCGGTGAAGTCCCGTTCGGCGATCAGTTCGGCACGCCGGCCCAGCTTGTTGCCGAACCCGCTGACCAGGTCGGCGAGCCCGTCGGTGTCGCGGGTGTCGGTGACCGCGCGCAGCAGCAGGTCGGTGAAGTCGGAGTCCTTCTTCACCGCGAACAGGCCGGCCGCCTCGCCCTCGTCGGCGTTCATCTCCCGCTGGTAGCGGAAGAGTTCGGGGTCGAGGCCGAGGTCGCCCAGGTGCTCGGTCCAGCGCTCGTGGATCTCCTCGAAGTGGACCTCCAGATGCGGGTAGGTCTTCCCCGCCTCGGTGATGGCATCCCGGAAGCCCTTCATGGTGCGGCGGCGGCCCCGCGCGCCCGACTGACCTTCGGCGGACGGCCGTACGGACGTGGCCTCGGCGACCGGGAGGTTGTCCAGGGTGAGTCCGGGTCCGGGCCGGAAGGAGTACCAGGCCTCGGCAAACTTCCGCGGGTCGTTGGAGACTTGGCGTCCGCGCCACTCGCTGACCTTGCCGACGACCACGCACTCGCCGGTCTGCACGTGCTGCCACTCCAGCGCCACGTGTCCGCAGTCGTCGGCGAGCAGGAACTTGCGCAGCACGCCGGAGCTGGCGCCGCCGAGGGTGTTGCGGTGGCCGGGAAGCATCACCGAGAAGATCAGCTTGAGCAGCACGGACTTGCCGCCGCCGTTCTCCAGGAACAGCACACCGGCGGGGGCGGGCCGGCGCGGCGGGCCGACCGGCTCCTCTTCGAAGAACTCCGCCTGGATGGGCGCGGGGTCGGGCACCGGCTCGCCCACACCCCGCAGGTCAAGCACGGTGTCGGCGTAGCGCGCACCGGCGGGCCCGATGGAGTAGAGGCGGACCCGGGACAGCTCGTACATGGCGGACTCTCGTCAGTCTTCTTGCAGTTGGGGGGCGTGCTTCGTGCGGACGGGGGTGGCGGGAGGCGTCGGGGCCCCGGGCCTCAGGAGTGGAACGGCAGCCCCGCGTCGGCCACCAGGTCCAGGTCGTCGGTGTCGTCGGCGGGCAGCAGGCTCGGTGTGCCGCCGGTCACCGGGACGATGCCCAGTTCGAGGAGTTCGGCCATTGCCGCGCTGCCCGCCATGTCGCGCACCTGGAGCTGGTAGCGGGCCGTCGTGCGGTACGTGCCGCCGCTCTCGTCCCCGGTGCGCTGGAGGAACCCGGAGTCGGTCAGGAACGCCAGCGCCTTGGCCACGATGCCCGTGGTCGAGGCGGCCGGCCGGCGTGCGTCCTTGGTGGCCCCGGTCGCGCTGCGTCTGGCCCAGATCCGCCAGGCGGCCTCGAGGCCGGGCGCGTCGGTGGCCGGGTCGGTGTTCTCGCCCTGCTGCTCGGCGCGTTCCTCCAGGCGGCGGCAGGCCTGGCGGACGAACGCGTCGACGCCGTTGACGGTGACCCGCCCGATGTAGGCGTCGTCGGCGAGGTCCTCGGGGCGCGGGAACGCCAGGGCGGCCACCGCGAGGTGGGCCAGTCCGTGCAGGAAGCGGTCGCCGGAGTCGGCGGCGGTACGGCGCGCGTAGTCGCTCATGCGGACGGCGAACACCGAGTCCTCGGCGGCGGTGACCGCCATCCCGGCGCGCGGGGACACCTCGAGGACGACAAGGCCGAGTCCGGCGGCCACGGCGTCCGCGAGCCGTGCGAACGCCGGGTCCTCGCGGTGGCGGCGCAGCAGTTCGGCGTACTCCTGGTCGCGGGCGGGCTGGAGCCTGGGCTGGAGCCCGAAGGCGACGAGCCGGGCCGCGTCGGCGGCGTCGGCGGGTGTGACGGCGACCGCCGTGGGCGTACCTGCGGCTTCCGGCTCACTCCGGTCGACGTGCTCGGTCACGGTTGGTGCTCCTTGCTGGGGTGTCGCTGCTGGGGTGTCACTCGTGCGTACGGCGGCCGGCGGGGCTCACGCCGCCTCCGTCCGGTCGGCCGCCATGCCCGCCGCGTCCAGCAGTGCCGTGCCGACGACGAGGTCGGCGCCGCCGAACTCCGGATCGTCCAGTTCGGTCCCGTCGTCCACCGCGAACAGCAGCTTCTCCTCGCCCTGCCGGTAGGCGGTGCCGACCGGGGGGCTGGCCGCGTGGACGGCCAGCAGGGCGACCAGGTACGGCAGGTCGGGGTCCTTGTCGCGGGCCTCGGCGAGCAGGCCCGACAGCCGTCGCGGCGCGTCGGCCGGCAGGCCAAGCAGCCCCATGGCGGCCGCGAGCTGCTCCTCGCTGAACCGGCTGTCGTCCGGGGTGGCGATCAGGTCGGGCTCGGGCATCTCGGCGCCCAGGTGCTCCCGCTCGACGGGCGGTGTCAGCAGGATGTCCACGAGGTCGGCGACGCGGACCGACACCGGGGTGCGCAGCCCGGTCCCGCGCGCGAAGAAGGCGTCCGTGACCCGGATCGCCTGCTCCAGCGGCAGCGGGAGGGTGGGCGCGAGCAGATGGCCGTAGAGGTCGGTCCCGGAGGTGGTCAGGGGGGTGGCGAAGGCCTGCCGGTCCTGCTCGGCGCGGAACAGGGGGCCGGCGTCGAGCAGCCGGGACTGCAGCTGGGTGTGCCTGCGAATGCAGTCCTTGACGATGTCGACCAGCTCGGCGGCGCGCCGCTTGTGCTCGGGGTCCTCCGACTCGTCGCGCGCCTTGCGGATGTTGGTCAGGATCGCGTTCTCGTGGCGGTAGCGGTCGGCGACGTGGTCCAGGGCCTCGGCGATCATGTCCGGGACGGCGCTGAGCCAGTCCACCGCCCGGACGTTGCGCCGGGTCGCGTCCAGGGCCCTGCGCAGGGTCTCCGAGTACTGAACGGTCCGGTAGCGGGCCTGTTCGGCGGCGAGCTGGGCGTCCGCGAGACGGCCGCGGCTGATGAGCACCTCCAGCTTGACCTCGGCGGCGATCTGGGCGCTGGTGACGTCGGTGTCGAGGGCGCCGACGAGGACGTTGACCGCCTCGTCCGTCGTGCGCAGGTAGACGCTGCCGCCGGGGCCGGGGACCTCCTCGATCAGCTTGAAGTCGTAGTCGCGGCGCACGTACGTGCCGTCCGGCGCGAAGGTGCCGTACACCGCGCGGAAGCCGCGGTCGACGCTGCCGACGTTGATCAGGTTCTCCAGGACCCAGCGGGCCACGCGCTCGTGCTCGCCGGCCGGGCGCCGCGGGGCCTGCGCGGCGACGCGCGGGACGAGCCGGGCCACGACCTGGTCGTGGTCGGCGCCGGTGTCGAAGTCCATGTTGAGGGTGACGAGGTCGATGGCGGCGAGCGCGACCTCCGACATGCCGTACACCGAGTACTCGCCGGCGAGGTTGGCCTTGCGCGCGTCCAGGTCGTGCAGCGGCGCGGTGCAGGCGAGCGCGCGCAGCCGCCGCGCCAGCCCCTCGTCGGCGGCCGGCCCCTGGGCGGGGCGCGGCCCCGCGCTGAGCTGGGGCGGAACGCTGTCCGTCGATGCAGGCGAAGTCACGGTGCACAGATTAGGTCCTCGGCCTGACAACCACCCAAACGGCACGAACACGGTCGGCGCGATGGGGCGTCCCGCCCCACCCGCGGGCGGGGTGCGGAGGATCCGCTGGTCGCGGGTGCGGGACGGCCCGTCAGCGCCGCCGGTCGTGCGCGGCGTGGCCGGCGGGACCACGGTTGACGGCGGTCGAAGGCGCCGCGCCGTCCCTGCGGGGACGTGGCAGGAGCGGCGGCACGCGGCCCCCCGGCCCGGCTCGCATGCTCGCCTCGGCACGCCGGGGCCACGTCGGCCTGGCACAGCTCCGGGATCAGGCCACTTCCGGTTCCGGTCGTTCCGGTGACGACAGGGCTGCCAGGGCCGCCGACACCGACGCCGACGCTCGCAGGTCGAGGCGGGCGCTCGTGCCGCGGGCGTGGTGGCGGAGTTCGTCGGCGGCCAGGGTGAGCAGTTGCGGCAGCAGGTCGGTGCAGCGGCGGGCCACCCAGCCGGTGCCCGCCGTGGCCAGCCACCACAGGCTCGCCGATCTGGTGGGGGCGGGGAACTCCGGCTCGGGTGAGGGCGCGGGCCCGCCCGCCACGCCCGCCTGCGCGAGCAACGCGTGGAAGCGGACGGCGAGTTGGCGGTGCCCGCGCTCCCCCGGGTGCAGCCGGTCCGCGCTCCACATCGCGCGGTCGGTCAGCCACTGGCCCGCATCGGCGTGCAGGTGCACGGCCCCGTACCGCTCCGACAGCGCGTGCACCACCGCGTTGACCGCCCGCTGCCGCCGGGCCAGCGGGCGGGCCAGCGCACCGGGCAGGCCGAGCATCGCGCCGGGGTCGGGCAGACAGGCCGTCAGCAGGACCGCTCCCCGGCCGGTGAAGGCCGCGTAGACCCGGTCGAGCCGGGCGGCCACGGCGTGGATGTCGAAGGTGCGGCGCAGGGTGTCGTTGACGCCGACGACGACCGCCACGACATCCGGGCGCAGCTCCAGGCCGGCCGGGGTCTGCCGCTCCAGCACGTCGCGGGTCTGCGCCCCACTGACGGCGAGGTTGGTGAACTCCACGGCCGAGGGCTGCTCGGCGAGGCCGCCGGCGAGCAGTGCGGCCCAGCCGCGCCATCCGTCACCCGCGGGATCGCCGACACCCTCGGTCAGCGAGTCACCGAGGGCGACGAAGCGCAGGGGTTTCATGCCGCACCCTCCGGCAGCGGGCGTCGCACGGGTGCCGGGGCGTCGTGCGCGGCGAGGAACGCCTCCACGGAGGCGGACCACCCGAAGCACTCCGCACGCGCGCGTGCGGCCTCGCGCCGCTCCCGTTCGGGGCGTGCCAGCAGGCCCTCCACGGCGTCGGCGAACGCCTCGCCGTGGTCCGCCGCGCTGTCGCCGGCGGAGCCGATCACCTCCGGCAGCGCGGAGGAGGCGCTGGCCACCACGGGGGTGCCGCAGGCCATCGCCTCCAGCGCGGCGAGCCCGAAGGTCTCCGCCGGCCCGGGTGCCAGGCACACGTCGGCGCAGGCCTGGAGCGCGGCGAGCCGACCGCGGTCGCGGACGTGCCCGAGGAACGTGGCCGGCAGCGCGCGCTCGCGGGCCCGCTGCTCCAGTCGCGCCCGCAGCGGACCGTCCCCGGCCACCACCAGCACCGCCCGCCGCCCGCGCCGCAGCAGGGCATCCAGCGCGTCCAGCGCGTTGCCGGGCCGCTTCTCCACGGACAGCCGGGAGCACATCACCAGCAGCGCCTCGCCGTCGGGTGCGTACCCGGCGCGCAGTCCCGCCTCCCGCAGCGCGGGGTGCCGCTCCACCAGGTCGACCCCCAGGGGCGCGCGCACGACGTTGTGCGCGCCGACCCGCACGAACTCGCGCTCGGCGAACTCGGTGGTGCACACCACGCGCGCGTAGGTGTGCGCGGTACGGACGTTGAGGGCGTCGGCGGCACGCAGGGACAGGGCCTGCGGCACGCCCCAGGTGCGCAGCACACCGTCGGCGGTCTCGTGGGACACCATCACGGCCGGGACCCGGGCCCGCCTGGCCCACCTGCCGGTCCACCGCAGCGTCGTGCGGTCGGAGACCTCCAGGCGGTCCGGTGCCAGCTCCTCCAGGAGGGCGGCCACCCGCCGTTTGTCGGTGAGGACGCGGTAGCCGCCGGTGCCCGGCAGCAGCGGCCCGGGCAGGGTGATCACGCGCCCCTGCTCGGTCTCCTGGTCGGTGTGGCGCTCGCCGGGGATGATCAGCACCGGCGTGTGGCCGGCGGCCT
This sequence comes from Streptomyces sp. NPDC052043, assembly GCF_044548235.1. Lineage (NCBI taxonomy): Bacteria > Bacillati > Actinomycetota > Actinomycetes > Kitasatosporales > Streptomycetaceae > Streptomyces > Streptomyces sp. NPDC052043. Next base: position 29,149 of record NZ_JBIUBT010000008.1, read on the forward strand.
GGTAGCCCTTGCCGAGTTCGCGCAGCGCGGTGCGCAGTCCGCCGGAGGCGGGGGCGACGAAGTTCGCGAGCCGTACGAGGGTGAGCGGCGTGGCGGTCATGCGGCCACCGCCGTCCGGCGCGCGGCGAGCACGTCCTCGTAGTGGCCGAGGAGCTGGTCGCCGACCGCCGCCCAGGTGCGCCCCTCGACCGCGGAGCGGCCGGCCGCCGCGAACGCCGCCCGCCGTGACGGGTCGGCGGCCAGTGCCCCGACGGCGTCGCGCACGGCGGCCGCGTCGCGCGGCGGGACGAGCAGCCCGGTGCGGCCGTGGGCCACCAGGTCGAGCGGGCCGCCCGCGGCGGGCGCGACGACGGGCACCCCGGAGGCCATGGCCTCCTGCACGGTCTGGCAGAACGTCTCGAAGGGTCCGGTGTGCACGAAGACGTCCAACGAGGCGAAGATCCGGGCGAGTTCGTCGCCGGTGCGGCGGCCCAGGAAGACCGCGCCGGGCAGGGACTCGGTCAGCTGGGGGCGGCTGGGCCCGTCGCCCACCACCACGACCCGTACGCCGTCCAGACCGCAGACGCCGGCGAGCAGTTCGACCTGCTTCTCGGGAGCGAGCCGGCCGACATAGCCGACGATCAGCTCACCGTTCGGGGCGAGTTCGCGGCGCAGTGCCTCGTCGCGGTGCTCGGGGCGGAAACGTACGGTGTCCACTCCGCGGCCCCAGAGCCTGACCCGGGGCACGCCGTGTGCCTCCAGGTCGTGCAGGGCGGCGCTGGAGGGGGCGAGGGTGAGGTCGGCGGCGGCGTGTACGGAGCGGATGCGCCGCCAGGCGGCGGCCTCGCCGGCGCCCATGTAGGTGCGGGCGTAGCCGGCGAGGTCGGTCTGGTAGACGGCGACGGCGGGGATGCCGAGCCGGGTGGCGGCCGCCATGCCGCGGACGCCGAGGACGAAGGGGCCGGCCAAGTGGACGAGGTCGGCGCGGTGCTCGGCGAGCGCCGTCGCGACGCGCCGGCTGGGCAGGGCGACGCGGACCTGGGGGTAGCCCGGGAGCGGTAGGGAGGGGACACGGACGACGGGGCACGGCGCGGGGGCGCCGGGCCCGGTCGAGGCGGCGGTGGCGGGGGCCACGACGAGGGGGGCGTGACCGCGATCGACGAGGTGCCGGGCGGTCTGGAGCGCGCAGTGGGCCACGCCGTTCACATCGGGGGGAAAGGATTCGGTCACGATGACGACACGCATACCCGTGTTGTCGCCGTGCTGGACGTGCCCGCGTCAACGTGGATCTTTCCGTACGAGGAACGTCCCATGAGCGTTGGGCTGTGCGGCCGGACCGGACGCCCCCCGGCCACACGCTCCTGTCCCCCGGGTCACCGGCTGTTCACGCGGTGGGCGAGGTCCGGCCCGGTGTTCACGCGGTGGGCGAGGTCCGGCCCGGTGTTCGCACGGTGGGCGATGTCCGGTTCGCTGTTCAAGCGGTGGGCGCGTCCGGGTCCGGCGTTCACGCGGTGGCACGTCCGGGTCCGGCGTTCACGCGGTGGGCGCGTCCGGTCCGATCCGGCTGCGTACGGCGGTCTGGACCTCGTCCTCCTCGGCCGGGTCGGCGGCGAGCCTGCGCAGTCGCTCGACGACGCGCGTGTCGCCGGTCTCGGCGTGCCGGGCGGCGATCTCGCGGGTGGTCTCCTCGCAGTCCCACAGGCATTCGACGGCGAATCCGGTGGGGAAGGAGGGGTCGGTGGCGGCGAGGGCGCGGGCGGCGCGGCCGCGCAGATGAGAGGAGGCCGTCTCACGGTAGACGTGGCGCAGGACGGGCGCGGCGCAGGTGATGCCGAGCCGGCCGGCGCCGTCGACCAGGGTCCACAGGGTGGGGGCGTCGGGGCCTTCGCCCCGGACCGCCTCCCGCAGGGCGGCGAGGACGAGGTCGCGGTCCCGGACCGCGCCGCGGCAGGCGAGCACGCGTCCGGCGGCGGCGCCCAGCGGGTCGGGGCGTCGGGCCCAGCCGCGCGCCCGCTCGACGGCGGCGGCACCGCGCATGCGTTCGAACGCGTGGACGGCGGCCTCCACCACGGTGGCCGAGCCGTCGGACACCGCCGACTCGACCAGGTCCAGGGCGTCGGGGTCGTCGCCGTCGGCGAGGTAGCGCAGGGCGGTACAGCGGGCCGCGTCGGTGCCCGCGCGGGCGACGCGGAGGATCTCGGGCCGGTCCTCGGGGCCGGCGACGGCGGTGAGGCAGCGGGCGGCCGGGACATGGCGGGCCGTGCCGCGTTCGGCGCCCTGCTCGGCCCACTCGAACACCGCCTGCACGCTCCACCCGGGCCGGGGTCCGGTGGGACGCAGTTGCCGCTGCCAGAGGTCGAAGCAGCCGGCCTCGTGCGCGGCACGCACGCGCGTGGCGACCGACTCGCGCGGGTCGTCGGCCCACAGCCGCCACGGCCGGGGCTCGAAGGCGTCGCGCACCGCGGCGGCCAGCTCGGCCTCGCCCTCGGCGTCGGTGGCGAAGCGCGCGAGGACCGGCGCGGCGAGGGCGCGCAGCCCCGCGTCGTCGTCCCTGAGTGCCAGTTCGTCCAGGGCCCAGGCCCAGTTGGCGCCCGTGGCGGCGTACCTGCGCAGCAGCGCGAGCGCGTCCCGCCTGCCGTAGGAGGCGAGGTGCCCGAGCACGGCGAGGGCGAGTCCGGTGCGGGACTCGTCGGTGTCGAGGGCGTCCTCGGGGTCGAAGAGGTGCGCCTCGATCCGGTCCAGTTCGCCGTCGAGGTCGAGGAAGAGCCGGGCGTAGTAGAGGGAGCGGTTCTCCAGCTGCCAGTCGTGGCGGGGGTCGTGCAGCACGCAGTGGTCCAGTGCCGCCAGCGCCTCGGCGCGGGGGGCGGTGAGCGCGTGCAGCGTGCCGTCGCCGCGGCCCCGCTGGAGCAGGCCGAGCAGCGTACCGCTGGGCGCTATGACCGGATCGAACATGGGAAACAGCCTCACATCAAGCGTCGACGCAACCGGGGATCTCGCACTACCTGGCCGCGCGACAACACGTCGGGGCGCCCGCCGTCCGCTGCTTGCTGTAGACCATGTTCCTCTGCCTCTCGTCGGTGGCCCATGCGGGCCGGCTCACGGCCCGCGCGGTGCGGCAACACCTGCCCAGCCATCGCGTCCGTGAATCACGACGTCATGATGACCCGGCGTCCGCGCTGCCGCGACCGAAATTTCCGGCGGCCCTGTACCGCCTCCCCCGTTGTTTGTGTCGTTCCTGGTCAGAAGGGCCGAAGCCACTGCTCCGGCCCCGCGGATCAGCTCTCGCCGAACCTCTCCAGCAGCTCCGTCCTGCCGAACATCCGGGCCGTGTCGACGGCCGAGGGGGTGCCGAGGGACGGGTCCGCGCCGCCCTCCAGGAGGGCCTCGATCACTTCCTGCTCGCCCTTGAAGACCGCTCCGGCGAGGGGGGTCTGGCCCCGGTCGTTGACGCGGTCGGCGTCGGCGCCCCGGGCCAGCAGCGCGCGGACCGCCGCCGCGTGGCCGTGGTAGGCGGCGAGCATCACCAGGGAGTCACCGCGGTCGTTGGTGAGGTCGGCCGGGACGCCCGCGTCGACGTACGCCACGAGGGCCTCGGTCCGCCCCTGCCGGGCCAGATCGAAGATCTTGGTCGCCAGCTCCACGACCTCGGGGTCGGGGGCTTCACTCATCGGCGGGACCGCCTCTCACTGCGAACGTTCGGTACTGCGGGGAGCAAGCGTACGGCGGTCCGCGCTGGTCGGCCGTACGGGTGAATCGCCAGCGTACTGGCTCGCGGGCCACATGACCGGATGCGCCCAAGGTCAGAGATCATCGGGGACGCGGTCGGACGCCACAGTTCCGCTCAGGCACCCCAGGGGACTCCGCCACCCGATGGAAAACAAATGAAATTCACCCAGTTGCACCTTTTGTCATATGGATACATGCTGTGATGCTGGAAGAACTCAGGGTGACTGTCCCCACTCGACACCAGGAGACCTCCCATGATCCTCTCCGTCTCAGGCGTAATCCTGTTCGGCTTCGTCGTTGTCATCTTCTTCCGCAAGGACGGGCTGAAGCCGTCGCACGCGTGCGTGTCGGCGCTGTTCGGCTTCTACCTCTCGAGCACGGCCATCGCCCCGAGCATCAAGGCCGGCGGCGAGGGTCTGGCGAGCCTTCTGGGCGGCATGAGGTTCTGACGACGTCCGTCCCTCCCGTACGCACCGTACGCACCTCCAGGAGGCAGCAGTGGCCCGGCGCCCCCTCCCCAGCATTCTGAGCACAGGCAGCGCGCAGCTCACCCGGAGCCGGGAGCTGGCGCGCACGGCGGCGGACAGCGCCACCGACGTCCTCCACCCGCTGATCACCATCACGCGTGGTCTGCGCCGGCTGGCCTCGGCCGGACGGCGCAAGTGGTCGGACACGCCGAAGGACCGGCGCGGCCCGCTGCTGTTCCTCGTGGCCTCGCTGTTCCTGGTCGTGACGCTGGTGCCGTACGGCCCGCTGCTCGCCGCCGTCGTGCTGATGGCGGCGGCCGCCTGGCACGGCCGCGACCGCACCCCGCCGCGGCCCAAGGGCCCCGACGAGGCGCGCGTCCGGCGGCTTGCCTCCCTGTACGAGGCCCTGGTCCCCTACTTCTCGGCGGCCGAGGACCCGGCAGCGCTGTACGCGCACGGCGGCGCGTGGGAGAAGGCGTTCCCCACCCACGAGTTCGACGACTCGGGGCGCGTACGCCACCTGGTGATCCGGTACCCCGCGTACTTCACCGACGGCGAGACCGAGTCCCGCGCGCGGATCGAGCACCTGCTCACCGTCAAGGCCGGTCGCGGCCGCGAGTACCTCTTCTCCTGGGACGAGGAGAGCAACCAGCTCACCGTCACCGCGCTCGCCCCGCTGCCCACGGACATCGCCGCGCAGCGCTTCGTCACGGCGCCGGGCGAGACCGTGCTCGGCTTCACCGACCCCTCCGAGGTCCAGCGCACGCTCCCCCTCGGCCACGGCGCCGAGCAGCGCGACGTGCCGCCGGTCGTCTGGCGCACGGGCCTGCGCTCCACCGAGCCGCACCTGCTGGCCCTGGGCCAGGCCGGCAGCGGCACCTCGACGTTGCTGCGCTCCATCGCGCTCCAGGCCCTCCAGCACGGTGACGTGCTGATCGTCGACGGCGGCGGCACCGGCGAGTTCGCCTGTCTGACCGGCCGGGACGGCGTGCTCGCGGTCGAGTGCGGGCTGGCCGGGGTGCTCGCGAGCCTGGAGTGGGCGGCCACCGAGACCGAGCGCCGGCTGATCGCCGTCAACCACGCGCGGCAGGCGGGCCACCCGCCGCCCGAGGACACCAAGCGACCGCTGTGGCTGCTGCTCGACCGGCCGACCGCGTTCACGCACCTGGCCGCCGCGGACGGCCGCAAGGACCCGCAGGCGCTGCTCCAGGTACCGCTGCGGCACGGACGCGCGGTCGGCGTGGCGGTCGTCGTGGCCGAGCAGTTCGACACCGCGGAGGCGCTGAGCGACGCGGTACGACAGCACACACGCGCGCGCGTCGTCCTGGGGCCGGCGACGGCAGAGCAGCTCAAGGCGGTGCTGGGGGCGCCGCCGCACACCACACCGCTGCCCCTCGTCCCGGCCGGACGCGGGTACGCCCGGCTGGGGACGAAGCCGGTCCACCGGCTCCAGGTGCCGGCCACGCCCGACCCCTACGACGAGGCGACGAGCGACGCGCATCGGCAGGCCGTGCTCGATCTTCTGCCGCCGAAGACCACGCCGGCCGACGGCGAGCGGGTGCCGGAGCCCACGGAGGCCGTGACGGAAGCGGTCGTGGAGCCCTCGTGAGCGCCCACGTGCGGGCCCGCGGAGCCCGCGTGCGAGCCCGCGCGGGCTGCGAGGCCGCGACGGGAGGCGCGACCTGCCGCCCCGCGACGGTGGACCGTGCTCCGGGCGGGGCTCAGGCGACGAAGGTGCGAGGGGACTCGCTCCCCCCGGAGGTCGCCGTCTCCACCAGCCGGACCGCCGCAGCCAGCCGCGTCGCCGCCTCCTCCGCCACCGCCCCCGCGACCGTGAACGGGAGCCGGACATAGCCCTCGAAGGCGCCGTCGACACCGAAGCGCGGGCCGGAGGGGACACGGACGCCCACCCGCTCGCCGGCCTCGGCGATACGGGAGCCCGACAGGCCGCCGGTGCGCACCCACAGCGTGAGGCCGCCGCCGGGGACCTCGAACTCCCAGCCGGGCAGCTCGCGCCGGACCGCCGCGACCAGGGCGTCCCGGTTGTCGCGGGCCTGGACCCGCCGGACCTCCACGGCCTCCTCCCACCCTCCGGTGCTGAACAGCCAGTTCACGGCCAGCTGCTCCAGCACGGGGGTGCCCAGGTCGGCGTAGGCCCGTGCGGCGACCAGGCTGCGGATCACGTCGGGGGCGGCCCGCACCCAGCCGATGCGCATCCCGGCCCAGAAGGCCTTGCTGGCCGAGCCGACGGTGATCACCGTGGATCCGGCCGGGTCGAAGGCGCAGACCCGCCGCGGCATCTTCAGCCCCGGCTCCAGGTACAGCTCGCTCATCGTCTCGTCGACGACGAGCACGGTTCCCGCCGAGCGGGCCGCCTCCACCAGCCTGCGCCGCTGCTCCTCGTCGGCGAGCGCGCCGGTCGGGTTGTGGAAGTCGGCGACGACGTAGGCGATCCGGGGCGCGGCCTCGCGCAGCACCTGGCGCCAGCGGTCCAGGTCCCACCCGGTGAGTCCCTCGGCCATGGCGACGGGCACGAGCCGGGCGCCCGCCTCCCGCATCAGCTGGAGGATGTTCGCGTAGGACGGCGACTCGACGGCGATGCGCTCGCCGCGGCCCCCGAAGAGGTGGCAGATGGCGTCCATGGCGCCCATGGCACCGGTCGTCACCATGATCTGCTCGGGCATGGTGGGGATTCCGCGAGCCGTGTACCGCTCGGCGATCATCGACCGCAGCGCGGGCAGCCCGGCCGGATAGTCGCCGTGGGTGTGGGCGTACGGCGGCAGTTCCTCCAGCGCGCCCCGCACGGCGCGGGTGAGCCACGGCTCCGGGGCCGGCAGGGCCGCGGTGCCCAGGTCGATCACCGACCCCAGCGCCTCCGGCGGCAGGGGCTCAAGACCCCGCGCCGGCAGCGGATTCCCGGCCGGCACCGCGGTCCAGCTGCCCGCGCCCCGCCGGGACTCCAGGAAGCCCTCGGTGCGCAGGGCCTCGTAGGCGGCGGCGACCGTGGTGCGGCTGACGGACAGGGACAGGGCGAGTTCGCGCTCGGCGGGCAGCCGGGCGGCGACCGGGACGCGCCCTTCGAGCACCAGCAGCCGGACGCCGTCGGCCAGCGCGCGGTAGGCGGGCGGGCGGCGTGAGTTCGGGCCCGCCGGACGATCCTGCTGGGACTTGAGCAGCCGAGCGAGCTGCGCGGCTCCCACCGCCGAGGTCCACTGCGCCATGACGACCAGTCCACCTTCCCCGAATTGGCCATGGATGGATATTCTCCCCACGCCACAGAGTGTCATCCACCAGGCCACTTCCACCACCAGGGGGACGCTTTGTCCATACCGGCCCGACTGGGGCGACGACTGATCCAGCTCTACATCGGCCTCGCGCTGTACGGCGCGAGCTCCGCACTCCTCGTCCGGGCGGGCCTCGGCCTGGAACCGTGGAACGTGCTCCACCAGGGGCTGTCCGAACTGACGGGCCTGACCATCGGCATGGTGTCGATCGTCGTCGGCGCGGTGGTGCTGCTCCTGTGGCTCCCGCTGCGCCAGCGGCCCGGCCTGGGCACGGTCTCCAACGTCTTCGTCGTCGGCCTCGCCCTGGACGGCGCCCTCGCCCTGCTGCCCGACGTCCGCACACTGGCCGTCCGCGTTCCCCTGCTCCTGGCGGGCATCGTGCTCAACGGAGTGGCCACCGGCCTCTACATCGCCGCCCGCTTCGGACCCGGCCCCCGCGACGGACTGATGACGGGGCTGCACCAGCGCACCGGCCGCTCGATCCGCCTGACGCGGACGGCCGTGGAGGTGGCGGTCGTCGTCACCGGCTTCGCCCTCGGCGGCACGGTCGGCGTCGGCACGGTGCTCTACGCGGTGTCCATCGGACCGCTGGCCCAGCTCTTCCTGCGGGTGTTCGCCGTGCCGGCGCCGGCCGGAGACGGACTCGTTGCCGCCGGGCCACCCGAACGGGCGATACTGCGTCCGTGACCACGCCCGCGCACCACCCGTACCTCGACCATCCGGGGCCCATCCCGTTCGCGCACCGCGGCGGGGCGGCCGACGGGCTGGAGAACACGGTGGCTCAGTTCCGGCAGGCGGCCAGGCTGGGCTACCGCTACATGGAGACCGACGTCCACGCCACGGCGGACGGCCGGCTCGTCGCCTTCCACGACGCGACCCTGGACCGGGTGACCGACGGCGCGGGCCGGATCGCGGACCTGCCCTGGGACGAGGTGCGCCAGGCGCGTGTGGCGGGCCGGGAGCCGGTGCCGCTCTTCGCGGAACTGCTGGAGACCTTCCCCGAGGTCCGCTGGAACGTCGACGTCAAGGCGGAGCCCGCCCTGCGCCCCCTGCTGGACCTGATCGAGCGGACGAACGCCTGGGACCGCGTCTGCGTCGGCTCGTTCTCCGAGGCACGCGTGGTCCGGGCGCTGCGGCTGGCCGGGCCGCGCCTCGCGACCTCGTACGGCACCCGCGGGGTGCTGGCCCTGCGGCTGCGCTCCTGGGGTCTGCCGGCGGTGCCGCGCCGGTCCGCGGTGGCCGCGCAGGTGCCCGTCTCCCAGTACGGCGTCCCGGTGGTCGACCGGCGGTTCGTCCGCACCGCCCACGCGCGCGGGCTGCAGGTGCACGTGTGGACGATCAACGAACCCGCGCTGATGCACCGGCTCCTGGACCTCGGCGTCGATGGCATCATGACCGATCACATCGACACGTTGCGCAAGGTCATGGAGGACCGGGGTGTCTGGGCCTGAGGCCCGGCGCACCCCCGTTCCCCCTCAGGGGCCGTCGGCAGCAGGGGAACCAGCGGGGAAGCGAGGGCACGGGGTGGGCAGTGACACCGTGCGGGCAGGGCAGGCCGGCGACGAGGCCGCCGACCGGCGCCGCGAGCAGCGCGGCTGGTACTTCTACGACTGGGCGTGCTCCGTGTACTCCACGAGCGTGCTCACCGTGTTCCTCGGCCCCTATCTCACGGCGGTCGCCGAGTCGGCGGCGGACGCGGACGGGTTCGTGCACCCGCTGGGCCTCCCGGTGCGGGCCGGGTCGTTCTTCGCGTACTGCGTCTCCGCGTCCGTCATCGTGGCGATCGTGCTGATGCCGGTCGCCGGCGCGGCGGCCGACCGCACCGGCCGCAAGAAGCCGCTGCTCGCGGCCGCCGCCTATGTCGGCGCCGGGGCCACGACGGGCCTGTTCTTCCTGGACGGCCACCGCTATCTGCTGGGTGGTCTGCTGCTGGTCGTCGCCAACGCCTCGGTGGCCGTCTCGATGGTCCTCTACAACTCCTACCTGCCGCAGATCGCCCCGCCCGAGGAGCGCGACGCGGTCTCCTCGCGCGGCTGGGCCTTCGGCTACGCGGCCGGCTCACTGGTGCTGGTGGCGAACCTCGTCCTGTTCACCGCCCACGACTCCTTCGGCGTCTCCGAGTCGACGGCCGTGCGCATCTGCCTGGCCTCGGCCGGCCTGTGGTGGGGTCTGTTCACGCTCGTCCCGCTGAAGCGGCTGCGCGACCGCCGCACCGCCCCCGCCGTGGCGCGGGTCCACGGCTGGCGCCAACTCGCCGCCACCGTCCGGGACATGCGGGCCACCCCGCTCACCCTGTCCTTCCTGCTCGCCTACCTCGTCTACAACGACGGCATCCAGACGGTGATCTCACAGGCCTCGGTGTACGGCTCCCGGGAGCTGGGCCTGAGTCAGTCGACGCTCATCACGGCGGTACTGATGGTGCAGGTGCTGGCGGTGGCGGGTGCCCTCGGCATGGGACGGCTGGCCCGCAGGTACGGGGCCAAGCGCACGATCCTCGGATCGCTGGCCGCGTGGACGGTCATCCTGGCGGCCGGGTACTTCCTGCCGGCCGGGGCGCCGATGTGGTTCTTCGTGCTGGCCGCCGGGATCGGCATGGTCCTCGGCGGGAGCCAGGCGCTGTCCCGGTCGCTGTTCTCGCACCTGGTCCCGCCCGGCAAGGAGGCCGAGTACTTCTCGGCGTACGAGATGAGCGATCGGGGCATGAGCTGGCTCGGGCCGCTGCTGTTCGGGATCACCTACCAGCTGACCGGCAGCTACCGGGACGCGATCATCTCGCTGGTGGTGTTCTTCGCGATCGGGTTCGTGCTGCTCGCCCGGGTTCCGGTGCGCCGTGCGATCGGCGACGCGGGCAATCCGGTTCCCGACCGGATTTAGCGCTCAAGGCGAAAGGGCGGTAGTGTACGCGTTTGGCCTGCCAGACGTACCGTTACTGCGTGTCAAAGATGCCGAAACGCTGGGTGACATCTCCTAACAGATGTGACAAACCGGGCGTCGGTGGGTACTGCACTGGTTGACAAGGCTGCGGCTACGACGGCGACGCATGACCCGGAACGGGAGATCGGAACGGGAATCTTTACCGCCGACCGGACGTTGACCGGATGACGACGACAGCGACACCTGTCCTGTGGGCGACAAGCCCGGGAGGCACGATTCATGAGTGAGCGAGCTCTTCGCGGCACGCGCCTCGTGGTGACCAGCTACGAGACGGACCGCGGTATCGACCTGGCCCCGCGCCAGGCCGTGGAGTACGCATGCGAGAAGGGGCATCGGTTCGAGATGCCCTTCTCGGTCGAGGCGGAGATCCCGCCGGAGTGGGAGTGCAAGGTCTGCGGGGCCCAGGCACTCCTGGTGGACGGCGACGGGCCGGAGGAGAAGAAGGCGAAGCCGGCGCGTACGCACTGGGACATGCTGATGGAGCGGCGTACCCGCGAGGAACTCGAAGAGGTCCTCGAGGAGCGTCTCGCCGTGCTGCGGTCCGGTGCGATGAACATCGCTGTCCATCCCCGGGACAGCCGCAAGAGCGCGTAGTCCCCGCCGGGGGCCGGGCCGGTTCGCAGCGCACGCCGCGCATGCCTGTGGCAGCGGGCGCCGTACGATCACGTACGGCGCCCGCTGCCATGTCTGCTCTCAGTGCCGCGCGACGTCTGCTCTTCGGTCTGCTCTTCGACGGCGCGCGTGCGCCGGTGTCACCGGGTCAGCGGCGGGCGCTGCTCGCCCGGGGCGTCCGCCGGCTCGTCCCTGATCACCTCGCCCTGGACCACCTTGCCGTCGGGGCGGTGCATGCGGGCCTGCTGGAAGGCGTCGCCGAGCGTGCCGGGGGTGGCGTCGCGCAGCCTGCGGTCGACGGTCCGCCCGGCGTAGCGGCTCACGGCCTGCTGGACCGGCGGGACCAGCAGAAGCAGGCCCACCACGTCGGAGACCAGGCCGGGGATCATCAGCAGCAGGCCGCCCAGCATCATCAGGCCGTTGCCACCGCGGCGCGAGGAGGGGGCGCCGCCCTGCTGGAGCGCCTCGTTGAGGTTCTGGAAGGCGCGGCGGCCCGCCCGCTTGATCACCACCGCGCCGAGGACGAGGCCGGCGACCAGCAGCAGGAAGACCGTGAACCCGCCCGCCGCTCGCGCGACCACCGTCAGCAGCCAGATCTCCAGCACGATCCACACCGCCAGGCCCAGCGGCAGGTACCGGCGGGGCCGGGAGCGCCGGGGTCGGGCGGAGTACGAAGAGGTCGGAGCGCCAGTCGTCATGCTCCCAGTGTGCCTGGCGACCGCTCAATCCCGGATAAGGGTGAGGACCTGTTGTGAAAGTCCCGCCTGCCCCGCGACGCAACAGGCCCTAGCCCTGGGTCTTGCCGCCCCGGCGGGTGATCTTGGTCACCCGCTCCCCCACGCCCCACGCGGTGACCCGCCACAGCGCCTCGACGAGGATGTCGCGGCTCATCTTGGAGTCGCCGTGCTCGCGCTCGACGAAGGTGATGGGGACCTCGACGACGTGGTAACCGGCCCTCACGGCGCGGCGGGCGAGGTCGACCTGGAAGCAGTAGCCCTGCGAGGCGACCTCGTCCAGGCCCAGGCCCTCCAGCGTCTCCCGGCGGAAGGCGCGGTAGCCGCCGGTGATGTCCCGCAGGGGCAGGTCCAGGGCGAGACGCGAGTAGGTGCTGCCGCCACGGGAGATGAACTCGCGGGACTTCGGCCAGTTCACCACGCGTCCGCCGGGCACCCAGCGGGAGCCGAGGACCAGGTCGGCGCCCTTGAGGGCGGTCAGCAGCCGGGGCAGCTCCTCGGGCTGGTGGGAGCCGTCGGCGTCCATCTCGATCAGTACGCCGTAGTCGCGCTCCAGGCCCCAGCGGAAGCCCGCGAGGTAGGCAGCGCCGAGACCCTCCTTGCCCTTGCGGTGCAGCACGTGCACGTGCCCGTCCTCGGCCGCCAGTTCGTCGGCGATCTTGCCCGTGCCGTCGGGGCTGTTGTCGTCGGCCACGAGGACGTGCGCCTCGGGGACGGCCGTGCGCACCCGGCTCACGATCGTCTTGATGTTCTCCGCCTCGTTGTAGGTCGGAATGATCACCAAGGCCGTGCCGAGCGGGCCGGGTCGTCTGTCCCGGGAGCCGGCCGCGGGGGTGCCGTCGCCGTCGTTCACTACTGCCCCTTCATGTCCGTGCGCAGGGGACCACCATAGTGGCCCCCGCCTGCGAGGACGTGACATCGCAGACGCACGGGGGTGTCGATTCGGCAAGAGCGGGGTAAGAGCGCTCGCTTCGATCGTGCCATGGATCCGCCGGTACGGCGGATGGGGGCCCGGCGCCCTTCGGGCCGACCTGGGACCCGCTGGCTGCGGATCGACCCAAAGCCGTTGTCTACTGAGCGCCCGGGCCCCACCCGGGTCACACCTTGCCGACCGTTCGGAACGTTCCCCCGCGGACACGGGCGCTGAGCCTGGCTCCCAGCGACGGTGACCCGGTGCGGCACACCGTCCCTGACCCAGCGGCGCCGCGACGCGGGTACGGAAGTTCCCCGGCCGGGCGTCCGGTGGTGGACCCGGCAGAACCTACCGGCCCGCTGCCGTCGCCTGTCAACCAGCGCCTTGACCTGTACAAACGTCCGTGCCCGCCCGGTCGGCGCGGAGGATACGCAGGTCGCGCGACCGAGCGGCGGGCGCGGGGTGGCGCAGCGCGCCCGCGGGAGATCACTCGCCCGGCCGTACGAACACCGTCCGTCCGCCCACCACGGTCCGCAGGCAGACGGGCAGGTCACGCCCCGGGGTGAGGTCGGGCAGTCCCGGGGTGCCGGAGCGCGGGTCGGTCGACCAGCGCGCGACCCGGTCGTCGGGGGCCTGCACGAGGAGTTCGCCGGTACGCCAGACGGCGTAGTCCGCGGGGGCGCCGGGCACCAGGACGCCCGCGTCGTCCCGTCCGACCGCCCGCCAGCCGCCGCGGGTGTGCGCGGTGAACGCGGCGCGTACGGACACGCGGTGCTCGGGGGTGCGGTGGAAGGCCGCCGCCCGGACCGTGCCCCACGGGTCCAGCGGCGTGACGGGGCTGTCGGACCCGAAGGCGAGGGGGACGCCGGCCCGCAGCAGGGCCGCGAAGGGGTTCAGCGTCCGGGCCCGCTCGGCGCCCAGGCGCTGGGTGTACATGCCCTCCTCGCCGCCCCACAGGGCGTCGAAGGCGGGCTGTACGGACGCGGTGAGACCGAGCTCGGCGAAGGCCGCGACGGTCTCCGGCGTGAGCATCTCGGCGTGCTCGACGCGGTGCCGGGCGGCGCGGACACGGGCCGGCCCCACCTTCTCGACGGCGGCGCGCACCCCCTCGACGACCGCGGTCACGGCAGCGTCGCCGATGGCGTGGAAGCCCGCCTGGAGGCCCGCCTCGGTGCAGGCTGCGACGTGGGCGGCGACGGCGGCCGCGTCCAGGTAGGCGGTGCCGGTGTGGGCCGCGTCGGTGTACGGCGCGTGCAGGCAGGCGGTGTGCGAGCCGATGGAGCCGTCCACGAAGAGGTCGCCGGCGGCGCCGTGGGCGCCCAGCCGGCGCGCCTTGTCGACGTCCTCCTCCGCCCAGTAGCCGACGACCCGGGGGCCGGGTTCCTCGGCGGCGAGCCGCAGCAGGCCCGTGAAGTCGTCCTCGGAGGAGATGCGCGGGCCGCCGCACTCGTGCACCGATCCGATGCCCAGGGAGGCGGCACGGGCGAGCGCGGCGCGCTGCGCCCCGGCGCGCTGGGCGGGGGTGACCGCGGCGAACGCGGCGGCCCGCACGGCGTGGTGGGCATCGGCGGTCAGCGGGCCGTCCACGGGCCCGTGGATCTCCGGCACGAGGTCGAGCAGCGCGGTGGTGACCACCGCGGAGTGGACGTCGATGCGGCTGAGGTAGAGCGGCCGGCCGCCGGTGGCCTCGTCGAGTTCGGCGCGCGTCGGGGGGCGTCCGCCGGGCCAGCGGGCCGCGTCCCATCCGTGGCCGAGCAGGACGCGGTCGTCCGGGCGGGCGGCGGCGAAGTCCCGGACCAGGGCGAGCGCCGCCTCCAGGTCGGGCGCGTCGGACAGGTCGAGACCGGTGAGCGCGAGGCCGGTGGCGGTGGTGTGCACATGGGCGTCGGTGAACGCCGGGGTGACGAGGGCCCCGTCCAGGTCGACCACCTCGTCGACTCCGTCGGCGAAGGCGTCGGCCGCCCCCTCGGAGCCGACCCAGGCCACCTGGCCCGCCTCCACGACCATGGCGGTCGCGAACGGGTCGGCGGGACTGTGGACCTCGCCCCTGCGCAGAAGAACGGTCCTGACCTCGACAGCACGCTCACTCATGCCCCCAGTCTCCCGCCTCCTGCGAACCCTCCGGCACGCAGGTCGCCCCGGCACGCTCCGAGGCTCCGCCGCAGGCGTCCCGGCGAACCCGCCCGGTGTCCCGAGACGCGCGCCTGCCACGCCGGCCGGGGTGGGGTCAGATGCGGGGCGGGCGGGATTCGTACGGGGTGGAGAGGACCACCGTCGTGCGGGTCGAGACGCCTGCCAACGTGCGTACGCGGGCCAGCAGTTCCTCCAGCTCGTGCGGGGTGGAGACGCGGACCTTGAGGATGTAGTTCTCGTCGCCGGCGACGCTGTGGCAGGCCTCGATCTCGGGGACGCCGGCCAGGCGGTCGGCGATGTCGTCGGGGGCGCTGGGATCGAAGGGTTTGACCGAGATGAAGGCCGTCATGGGCAGCCCCACGGCCTCGGCGTCGACGACAGCGGCGTAGCCGCGGATGACACCGCGCTGCTCCAGCCGGCGCACCCGCTGGTGCACGGCCGACGTGGACAGACCGGTGGCCTTGCCCAGGTCGGTGTAGCTCATCCGCCCGTCCTCGACGAGCAGCTGCACGATCTGTCGGTCCAGCTCCTCCATGGCGCAAGAACCTACAGTGCGCCAGATCTCCCGGGACAGCCGAGCGGTCCGGAGCGTGCCGCGCCGGCGGACAAACCCACCACGGCGGACACCCGCACGCCGCGTGTGACCAACACCACACACCCCGGAGCCTCTCCGTGATGTTCCCGTGATTACCGGCGAGAGTGGACGGGAAGTGCTTGCTGTGGTCGAGGCCGCAGTGCCTTCACGGCCCAGCCTTAGGGGGAGAATCCCATGCAGAGTGTCAAGCGCCCTGGTCGTTCTGTGCCCAGGCGGCGGCAGACGGTCGTCGAGCTCCAGCCGGAGTGGCTGGACTCCGAGGTCGACGACGACGCGGAGGGTGCGGAAGCCGACGCCTACGACACCTTCGAGATGTACCGGGTGGTCTGCCCGGAGTGCGCACAGCCCATCGCCCTGCTGGCGGACGAGGAGGTACTGCCGGAGCACGCGCTGTGCGCCTCGCCGTGGAACCCGTTCGGGCTCACGGTCTGCGCCGGTACGGGACTCTGGGCGTCCGAGGCCCGGCCCTCGGACGAGTCCTTCGGCCCCCAGGAGCAGGACACCGCGCTGCTGCTGACGCTCCCGCAGAGCCTCGACTGGCGCATGCAGCCCTTCTCGCACGTCGGCGGCCCCGGCTCCCGCCCGATGCGCGTTCCGCAGGTGCGCCGGTACGCCGCCTGAGCGGCGCGACGCCGCCGCCGGGCGTCCGCATCCGCGCGTGCGCCACGGCCGGGGTCCGCAGGCCGCCGCGCCGCCCGGACAGCGCACCCGGTTCTTCACCGACCACCGCTCCGGACGCCGGTGAACTCACACTCGATTCCACCGGGCGGTGACCTGCCCGCCGGACGCCGCGTTGGCCGGGTATGACCATCACGCGCCCGGCAGCCGGACGACGGCGGCGCATCTTCGTGCCGCCACCGCCCGCGGCAACGGTTCCGCCCGCGTCCCCGCAGTCACCGGACCCGCCGATCTACCGCGACCTGATGCGCGCCTGGGCCGACCGGGGCCGCACCCTGCCGGGACGTCACGACCCGGAGTGGGTCCGCCTGGCGGCGCCGCCGAGCGGCCTCGCGCAGCTCAGCGGGTCTCGGGACCCGCGACGTGACGGGCGATGACCATCCGCTGGATCTGGTTGGTGCCCTCGACGATCTGCAGGACCTTGGCCTCGCGCATGTAGCGCTCGGTCGGGAAGTCCGTGGTGTAGCCGTAGCCGCCGAGCACCTGGACGGCGTCCGTGGTCACCTTCATGGCCGTGTCCGTGCAGAACAGCTTGGCCATCGCCGCCTGCCGCGCGAACGGCAGGCCCGCGTCCCGCAGCCGCGCCGCCGCCAGGTACAGCGCGCGGCCCGCCTCGATCTGCGTCGCCATGTCGGCGAGCATGAAGCGCAGGCCCTGGAAGTCGGAGATCGGCCGCCCGAACTGCTGCCGGCCGGCGGCGTAGCCGACCGCCTCGTCGAGCGCGGCCTGGGCGAGGCCGATGGCGCAGGCCGCGATGCCGAGCCGGCCCGAGTCGAGCGCGGACAGGGCGATGGCGAAGCCCTGCCCCTCCTCGCCCAGGCGCCGGTCGTCGCCGACCCGCACGCCGTCGAGGTGGAGCTGCGCGGTGGGCGAGCCCTTGAGGCCCATCTTCTTCTCCGGGGCCGCGGCGCTCAGGCCCTCGGCGTCGCCCGGCACGAGGAAGGCGGTGATGCCGCGCGGGCCCTGCTCACCGGTGCGGGCCATCACCGTGTAGAAGTCGGCGACCCCGCCGTGGGTGATCCAGGACTTGGTTCCGGTGAGCACCCAGCCGTCGCCGTTCCGGACCGCCTTGGTGCTGAGCGAGGCGGCGTCGGAGCCCGAGGCCGGCTCGGAGAGGGCGTAGCCGCCGAGCAGGCCGCCGCCCAGCATCGCGGGCAGGTGCTCGACCTGCTGCTTGGTGGTGCCGTAGGCGGCGAGCCCGTAGGAGGCGAGGGTGTGCACGCTCAGGCCGAGGCCGACGGTGAGACGGGCCGCGGACAGCTCCTCCAGGACCTGGAGGTAGACCTCGTAGGGCTGGTCACCGCCGCCGAACCGGGAGTCGTAGGGCAGGCCGAGCAGGCCCGAGCGGGAGAGCAGGGTGAAGACCTCGCGCGGGAAGCGCCCCGCGTCCTCCTCCTCGGCCGCCTTCGGGGCGATCTCGTGCTGCGCGATGTCGCGGACGAGCGAGATCAGGTCCCGGGCCTCCTCCGTGGGCAGTTGCCGGTCCACCTGCTGCGGGGCGCGGTCGGGCATGGCGACGCTCTCCTCCCTTTCGGGCACAACGACGGATGCAGGCCTTGGGTGGGGCGGCTCCGCCGGGGTCTTCCTCGGGCCCAGCCGGTTCGGCGATCCCGGGTCACGGTCTTGCTGACCAGCGGCTGTGCGCTGTGAGTATGCCCGATCCGGGGCATCTCGTCACCGGTTAACGACCGCTTACTTCAAGAAATCCCGCGGGCCTGAAAATGGTCCGAACCATTGACGCACTGGTCTAGTCCTCCTAGGGTTCCCCGGACCACGCGCTTACCGCGTTCATGCCAATCGGCCCGATCCCCTCTCCCCCACGAGGAGACACCCGATGCACACCTCCCACCGCCTCCGGGCACTGCTGTCCGCCGCCTGCACCGTCGCGCTCGGCGCCGGACTGCTCGCCGGCGCCGGCACGGCCACCGCCACCCCCACCCGGTCCGCCGCCCAGACGGCCGCCGCGGGCTCCAAGGTGGTCGGCTACTTCACCGAATGGGGCGTCTACGACCGCAACTACCACGTCAAGAACATCGAGACCTCCGGCTCCGCGGCGAAGCTCACCCACATCAACTACGCCTTCGGCAACGTCACCGGCGGCACGTGCGCCATGGGCGACTCCTACGCCGCGACCGACCGTGCCTACACCGCCGACGAGTCGGTGGACGGGGTCGCCGACACCTGGGACCAGCCGCTGCGCGGCAACTTCAACCAGTTGCTGAAGCTGAAGAAGCAGCACCCGGAGCTGAAGGTGCTGTGGTCGTTCGGCGGCTGGACCTGGTCAGGCGGCTTCGGCGAGGCCGCGAAGAACCCGGAGGCCTTCGCCCAGTCCTGCTACGACCTGGTCAACAACCCCCAGTGGGCGGGCGTCTTCGACGGCATCGACATCGACTGGGAGTACCCCAACGCCTGCGGCAACACCTGCGACACCAGCGGTCGCGAGGCCTTCAAGGACCTGATGGCGGCGCTGCGCGCCAAGTTCGGCGGCGGTTCGCTGGTCACCGCGGCGATCCCGGCGGACGCGAGCAGCGGCGGCAAGATCGACGCGGCCGACTACGCGGGCGCCGCGGCCGACGTCGACTGGTACAACCCCATGACCTACGACTACTTCGGCGCCTGGGACGCGGCCGGCCCGACGGCCCCGCACTCGCCGCTGACCTCCTACTCCGGCATCCCGAAGGAGGAGTACACCACCTCGGCGACCATCGCCAAGCTCAAGGACCTCGGGATCCCGGCCTCGAAACTGCTGCTCGGCATCGGCTTCTACGGCCGCGGCTGGACCGGCGTCACCCAGTCCGAGCCCGGCGGCACGGCGACCGGACCGGCGGCGGGCACGTACGAGCAGGGCATCGACGACTACAAGGTGCTCAGGGACAAGTGCCCGGCGACCGGCACGGTGGGCGGCACGGCGTACGCCAAGTGCGGCAGCGAATGGTGGAGTTACGACACTCCGGCGACCATCGCGACGAAGATGGCGTACAAGAACGACCAGGGCCTGGGCGGGACGTTCCTCTGGGAGCTGAGCGGGGACACGGCGAGCGGTGAGCTGATCGACGCGGTCGATTAGCGCCGCGGCCGAGGAGGCGGGGCGGGGGCGAGTCCCCCGGGGCGGGGCGAGTCCCCTCCACCCCGCCTCCTCGCCCCTTGCCGTTCAGTCGTCGCGGCGGGCGGGTGCGGGGGCCGGGTGAGTCGGGTCGACCTCCTCGATGGCCCGCAGCGTGCCGCCGAGGGTCTTCACCAGCAACTCGCGCAGGGCGTCCCGGGAGAGCTCGGGCCGGCCGATCCAGTCGAGGGTGGCGCCCTCGACACCGCACACCCAGGCGAGCAGCCCCGTACGGGCCGCCGGGGCGATGGCGGTACGGCCGTAGGCGCCCTCCGCGATGGTCGCGACGATGGCCTCGCGCACCCCGTCCCGGATGGCGTGCACCTCGGCGTCGAAGCCGACGCCGCCGCTGACGATGGTGCGGTAGGCGGCCTGGTTGTGCTCGGCGTAGCGGAGGTAGCCGTCGATGGTGCGGTGCAGCCGGTCCACGGCGGGCCGCTCCAGACCGCCGGCCGCGGAGGTGACCAGGGCGGCGACGGAGTCCTCGACGATCGCCAGGTAGTAGCCGCGTTTGGACCGGAAGTAGTAGTAGATCAGCCCCTTGGCCACATGGGCCTGCCGGGCGATGTCGTCCATCGAGAGGGCGTCGTAGGACGTGTCGGCGAACAACCTCCGTCCGATGGCGAGGAGTTCGGCGCGACGGCCCTCGGAGCGCTCGGTGCCGCGCACCCGGTCGTGGGGCCTTTCGGCTCGAACGGAGCCGAGGGGCTGGGGGCGGACGGACTCACGCGGTTGACTGCTGTTCAATGCGAATCTGGCCTCCAACTGGCGGTCGACCACCGCAGTATGGCAGGCCGGCCCCGCGCGCCGGCAGGTCGCCGGAAAGGCCCCGGTCGCCCGGGGCCTTCGTACGCGCGGGGCCCCGGTCAGCTCACGCCCACGGCGGCGAGCGCCTTGCGCTGGTGGCCCGTGACGTGGGCCGGGAAGTACAGGTAGCAGATGCCGCCGGAACCGGAGGCGACCTTGCCGGAGGCGTTGTAGCGCTTGGTCCTGAGCCAGATGTTCTCGAACTCCCGGCGCCGGTACACGCGCCGTACCGCCGCGTCGCTCGGCGAGGCGGGGTCGTTCGCGATCACGTCGCCGTCGGCGGTGAAGCCGATGACGGTCATCAGGTGGCCGTTGGTGCCGTAACCGGCGCCGGTCAGCTCGGTGTCGAGGAAGGACTGGGACGTTATGGCCGGGATTCCGGCCGCGATCAGCGTCTCCAGGTCGGTGAGCGAGGTGAGCCGGGTGATCACACCCTGCAGCCCGTTGAAGGTGGCCGCGTAGGCGGCGTTGAACGGCCAGTTGCCGCAGCCCTCGTACTGGTAGTCGTACGTGTACCGGGCCGCGTTGCAGACCTGCGGGTCGTCGTAGGACGGGTCCACCCAGGACAGTTGCTCGGGAGTGAGCCGGCCGCCCCAGTACTCGATGATCATCTCGGAGGAGGTGGGGCTGCACCAGGCCTCCCCGCCGTTGTCGTACTCGGGGTACTGGCCGTGGTGGATCGACTGCGAGTAGCGCGGGACGGCCAACTCCTTGGCCAGGCCGGGGGTGGAGGCGGGGACGGTGAAGCGGTCCGGGATGTCGGAGCCCATGGCGCCGACCCGCCAGACGGTGGGGGTGAGCCCGGTGCCGGGCTTGCGGTGGAGGGTGAGCCGCAGTCGGTACGAGACGAGGCGCAGCCCGGAGGCCGCGTCGTCCACGGAGAAGGTGTCCGTCCAGATCGTGCTGCGACCGTCGCTCTGGCCGTCGACGGAGGTTCGTCTGATGTCCTGGTCGCCGGCCGCCCAGCGACCCATCACGTACCAGGGGGTGTCCGTGCCGTCGGTGTACGTGCCCCGCAGTTCGACCTGGATCCACGTGCCGGACGGGGTGTGCGCGTTCCAGGAGGCGACCGCCTCCGTGGCCGGCACGGACAGCCGGTGCACCGGGCTGGTCCAGGTGGCGTACTCCCAGGTCGCGGTCGTGCCGGTGTGCGGGTCGGTGTAGTCGGTGGTGCCCGCGGGCTGCGCGATCTCGAGGCCTGGCCGGGCGCCCGCGACGGCGCGGGTGCCGCGGGCCGTGCCCGTGCGCCAGTCGGTGATCGTGGTCCAGGCGCGGTAGTCGACCGGGCGGGCCGGGGCGGTTTTGGCGTCCTTGGCGCGGGTGGCGGGGGCGGCCGTGGCCGCGGCGGCCATCGGGGCCGCACCACCCGCCATCGCCGCCGCGGCGACGGCGACGGCCAGGACGGATCTGCGGGACGGCTGTTCGGCTCTGCTCATGGGTGGGTGACCCCCAGGTGTCCGACGTCGGGGCGGGTCCGTGGCTGCGCCCACTATGGCCGCGCCGCCCGCCTCCTGCCAGCACTTCGACACATGCCGCGCGCACCAATATTGGTCTCCACCACTGGCATGACCTGCACCGAGTCCCCGGCCCGCCGGGCCCTCCGGCCCGCCGCAGGGGCGGCAGGCCGCGAGCGGCGGGAGGCGGACGGCCGCAAGCGGCGGGCCGCAGGCCGCGACCGGCAGGAGGCGGGCGGCCGCAAGAGGGGCAGGCCGGGGGCCACGGGAGGGGCAGGCCGCGAGCTGCGGGGCACGGAAGGGCAGGCGGCAGGCGGTGGGGCACGGGAAGGCGGGCGGCGGGCCTGCGGGAGGCCGCGAGCGGCGAGCAGCGGGCCGTGAGCGGCGGGAGGGCGGGCCGCAGGCGGGCGGGGGGTCACTAGAATGACCTCGGGAAACATGCCGTCGCCCTCTACGCCCTCTTCGCCCTCCGGGAACCGTTATCCGCGCCCTCGCCGCCTTCCTCCGTGATGTGCCGCCGTCCTGCGGGACCGTGCGGCTGGTCGGCATCGACGGGCACGCCGGGTCCGGGAAGTCCACGTTCACGGGGAAGCTGGCCGCGGCGCTGGGGGGCGCGCCCGTGCTGCGTCTGGACGACATCGCGAGCCATGAGGAGCTGTTCGGCTGGGAGGGGCGGCTGCTGAGCGAGGTCGTCGAGCCGCTCGGACGGGGAGCGGCGGCACGCTACGCCCCCTACGACTGGCGGGCACGACGGTTCGGGGCCGCGCGAGCGCTGCCTCCGGCACCCGTGGTCCTCGTCGAGGGCGTGGGCGCCGGGCGGCGGGTACTGCGTCCGCATCTGGCGCACCTGCTGTGGATGGACCTGCCACGCGAGGAGGCCTGGGCGCGAGGCCGGGCGCGGGACGGGGAGGAGCAGCGGGAGTTCTGGTCCGGGTGGGTCGAGGCCGAGCGGCGGCACTTCGCCGAGGATCCCTCGCGGCCCTTCGCCGATCTTCTGGTACGGCAGTTGCCCGAGGGGTACGCGGTGCTGCCAGGGCCCGCCGGGAATGTTGGACCGGACCAGTTCGTCACGCACCGTGACGGGCCGTCGGCAATGTGCTGAACTTGTGAAGGCCCTTGCCGGGCAACTTCCCCGAGTCCCTCAACTCCGCTTGACCCGGGGGCCGTACAGGTCTTACGTTCTCAATGAGCGGTCATCGCGTACCGCCCGCAGTCACGAAGCCCCCGATTGTTCCCCCGTGATCGGGGGCTTCGTTCTGCCCTCATCGCGTTTTCCGGACGCTGCGCGGTGCCATTCGCTCACACTCGGTCACCAAACCGAAGGCGTCGCGTCCGCCGCCACCTCGCCGAACGGCCTGTGCGGCACCCTTCGGCGGGCGGCGGCCCCGCAGGTACGATGCCCTCGGTGCGACCTTCGAACGGCTGCTTCGCGCACCTGCAACTCCGGTCCGCGGTACAGCGGTTCGACCACAGGAAGCCGTCAGGTGGATGCCTGGCGGCGAACCTTCGGGGGCACGGTTTGTGGGGGACGTGATGGACTTCGGCACGCAGGGCCCGAAGGCCCCGGCCGACCTCGCGTGGCTGCGAGGCGTGGACGCCTACACCATGGGCGCTTATCCGCAGGCGGAGGACGAGTTCCGGGCCGCGGTCCGGCTGGACCCCTCGATGGCCGACGGCTGGCTCGGCCTGCACGCGCTGCGCGTCGACACGACGACCGCGCTGCTCAGGATGTTCCGGCACCGCGACCGCTTCGGCGAACAGCGCGCCCGGCACCACCGCACACTCAACTCCTGGTACTGGCTGGGCTGGTGGGTGCAACCCGTGCTGGAGAGCCCGCGCGACCTGCTGCTCGCGCACGCCTCGCACTGGCTGGACGGCCGCCACGTCCCCGAGCTGGACCGCGCGCTGGCCGGGCTGCCGCCGGTGGACGCCGACCCCCAGGTCCGCTTTCTGCACGCCTGCCGCTCCTACCTCGTCAAGGACTGGGAGCAACTCGTCCGGCACACCGACCCGCTGGTCGACGACCCGCTGCTCGGCATCGAGGCCGGACTGTTCGGCGGCATGGCCCGGGTGCGCCTGGAGATGTACGGGCAGGCCGAGCCGATGCTGTCCGCCGCGCTGATGCGCTGCCGCAGCGAGCAGCCGCAGCGCAAGGAGCTCAGGTACTGGCTGGCACGGGCCCACGAGGGCACCGGCCGCAGCGCCGCGGCGCTCCCCCTGTACCGGGCGGTGCACCGGGTCGATCCGGCCTTCATGGACACCTCGGCGCGGCTCACGGCGATCTCCGAGAGCGACGGGTACGAGGACGCGGCCGACCTCGCCTCGATCACCCTCACCGGTCTCGGGCAGGACATCATGGACGGGCCGGATCTGCTGGACCCGCTGTTCGGCACCGAGGGCCGGGACCTGAGGCCGTCCGGGACCGACCTACCGGCGACCGGTCCGCTGCCGCCGGTGACCGAGCCGGCGGTGCGCCGGCGCGCGCCGGCCGCCGAGGTGCCGCTGCCCACCGGGCCCACCGACCCCGCCCTCCTGGAGGAAGCGCTCGCCCAGCTCGAGCGCATGGTGGGCCTCGAACCGGTGAAACGGCAGGTCAAGGCGCTGTCCGCGCAGTTGAACATGGCGCGGCTGCGGGCCGGGCAGGGGCTGCCCGTGCAGCCGCCCAAACGTCACTTCGTCTTCTCCGGCCCCTCGGGCACCGGCAAGACCACCGTCGCCCGCATCCTCGGCCGTGTCTTCTACGCGCTCGGCCTACTCGGCGGCGACCACCTGGTGGAGGCGCAGCGGGCCGACCTGGTCGGCGAGTACCTGGGGCAGACCGCCGTCAAGGCCAACGAGCTCATCGACTCCGCGATCGGCGGCGTGCTCTTCGTCGACGAGGCCTACTCCCTGTCCAACTCGGGCTACGGCAAGGGCGACGCGTACGGCGACGAGGCCCTTCAGGTGCTGCTCAAGCGGGCCGAGGACAACCGCGACCACCTGGTGGTGATCCTGGCCGGCTATCCCGAGGGCATGGACCGCCTGCTCGCCGCCAACCCCGGGCTGTCCTCCCGCTTCACCACCCGGGTGGACTTCCCGTCGTACCGGCCCGCGGAACTCACCGAGATCGGCAAGGTGCTCGCCGCGGAGAACGGCGACCTGTGGGACGACGAGGCCCGGGACGAGCTGCGCTCGATCGCCGGGCACGTGGTCGACCAGGGCTGGCTCGACGAGCTCGGCAACGGGCGGTTCCTGCGGACCCTGTACGAGAAGAGCTGCGCCTACCGGGACCTGCGGTTGTCCCTGTACCCGGGAACGCCGTCCAGGGACGACCTGTCGACCCTGCGGCTGCCGGACCTGATGCAGGCGTACGGGGAGGTGCTGTCGGGGCGGGGGCCCGAGGATCCGTCAGCCCTGTGACGGATCCTCGGGCCCCCGGGGCCCCTCGTCCGCGTGCCTACGGGACCTGAGTGGCCAGCGCCTCCTCCGGCTCCCCGCTTGCCCGCGGCTCGGTCAGCCGTACCTCCGTGGCCGCGGTGGCCGTGCGGTGCGCGGGGTCGCGCACCTCGCCCACGAGCAGTTCCAGCACGTCCTCCAGGGCCACCAGGCCCAGCACCGTGCCGGAGGCGTCCGCGACCTGGGCCAGGTGGGTCGCCGCCCGGCGCATGACGGTCAGGGCGTCGTCCAGCGGCAGCTCGGCCCGCAGGGTCGTCATCGGGCGCCAGGTCCGCTGCGGTACGGCCTGCTCGGCGTCCTCCACGTCGAGCACGTCCTTGACGTGCACATAGCCCAGGAAGGCACCGTTGCCGGAGGCGACCGGGAAGCGGGAGTACCCGGTGCGGGCGGTGAGCGCGACGATCTCGGCCGAGGTGACCGAGGGACCGACCGTGACCAGCGTCTCGCGCGGGAGCAGGACGTCGGTCACCGGGCGCGAGCCCAGCTCCAGGGCGTCCTCCAGACGCTCCTGCTCCTCGGGGTCGAGGAGCCCCGCCTGGCGGGAGTCCTCCACGAGGCGGCCCAGCTGCACGCTGGTGAAGGCGGCCTCGACCTCGTCCTTGGGCTCGACGCGGAAGAGCCGCAGCACCGCCTTGGCGCAGGCGCCGAGCGCCACCGTGATCGGCCGGCACAGCCGGGCGAAGGCGACCAGACCGGGGCCGAGCCACAGCGCGGCCTTCTCCGGCGCGGCCATCGCGAGGTTCTTCGGCACCATCTCGCCGATGACGAGGTGGAAGAAGATCACGGCGGCGAGCGCGATGACGTAGCCGAGCGGGTGGACCACGCCGCTGGGCATGCGGAGCCAGGCGAACACCGGCTCCAGCAGGCGGGCCACCGTCGGTTCGGCGACGGCGCCCAGGGTCAGCGAGCAGACGGTGATGCCGAACTGGGCGGCGGCCATCATCTGCGGCAGCCGCTCGAGGCCGTGCAGCACCTGGCGGGCCCGGGCGGTGCCGAGCGGTTCGATCTGGCTGCGGCGGACGGAGACGAGGGCGAACTCGGCGCCGACGAAGAAGCCGTTGGCGAGCACCAGCAGCGCGGCGAAGAGCAGTTGGATCACGCTCATCGGGCGGCCTCCGCCACGGCCGGGACCGTCTGAGCCGCACCGGCGGTACGGACCAGCCGCACCCGCTCCGCGCGGTAGTGGCCGACCTGGCGCACGGCCAGCCGCCAGCCCGGCAGCTCGGCGCGGTCGCCGGGGGCCGGGATACGGCCGAGCAGGTCGGCGACCAGTCCGGCGACGGTCTCGTACGGGCCCTCGGGCGCGTCCAGGCCGATCCGCCGGAGCAGGTCGACACGGCAGCCGCCGTCGACGTCCCAGGCGGGGCTGCCGCCCTCGGGCGGGGCCGGCGCGAGTTCCGGCACGTCCCTGGCGTCGTGCTCGTCGCGGACCTCGCCGACGAGTTCCTCGACGATGTCCTCCAGGGTGACGACGCCCGCGGTGCCGCCGTACTCGTCGACGACGACCGCGATCGGCTGCTCGTTGCGCAGCTGGGTGAGCAGCGGCTTCACCGGCAGGGTCTCGGGGACCAGCAGCGCCGGGCGGGCGATACGGCCCACCGGGGTGCGCAGCCACTCGTCGGACGGCACCGCGAGGGCGTCCTTGAGGTGGACCATGCCGACGACCTCGTCGATCTTCTCGTGGTAGACGGGGAAGCGGGACAGGCCGGTGGCGCGGGTGAGGTTGACCACGTCCTCGGCGGTCGCCGAGGACTGGAGCGCGCTGACCTTCACCCGCGGGGTCATGACGTGCTGTGCGGTCAGGTCGCCCAGGGACAGGGTGCGCACGAAGAGGTCCGCGGTGTCCTGTTCGAGGGCGCCGGCCAGAGCCGAGTGGCGGGCCAGCGAGACCAGCTCGCCGGGGGTGCGGGCGGAGGCCAGCTCCTCCGTGGGTTCGACGCCCAGGGCCCGCACCAGCCGGTTGGCGACCGTGTTGAGCGCGGCGATCACCGGGTGGAACAGGCGCGAGAAGAGGTGCTGCGGTCCGGCCACGAAGCGCGCCACCTGGAGCGGCCGGGAGACCGCCCAGTTCTTGGGTACGAGCTCGCCGATCACCATCTGGACCGCCGAGGCCAGCAGCATGCCGACGACGACGGCGACGCCGGACACGGCACCGCCCGGGACGCCGACGGCCGCGAACGGGCCGCGCAGCAGCCCGGCGAGCGCCGGTTCGGCGAGCATGCCGACGACCAGCGAGGTGATGGTGATGCCGAGCTGGGTGCCGGAGAGCTGGAAGGACAGCTCCCGGAGGGACGCGACGACCCTCAGGGCCCGTCTGTCGCCCTCCTCTGCGGCCTTCTCGGCGTCCGGGCGCTCGACCGTGACCAGGCCGAACTCGGCCGCGACGAAGAAGCCGTTGGCGAGAATGAGCAGGAACGCCGCTCCGAGGAGCAGCAAGGGGGTGGTCATGATGCCGCCGCCTCCGCGTTCACGCGGACCAGGTCCGCGCTATGTCGGCAGGGGGCGGCGCAGGTACTGCAGGACGATCCGTCCATCGCCGGAGGGAGTCACTCCTCGGGTAGCAGGAGCCCCTGGCACCGGTCGTGGAACCCAGGGGCGGAGGCGCTGCGAAAACGCGTCCGTAACCAGATTAATCAAGACACCGGCCGATGCGGCAGGGTGGACGTCCCCGAGTCAGCCCTGAGGTTTGTCCGGGGACCGCTCGGAACCCGGGACCGAACGGGCCTCGACGAGCGCGCGCAGGGCGCGCGCATCGGCGATGGCCTGCTGTTTCGCTATACCCGGCTGTATGCCGAGCGCGGCCAGGCTTGTGCCGTCGCTGAGGTTCAGGAACACCCACGGATCACCCGGGCGCAGGTTGACCTGGATTATCTCCGCCCATGCCAGACGGCGCCGGCCTGTGATATTGACGACGGTGACACCCGAGTCGTCGGCGACCACCTTGGGCCGGGCGAGCAGGACGAGGACCCCGGCCAGAAGCGCGCCGGTGAAGGCGAAGCTCACCCGTTCGCCGGGGCTGAGCTGCTCAAGCAGCAGCCCCACGGTGGTGATCACCACGAATATGGCCGCTCCGGCGGTGAGCAGGACGGCCCGGGTGCGGCCCGGCCGGAAGGTGACGGGAAGTGCGGGCAGCTCGGACATCTCTGTGTGCCTCCTCGTCCCTCAGAGGCGGCAGGCGTGGATGGCCGTGGTGAGGATGGCGCGGGCGCCGAGCTCGTAGAGATCGTCCATGATCCGCTGCGCCTCCTTGGCGGGGACCATGGCGCGCACGGCGACCCAGCCCTCGTTGTGCAGCGGGGAGACGGTCGGGGACTCCAGGCCCGGGGTGAGGGCGACGGCCCTCTCCAGCTGCTCGACCCGGCAGTCGTAGTCCATCATCACGTACGTCCGGGCCACCAGGACGCCCTGGAGGCGGCGCAGGAACTGCTGCACCTTGGGCTCCTCGACGTCGGCGCCGGTGCGGCGGACGACGATCGCCTCGGACTTCATGATCGACTCGCCGACGACCGCCAGGCCGGCGTTGCGCAGGGAGGTGCCGGTCTCGACGACGTCGGCGATGGCCTCGGCGACACCGAGTTCGATGGCGGTCTCGACGGCGCCGTCCAGGTGGACGACGGAGGCGTCGATGCCGCTGTCGGCCAGGTGCTTGCTGACGATGCCCTCGTAGGACGTGGCGACCGTCTTGCCGTTCAGGTCCTCGACGCCGCCCACCGTGCCGGGCTTGGCCGCGTAGTGGAAGGTGGAGCGGGCGAAGCCGAGCGGAAGGATCTCCTCGGCGCCCGCCCCGGAGTCGATGAGCAGGTCGCGGCCGGTGATGCCGATGTCCAGGCGGCCGGTGGAGACGTAGATCGCGATGTCGCGGGGGCGGAGGTAGAAGAACTCGACCTCGTTGACCGGGTCGACGATCCGCAGCTCCTTGGACTCCCGGCGTTGCTGGTAGCCGGCCTCATGCAGCATGTCCGCCGCAGGGCCGGAGAGGGAACCCTTGTTGGGGACGGCGATGCGCAGCATGAAGTCGGCTTCCTTCGTTCGTCTCGTACGACTGTTCGTCTCGTGCAACGGTGTGTGCGGTTGCTGGTGCTCAGGGTGCTCGGAGTGCTCAGAGGTGGGCGTAGACGTCGTCCAGGGAGATGCCGCGGGCGACCATCATCACCTGAACGTGGTACAGCAGCTGCGAGATCTCCTCGGCGGCCGCTTCCTTGCCCTCGTACTCGGCGGCCATCCAGACCTCGGCAGCCTCCTCGACGACCTTCTTGCCGATGGCATGGACGCCCTTGCCGACCAGCTCGGCGGTGCGGGACGTGGCGGGGTCGCCGTTTGCGGCCTTGTGCTGGAGCTCGGTGAAGAGCTCCTCGAACGTCTTCTTGGACATGGTGGTGCCAACCCTACGCGCTCCGGGCGACTGCTCACCGCCAGGGTTCGGACACCGAGCGCAGCGTGGCCGCGGTCGCGACCGCGGCGGTGACCGCCTCGTGGCCCTTGTCCTCGCTGGATCCCTCCAGGCCCGCCCGGTCCAGGGCCTGCTCCTCGGTGTCGCAGGTGAGCACGCCGAAGCCGACCGGAACGCCGGTCTCGACCGACACCTGGGTCAGGCCGTTGGCGACGCCTTGGCACACATAGTCGAAGTGGGGGGTGCCACCCCGGATGACGACGCCGAGGGCGACGACCGCGTCGTAGCCGCGGCCGGCCAGGACCTTCGCCACCACCGGGAGCTCGAAGCTGCCCGGGACCCGGAGCAGGGTCGGCTCGTCGATCCCCAGCTCGTGCAGGGCGCGCAGGGCCCCGTCCACCAGTCCGTCCATCACCTTCTCGTGCCACTGCGCCGCGACGACGGCGACCCTGAGGTCCCCGACGTTCCGGACGGACAGTTCCGGTGCACCCTTGCCGCTCACGTGTCTCCTCGCGTCTTTCGCTTACTGGTTGCCGCAGGTGGACACCGCGGTGGTGTCCAGCCAGGGCAGGTCGTGCCCCATCCGGTCCCGCTTGGTGCGCAGGTACCGGAGGTTGTGTTCACCGGCCTGGACGGGCATCGGCTCCCGTCCGGTGACCCTCAGTCCGTGGCGGACCAGGGCGTCGGTCTTGTCGGGGTTGTTGGTCAGCAGGCGCACGCTCCCGACCCCGAGGTCCTGGAGGATCCGCGCGCCGGCGCCGTAGTCGCGGGCGTCGGCGGGCAGTCCGAGTTCGAGGTTGGCGTCGAGGGTGTCCCGGCCGCGCTCCTGAAGTTCGTAGGCGCGCAGCTTGGACATCAGGCCGATGCCGCGTCCCTCGTGGCCGCGCAGGTAGACCACCACTCCCCTGCCCTCCTTCTGGATGCGCTCCAGGGAGGTGTCCAGCTGGGGGCCGCAGTCGCAGCGCTGGGAGCCGAAGACGTCCCCGGTGAGGCACTCGGAGTGGACGCGGACCAGGACGTCCTCGCCGTCGCCGATCTCGCCGTGCACCAGAGCCACGTGCTCGACGCCGTCGGCGGTGGAGCGGTAGCCGTACGCCGTGAAGGTGCCGTGCGCGGTGGGCAGGCGGACCTCGGCCTCGCGGAGGACCGCGGGCTGGGACGGCAGTGCCTCCTGCTCGGGCGAGGCCGGGAGCCCGGGGGCGCGCCGGTGCGCGATCAGGTCCTCGATGGAGATGATCGTCAGACCGTGCTTGCGGGCGAAGACGACCAGTTCGGGCAGGCGGAGCATCCGGCCGTCCTCACCGGCGATCTCGACGATCGCGCCGGCCGGGCGCAGCCCCGCGAGCCGGGCGAGGTCGACGGCCGCCTCGGTGTGGCCGGGGCGGACGAGCACGCCGCCGGGTCGGGCGCGCAGCGGGAAGACGTGGCCGGGCCGGACGAGGTCGGTGGGATCCGCGGTACCGCCCGCCAGCAGTTGGAGGGTGGTGGCGCGGTCGGCGGCGGAGATGCCGGTGGTGACGCCGTGGGCGGCGCCGGCGTCGACGGAGACCGTGAAGGCG
The DNA here is from genome assembly GCF_044548235.1 of Streptomyces sp. NPDC052043. Lineage (NCBI taxonomy): Bacteria > Bacillati > Actinomycetota > Actinomycetes > Kitasatosporales > Streptomycetaceae > Streptomyces > Streptomyces sp. NPDC052043. The sequence continues at coordinate 59,952 of NZ_JBIUBT010000008.1, forward strand.
GTCTTCATCGACTCGGTGTTCTCCTCGACCATCTGCGGGAGCTTCAGCCGGTCCAGCTCCTCGCCCTCCATGGGGGCGCAGATCAGGCCGCGGCACTCGCTCATCATGAAGGCGACGATCTCGGGGGTCGCCTTCTCGGCGGCGATGACGAGGTCGCCCTCGTTCTCGCGGTCCTCGTCGTCGACGACCACGACCGGGCGGCCGGCCGCGATGTCGGCGACGGCCTGCTCGACGGGGTCGAGGGTGAAGTCCTCCATGGGGTCGGTGCCGTAGAGGACGGTTGCCGCTGTCATGCGGGCGCTCCTTCCAGGACCGGCCGCGCGTCCGTGCGGGTGCGCAGCCACCAGTCGCGCATGCCCCACAGGACCAGTGCGCCGTAGACGATGTAGACGAAGCCGGAGAAGGCGAAGCCGTTGGCGAAGTTGAGCGGTACGCCGACGACGTCGACGAGCAGCCAGGCGAACCAGAACTCGACCATGCCGCGCGCCTGCGCGTACATGGCGACGACGGTGCCGACGAAGATGTAGGCGTCGGGCCAGGGGTCCCAGGACAGCGACGGGTAGGCGTGGAACAGTCCGGCGACGGCGACCGTGCCGACCGCGGCGGCGCCGAGCAGCACGGCACGCTCGCGCCAGGTGGCGAACCGTACGGCGATGTGGCCGTCCGCCGCCCGGCCCTTGCCGCGGTTCCACTGCCACCACCCGTAGACGGCGACGACCATGACGACGATCTGCTTGCCGGCGCTGCCCGAGAGATGGGCGGTGGCGAACGCGGCGAACAGGATCAGGCCGGACAGGAACTGGACGGGCCAGCTCCAGATGGAGCGCCGCCAGCCGAACGCGAGGCCGAGCAGGCCGATGACGTTGCCCGTCATGTCCGACCACTTGATGTGCTGGCCGAGGAGGCTGAACGCCTCGGAATTGAGCCAGTTCACCGTCCGGCCCCCGAAGCGCGGTCGCCGAGCAGCCGCTCGACGTACTTGGCGACGACGTCCACCTCGAGGTTGACCGGGTCGCCGGCCTGCTTCAGACCGAGGGTGGTCAGCGCCAGGGTGGTGGGGATGAGGCTGACGGTGAAGTGCTCGTCACCGGCCTCGACGACGGTGAGGCTGATGCCGTCGACGGTGATGGAACCCTTCTCGACGACGTAGCGCGCGAGGTCCGGCGGCAGCGAGATCTTCACGATCTCCCAGTGCTCGGAGGGGGTGCGGTCCAGGATCGTGCCGGTGCCGTCGACGTGTCCCTGCACGATGTGGCCGCCGAGGCGGGCGCCCACGGCGGTGGGGCGTTCGAGGTTGACACGGGAGCCGGTGGTGAGGACACCGAGGCTGGAGCGCTTGAGGGTCTCCGCCATGACGTCGGCGGTGAACTCGTCGCCCTCGTGCTCGACCACGGTGAGACAGACACCGTTGACAGCGATCGAGTCGCCGTGCCGTGCACCTTCGGTCACGACGGGGCCGCGGAGCCGGAAGCGGGCGGCGTCGCCGAGGTCCTCCACGGCGGTGATCTCGCCCAGCTCTTCGACGATTCCGGTGAACACTTCCCGGGTCCTCCTGCCTCTTCGGGCACGGACTCCGGGGCTGCCGACACGGGCAGATTCCGCGAACGAGAACACTCGGCGGACGACGCCGGACGGGACCCGTCCGCGAAGGACGAGCCCAGATACGGCGGCGCACACAGGTGTGCTCGCTCGCCGCGCACTGCCTCCCATCCGGACTTTAACCGTCGGTCCAGGAATTCCACCTGGTCAACCGGCCGCTGGAAGCGACCGGGTCGCGGACTATAACCGCCGGTTCGGACTTTCACCGACCCCGGAGTGCGCTGCTACTGGTACAGGGACAGTGTGCCACGCCCGATCGGCATGGCCGCGGACGAAGCGTGTGGGGTGGCTCACAGAACATGCCGTGCGCCGTGCCGACGCCGCGCCGTGCGCGGGCGTGGAGGTCCGGCGGCGGGCAAGGGCCGTCGTCACCGCCGCCGGACCGGTCTGGACGGAAGTCAGACACTAAGAGGACTAGACCAGGCAGGTCAACAGGTACGGGGAACAGGCGTGTTCCGCCGGACCGGGCCGAACAACGGCCTGGAGCTGTGAATTTGGTACGACATCCGGGAGGCGCGAGGCGCCTGCCGGACCCGGGTGGCGGCGGAGGCTCGAGCGCTCCGGCGGGGTGAACAACTCGGAGGCGTCAGCGCTCCGGCGGGGTGAACAAGTCGTCCTGGGCGCGGTCGCGGGCGGTCGCGAGCGCGCCGCGCAGCACCGCCCGGCCGCCGAGCGCGCTCGCCCTCACCTCGGTGCGGAGCGGGGACATCCGTGCGACGCGCTCCGCCACGCGCGCCACGAGCGCCTCACCCCCGGCCTGCCCGATCTCACCCCCGAGGACCACGCACCCCGGATCGAGCACGGCCACCACCGAGGCGACTCCGAGGGCGACGCGGTCGGCCAGGGCATCGAGGAAGCGTGAGGCCGCGGCGACGTCCTCGACGAGCGCACCGCCCACAGCGCCCTCCCCAACCCGGACGCCTTCGCCGACACCTGCCGGGGAGGCACCCGCCGAGGTCCCACCGTCCGAGGCGGAACCCGCCGCGGAGGCGGTCGCCCCCGTGATCACCCGCGCCGCCGCCCGTACCCGTCGCGCGGCGACCGGCTCGGCATCTGCTCCCTCCAGGTCGATCCCCTCCGAGCCGGTGCTCTCTGCCAACAGCCCGTGCTGTTCCGCCAGTTCCGCAACCGCCGTCGCGCCGACCAGGGAGTGGAAGCCGTCCGCGCAGCCCGTGGCCGAGGGGAGGCCCGCGGTGCCCGGGACGGGCAGGAAGCCGATCTCGCCGGTGCCTCCGGAGGCGCCACGGCGCAGGGTTCCGTCCAGGACGACGGCCGCGCCGGCGCCGTGGCCGAGCCACAGCAGGACGAACGTGTCCCGGTCCCGGGCGGCCCCGTCCCGCTGTTCGGCCAGGGCCGCGAGGTTGGTCTCGTTCTCGACGGTGACCCGCGCCCGCGGCAGCCGCTCCTGCAACACGGCCACCAGCCGGCGGTGCCATTCGGGCAGCCCCGTGGAGTCCCGGAGTTCGCCGGTGCCCGGGTCGATCAGGCCCGGCGCGCCGATGCCGACCGTGTGCAACCGCTCCGCCCCCGCCTCCTTGACCACCCGCTCCACCAGAGCGACCGCCTGCTCCAGCGCCGGCCCGGTGCCGGCGTCCCCGCCGATCGGCACGGACTCCGCGGCCAGTTCCCGGCCCAGCAGGTCGGCAACGATCACGGACACACTCTCGGTGCGGACGTCGAGCGCGGCCAGGTGGGCGCGGTCGGCGACGATGCCGTGCAGCCGCGCGTTCGGCCCGCGCCGCTGCTCGCCGGACTCACCGACCACGGTGATCAGGCCGGAGGCCGTCAGCCGTTCGACGAGGTCGGCGACGGTGGGCCGGGACAGACCGGTGAGCTGCTTCAACTGCCCCGCCGTCAGCGGTCCTTGCTGCTGGAGCAGCCGCAGGGCGAGCCGGTCGTTGATGACCCGGGCGGTGCTCGGGGATGCGGGCATGCCGGGAATCCTCCCAGATCTGCGGGCTGCTGCCGTCCGTGCGGGACGCTATCTATCAGGCAGGTTCCCTGATAGTTTACGTCGGCGCGACGGCGCGAGGGGCAACGGCGGTCAGCCCGGGAGGGGCCGGACAATGAGTGCAGTGGTCTACGAACAGCACGAGGTGCGGCGCGCACGGTACGCCGTGGCCGCCGTCTTCGCCGTGCACGGCGCCGTCACCGGCTCGTTCGCGACCCGCGTGCCGTGGATCCAGGACCACGCGGCGGTCAGCCCCGGACAGCTGGGGCTCGCGCTGGCCTTCCCGGCGCTCGGCGCGTCCCTCGCGATGCCGCTCGCGGGCGGCATCAGTCACCGCTTCGGCGCCCGCAACGCGCTGCGCGGCCTGATCGCCCTGTGGACGCTCGCCCTCGTCCTGCCCTCCCTCGCCCCGAACCTCCTGACCCTCTGCCTCAGCCTGTTCGTCTACGGCGCCACCGCGGGCATGGCGGACGTCGCGATGAACGCCCTCGGGGTGGAGGTCGAGAACCGGCTCGACCGCTCGATCATGTCCGGCCTGCACGGCATGTGGAGCGCCGGCGCCCTGGTCGGCTCGGCGGCCGGCACGGTCGCCGCGCACCTCGGCTCGGACGCGCGGCTGCACCACCTGCTGGCCGCCGCCGTGCTGACCGTGCTGGGCGTCGCCGCCTGCACCTGGGTGCTGGACCTCCAGCCCGCGCAGGACGAGGAGCCGCCGCCGCGGTTCGCGCTGCCGCCGAAGTCGGCGCTGCTGATCGGGGCGATCGGGTTCTGCGCGGTGTTCGCGGAGGGCGCGAGCCTGGACTGGTCGGCGGTCTACCTGCGGCACCAGTTGGAAACCTCGGCCGGCCTCGCGGCGGCGTGCACCACGGGCTTCACCCTCACCATGGCGATCGCGCGGATCGCGGGCGACCGGGTGGTGGACCGGTTCGGCGCCGTGCGCACGGTACGGGCGAGCGGTGTGCTGGCGGTCCTGGGCGGCCTGTTCGTCGTCGCGGGGGGCCACCCGGCGGTGGCGATGACCGGGTTCGCGCTGATGGGCCTCGGTATCGCGGTCGTCGTACCGCTGTGCTTCGCCGCGGCCGGCCGCAGCGGCCCGAACCCCAGCCAGGCCATCGCGGGCGTCGCGACCATCACCTACACCTCCGGACTCGTCGCCCCGAGCGCGATCGGCGGACTGGCCCAGGCGACCAGCCTGGTGGTGTCCTTCGGCCTGGTGACCCTGCTGGCGTGCGGTCTGGTCGCCTTCGCGGGGGTGCTCACGGCGGGCGACCGGAACCGGTCGAAGATCGGACCCACGAGCACCGCAGTTCCCGACCCGCGGCCCTGAACGGGGCCTGAACAAGGTCGGAACGAGGCCTGAACGGGATCTGAGCAGGGGCGGGTGGCACGGTGACCTCCGCGCACCCCGACAATGGTGCGGACAGGCACCACGTTCAGAGAAAGCGAAATCCCACCATGGACCTCGGCGTGCGCTGGAAGCTGCACGGTGACGGGCGTACGCCCGCACCCGGAGCAGTGGTACGGCCCGACGAACGGCTCTCCTGGCCCCGCACGACAGGACTCGGCGCCCAGCACGTCGTGGCCATGTTCGGCGCCTCCTTCGTCGCCCCCGTGCTCATGGGCCTCGACCCCAACCTCGCGATCATGATGTCGGGCGTCGCGACCGTGATCTTCCTGCTCGCCACCCGCGGCCGGGTGCCCAGCTACCTGGGCTGCTCGCTCTCCTTCGTGGGCGTCGCCGCGGTCATCCGGGCACAGGGCGGCACCAGCGCCACCGTGACCGGCGCGGTCTTCGTCGTCGGTGTCGTGCTGTTCCTGGTGGGCCTCGCCGTGCAGCGCTTCGGGGCGCGGATCATCCACACCGCGATGCCGCCGATCGTCACCGGCGCGGTCGTCATGCTGATCGGCTTCAACCTCGCGCCGGTGACCGCCTCCACCTACTGGCCGCAGGACCAGTGGACGGCCCTGCTCGTGATGCTGTTCACCGGGCTGGCCGTCGTGTGTCTGCGCGGTTTCTGGTCCCGGATCGCGATCTTCCTCGGGCTGGTCTTCGGCTACGGGATCTCCTGGGTCTTCGACCGGGTCCTCGGAAAGATCCACTCCGTGGACGCGACCGGCAAGCTCACCGACCACTGGCGCCTGGACCTCTCGGGCGTGGGCAGGGCCGACTGGATCGGGCTGCCGTCCTTCCACGCGCCCAGCTTCCAGTGGTCGGCCATCCTGGTGGCGCTGCCCGTCGTCATCGCGCTGGTCGCGGAGAACGCGGGGCACGTGAAGGCGGTCGGTGAGATGACCGGCGACCCGCTGGACGACAAGCTCGGCACCGCGATCTCGGCGGACGGCGCGGCCTCCATGCTGTCGACCGCGGTGGGCGGCCCGCCGAACACCACGTACTCCGAGAACATCGGTGTGATGGCGGCGACCCGCGTCTACTCGACCGCCGCGTACTGGGCCGCCGCGGGCTTCGCGCTGCTGTTCGGCATCTGCCCCAAGTTCGGCGCGGTCGTGGCCGCCATCCCGGGCGGTGTCCTCGGCGGCATCACCGTGATCCTGTACGGCATGATCGGCCTGCTCGGCGCGCAGATCTGGATCAACGCCAAGGTCGACCTGCGCAACCCGCTGAACCTGGTGCCGGCCGCGGCGGGCATCATCATCGGCGTCGGCAACGTCAGCATGAAGATCGGCGACACCTTCTCCCTCAGCGGCATCGCGCTCGGCACCCTGGTCGTCATCACCGGCTACCACGCGCTGCGCGCCTTCGCGCCCGCCCACCTCAAGAAGCAGGAGCCGCTGCTGGACGAGGGCACGTCGTCGTACGGCGACGAGGCCCAGGGCACCCGGCCCGCCTCGTAGGCCGACAGCCCGTCCCTCCGCCCGTCCCGGCGGCGGCAGCGTTCCCCCGTTCCGGGGAAGCGCCGGGCCCGTCGGCGCCCGGGCCGTCCCGGGCCTGGGACGCTGCCCCCATGGGGCAATCGGCACAACTCACCCACAGCCCGGACACAGTGGGCGCGGCGGTCGCCCGGATGCGCGACCTGGCCGCCGCGCTGCCCGAGCACGACGGGGTCGCCGTCTTCCACCGCGTGTACCTGGCCGCCACCGAGGCGGTCGGCCGGTGGCCGGCGACCACGCTGGACCTGCCGTGCGCCGGGCGGTATCTCGCCGCCGTGGACGCGGCCGCCGAGGGGCGGCGGCCGCCCGCCTGCTGGCGGCCGCTGTTCCAGTTCCGCCGGCATCCCGGGGTGCGGCCGGCGCAGTTCGCGCTGGCCGGCGTCCACGCGCACATCGGCCACGACCTGGCCCTCTCCGTGGTGGACGCCTGCCGGGCGGAGCAGCGCGAACCGGCCGAGCTGGAGGGCGAGTTCGACCGCCTGGGCGATTTCCTCCTGGCGCTGGAGGAGCGCGTCCGCGAGGATCTGGCGCCGGAGCCAGACCTGCTCCGGATCACCGACCCCCTCACCCACCTGCTCGGCTCATGGGACCTGGAGCGGGCCCGGGAGGCGAGCTGGTCGGCCGTGCGGGCCCTGTGGGCGCTGCGCCGACTGCCCGACGTGGCCGAGGAGTTCGGTCGCCGGCTGGACGCCGCGGTCGGCTTCGACTGCCGCATGATGCTCACGCCGCTGCCCGGCTGATCCGGACATCCGCCCGCACCTTCCCGGAACTGGCCCGTAATCACTGTACGTTGACCGTGGGACACGGACGATCACGAAGGAGCGCACCGTCATGGCGACCCGACTGGGAATCGGCCTTCCGCAGCAACGGCAGTACGACCTCGGCAGGGACGTGCCCGATGTGGCACGCGCGGTGGAACGCATCGGCTACGACAGCGTGTGGGTGTACGAGCGGGCCCTGTTCCCCGAGCCCGCCACCCAGGGGCTGTACGGCATCGAGGGTCTGCCCTGGCCCGACTCGTACCGGCACGTGGCCGACCCGCTGGTCACGCTCACCCTGGCCGCGGCGGCCACCGAACGGGTCCGGCTGGGCAGCAGCGTGCTGGTCGCGCCGCTGCACATGCCGTTCCAGCTCGCCAAGGCCCTCGCCTCGCTGGACGCGGCCAGCGGCGGCCGGGTGATCGCCGGCTTCGGCACGGGCTGGTCCCTGGACGAGTACGCGGCGGCGGGGATCCGGCCGATCGAGGAGCGCGGCCGGGTACTGGACGAGGTGATCGACGTCTGCCGGGCCGTGTGGGGGCCGGACCCGGTGCGCTACGACGGCGGCATCACGAAGATCGCGTCGGCGGTGGTGGGCCCCAAGCCGGCCCGGCCGATCCCGATCCTGCTGGCCGCGGGCACCCGCAGGGCCCAAAAGCGGCTCGTCGAGCACGCCGACGGCTGGCTGCCGGTGGCCATGGGCGCCGAGCAGGTCGCGAGCCAGTGGGACGCCTTGCGGGACTTGGCCGCCGAGCGGGGCCGGCAGCAGCCGATCCGGACGGTGCTGCGGGCGAACGCGTCGTACTCGGCCAAGGCGTACGAGGGCGCCGGCCGCCGGCCGTTCCAGGGCGACGCGGACCAGATCGTCGAGGACCTCCTCGCGTACGCGGCGATCGGCCTGGAGGAGATCCTGGTCGACGTGCAGAGCGGCCTGCGGGATGCCGAGGAGCTCAAGGACGTCGCCGCGGAGGTGCTCGAGAAGGCGCGGGCGGCCGGGGTGTGACCGCCCCGGACCTCCGTCAGTCCTCCGGGAGTTCGACCGGTGCGATGTCGTCGTAGACGTCGCCGGGGCCGGGGTTGACCGGGTCGGTGCCGCCGCCGAGGTGGTGCATGACGCCCCAGACCGCGTTCAGCGCGGTCTGCACGGCGCCCTCGGCCCACCCGGCCGTCCAGGAGATGTCGTCGCCGGCGAGGAAGACGCCCCGCTTGTCCTCGGGCAGCCGGTCCTGCATGAAGTGGGTGAACAGGCGCCGCTGGTAGCGGTAGTGGCCGGGCAGGTTGGCCTTGAACGCGCCCATGAAGTAGGGCTCGTTCTCCCAGGACACGGTCACCGGACTGCCGATGATGTGTCCCCGGATGTCGACGTCCGGATAGATCTCCGACAGCGACTTCAGCATGACCTCCATCCGCTCGTTCGCGGACAGCGGCAGCCACTTCAGGCTGTCGTCGCACCAGGTGTAGGAGAGGCAGATGACGGCGGGCTTGTCCGGGCCGTCGTCGAGCAGGTAGGTGCCGCGGGTCATGCGGTCGGTGAGCGTCATCGACATCACGTCCCGCCCGGTCGGCTCGCCCCGGTCGTCGACGGCCTTGTCCCGCCAGAACGGCCGGTCGACGGGCACGAAGAGCTTGCTGGACTCCATGTAGTGGGTGCGCTCGATCGCGGTCCAGTGGTCGATCGGGAAGAGCGCGTCGTCGCACTGAACCTTGGACAGCAGCATCCAGGACTGGGCGGTGAAGATCGCCGCCCGGTAGGTACGGATGTCGCCGTTCGCGTCCGTCACCGTGATGCGGTTGTTCGCGGTGCGGTGCAGCCGGGTGACGGCGGGGCGCGGTTCACCGTCCACGTGCAGGGACTTCAGCGACGTGCCGTAGGGCCAGTGCACGAGCTTCTCCGGCTCGCGCTCCCAGAGCCGGAGCGGCAGTTGCTGCGAGCCGCCCACGATGCCGCGGTGGTGGTCGTCGGCCTCGGTGTAGACGACGCGCAGGATCTCCAGGATGGAGTTGGGGAAGTCGGTGTCCCAGCCGCCGGTGCCGAAGCCGACCTGGCCGAAGATCTCGCGGTGCCGGAAGGACCTGAAGGCCTCGGACTCGCACAGGAAGCCGTAGAAGGTCTGGTTGTCGAGCTTCTCGACCAGGCGGGACCAGATCGCGCGGATGCGCGGCACGTCGCGCTCGCGCAGGGCGCGGTTCATGTCGGAAAAGTCGGCGCCCTCCTCCAGGCACCGGTTCCAGGCGTCCGCCACGTCCCGGTAGACCTGCGGCAGGTCGTCGATGGTCTCGGCGTAGTGCGACTCGCCCTTGAGGTCGACGACGGTCGACGGGGTCGCCTCGGCCAGGGGGTTGGGGAACGGCTGGGTGTCCAGACCCACCAGGTCGATGTAGTGCTGCAGGGCGGTGGAGGACGGCGGGAAGCGCATGGCGCCCATCTCGGCGGTCAGCGACTCGTCGCAGCCCTCGAAGCCGACGGTGCGCAGCCGGCCGCCGATCCGGTCGGCCTCGTAGACGACGGGCTTGAGGCCCATCTTCATCAGCTCGTAGGCGGCGATGATGCCGGACAGGCCGCCGCCGATGATCGCGACCTCGGTGCCGTGCTCGGTCGCGGGGACCTGTCCCAGGCCCGCCGGGTGGGCGAGGAAGTCGTCGTACGCGTACGGGAAGTCCGGGCCGAACATGGTGATCGGCGGCTGCTGCTCGCCTGCGTGCTCGGCGGCGTTGGGCACCGTGGACGTCATGGGGTGCGGACTCCTTGCGCGAAAGAACCGGGGAGGGGGAGGTCTGAGGGAGCCCGAGGGGGAACCCTGGGGGTCGGTCAGACGAGGGACCCGTAGAGGCCGGGGCGGCGGCCCTCCAGATACGGGTTGGCCTCGCGGGAGGCCGTGAGGAAGGCGGGGTCCGCGTCCGCGAGGACCAGTTCCTCGGACCGGCCGGCGCGAGTGCGCGCGACGCCGTCGGGGCCGGCCAGGGCGGAGAGCCCGACGAACTCGAACTCGCCCTCGGTGCCGACCCGGTTGACGTAGGCGATGTACATCTGGTTCTCGAAGGCGCGCACCGGGACCAGGGACTCGGCGACGAACTGGAACGGGTGCATCAGCGCCGTCGGGACGACGAGGAGGTCGGTGCCGGCCAGGGCGTGGGCGCGGACGTTCTCCGGGAACTCCACGTCGTAGCAGATGATCAGGCCGACGGTCAGTCCGTTCAGCTCGGCCTGGACGACCGGCTGCTCGCCCGGCGTGAACTGGGCGTGCTCGAAGTCGCCGAACAGGTGGGTCTTGCGGTAGCCGGCCAGGCGGGTGCCGTCGGCGGAGATCAGCTGCACGGAGTTGTACACCGCCTCGCCGTCCCGCTCCGGGTAGCCGTAGGCGACGGCCAGCCCGTGCCGGCGGGCCAGCTCCGCGACCGCGTCCGCCCAGTCGCCGTCGGCGGGCTGGGCCAGGCGGCCGATGTCGTCGCCGATCGCGTACCCGGTCAGGAACAACTCCGATGTCGCCAGCAGCCCGGCCCCAGCGGCGGCGGCGCGTCCGGCGGCGGTGTCGAGGACCTCGAGGTTCTCGGCGACGGCGCCGGGGCGTCCGGAGCTCTGGAGCAGGGCGGTGCGCATGGTTGTTCCTCACCGGTACGGGACGGGGGTCGGGGATCGCTTAGACGCTACGGTCGGCGGCCTGGGGCGGACAAGCGGCAGCCGTTGCGCGTCGATGATCTTTTCGTTGCGTACGACCGGCGATGAACGGCGATTCGTTGCGCGTCCCGCGAAGACGCCCTCGACATCACCGTGCGCGCAGCCCACTCAGGCCGGATGCCGAACCGCGCGGCAGGGCACGCGACGCCTCGTCGAAGACGGGCCCGGCCCCGGGAACGGCACCCGGACGACCGGGCTGCGGAGCCAGAAGCAGGACGCGTCGCTGGAGGCGAGTCGCGTCGCCAGAAGCAGGACGCGTCGCCGGAAGCGAGCAGCCTCGGCGGAGGCGGGACGCCTTGCCGGAGCGGGTGGCCAGGCCGGGCTCGCCGCGAGACGATGGCGCGGACGCCGGACGCCGGACGGCTGACCGAGGGAGCCGCGATGTACCCCGCCGCCATCACCGCCCTGCCTCACGTGGACGAGCACGCGACCGTCGTCGCGGCCGGCGCCGACGCCGTCTGGCGCGGGATCGGGGATGTCCTGGACCGCTCCTTCGCGAGTCCCCGGGCCACCCGTTACGCCCGCCTGGTGGGCTGTGCCGACCGGGCGGCGGGCGGCCCGCGGCCCCTGGCCGAGGGTTCGACGATGCCCGGTTTCCGGGTCGTCTCGGCGGTGGTGGGGCGGGAACTGGTGCTCACCGGGCGGCACCGCTTCTCGTCGTACGCCCTGATCCTCCGGCTCGAACAGGCGGGCCCGGGACGGTCGCGGCTGCGCACGGAGACCCGGGCGGACTTCCCCGGCCCGGCCGGCCGGCTCTACCGGACGCTGGTGATCGGCACGGGCGGCCACGCGGTCGGCATGCGGCGCCTGCTGTCGGCGATCGGCCACCGGTCGACGACGGGCTGAAACGGACCCGCGCCCGGCACGCGTGTCAGCCGGGCGCGCCCGAGGAGAAACGGCGCAGCAGAGGTGAGAGCACCAGGACGGACTTGGTCCGTTCCACGAACGGCTCGCCGGCGATCCGCTCCAGGACCCGTTCGAAGTGCCGCATGTCGGCGGCGAAGACCTGGACGATCGCGTCCGCCTCGCCGGTGACGGTGGAGGCGGACACGACCTCCTGGTAGCGCTCCAGGCCGCGTTGGATGGTCTCCGGGGAGGTGTTGCTGCGGCAGTAGATCTCGACGAACCCCTCGGTCTGCCAGCCGAGCGCGGCCGGGTCGACCCGGACGGTGAAACCGGTGATGGCGCCGGTGGCGCGCAGCCGGTCCACGCGCCGCTTGACGGCGGGCGCGGACAGGCCGACCAGCTGCCCGATGTCCGCGTAGGAGCGGCGGGCGTCCTCGGCGAGGGCGTGCACGATGCGTTCGTCGAGATCGTTCAGCACTGTGGGTGGATCACTTCTCGGGACTCGGCGGCTCAGTTCCAGCTGGCGTGCAGCGGCTTGCCCTCGGCGTAGCCGGCCGCGCTCTGGATGCCCACGATGGCCTTGTCGGCGAACTCCTCCAGGGAGCCGGCCCCGGCGTAGGTGCACGAGGAGCGGACGCCCGCGATGATCGAGTCGATCAGGTCCTCGACGCCCGGCATGGCCGGGTCGAGGAACATCCGGGAGGTGGAGATGCCCTCCTCGAACAGCGCCTTGCGGGCGCGGTCGTACGCCGACTCCTCGGAGGTGCGGTGGCGCACCGCGCGCGCGGAGGCCATGCCGAACGACTCCTTGTAGGGGCGGCCGTTCGCGTCGTGCTGGAGGTCGCCGGGCGACTCGTAGGTGCCCGCGAACCAGGAGCCGACCATCACGTTGGACGCGCCGGCCGCCAGCGCCATCGCCACGTCGCGCGGGTGGCGGACACCGCCGTCGGCCCAGACGTGCTTGCCGTACTTCTTCGCCTCGGCGGCGCACTCCAGGACCGCGGAGAACTGCGGGCGGCCCACGCCGGTCATCATGCGGGTGGTGCACATGGCGCCCGGTCCCACCCCGACCTTGACGATGTCCGCGCCCGCCTCGATCAGGTCCTTGACGCCCTCGGCGGAGACGATGTTGCCGGCGGCGACCGGCACCTGCGGGTCGAGGTCGCGCACCAGCTTGACGGCGTTGATCATCGACTCCTGGTGGCCGTGCGCGGTGTCGATGACGAGGGTGTCGACACCCGCCTCGAGCAGCTGCTCGGCCTTGCCCGCCACATCGCCGTTGATACCCACGGCGGCGGCGATGCGCAGCCTGCCCCGGGCGTCGGTGGCGGGGGTGTACAGCGTGGCGCGCAGGGCGCCCTTGCGGGTGAGGATGCCGGCGAGCCTGCCGTCCTTGTCCACGGCGGGCGCGTAGCGGCGGTTGGCCGCGTCGAGGGTGTTGAAGGCTTCGCGCGGGTCGATGTCCGCGTCCAGCAGGAGCAGGTCCTTGCTCATGACCAGTTCGAGCTGGGTGAAGCGGTCGACGCCGGTCAGGTCCCGGTCGGTGACCACGCCGACCGGCCGGTGCTGCTCGTCGACGACCACGCCGGCGTTGTGCGCGCGCTTGGGCAGCAGGGCCAGCGCGTCGGCGACGGTCTGGTGCGGGGCCAGCACGATCGGGGTGTCCAGGACCAGGTGGCGGCTCTTGACCCAGGAGATCACGTCGGTGACGACGTCGATCGGGATGTCCTGCGGGATGACCACGAGGCCGCCGCGGCGGGCCACCGTCTCGGCCATGCGGCGCCCGGCGATGGCGGTCATGTTGGCGACGACGAGCGGGATGGTGGTGCCCGTGCCGTCCGGGGAGCTGAGGTCCACGCCCTGACGCGAGCCGACCGCGCTGCGGCTCGGCACCATGAAGACGTCGTCGTACGTCAGGTCGTACGTGGGCTGGATGTCATTGAGGAAACGCACGTGCCGCACATCCCAGTCGATCAGAGGTGACCCCCGGGCAGGTCCGCCAGGGGGAAAGAGCACGTACTTCATTCTCCCATGGAGCGGACCGTGCCATGCCCGGGCCGAACGTCCAGGCCATCCGGCCGCCCGCTAGGAGGAACCTCCAAGCGCGAGGGCGACGTCCAGGGCAGGACGGCCGCCCACCGGGGCGGCGAGGACCTCCTCGACGATCTCCCACTCCTCGGGCCTGGCCTGCGCGTACGCCCGCCAGCCCCGTACCACGATCAGCATCCCCCGCTCCACGGCCTCGGCGGGCCAGAGGGTCTCGTCGCCGAGGCTGTCGGCCAGCGCGTCCCAGTTCCGCCCGAACCAGTCGGGCAGCGCGAGGGCGCGGGCGGCGCGGTCCATCAGTCCCGCCTTGTCCGTGACTCCGTCGAGGTCCAGGGTGACCACGACCCGGCCTGCCAGGTCTTCGCTCATCTCAGTACCGCCCGGAACGTGTTGTAGTGATCATCGGTGTAGTAGAACTGCCCGCCCTGGCCTGCGACGATGCGCCTGGCTCCACGGTCGCGCGACCCCGGGGTCCGCACCGTGTACTCGTGGTAGTAGCCGCGCGGCTCCTTGGGCAGCCGCCCCTCGAAGTTGCCGAACACGGTGTTGTCCTGCCGGTACGGGTAGGGGCCGCCCCTGTCGATGAGGTCCAGGGTCTGCCGGGCCTCGGCCGGCAGCCGGGACTGGCCGATCGTCGCCATCCCGTGGACCCACGACGTGGCCGAGGGGTCGGAACCGGCCGGCCCGGAGGGCGAGCAGCCCGTCAGGAGGACGGCGAGCGTGACGAGGAGCCCCGCGAGCACACGGGGGACGAACCGCAGCAGCATGCCGTCGATGCTCCCACGGCCGTCCCGCGCGGACTCGTCAGGGGCCGTCCGGGTCCGCCCTGTTGAGAGCGGGCCTGGGGGTGGGCCCCGCCGTCATCAGGTAGTCCGCGGCCGAGGTGTCCGTGACCAGGCTGGTGACCAGGCCGGACCGCAGCACCGCGTCGATCGCCGCCGCCTTGCGCTGCCCGCCCGCGATCGCGACGACCTCGGGGATGCGGCGCAGCTGGTCGGCCTTGACCGTGATGCACCGCTCCCCCAGGTCCCGTCCGATCCGGCGGCCCTCGGCGTCGAAGAGGTGCGCGGCCATCTCGGCGGCGACACCGAGCGAGGCGTAGTGGGCCCGCTCCTCGTCGCTGAGCATGTCGTGCACCGTCGAGATGCCCGGCTCCCAGGAGCCGATGGACACACAGGCGACCGTGACCTTGTCGAAGTACTCGTAGGCGCGCGCGATCCCGGTCTGGTGGCGCAGCGCCGCCGCGGTGGCCGCGTCCGGCAGCAGCATCGGCGCGTAGATGGGGTGGGCGTCGCCGCCGGAGACCTGGGCGGCGCGGCGCACGGCCTCCACCGAGCCGCGCTCGGAGGTACCGGCGTCGTACACGCCCGTCAGCTGCACCACCGTGCACGGCGGCAGCCGGTTCAGGGCCGCTGCCATGTGGATGGTGGACCGGCCCCAGGCCAGGCCCAGCACGTCTCCCTCGTCGACGAGTTCGCCGAGCAGATCGGCGGCCACTTCGCCGAGGTTCTCGGGGTCGGGCGTCTCCTCTGCCTCGGCCGGGGACTCGACCACGACGGCGTGCCTGAGGCCGTAGCGGGCGCGGAGCGCGTCGGAGCGCTCGGCGTCCAGCTCGGCCGGCACGCGGATCTCGATGCGCACGAGATCCCGTTCGAGAGCGGTCTCCAGGACCCGGGCCACCTTGAAGCGGCTGACGCCGAACTCCTCGGCGATCTGGATCTTCGATTTGCCCTCGAGGTAGAAACGGCGGGCCATGGCCGCCGCCTGCACCAGCTCAGCGGGTCCCATCCGCATGGCTGACCGGCCCGCCGACATACCCGACACGGCGATCTCCTCACTGCTGTTCACACTCTGGATTCACCGTTCATCCTTGCAGATCCGGCGCGGTTGATCAGCCCTGAAGGTTGCCGTTCACGCAGCCGTTGTTCAGTGGCCGCATCCCCAGGACGCCTTGGTGGTGGCCGTTTCCGCCTGGTCTCGCAGGGCTCGCACCGCTTCGGCGGGGTCCTGCGCCCCGTAGACCGCCGATCCCGCGACGAACACGTCCGCGCCGGCCTCCGCGCACCGCTCGATCGTCGAGGCCGACACCCCGCCGTCGACCTGGAGCCACAGCTGGAGGCCGTGCTTGCCGATCAGCTCCCGGGTGCGGCGGATCTTGGGCAGCATGATGTCGAGGAAGGCCTGGCCGCCGAAGCCCGGCTCCACCGTCATGATCAGGAGCATGTCGAGTTCGGGGAGCAGGTCCTCGTACGGCTCGATGGGGGTGGCGGGCTTGAGGGCCATCGAGGCCCGGGCGCCCTTGGCACGGATCTCGCGGGCCAGCCGGACGGGGGCGGCGGCCGCCTCGACGTGGAAGGTCACGGAGGAGGCGCCCGCCTCGACGTACTGCGGTGCCCAGCGGTCGGGCTGCTCGATCATCAGATGGCAGTCCAGCGGGGTGTCCGTCGCCCGGGCCAGGGACTCCACGACGGGCACGCCGAGCGTGAGGTTCGGGACGAAGTGGTTGTCCATGACGTCGACGTGGAGCCAGTCGGCCCCCTCGACCGCCTTCGCCTCCTCGGCGAGGCGCGCGAAGTCGGCGGACAGGATGCTGGGGTTGATCTGCACGGCCATGCCCCAAGCGTGCCATGCCCGGGCCCACGGTTCCGCCCCGGTACCCGGCGGAGGGGTCGGTCAGGCGGTGCGGCGGATCAGGGCCAGGTACATCGCGTCGGTTCCGTGCAGATGCGGCCACAGCTGTACATCGGGCCCGTCGCCGAGGGCCCCGACGCCCGGCAGCAGCGGGCGGGCGTCGATCAGGTCGGCCCCGGGGAACTGCTTGAGCACGTCGGTGACCACGGCACGGGTCTCGGCCAGGTGCGGGGAGCACGTCGCGTAACCGACCACACCGCCGACGCGCACCGACTCCAGGGCGGTGCGCAGCAGGCCGCGCTGGAGCGGGGCGAAGCCGTCCAGGTCCTCCGGGCGGCGCCGCCACCGTGCCTCGGGGCGCCTGCGGAGGGCGCCGAGCCCGGTGCACGGGACGTCGACGAGGACGCGGTCGAAGCTGCTCGGCCGCCAGGCGGGGCGCGTCCCGTCGGCGGCGATCACCTGATACGGGCCGGGGTTCCCGGCCAGCGCCTTCGCCACCAGGCCGGCCCGGTGGGGCTGCTTCTCGGAGGCGAGCAGGACGGCTCCGCGCTCGGCGGCGAGCGCCGCCAGCAGGGCCGCCTTGCCGCCGGGGCCCGCGCATCCGTCGAGCCACTTCCCGTCCGGGCCGTCGAGGGGCGCGTTCGCCAGGGCGAGCGCGACGAGCTGGCTGCCCTCGTCCTGGACGCCGGCCCGGCCCTCCCGTACGGCGTCCACGGCGCCCGGTTCGCCGCCCTCGGTCAGCCGCACGGCGTACGGCGACCAGCGGCCCGGCACCGCGGCCTCCTCGCGCAGCAGCTCCTCGGTGGTGGCCCGTCCGGGCCGGGCGACCAGGGTGACCTCGGGCCGCTCGTTGTCGGCCTCCAGCAGGTCCTCGATCCCGGCGCGTGGGCCGCCGAGGGAGTCCCACAGGGCGGAGACGACCCAGCGGGGGTGGGAGTGGACGACGGCGAGATGGTCCTCGGGGTCCTCGTCGTAGGGCGGCGCGACCTTCTCCACCCATCCGTCGAGGTCGTTCCGCGCGACCTTGCGCAGCACGGCGTTGACGAACTTGGCCCGCCCGTCGCCGAGGACGACCCGGGCGAGCTCGACGGTGGCGGACACGGCGGCGTGGCTCGGGATGCGCGTCCCGAGCAGCTGATGGGCGCCGAGGGTCAGCACGTCCAGGACGGGCGGGTCGACCTCCCGCAGCGGGCGGTCGACGCAGTCCGCGAGGATCGCGTCGTACGTCCCCTGGCGGCGCAGCGTGCCGTACACCAGCTCGGTGGCCAGCGCCGCGTCCCGCCCGTCGAAGTCGCCCTTCTCGCGCGCCTTGCGCAGCAGCGGGGGCAGGACGAGGTTGGCGTAGGCGTCCCGCTCGTCCACGGCGCGCAGCGCCTCGAAGGCGAGGATGCGGACGGGGTCCTTCTGGGGTCGGCGGTAGGGCTTTGCGGGCCTGCGGGGCCAACGGGTGTCGCTCACGGAAAAGGTGCTCCGGTTGTCTGGGTGCGCCGCGCTCGAACGCGCTGTGCGCCCAGCCTACGTCCCGGTCAGGGCCGCCAGGTCAGCCCCCGAGCGCCTCGCCCTCGGCGATGCGCGCCCCGCGCGTCCAGTCCGCCGCCCGCATCGGCTTCTTGCCCTGCGCCTGCACCCACAGCAGCTCGACGGCGTACGAACCGGTGCCGACGTGGACGCTGTTCTTGCCGACGGCGAGCGCGCCCGGGGCGAGGTCGGTGCGCTGCGGCGCCAAGGCGGCCTGGATCAGCTTGAGCCGCTCGCCTCGGAACGTGGTCCAGGCGCCGGGCGCCGGTGTGCAGCCGCGCACCACGCGGTCCACGCGCAGGGCGGGGGCCGTCCAGTCGACGTGGGCGTCCTCGACGGTGATCTTGGGGGCGAGGGTGACGCCCTCGGCCGGCTGCGGCACGGCCTTGAGGGTGCCGTCCTCGATGCCGTCCATGGTCGCCGCGAGCAGTCCGGACCCGGCGAAGGCGAGCCGGGTGAGCAGGTCGCCGCTGGTGTCGGTGGGCCGGATCTCCTCGGTGACGGTGCCGTAGACCGGGCCGGAGTCGAGTCCTTCCTCGATGAGGAAGGTGGACGCGCCGGTGATCTCGTCCCCGGCCATGAGGGAGTGCTGCGCGGGGGCGGCGCCGCGCCAGGCGGGCAGCAGGGAGAAGTGCAGGTTGACCCAGCCGTGGGCGGGGATGTCGAGGGCCGCCCTGGGCAGCAGGGCACCGTAGGCGACGACCGGGCAGCAGTCCGGGGCGATCTCCCTGAGCCGCTCCAGGAACTCCGGGTCTCGCGGCTTCACCGGCTTGAGCACCTCGATCCCGGCCTCCTCCGCCCGTTCGGCGACCGGGCTCGCGACCAGCCTGCGCCCGCGTCCGGCCGGCGCGTCGGGCCGGGTGACGACGGCGGCCACCTCGTGCCGCCCGGAGGCGAGCAGGGCGTCCAAGGCGGGAACGGCGACCTCGGGGGTACCGGCGAAGACGAGCTTCATGGGGTGGGCTGGGCCTCTCGGGCGGGATGGACGGCGGGCAGCGCACCAGTCTATGACCACGGGCCGGAAGCCGTGGCCGACAGGCGGTGCGGGGCCGCGGACGGCGAGCGGGCGGCAAGCGGGCGACGAGACGGGACGGCGGAGGCGGCAGGTGACGGGCCGGCAGGTGACGGGGGCGGATGGTGAGGACCGTCGGCGGTCGCGCAGCGCGCGCCCGGCGCGCGGGGGCGTACGTATGTGTTCCTACGCCCCCACACCGTGACCCGTGGAGCGCAAGCGCGTTGGTCAAGAAAGAGTTGACCACCGTGGGCCGGCTGCTCGGCCCGATTCCTTTCAACGCCGGTTCGAGAGGCTTGTTCATGGCCGACCACGCAACCCACGACGCCCAGGCCCGGGCCAGCCTGCATCTGCTGGTGCGGGACATCGAACGGGTCCGCCGGCAGGTGGACGCGCTGCGCACGCTCACCGCCCAGTTGGGCAACGTCTACCGCCCGCGCCGCTCCGGCCCCTCCACGGGCTTCGTCGTCTACGGGCGTGCCCCCGCCCCGACCGTCCGTCTCGCGCAGGAACTGCGCGACAGTGTCGAAACCCTGGTCACGGCCGCCGTGGACTTCGACCGCTCGCTCGGCTTCTCCTGGGACGCCGTCGGCTCGGCCCTCGGTGTCACCAAGCAGGCGGTCCACCGGCGTTACGGCGCCCGCCGCGCGACGGCCCAGGCCGTCGCGGAGACCGAGCGGGCCCCGGAGCCGACGGGCACCCGTACGGTCAACGTCGGCACCGGCATCCCCGCGGTTCCCGCAGTGCCCACAGTCCCCGCAGTGCCCACAGTCCCCGCGGCCCGCTCCATGCCGACCCAGCCGACGGCCGGCAGTCCGTCCCTGCGCGAGGAGCCCCGCCCCACCGCCTTCCCCGGTCCGCGCAACGGCTGAACGCCCCTTCTCGCGCGCCCCTCCCGGCGGGCAACCGGGAGGGTCCTCGACCTCCCCCGCCGACCGGGCATCGACGGCACCCGCCGCCTCCCCCTCGCGCGGCCCCCGCGCGACCGGGCACCCCGGACCCCCCGCACACCATGGCGGCGCTTTCGCGGCTCCGGACGTACGGCCGCCGGGCTGCCTGACGGGGCCCGTGCCGGCCGGTACGACACGGTCTCGCCTCGGCCGCCGCGTCGAGCCCTCGGGGCGCAGCCGAGCCCTCGGGACGCACGGCACACCCCAGGGACAACGGCACACCCAGGGACGAAGGACAGCGCCCCGCACCGGCCCCACCGTGCGCCCCGATCACCCGACCCGAGCAGCGACCCGGCGATCCGTCCGCCGTGGGACACCGAGCCGCCCGCGCCGCACGCGGACTCGGCCCCTGCGCGCCCCCGGCCCGGCCCGGACACGGCCCTTCGGCGAGCGGCCGTACCGGGGCGGACGTTCCCGTTCCCCGCGCGGGCGTCGCCGAGTCAGCCGATGTCCGGTGGGTCGACGCGTATCCAGACAGGGTCCTGGGTTCCGCGGGCCATACGGGCCGCCTGGGCGGACTTCAGGGCGGAGGCCAGGGCGGCTCCGCTGCCGGGCGGGACGCGGATCAGGGCCCGCGTCCAGTGTTCGCCGGGTGGCGGCGCGCCGGAGCCCCGAGGGCGGCCCGGCGGCGTGACCGGCAACGGAACAGGACCCAACACCTGTGCCTCACTCGGCAGTTCGACGGTGGGAAGGAAGTCCTCCACCACCTCCGCCGGGCCCGACACGGCCGCCATACGGGACACCGGGGGGAAACCGAGTTCGGCGCGCTCGGACAGCTCCCGCAGGGCGTGCCCGACCGGATCCCAGCGCACCAGCGCCTGCACCGGTCGCAGGGTCGGTTCGGCGACGACGACCACGGTGCCGCCCGCCGGCTGCGGCCGCACGAGCGCGGCCCCCGCGATCCAGCGCCGCAGCGCGTCCTCGCCCGCCCGCAGATCGGGCCGCCCGAGCATGGCCCAGCCGTCCAGGAGCAGGGCCGCCGCGTACCCGCCCTCGGCGACCGGCTCGGCGCCCGGGGTGCTCACCACCAGCGCGGGTGTCCCCGGCACCGTGTCCAGCACGTGCTCGCGCCCCGAGGTCCGCACCGGTACGGACGGGAACGCCCGGCCCAGTTCCTCGGCGGTCCGCCGGGCCCCGACGATCTGGGCCCGCAGCCGGAACGAACCGCATTCCGGGCAGTGCCAGGCGGACTCCTCCCGCCCGCACCAGCCGCAGCCGAGCGCCCCCGCGTCCTGCCCCTGGAGGGGCCCCGCGCAGTGCCGGCACCGCGCGGCCGCCCGGCACTGCGCGCAGGCCATCCGCGGTACGTAACCCCGGCGGGGCACCTGCACCAGGACAGGCCCGTGCCGCAGCCCCTCCCTGGCCGCCTGCCAGGCGAGCGAGGGCAGCCGTGCCGCCCGCGCGGCCTCGTCCCGGGCGAGATCGGCGTCGCCCACCGTGCGCACGAGCGGAGCCGCCCGCCGCACCTGTTCCCTCGCGGCGACGAGCGGCCGGGCCCAGCCGCTCTCGACGAGCTGCGCCGCCTCCACCGTGCAGCTCCAACCGCCCAGCAGGAAACCGCACTTGTCCTGCGCGGCGCGCAGCAGCAGCACCTCGCGGGCGTGCGGCTGCGGCGCGTGCTGCTCGCTGTGGCTGTCGTCCCCGTCGTCCCAGAGCGCGACAAGACCGAGGTCACGCACCGGCGCGAACATGGCCGCCCGGGTGCCGACGACGGCCCGCACGGACCCCCGGCGCACGGCGAGCCACTGCCGGTACCGCTTCTCCGGCCCCGCGTCGGCGGTGAGCAGCGCGTGCCGCCCCTCGCCCAGGAGGGCCGTCAGCTCGGCGTCCACCCGGGCGGCGGCCCGCCCGTCCGGCACGACGACGAGCGCACCGCGCCCCGAGGCGAGCGCGGCGGCGACGGCGCGGGCCAGCTCCCCGCTCCACTCGGGCCCGGGCAGCGCGTTCCACACGGCACGCGGCGAGCCGCCCGCGGCCAGGGCCCGCACGAACGCGGCCCCCTGCTCGTACCGCGCCCAGGAGCCCGGGTCGGGTGCGGGCGGCGGCGGCAGCGGTGCGGGCGAGGGCCGTTCCTCGGCCCTCGCCCTGCGCGGCGGCACCGCGAGTTGCAGGATGTCGGCGACGCTGCCCGCGTACCGGTCGGCGACGGCCCGCGCCAGAGCGAGCAGTTCCTCGCTGAGCACGGGCTCGGGCGACACGACCTGGGCGAGCGCGGCCAGCGGCCCCGCGTAGTCGGACTCGGCCCGGCGCTCGATCAGGTACCCGTCGATGAGGCCGCCGCCCTCGCGCCGGCCCTCGCGCACGCGGTGCCGTCCGGCTCCGAACCGCACGCGCACCCGCACCCCGGGCCGCGCGTCGGCGTCCAGTTCGGCGGGCACGGCGTAGTCGAAGTACCGGTCGAGGTGCAGTGCGCCCTTGTCGACCAGCACGCGCGCCACGGGCAGTTCCCCGGCCAGCGCGGCTCCACGCCAGGTGCGCGGCTTGGCCCGCGGCTCCTTCGCCTTGCGCACGCTCTCCCGGATGAGCGCAAGCTGCTCCGGCGGCGCCCCGGCGGCCCCGCCGTCCCCCGTCCCGTTCTCGCTGCTCACGCTTGCATTCTTACCAAACGGGACCGACAACCGACGACGAGCGAGGCCCGGACCCACCAGGGGTCCAGGCCTCGCTCAGGTCGCGCGGCAGCCAGGGGTCCGCGGCCCCCGGGTCCTACAGGCCCGCCGCCTCGCGCAGCGCGTCCACGCGGTCGGTGCGCTCCCAGGTGAAGTCGGGCAGCTCGCGGCCGAAGTGGCCGTAGGCGGCGGTCTGGGCGTAGATCGGGCGGAGCAGGTCGAGGTCGCGGATGATCGCGGCCGGACGCAGGTCGAAGACCTCGTCGATCGCCTTCTCGATCTTCTCGGGCTCCACCTTGTGGGTGCCGAAGGTCTCCACGAACAGGCCCACCGGCTCGGCCTTGCCGATCGCGTAGGCGACCTGGACCTCGCAGCGGGAGGCCAGGCCCGCCGCCACCACGTTCTTCGCGACCCAGCGCATCGCGTACGCGGCCGAGCGGTCCACCTTGGACGGGTCCTTGCCCGAGAAGGCGCCGCCGCCGTGGCGGGCCATGCCGCCGTAGGTGTCGATGATGATCTTGCGGCCGGTCAGTCCGGCGTCGCCCATCGGGCCGCCGATCTCGAACCGGCCGGTGGGGTTGACCAGCAGCCGGTAGCCCTCGGTGTCCAGCTTGATGCCGTCGTCCAGCAGCGCCTTCAGCTCCGGCTCGACGACGAACTCGCGGATGTCGGGCGCCAGCAGCGACTCCAGGTCGATGTCGGAGGCGTGCTGCGAGGAGACGACCACGGTGTCCAGGCGGACCGCCTTGTCCCCGTCGTACTCGATGGTGACCTGGGTCTTGCCGTCCGGGCGCAGGTAGGGGATCGTGCCGTTCTTGCGCACGTCCGACAGGCGCTTGGACAGCCGGTGCGCCAGGAAGATCGGCAGTGGCATCAGCGTCGGGGTCTCGTCGGAGGCGTAGCCGAACATCAGCCCCTGGTCGCCCGCGCCCTGCTGGTCCAGCTCGTCGACGTCGTCGCCCGCGGCGCCGCCCTCGATCCGCGACTCGTACGCCGTGTCCACGCCCTGTGCGATGTCGGGGGACTGCGCGCCGATCGAGACGGACACGCCGCAGGAGGCGCCGTCGAAGCCCTTCTTGGAGGAGTCGTAGCCGATCTCGAGGATCTTGTCGCGGACCAGGGTCGCGATGTCCGCGTAGGTCTTGGTCGTGACCTCGCCGGCCACGTGCACCAGGCCGGTGGTGATCAGTGTCTCCACGGCGACCCGGGAGGTCGGGTCCTCGCGCAGAAGCGCGTCGAGAATGGTGTCGCTGATCTGGTCAGCGATCTTGTCGGGGTGACCCTCGGTCACGGACTCCGAGGTGAACAGGCGACGGGACACAACGCTCCCTGGGGTTGCAGCGGCTGCTGGCTGATCATTGGCGGACGGGCACGGGGCTGCGCCCGGCGTCGTCCGGGAACAGTTTATCGGTCGCGCTCGGCCACCGGCCCACCTGTCTCGCCTCTCGGGAGCGCTGTGAGCTGCGGCACGGGCATTCTGCCGAAGCCCGGCGACCTTGACCAGGGTCGCCACGCGCCGGGCTTCGAGCTTCGAGCGGCCGTACGGGGCGGGCGCTCAGCCCAGCCGAGCCGCCACCAGGTCCCACACGGTGTCGGCCAGCGCTTCCTTCGGGCCGTGCGGCACGGGGGTCTCGCCGCCGTCGGCGGCCAGCACCACGGCCTCGTTGTCCTCCGCCCCGAAGGTCCTGCGCTCCCCCACCTCGTTGACCACGAGCAGGTCGCAGCCCTTGCGCGCGAGCTTCTTGCGCCCGTTGGCGAGGACGTCGTCGGTCTCCGCGGCGAAGCCCACGATCACCTGTCCGGGCCGCGCCCGTTCGGCTGATATCTCCGCGAGGATGTCCGGATTGCGCACCAGTGCGACGGGCTCGGGGTCCTGACCGTCCTTTTTCTTGATCTTGCCGGCCGCGTAGGTCGCGGGGCGGAAGTCGGCGACCGCGGCGGCCATGACCACCGCGTCGGCGTCCGCGGCGGCCTTCAGTACCGCCTCCCGCAACTGCACGGCCGTGCCGACCCGGACGACGTCCACGCCCGCCGGGTCCGGCAGGGCGGTGTTCGCGGCGACGAGCGTGACCCGGGCCCCGCGGGCCGCCGCCGTGCGCGCGAGCGCGTAGCCCTGCTTGCCGGAGGAACGGTTGCCGAGGAAGCGGACGGGGTCGAGGGGCTCGCGGGTGCCGCCGCCACTGACGACGACATGGCGTCCGGCGAGGTCGGGCTCGGCGGCGCCGCGGGCGAGCACGCGGCGACAGACCTCGAAGATCTCCGCCGGGTCGGGCAGCCGGCCCTTTCCGGTGTCGACGCCGGTCAGCCGGCCGACCGCGGGTTCGACGACGACGGCACCGCGGCGGCGCAGCGTCGCCACGTTGTCCTGGGTGGCCGGGTGCTCCCACATCTCGGTGTGCATCGCGGGGGCGAAGACCACCGGGCAGCGGGCGGTGAGCAGGGTGTTGGTCAGCAGGTCGTCGGCGAGGCCGTGGGCGGCCCTGGCGAGCATGTCGGCGGTGGCGGGGGCGACGACCACCAGGTCGGCCTGCTGCCCGATGCGCACGTGCGGCACCTCGTGGACGTCGTCCCAGACCTCGGTGGAGACGGGGTGGCCGGACAGGGCCGACCAGGTCGCGGCGCCGACGAAGTGCAGCGCGGAGGCGGTCGGCACCACTCGCACGTCGTGACCGGACTCGGTCAGCCGGCGCAGCAGCTCGCACGCCTTGTAGGCGGCGATGCCGCCACCGACCCCCAGAACGACCTTGGGCTTGTCCACCGTCTCTCCCCGGGCTAGGAAACGTACTTCCCCCATGACACACCACAGGCCCGGCAGTCGCGCTGCCGGGCCTGTGGACAAGTCAACCGCAGTCTGAACGTACTACTGCGCCGGCCCCTCGATGGCCTCGGACGTCAGCAGACCCGCGTTGATCTCGCGCAGGGCGATGGAGAGCGGCTTCTCGTGGACGTGGGTGTCGACGAGCGGACCGACGTACTCGAGGAGGCCCTCGCCGAGCTGCGAGTAGTACGCGTTGATCTGGCGGGCCCGCTTGGCCGCGTAGATCACGAGGCTGTACTTCGAGTCGGTGGCCTCGAGGAGCTCGTCGATCGGCGGGTTGATGATGCCCTCGGGCGCGGAGATGGAAGAGGACACGCTCTACCTTCCGATGGATGGGAAAGAATCAGTTGGTGCGACCGTCACGGTCACTCACGATCACACAATGTCCATCAAGGCTAGCAGCTCGCGAGCCACGCCCTCGACGGAGGTGTTGACCAGGGTCTCGTCGAACTCCGGCTCGGCCGCGAGCTCGGTCTTCGCCGCCTCAAGGCGTCGTGCGATCACCTCGGGCGGCTCGGTCCCCCGTCCGGTGAGCCGGCGCACGAGCTCGTCCCAGGAGGGGGGAGCCAGGAACACCAGCCGGCCCTCGGGCATGGACTCGCGGACCTGCCGGGCGCCCTGGAGGTCGATCTCCAGCAGCACCGGCACTCCCGACTCCAGGTGCTCGAGCACGGCGGCGCGCGGTGTGCCGTAGCGGTTGCCCGCGAACTCGGCCCACTCCAGCAGCTCACCGTTGGCGATCATCTTGTCCATCTCCTCGTCGGTGACGAAGAAGTAGTGGACGCCGTGCTGCTCATCGGGGCGGGGCCTGCGGGTCGTCGCCGAGACCGACAGCCAGACCTCGGGGTGTTCCTTGCGCATATGGGCGACGACCGTGCTCTTACCGACCCCGGAGGGGCCGGAGAGCACGGTCAGCCGCGGACGTGCGTCCGGGGGTACGGGGGTCGCGCCCCGGGGTGTTACAGCCATGCGGCGATTATTCCAGCAATCGCGCGGTGCCCGGGACGCGAGCCCTCAGCCCCCCGAACTCAGGAGCCGGTGCTGCCGAACTCGCGCTCCAGGGAAGCGATCTGGTTGGACCCGAGGCCGCGCACGCGACGGCTCTCGGAAATGCCGAGCCGCTCCATGATCTGCTTGGCGCGGACCTTGCCCACGCCCGGCAGGGACTCAAGGAGGGCGGAGACCTTCATCTTGCCGATGACGTCGTTCTCCTGACCCTGCTTGATGACCTCGTGCAGGGAGGCGCCGGAGTGCTTGAGTCGATTCTTGACCTCGGCCCGCTCCCGGCGAGCCGCGGCGGCCTTTTCGAGCGCGGCTGCGCGCTGTTCAGGGGTTAGGGGCGGAAGAGCCACGCCTACGTCACCTCGGATGTCGAACTGTCGGATACGGACCGGTGAGGAACCTAGTCGCCCCACACCTGGGGAGGCACGAGCAACACGCTTGCCCGGTCTCCCCCACTACCTTGAGGGCGTGGGAGGCGCCCCCACTCGACGGAGACTAGCGGTCCCGTCCGCCAGAGTCAGCGAGAACAGAGGAAAAGTCCTGGTCAGCCTCCGCCAGGCCGGGCATTTAGGACATAATGCCCCGGATTTGAGGATGTATCCAGACTCAGGTGGACCCCGCGCCGTCCGCTCGGGGACTCAGCCGCCGGTCACCGCGGTCCTGATCTCCTGAGCGAAGCGCTCCGCGGCACCCCGCAGCGCCCCCACCTCGGGACCGTGACGCAGAACACCCCGACTGACGCTCGGGACCACGTTGCGCACCGCGGAGCCGAACACCCGGGGAAGATCGGCCGGCGTCGCCCCCTGCGCGCCGATCCCCGGCGCGAGCAGCGGCCCGCCCATGTCCAGGTCGTACGACGACAGGTCGCCCAGCGTGGCCCCCACCACCGCGCCGAAGGACCCGAGCGGGGCCTGCCCCGCGTTCTCCTCGGCGAGGTGCGCGAGCACGGTCGCGCCGACGGTGCGGCCGTCGGGCCGCACGGCGTGCTGGACCTCGGCGCCCTCCGGGTTGGAGGTCAGCGCCAGCACGAACAGGCCCGCGCCGCTCTCCCGCGCCAGGTCGACCGCGGGCCGCAGCGACCCGTAGCCGAGGTACGGGGAGACGGTGAGCGCGTCCGAGAACAGCGGCGCGTCCTTGCGCAGGAACGACTCGGCGTAGGCGGCCATGGTCGAGCCGATGTCGCCGCGCTTGGCGTCCATGACGACCAGCGCACCGGCCGCCCGGGCCTCCTCGACGGACTTCTCCAGGACGGCGAGGCCGCGCGAGCCGAAGCGCTCGTAGAAGGCGCTCTGCGGCTTCAGGGCGGCCACCCGGCCGGCCAACGCCTCCACCACGGTGCGGCTGAACCGCTCCAGACCGGCCACGTCGTCGTTCAGGCCCCACTCGGCGAGCAGCGAGGCGTGCGGGTCGATGCCGACGCACAGCGGGCCGCGCTCGTCCATGGCACGGCGCAGACGCGCGCCGAAGGGTTCCACCGGGCTCATGCCGTCCGGCCTGCCTTCCTTACGTCGGCGCCGACCGCGTCGGCGAGGGTGGGGTACGGGCTGGTCTGCAGGCGCGCGGCGAGCCCCTTGTGGATCGCGCGGCTCCAGAAGGGCCCCTGGTAGATGAAGGCGCTGTAGCCCTGGACCAGGGTGGCGCCGGCCAGGATGCGCTGCCAGGCGTCCTCGGCGTTCTCGATGCCGCCGACGCCGACCAGGGTGATGCGGTCGCCCACGCGCGCGTAGAGGCGGCGCAGCACCTGGAGGGAGCGTGCCTTCAGCGGCGCGCCCGAGAGTCCGCCGGTCTCCTTCACCAGTGAGGGCCCGGACGTCAGGCCGAGTCCCTCGCGCGCGATGGTGGTGTTGGTGGCGATGATCCCGTCCAGGCCCAGCTCCACGGCGAGGTCGGCGACGGCGTCGACGTCCTCGTCGGCGAGGTCCGGCGCGATCTTCACGAGCAGCGGCACCCGGCGCCCCGGTACGGCACGGTCGGCGGCCTCGCGCACGGCGCCGAGCAGCGGGCGCAGCGCCTCGGTGGCCTGGAGGTCGCGCAGACCGGGGGTGTTCGGGGAGGAGACGTTGACGACCAGGTAGTCGGCGTACGGGGCCAGCCGCTCGGCGGACTTCACGTAGTCGGCGGCGGCCTCCTCCTCCGGGACGACCTTGGTCTTGCCGATGTTGACGCCGACGACGGTCCTGAACACGGGCGTGCGCGAGGCCAGGCGCGCGGCGACGGCGAGCGAGCCCTCGTTGTTGAAGCCCATCCGGTTGATCAGGGCTCGGTCCTCGACCAGCCGGAACAGCCGCTTCTTCGGGTTGCCGGGCTGCGGCTCCCCCGTGACCGTGCCGATCTCGACGTGGTCGAAGCCGAGCATCGACATCCCGTCGATCGCCACGGCGTTCTTGTCGAAGCCGGCGGCGAGCCCGAAGGGGCCGTGCATCCGCAGGCCGAGGGCCTCGGTGCGCAGCTCCTTGTGGCGGGGGGCGAGCACGGCGGCGGCGAAGGTGCGCAGCACCGGGACGCGGGCGGCGAGCCGGATCCAGCGGAAGGCCAGGTGGTGCGCCTGCTCCGGGTCCGTCCGCTGGAAGAACAGGCGGAAGAAAAGCTTGTACATCACTGGGTCACTGAGTCCTCGGGTGTCCTCGGGCGTCCCGGGGGCCTCATGGGTCCCCTGGGGTCCTCGTGAAGAGGGGGACACCGTTTCCGGTGTCCCCCTCGGGATCGCTAGTCGCGGGTCGCGGTCAGGAATCCCGCGTGTTCCTGGAGGGAGCGGACCCCCACGTCGCCGCGGTGGAGGGCGTCGATGCCCTGGACCGCCGCGGCCAGCGCCTGGACCGTGGTCAGGCACGGCACGGAGCGGGCCACGGCCGCGGTGCGGATCTCGTAGCCGTCGAGGCGGCCGCCGGTGCCGTACGGGGTGTTGACGATGAGGTCGACCTCGCCGTCGTGGATGAGCTGGACGATGGTCCGCTCGCCGTTCGGTCCGGTGCCCTGGGACTGCTTGCGCACCACCGTGGCGTTGATGCCGTTGCGCTTGAGCACCTCGGCCGTGCCGGAGGTGGCGAGCAGCTCGAAGCCGTGGGCGACCAGCTCACGGGCCGGGAAGATCATCGAGCGCTTGTCCCGGTTGGCGACCGAGATGAAGGCGCGGCCCTTGGTCGGCAGCGGACCGTAGGCCCCGGCCTGCGACTTGGCGTACGCGGTGCCGAAGACGGAGTCGATGCCCATGACCTCGCCGGTGGAGCGCATCTCGGGGCCGAGGACGGTGTCCACGCCGCGTCCGGAGGTGTCCCGGAAGCGGCTCCAGGGCAGCACGGCCTCCTTGACGGAGATCGGCGCGTCCAGCGGCAGCGTGCCGCCGTCGCCGTTCTTCGGCAGCAGCCCCTCCTGGCGCAGCTCGGCGATGGTCGCGCCCAGCGAGATCCGGGCGGCGGCCTTGGCGAGCGGCACGGCGGTCGCCTTGGAGGTGAAGGGGACCGTACGGGAGGCGCGCGGGTTGGCCTCCAGGACGTAGAGGATGTCGCCGGACAGCGCGAACTGGATGTTGATCAGACCGCGGACCCCGACACCGCGCGCGATGGCCTCGGTGGAGGCCCGCAGCCGCTTGATGTCGTACCCGCCGAGCGTGATCGGCGGGAGCGCGCACGCCGAGTCGCCGGAGTGGATGCCGGCCTCCTCGATGTGCTCCATGACGCCGCCGAGGTACAGCTCCTCGCCGTCGTAGAGGGCGTCGACGTCGATCTCTATGGCGTCGTCGAGGAACCGGTCGACGAGCACCGGGCGGGAGGGGCTGATCTCGGTCG
The DNA here is from genome assembly GCF_044548235.1 of Streptomyces sp. NPDC052043. Classification (NCBI taxonomy): domain Bacteria; kingdom Bacillati; phylum Actinomycetota; class Actinomycetes; order Kitasatosporales; family Streptomycetaceae; genus Streptomyces; species Streptomyces sp. NPDC052043. Next base: position 90,039 of record NZ_JBIUBT010000008.1, read on the forward strand.
ACTCGGCGATGTACGCCTCCAGGCGCGCCTCGTCGTACACGATCTCCATGCCGCGGCCGCCCAGCACGTAGGACGGGCGGACCAGGACCGGGTAGCCGATCTCGTCGGCGATGGTCTTGGCCTGGGCGAAGGTGGTGGCGGTGCCGTGCTTGGGGGCCGGCAGGCCCGCCTCGGCCAGCACCTGGCCGAAGGCGCCCCGGTCCTCGGCCGCGTGGATCGCCTCGGGCGAGGTGCCGACGACCGGCACGCCGTTGTCCTTCAGGGCCTGCGCCAGGCCCAGCGGGGTCTGGCCGCCGAGCTGGACGACGACTCCGGCGATCGGGCCGGCCTGCCGCTCCGCGTGGACGATCTCCAGGACGTCCTCGAGGGTCAGCGGCTCGAAGTAGAGCCGGTCGGAGGTGTCGTAGTCGGTGGAGACGGTCTCCGGGTTGCAGTTGACCATCACGGTCTCGTACCCGGCGTCGTGCAGCGCGAAGGAGGCGTGCACGCAGGAGTAGTCGAACTCGATGCCCTGGCCGATGCGGTTCGGTCCGGAGCCCAGGATGATCACCGCGGGCTTCTCGCGCGGGGCGACCTCGTTCTCCTCGTCGTAGGAGGAGTAGAAGTACGGCGTCCTCGCGGCGAACTCGGCGGCGCAGGTGTCGACCGTCTTGTAGACCGGGCGGATGCCGAGGGCGTGCCGCACCTCGCGGACCACGTCCTCGCGCAGGCCCCGGATCTCGGCGATCTGCTGGTCGGAGAAGCCGTGCCGCTTGGCCTCGGCGAGCAGTTCGGCGGTCAGCTCGGGCGCCTCGGCCAGTTCGTCGGCGATCTCCTTGATCAGGAAGAGCTGGTCGACGAACCACGGGTCGATCTTCGTGGCGTCGAAGACCTCCTCGGGCGTGGCGCCCGCGCGGATGGCCTGCATGACCGCGTTGATCCGGCCGTCGGTCGGGCGCACCGCCTCGCGCAGCATCTCGTGCTTGTCGCCGGGCTCGCCGACGAACGTGAACCGGCTGCCCTTCTTCTCCAGCGAGCGCAGCGCCTTCTGGAGGGCCTCGGTGAAGTTGCGGCCGATGGCCATGGCCTCGCCGACCGACTTCATGGTGGTGGTCAGCGTGGAGTCGGCCTGCGGGAACTTCTCGAAGGCGAACCGGGGCGCCTTGACGACCACGTAGTCGAGGGTCGGCTCGAAGGAGGCCGGGGTCTCGCGCGTGATGTCGTTGGGGATCTCGTCGAGGGTGTAGCCGACGGCGAGCTTGGCGGCGATCTTGGCGATGGGGAAGCCGGTCGCCTTGGAGGCGAGCGCGGAGGACCGCGACACGCGCGGGTTCATCTCGATGACGATGACCCGGCCGTCCTCGGGGTTGACCGCGAACTGGATGTTGCAGCCGCCGGTGTCGACGCCGACCTCGCGGATGACGGCGATGCCGATGTCGCGCAGGATCTGGTACTCGCGGTCGGTCAGCGTCATCGCCGGGGCGACGGTGATGGAGTCGCCGGTGTGCACGCCCATCGGGTCGAAGTTCTCGATGGAGCAGACGACCACGACGTTGTCGTGCTTGTCGCGCATCAGCTCCAGCTCGTACTCCTTCCAGCCGAGGATGGACTCCTCCAGGAGCACCTCGGTGGTCGGCGAGAGGGTGAGGCCCTGTCCGGCGATGCGGCGCAGTTCCTCCTCGTCGTGCGCGAAGCCGGAGCCGGCGCCGCCCATGGTGAAGGAGGGGCGGACCACGACCGGGTAGCCGCCGAGCTCGTCGACGCCGGCGATCACCTCGTCCATGGTGTGGCAGATCACGGAGCGGGCGGACTCGCCGTGCCCGGTCCTGCGCCGGACGGCCTCCACGACCGCCTTGAACTGCTCGCGGTCCTCGCCCTTGTGGATGGCCTGGACGTTGGCGCCGATCAGTTCGACGCCGTACTTCTCCAGGACGCCGTTGTCGTGCAGCGAGATGGCGGTGTTGAGCGCGGTCTGGCCGCCCAGGGTGGGCAGCAGGGCGTCGGGGCGCTCCTTGGCGATGATCTTCTCGACGAACTCCGGGGTGATCGGCTCGACGTAGGTGGCGTCGGCGATCTCCGGGTCGGTCATGATCGTCGCCGGGTTGGAGTTGACGAGGACGACCCTGAGGCCCTCGGCCTTCAGGACGCGGCACGCCTGGGTGCCGGAGTAGTCGAACTCGGCGGCCTGGCCGATGACGATCGGGCCGGAGCCGATGACCAGGACGGACTGGATATCGGTGCGCTTAGGCACGCTGGCCCTCCATCGGGACTGTGCTCATCAAAGACGTGAAGCGGTCGAACAGGTAGGCGGCGTCGTGGGGTCCCGCTGCCGCTTCGGGGTGGTACTGCACGCTGAAGGCCGGCTTGTCGAGCAGTTGGAGGCCCTCCACCACGTTGTCATTGAGGCAGACGTGGGAGACCTCGACACGGCCGAAGGGGGTGTCGGAGACCCGGTCGACGGGGGCGTCGACGGCGAAGCCGTGGTTGTGCGCGGTGACCTCGACCTTGCCGGTCGTACGGTCCTGCACCGGCTGGTTGATGCCGCGATGGCCGTACTTCAGCTTGTAGGTGCCGAAGCCGAGCGCGCGGCCGAGGATCTGGTTGCCGAAGCAGATGCCGAACAGCGGCGTGCCGCGCTCCAGGACGCCCCGCATGACGGAGACGGCGTGGTCGGCGGTGGCCGGGTCGCCGGGGCCGTTGGAGAAGAACACCCCGTCCGGGTCGACCGCGTACACGTCCTCGACCGTGGCCGTGGCGGGCAGCACGTGCACCTCGATGCCGCGCTCGGCCATGCGGTGCGGGGTCATGCCCTTGATACCGAGGTCGATCGCCGCGACGGTGAACTTCTTGTCGCCGATCGCGGGAACGACGTACGCCTCCGTGGTGGCCACCTCGGCGGACAGGTCCGCGCCCTCCATCCGGGGGGACTCGAGGACCCGGGCCAGCAGCGTGGCGTCGTCCTGGACGGCCTCCCCGCTGAAGACGCCGACGCGCATGGCGCCACGGTCGCGCAGGTGGCGGGTGAGGGCGCGGGTGTCGATGCCGCTGATGCCGACGACGCCCTGCGCGGCGAGCTCCTCGTCCAGGGTGCGCCGGGCACGCCAGTTGGAGGGCCGGCGGGCGGGGTCGCGCACCACGTAGCCGGAGACCCAGATCCGCTTCGACTCGGGGTCCTCGTCGTTGACGCCGGTGTTGCCGACGTGCGGGGCCGTCATGACGACGACCTGGCGGTGGTAGGACGGGTCGGTGAGGGTCTCCTGGTAGCCGGTCATGCCGGTGGAGAACACGGCCTCGCCGAACGTCTCCCCCACGGCCCCGTAGGCACGGCCGCGGAAGATCCGGCCGTCCTCCAGGACGAGTACGGCGGGAACCCTCGAGGTTCCCCTGGTGGAGGTGGTCATCGTTCGGCGCCTTCCGTGCTGTTCTTCTCGATCATGGTGTTGAGGGCCTCGACCCACTCGGTGTGCTCGGCCGCCCGGTCGGAGCGGAACCCGGAGTCGATCAGGCGTTCGCCGTGTTCCCAGGTCACGACGAGCAGGCCGCCCTCGGTGAGCACCTTGCCGGCGATGCCCTTGTCGAGCCGGGCGCCGCGCAGCCGCGCGGCCGGGACGAAGAAGTCGTCCGCTCCGGGGCGCACCACGTCCAGGCCCGTGCCCGTCAGGGTCAGCTCGGCCCGGCTGCGGGTGCCCAGGCCGCGCGCCACGATGCGGTCCAGCCACTGTCCGGCGGTGGTGGAGCCGTGGTAGCGGCCGGTCATCGTCAGTGTCGCCGGGCCGGGGTCCTCCGGCGCGCTCGGCAGTTCGGGCAGGTCGCCCTGGAGGGTGGCGCGCCACTTCCAGCCCTCGCGCATCAGCCAGTAGACGAGGGCGATGAAGAGGACGAGGCCGATCAGCCAGCCGATGCGGGCGGCCCAGTCGGTGACCGCGGCCGACTTCCCTTCCGCGGCGACTTCGGTCGCGAGCCCGGCTGCGAGCAGAGGTGCAGGTGTCACGTGAGCTTCCCGTCGACGAGCGTGGCCTTGCCCCGGAGCCAGGTGTGGGTGACACGGCCCGGCAGCTCACGTCCCTCGTAGGGGGTGTTGCGGCTGCGTGAGGCGAAGCCCGCGGGGTCCACCTGCCCACGGTATGCCGTGTCGACCAGCGTGAGGTTGGCGGGCTCACCTGCCGAGACGGGGCGTCCGTGGCCGGTGGCCCGCCCGATCCGGGCCGGGGAGAAGGACATGCGGTCCGCGACGCCCGCCCAGTCGAGCAGTCCGGTGTCGACCATGGTCTCCTGGACCACCGAGAGGGCGGTCTCCAGGCCGACCATGCCCATGGCGGCCGCGGCCCACTCGCAGTCCTTGTCCTCGTGGGGGTGCGGGGCGTGGTCGGTGGCGACGATGTCGATGGTGCCGTCGGCGAGCGCCTCGCGCAGGGCGTGCACGTCCCGCTCGGTGCGCAGCGGCGGGTTGACCTTGTAGACCGGGTTGTAGGTGCGCACCAGCTCGTCGGTGAGGAGCAGGTGGTGCGGGGTGACCTCGGCGGTGACCCGGATGCCGCGGGACTTGGCCCAGCGGACGATCTCGACGCTGCCCGCGGTCGACAGGTGGCAGATGTGGACGCGGGAGCCGACGTGCTCGGCGAGCAGGACGTCGCGGGCGATGACCGACTCCTCGGCCACGGCCGGCCAGCCGCCCAGGCCCAGTTCGGCGGAGACGACGCCTTCGTTCATCTGGGCGCCCTCGGTCAGCCGCGGCTCCTGCGCGTGCTGGGCGACGACACCGTCGAAGGCCTTCACGTACTCCAGCGCCCGGCGCATGATCACCGCGTCGTCGACGCACTTGCCGTCGTCGGAGAAGACGGTGACCCCGGCGGCCGACTCGTGCATGGCGCCGAGTTCGGCGAGCTTCCTGCCCTCCAGGCCGACCGTGACGGCGCCGATGGGCCGCACGTCGCAGTAGCCGTGCTCCCGGCCCAGCCGCCAGACCTGCTCGACGACGCCGGCGGTGTCGGCGACCGGGAAGGTGTTGGCCATGGCGAACACGGCGGTGAAGCCGCCGGAGGCGGCCGCCCGGGTGCCGGTCAGGACGGTCTCGGAGTCCTCGCGGCCCGGTTCGCGCAGGTGGGTGTGCAGGTCGACCAGGCCCGGCAGCAGCACCTTGCCGTCGGCCTCGACGATCTCGGCGCCCTCGGCGGACAGCCCGGCGCCGACCGCTTCGACGACCTCGCCGTCGATCAGGACGTCCTGCGGCGCGCCGCCGAGCACCTTGGCACCACGGATCAGGATCTTGCTCATGTGTGTTACTTCTCCTCGGTGGTGCGGGCTTGGGGGGCGGGTTCCATGCCGCCGAGCAGCAGGTACAGCACGGCCATGCGGATGGAGACGCCGTTGGCGACCTGCTCGACGGCGGTGCAGCGGTCGGAGTCGGCGACCTCGGCGGTGATCTCCATGCCGCGGACCATCGGGCCGGGGTGCATCACGATGGCGTGCTCGGGCATCTTCGCCATGCGGTCGCCGTCAAGACCGTAGCGCCGCGAGTACTCGCGCTCGGTCGGGAAGAAGGCGGCGTTCATCCGCTCGCGCTGCACGCGGAGCATCATCACCGCGTCGGACTTGGGCAGCGTGGCGTCGAGGTCGTAGGAGACCTCGCAGGGCCAGGTCTCGACACCGATGGGCAGCAGGGTCGGCGGGGCGACCAGGGTGACGTCGGCGCCGAGGGTGTGCAGCAGGTCGACGTTGGACCGGGCCACCCGGCTGTGCAGCACGTCGCCGACGAGGGTGACGTGCCGGCCGGACAGGTCGTGGCCGAGGCCCGCGTCCCTGCCGACCAGCCGGCGGCGCAGGGTGAAGGCGTCGAGCAGGGCCTGGGTGGGGTGCTGGTGGGTGCCGTCGCCCGCGTTGATGACTGCGGCGTCGATCCAGCCGGAGTTGGCCAGCCGGTACGGGGCCCCCGAGGCGCCGTGCCGGATGACCACGGCGTCGACGCCCATGGCCTCCAGGGTCTGGGCGGTGTCCTTCAGGGACTCGCCCTTGGACACCGACGATCCCTTGGCGGTGAAGTTGATGACGTCCGCGGACAGCCGCTTCTCCGCGGCCTCGAAGGAGATCCGCGTGCGGGTGGAGTCCTCGAAGAAGAGGTTGACGACGGTGCGGCCGCGCAGGGTCGGCAGTTTCTTGATCGGCCGGTCGGCGACCCGGGCCATCTCCTCGGCGGTGTCGAGGATCAGGACGGCGTCGTCGCGGGTGAGGTCGGCGGCCGAGATGAGATGACGCTGCATCTGTCAGGCTCCGTAAGGCGGTTCATTCGGGAGAATTGGGGCAGACGGGCGCGTGCCAGGGCACACGCGCGGGGCGTACGGCGGTGCGTACGCGCGCGTGTTACGGCTGTTCGCCCTGGGCGGCCGGCTTGGCGCCGAGCAGCACGGTGTCGCGACCGTCCTCCTCGGCGAGCAGGACCTTGACCGTCTCCCGCAGCGACGTGGGGAGGTTCTTGCCGACGTAGTCGGCGCGGATCGGCAGTTCGCGGTGGCCGCGGTCGACGAGGACGGCGAGCTGCACCGCGCGCGGGCGCCCGATGTCGTTCAGGGCGTCGAGGGCGGCGCGGATGGTGCGGCCCGAGAAGAGCACGTCGTCGACGAGGACGACCAGGCGGCCGTCGACGCCGTCACCGGGGATCTCGGTGCGGGCCAGCGCACGCGGGGGCTGCATGCGCAGGTCGTCGCGGTACATGGTGATGTCGAGCGAGCCGCAGGGGAGCTTGCGCTCGGTGATCTGCTCGAGTTTGGCGGCGAGCCGCTGGGCGAGGAAGACGCCCCGGGTCGGAATGCCGAGGAGCACCACGTCGTCGGCGCCCTTGGCGCGCTCGACGATCTCGTGGGCGATGCGGGTCAGCACCCGCGCGATGTCGGGTCCCTCGAGAACGGGCCGGGCATCTGAGGCTTGCGTGTTCGCGTGCGTGTCCATACGAAACGGACCTCCTTCTCCGCCTCACGGGACGGACCTTAAAGGACGTCGGAATTGCGCCATACACGCTACCAGGTGCCGGAGGCCCCCCGATCACCCCCTTGGCGCAACCCGCCGCGGCTACCACGGAAGCGGCGCTGCGGACCATTCGGCTTGACGCGGCAGAGTAACGCTGCGTAACCTCACAGTGAGTTACCAGCCGCGCGGCGTGGCAAAGAAGCAAGTCGCGTCGACACAGTGTCCGGGGAGCCATATGTCCAGCGAATACGCCAAACAGCTCGGGGCCAAGCTCCGGGCGATCCGCACACAGCAGGGCCTTTCCCTCCACGGTGTCGAGGAGAAGAGCCAGGGACGCTGGAAGGCGGTCGTAGTCGGTTCGTACGAGCGCGGCGACCGCGCCGTGACCGTGCAGCGCCTCGCCGAGCTGGCGGACTTCTACGGGGTTCCGGTGCAGGAGCTGCTGCCGGGCACCACCCCGGGCGGCGCCGCCGAGCCCCCGCCGAAGCTGGTCCTCGACCTGGAGCGGCTGGCCACGGTGCCGGCCGAGAAGGCGGGCCCGCTGCAGCGGTACGCCGCCACGATCCAGTCGCAGCGCGGTGACTACAACGGCAAGGTGCTCTCCATCCGCCAGGACGACCTGCGCACACTCGCCGTCATCTACGACCAGTCGCCCTCGGTCCTCACCGAGCAGCTGATCAGCTGGGGCGTGCTGGACGCGGACGCGCGCCGCGCGGTGGCGTCCCACGAGGAGGGCTGACCGCTCCGCAGACCCAGCAGAAACGTGCCGCCGGGGTGGCCGGAACCAGAAGGTTCCGGCCACCCCGGCGGCTTTTCCGCAGGCCCTGAACGGACGGACACGGCCCTGGTGGGGCGGACCCGGTCGGACGGGGCCCGGGGCCTCGCACGGACGCCGAGGGGCCCGCAGCAGTCGTGCTGCGGGCCCCTGCGAGTCCGTCCGGCGCCGGCCCGGGCGGGCCGGCTCCTTCTCACGCCTGGTCGCGGCGGAGCGAGGGCTTGAGCTCCTTCAGACGGCACAGCAGGCCGTTGACGAACGAAGGCGACTCGTCCGTGGAGAACTCCTTCGCCAGCTGCACCATCTCGTCCAGCACGACGGCGTCCGGGGTCTCGTCGACCCAGACCAGCTCGTACGCGCCGAGCCGCAGGATGTTGCGGTCGACGACCGGCATGCGGTCCAGCGTCCAGCCGACCGCGTACTGCGCGATCAGCTCGTCGATCCGGGTCGCGTGCTCCGCGTAGCCCTCGACGAGCTGCATCGTGTACTCGCTCACCGGTGGCTGCCGGGTGTCGGTCCGGGACAGCCGGATCCAGTCGGCGAGGACCGTCAGGACGTCGGCGCCGCGCTGGTCGCCCTCGAAGAGGATCTGGAAGGCACGCTTGCGGGCCGTGTTGCGGGCAGCCACGGTTAGCTGTTCACCCGGCCGAGGTAGTCGCTGGTGCGGGTGTCGACCTTGATCTTCTCACCGGTGGTGATGAAGAGCGGGACCTGGATCTGGTGGCCGGTCTCCAGGGTGGCGGGCTTGGTGCCACCGGTGGAGCGGTCGCCCTGGACACCCGGCTCGGTCTCGGCGATGGTCAGCTCGACGGCGGCGGGCAGCTCGACGAAGAGCACCTCGCCCTCGTGCTGGGCGACGGTGGCCTCGAAGCCCTCGACCAGGAAGTGGGCGGTGTCGCCGACGGCCTTGCGGTCGACGTGCAGCTGGTCGTAGGTCTCCATGTCCATGAAGACGAAGTAGTCGCCGTCCATGTAGGAGAACTGCATGTCACGCTTGTCGACGGTGGCCGTTTCGACCTTGACGCCGGCGTTGAACGTCTTGTCGACGGTCTTCCCGGAGAGCACGTTCTTGAGCTTGGTGCGCACGAAGGCCGGGCCCTTGCCGGGCTTGACGTGCTGGAACTCGACGACGGACCAGAGCTGGCCGCCTTCGAGCTTGAGCACCATGCCGTTCTTGAGGTCGTTCGTGGAAGCCACGGTTGCGGAATCTCCTGGACTGACGTACGACCCCGGGGCAGGCGCGCAGCGCGAGGCTAGAGCGCGAGGAGCTCCTTGGTCGTGATGGTGAGTAGCTCGGGTCCGCCGTCCGCCTCGGGGCGTACGACGAGCGTGTCATCGATCCGGACACCGCCCCGGCCCGGGAGGTGGACCCCCGGTTCGACGGTGACCGGCACGCAAGCGTCCAGTTTACCCATGGCTGAAGGGGCCAGCTGCGGGTCCTCGTCGATTTCTAGTCCGACCCCGTGCCCGGTGAGGGGTTGCAGGCTCTCGGCGAACCCGGCCGAATCCAGTACCTGGCGTGCGGCGCGGTCCACATCGCGGTAGGCGGCGCCGGGGGCCAGGGCCTCCCGTCCGGCCCGCTGGGCGGCGAAGACCAGGTCGTAGAGCTGGATCTGCCAGTCCGCGGGAGACGTGCCGATCACGAAGGTGCGGCCGATCTCGCAGCGGTAGCCGCGGTAGGCGGCGCCCAGGCACACCGTGAGGAAGTCGCCCTCCTCGACCCGCCGGTCGGTGGGCCGGTGGCCGCGGCGGCCGGAGTTCGGGCCGGTGGCCACGGAGGTCGGGAAGGCGGGCCCGTCGGCGCCGTGGTCGACGAGCCGCCGCTCCAGCTCCAGGGCGAGATGGCGCTCGGTGCGGCCGACCAGGATGGACTCCAGCAGTTCGCCGAGGGCCTGGTCGGCGATCTCGGCGCCGATCCTCAGACAGGAGATCTCCTCCTCGTCCTTGACGACCCTGAGCTGCTCGACCGCACAGCCCAGATCGGCCAGGCGCAGCCCGGGCGCCACCGAGCCGAGGGCGTGGTAGCGGGCCACCGTGAGGTGGTGCTCCTCCACGGCGAGCGAGTCGGCGCCCTGGGTCCGGGCGTGGTCGGCGGCGGCGACGGCCGGGTCGCCGCCGGAGGGTTGGGGCAGGACCTGCACCGGCAGCGCCTCGTCGGGCCGGACCTCGCCGGGCCGGTCGTCCGGCGGGCTCTGGCACACCAGCAGGTCCTCGCGCCTGCCGAGAAGCAGGACGGCACCCTGCGGGGCTGCTCCCGCCAGGTACCGCACATTGGCGGGACGAGTCACCAGGGCCGCCGCGCTGCCGCCCGCGTTGCAGCGCTCCCTCAGCCGGGTCCGGCGGGCCGCGTACACCTCTGACATGAACCGAGCGTAAGAGTCATGGCTCAATATCGCCGTTCGAGAGGTCCGAGTGGGTCTGCCGGATGCCGGGCTTCGCGGCGCGTGCTACCAGTTCGGGGGGCTGGCGATGGCTCGGGACAGGACCTCGTCCAGGACGCGGGCCGTGGCCGGGACGTCGAGTTGGGAGTTGTCGATGATGGGGAGGCCGGAGCCGTACCAGCCGGCCATGCGGCCGTGGATACGGGCGACCTCCTCGTCGGTCAGCCGGCGGTTGCCGCTGCGCTCGGCGTTGCGCTCCAGGACGATGTCCAGTCCGGGCAGCAGCACGACCGGGAGCAGGCCGGGGCCGACATGACGCTTCCAGCCACCGAGCCCGACCACCGGGCGGTCGGGGAAGACGGCGTCGTCGAGGATGCACGAGATGCCGTTGGCGAGGAAGTTGCGGGCGGCGAAGCCGCAGGTGCGGCGGGCGAGCCGGTACTGCGCCTCGGAGTGGTCGTTCCATCCCGACTGCGGGTCGGCGAAGCCGGAGCGCACCCACTCGCGGACGTCGTCGAGGCTGATGTGCGCGGTGGGCACGCGGCGGTGGTCGGCCCAGTACTTGGCGACGCTCGTCTTGCCCGCGCCCGCCGGTCCGATCAGCAGCACCGCCAGCGTGGTGGTGGTCGGGTCGGGCGCGGTCTGGGCCGGCGGCACGCTGGGCATGCCGACCGGGCCGCCCGGCGGCAGCCGCACGTGACCGGTGGCGTCCGGCGCGGCCGGCGCGGCGGTCGGCGGGACCGCGGGGGCCGGCTGATGGGGTCCCTGGGAGTGCGGGCTCTGCGGACTCCGGGGGTGCGGTGCCGCCGGGGGCGGGCCCTGAGGACGCGGATTCTGCGGCTGCGGAGCCGACGGAGGCGGGCCCTGGTGGCGCGGTGCCGACGGAGGCGGACTCTGAGGGTGCGGAGCCGACGGAGGCGGACCCTGAGGATGCGGGCGCTGTGGCTGGGGAGCCGACGGATGTGGGCCCTGGGGGCGCGGAGCCGACGGGGGTGGGACGGGTGGTTGGCCGCCCGGCAGTTGCGGGGCCGGGGCGCCGGGGTAGCCCGACGCCGGAGGCGGCGGGGGCACGGGCGCGGAGCCCTGGGGTGCGCCCGGGTGCCGCGGCCCCGGCTGATGTGCGGCCGACGACCAGCCGGCGGCCGGTCCGTGCCCCGGCTGGTGGGGCGGCGGCAGCGGTGAACCCACTGCGTGCTGCATCCGGTGCGACTCCGTCTCGTACGGGGCGATGGGCGCCGGCAGCGGGTCCGAGCCCCGCCGCCTACCGAACGGTACCGTCCCCGGCCGCCCTGTGGTGAACGGCCCGGGACGGTCCGAAGTGCCCGTCCCGGCAGGCAGAACGGGTCGGATGCCGCGTGGTGGGACTTACTCACCGACCTCGCCGTACGCGCCGAGCAGCACGGCCGGGTCGGGGCCTTCCAGGACGGTGGGCTTGGCGAGCCCGTCCAGGACGATGAAGCGCAGCAGGTCGCCACGGGACTTCTTGTCGACCTTCATCGTCTCCAGCAGCTTGGGCCACTGGTCGTAGCGGTAGTGCAGCGGCAGGCCCACCGATTCGAGGATCGTGCGGTGGCGGTCGGCCGTGGCGTCGTCCAACCGGCCCGCCAGCCGGCCGAGTTCGGCGGCGAAGTGCATGCCGACGGCGACCGCCGCGCCGTGCCGCCACTTGTACCGCTCGTTCTTCTCGATCGCGTGGCCCAGCGTGTGGCCGTAGTTGAGGATCTCGCGCAGGCCCGACTCCTTGAGGTCGGCGGAGACGACCTCCGCCTTGACCCTGATGGACCGTTCGACGAGTTCGGCGGTGTGCGGGCCGGCCGGGGTGCGGGCGGCCTCCGGGTCCGACTCGATGAGGTCGAGGATCACCGGGTCGGCGATGAAGCCCGCCTTGATGACCTCGGCCAGTCCGGACACGTAGTCGTGGACCGGGAGGGAGTCCAGGGCAGCGAGGTCGCACAGCACACCGGCGGGCGGGTGGAAGGCGCCCACGAGGTTCTTGCCCTCGGCGGTGTTGATGCCGGTCTTGCCACCGACGGCCGCGTCCACCATGGCCAGCACGGTGGTCGGGACGGCGATCCAGCGCACCCCGCGCAGCCAGGTGGCGGCCACGAATCCGGCCAGGTCGGTGGTGGCGCCGCCGCCCACGCCCACGATGACGTCGGTGCGGGTGAACCCGCACTGGCCGAGCGCCTTCCAGCAGTAGGCGGCGACCTCCGCGGTCTTGGCCTCCTCCGCGTTCGGCACCTGGATGGCGACGGCCTCGTAGCCCTGCTCGGCCAGGTCGGCGCGGAGCGCGTCCCCGGTCTCGGCAAGGGCCTCGGGGTGGATCACGGCGACCCGCTTGGCCTTCGCGCCGACCAAACTGGTGAGTTCACCCAGGAGCCGACGGCCGACCAGGACGTCGTACGCCTCGGTGCCGGCCGTGCCGGCGATGTGGATCCGCGTGACCGGCTCGCTCATGCTTCCTTCAACTCCAGTGCGTCCAGGGCGGCTTGGGTGACCTCTTCCGGGGTGCGCCCGTCGGTCGGCACGACCGCGGTGGCGACCTCCTCGTACAGGTGCCGCCGGGCCTCCATCAACTCGCGCCACTGCTTGCGCGGGTTGACGGCGAGCAGCGGGCGGGCCACGTTGAGCCCGGTGCGCCGGACGGCCTCCTCGACGTCCATCGACAGGTAGACCACGCGTGCTCCGGCGAGCAGCGCGCGCGTGTCCTCGTCGAGGACCGCGCCGCCGCCGAGGGCCAGTACGCCGTCGTGCTCGGCCAGCGCCCGGCGCACCGCCTCCTTCTCCATCGCGCGGAAGGCGGGCTCGCCCTCGTCCACGAAGATCTCGGAGATGGCGCGGCCCTGCCCGGCCACGATGTCGTCGTCGGTGTCCCGGTAGGCGACGCCCAGGCGGTCGGCGAGCAGGTGTCCCACCGTGGACTTGCCCACGCCCATCGGGCCGACCAGGACGAGAAGCGGCGCCGCGGTCACCGGATCGCCAGGTTCTCGAGGTACGACCGCACGTTGCGGCGGGTCTCCGGCACGCTGTCGCCGCCGAACTTCTCCGCGACGGCGTCGGCGAGGACGAGGGCCACCATGGCCTCGGCCACGATGCCGGCGGCCGGCACCGCGCACACGTCGGAGCGCTGGTGGTGGGCCTGCGCGGCCTCGCCGGTGGAGACGTCCACGGTCCGCAGGGCCCGCGGCACGGTCGCGATCGGCTTCATCGCGGCACGCACCCGCAGCAGTTCGCCGGTGGTCAGCCCGCCCTCGGTGCCGCCGGAGCGGCCCGTCGCGCGCCGGATGCCGTCGTCGGTGGTGACGATCTCGTCGTGGGCCTTGGAGCCGGGCACCCGCGCCAGGTCGAAGCCGTCGCCGACCTCGACACCCTTGATCGCCTGGATGCCCATGAGCGCGGCCGCAAGCCGGGCGTCGAGCCGCCGGTCCCAGTGCACGTGGGAGCCCAGGCCCACCGGCACGCCGTACGCCAGCACCTCCACCACGCCGCCGAGCGTGTCGCCGTCCTTGTGGGCCTGGTCGATCTCCGCGACCATCGCCTTGGAGGCGTCCGCGTCCAGGCAGCGCACCGGGTCCGCGTCCAGCTTCTCCACGTCCGCCGGGGTCGGGTACACGCCGTAGGGCGCCTTGGCCGCGGCGAGTTCGACGACGTGGCTGACGATCTCGATGCCCGCGGTCTCCTTCAGGTACGACCGGGCCACCGCACCCAGTGCGACGCGGGCCGCGGTCTCGCGGGCGGAGGCCCGCTCCAGCACCGGCCGGGCCTCGTCGAAGCCGTACTTCTGCATGCCCGCCAGATCGGCGTGCCCGGGGCGGGGCCGGGTCAGCGGCGCGTTGCGCGCGACCTCGGCCAGCTCCGCCGGGTCGACCGGGTCGGCGGCCATGACCTTCTCCCACTTGGGCCACTCGGTGTTGCCCACCATGATCGCCACCGGGGAGCCGAGGGTGAGGCCGTGCCGGACGCCGCCGAGGAAGGTGACCTCGTCCCGTTCGAACTTCATCCGGGCACCGCGCCCATAGCCCAGGCGCCGCCGTGCGAGATGGTCCGCCACCGTCTCCGTGGTGATGGGCACGCCGGCGGGAAGGCCCTCCAGCGTGGCGACGAGTGCGGGGCCGTGGGACTCCCCCGCGGTCAGCCAGCGCAACCTGCTCAACGGTGCTCCTCATGCTCGCGCGCCCTGGTACTGCCCCTGCGTACGCGCGTCCTCGCGCGTGGTGCCGGCACGGCCGGGTGCGCGACCCCGGGGTGCCGTCTCCGATCCTCCCACGTCCGGCCCCGGGATCCGGCCGCCGGTCCAGCAGACGGACGGGCGCGGCCCGGTCTCCGGGGCACGGTCGGCGCCCCCGGCGACTGCGGCGGAACCTTGTTTGCGGCGGACCGGGCACCCGGGGCCCGGGTTCGGCGCCGGGGCCGCGCCCCGGTCAGGCGCGGTCGGGACGGTGGCTGCCGTGATCGGTCGTGTCGAGGACCTCGGCCTCGGGGATCGTGGACCAGCCGGTGGCGTGCGGCGGGATCGCCGGGAGCACGACCTCGGGATCGGCCTCGGGGCGCAGGTCCACCAGGGCGGCACGCGGCCCTAACGGGCGGCGAGGGCGCGTTCGCCCGCCTTGCGCATGGCGTCGAGAGGTGCCTGCGAGCAGCCCGTCATCTGTTCGACCTGGAGGACCGCCTGGTGCACCAGCAGGTCGAGGCCGCTGACGACGGCGCCGCCGGCCATGGACCAGCGGGCCGCGAGGGGCGTGGGCCACGGGTCGTAGAGGACGTCGAAGAGGGTGACGGGACGCTCGGGGACGCCGTCGGCGAGCGCGTCCGTGGTGCCGGCCGGGGTGGTGGCGATCACCAGGGGTGCCTTCAGGGCCTGCCTGGCGTCCGCCCAGTCCGCCGTGCGGACCTCGACGTCCAGCCGCTCACCCCACTGCCGCATCTCGGCCGCGCGGGCCTCGCTGCGGACGTAGGCGACGACCTCGCCGGTGCAGACGCGGGCGAGCGCGGCCAGCGCGGAGGAGGCGGTGGCACCGGCGCCGAGGACCGCCGCCGAGTCGACCTGCTCGATGCCGTGCTCGCGCAGGGCGGCGACCATGCCCGGCACATCGGTGTTGTCCCCGACCCGGCGGCCGTCCGCGGCGCACACGACCGTGTTGACCGCCTCGACGGAGGCGGCGGTGTCGCTGATCTCGTCGAGCAGCGGGATGACCGCCCGCTTCAGCGGCATGGTCAGCGACAGCCCGGCCCACTCGGGTCCCAGGTCCTCGAAGAACGCGGGCAGACCTGCCTCGTCGATCTCGAACCGGTCGTAGGACCAGTTCGCGAGCCCCAGTTCCGCATACGCCGCCCGGTGCAGCACCGGGGAGAGCGAGTGGGCGATCGGCGAACCGAGAACAGCCGCCCGACGGGCGTCAGTTGCCCTTCGTGGCATCGAACTTGTCCTTGAGCTTGAGGAACTCGGCATACGTCTTGGCGAACTCGGTTTTGTGTGCACCGTCGGTCGCCACGAAATAGATCCAGCCGTCCTGGGTCGGATTCAATGCCGCATTCAACGCCTCGTCGCCGGGGTTTCCGATCGGTCCGGGCGGCAGGCCCGTGCGGGTGTACGTGTTGTAAGGGTCGTGGTTGCTGTTGATCTCTTTTTCGCTGATGTGGATGTTGCTCTGGCCCTTCAGGTAATTGAAGGTCGAGTCGAACTGCAGCAACCGGTTGGTCTCGGTGTTGGTCGGCTTCAGACGGTTGTAGATCACTTCCGACATCTTGCGGAAGTCGTCGTGCGTCTTGCCCTCGGCCTGGACCAGGCTCGCCACGGTGAGCAATTGCCAGGGCCCTTCGAGGTCCAGGCCCTTGGCCTTCTTCTCCAGACCCAACTCGTTGTACTTCCCGTTGGCCCGCGCCACCATCTCCTTCAGGACGGCCTCGGGCTTCTGCCCCTTGGCGACGGCGTAGCTGGAGGGGTAGAGGAACCCTTCCAGCGGGTCCTTCAGGTTGGGATGGTTCAGCGCCCAGGAGGGCAGGCCGAGGTTCTTGTACTCCTTCTTCGCGACGCCGGCCGTGGTGCCGTCCGGCAGTTCGAGGCGCTTGTCGATCAACGCGTAGACCGCCACGTTGCGCAGGCCCTCCGCGAGGACCAGGTTGCTGCGGCTCTTCGGACTGAGCATCAGTTCGACCGCGCTGGCGGCCGACATCTGCTTGCGCAGCGTGTAGATTCCGTCCTGGATCGAGTTGCCATTGGGGTTCTGCTTCTGCGCCGCCACGAACGCGTCGACGCTCTTGACCACGCCCGCCGTCTTCAGCGCCCGGCCGATGTCGTAGCCGCCCGCGCCCTTGGGAATCTCGACGGTCACCATCTCGTTGATTCCGTCGCCCGAGTAGTCCGGGGCGGAGCCGAAATGGCTTTGGTAGAACTGGTAGCCGTAGTAGAGGACTCCGACCGTACCTCCGCTGAACACCAGGGCGACGACCAGGCAGGCACAGCCGCTGCGGCGCTTCTTGCCCTTGCCGCCGCGGCCCTTGCGGTCGCCCCGCCCCCGGCCCTCGTGCGGATCGTCGCTGTCGTCGTCCTCGTCGTCGCCGTCCGCGAAGAACGCGTGTTCGTCCTGCTCGGGTTCGGGATCCCAGTCCGGTTGCGGCTCCGGCTCGGCCCGCCGGCGGCTCGGCGGCTCCGGCGGCGGGTAGGCCTCGGGGGTGCCGTAGGGGTCGGGCTGCTGCGCGCCGTGGCCCCCGGCCTGCCGGCCGTACGGATCGGCCGGGTCGGCGGGGTACGCGGGCTGCTGCTGCCCACCGGCGCCGTCCCAGCCGCCCTGGCCGTATCCCTGTTGCTGGAGGTGCGCCGGGTACTGCTGGTCGTACTGCTGCTGACCGTACTGCTGACCCTGCTGGCCCTGCTGGCCCTGCTGGCCGTACTGCTGCTGACCCTGGGGGTCGTAGTACTGCTGGCCCTGCTGGTGGCCCTGGTTGCCGTAGTGCTGCTGCGGGTACTGCCCGTCGTAGCCACCGGGCTGCCCGGGGCCCCACTCGCCGTACTGCGGTTGCTGCGACTGCTGCGGATGGTGCTGCGGCCCACCACCGTAGGGGGACTGCGGGCCCGCCTGGGCCTGCTGTCCTCCCCATCCGCCGTCCCCGTACAACGGGTCCTCCGGATGCCACGGTTCGGGGCCTGGACCCCGGCCATACTCAGTCATCGATCCCCTAGAGCCGCGAGGCGCGGGGTGCCACGGCTGTGTGGCCCGGCTCCCGTTCCGCCTCTTGTGCTGTGCGTCGTCTGTTCGAACACCGGCGCATCGCGCGGAACGTTACCGTACCGCGATCAGATGACCACTTCGACGCCCTCGCCGGGTGCTTTCCCTGACCCTCGTTCGGATTCCAGGGCCTGCTGGAGGATGATGACGGCCGCGGCCTGGTCGATCACGGAGCGTCCCTTCCTGGACTTCACTCCGGAGGCGCGCAGTCCCTGGCTGGCCGTCACCGTGGTCATCCGCTCGTCCACCAGGCGGACCGGCACCGGGGCAATGCCCTTGGCCAGCTCGCCGGCGAAGGCGCGGACCTTGACCGCGGCCGGTCCCTCGCCCCCCTTGAGGGAGCGCGGGAGACCGACGACGACCTCGATCGGCTCGTACTCCGCGACGAGCTGCCGAAGGCGGCGGTGTGCCGCGGGGACGTCCCGGCCGGGAACCGTCTCCACCGGGGTGGCGAGGATCCCGTCGGGGTCGCACGAGGCGACCCCGATCCGGGCGTCCCCGACGTCGATCGCGAGCCGACGTCCTCTTCTCATCACTTGGCCGTTTCCGCCACGAGCCGCTCCACGGCGTCCACGGCCTCGCCGACGGCGGCCGGGTTCTGCCCGCCGCCCTGGGCGACGTCCGGCTTGCCGCCACCGCCGCCGCCGAGGGTCTTGGCGGCCGTACGGACCAGGTCACCGGCCTTCAGACCGCGCTCGCGGGCCGCCTCGTTGGTGGCGATGACCGTGAGCGGCTTGCCGTTGTTCACCGTGAACAGGGCAACCACGGCGGCCCGGCCGCCCTGGATCCGGCCGCGCACGTCGAGCACCAGCTTGCGCAGGTCGTCCGGGGTGGTGCCGTCCGGGACCTGCCCCGTGACGACGGCCACACCGCGGACGTCCTTGGCGGACTCGGCGAGACCGGCGGCGGCCTGGAGCACCTTCTCGGCGCGGAACTTCTCGATCTCCTTCTCGGCGTCCTTCAGCTTGCCGAGCATGGCGGAGACCTTCTCCGGAAGCTCCTCCGGACGGCCCTTGACCAGCTCCTGGAGCTGGGCGACGACCGTGTGCTCACGGGCGAGGAAGTTGTAGGCGTCGACGCCCACCAGGGCCTCGATACGGCGCACCCCGGAACCGATCGACGACTCGCCGAGCAGCTTCACCAGGCCCAGCTGGGCGGTGTTGTGCACATGGGTGCCGCCGCACAGTTCCTTGGAGAAGTCACCGATGGTCACCACGCGCACGCGCTCGCCGTACTTCTCGCCGAACTCGGCGATGGCGCCCTGCTTCTTGGCCTCGTCGATGCTCATGACCTCGGCGTGCACGTCGAGGTCATGGGCGAGCACCTCGTTGATCTTCTGCTCGACGTCGGTCATCACGGCCGTCGGGACGGCGGACGGGGAGCCGAAGTCGAAGCGGAACCGGCCGGGCTGGTTCTCGGAGCCGGCCTGGGCGGCCGTCGGGCCGAGGGCGTCCCGCAGCGCCTGGTGGGTCAGGTGCGTGGCGGAGTGGGCGCGGGCGATGGCCTTGCGGCGGCGGAAGTCGATCGAGGCGTGCGCCTTGGCGCCGACGGTGACCTCGCCGACCTGGACGACGCCCTTGTGGACGTACACGCCCGGGACCGGCTTCTGGCAGTCGCGGACCTCGATGACGGCGCCGGAGTCCACCTTGATGCGGCCGGTGTCGCCGATCTGGCCGCCGCCCTCGGCGTAGAAGGGGGTGCGGTCGAGGACGATCTCGACCTCGTCGCCCTCGGTGGCGGCCGGCGAGGAGGCTCCGTCGACGAGGATGCCGACGATCGTGGACTCGCCCTCGGTGTCCGTGTAGCCGATGAAGTCGGTCTCGCCGGCGGAGTCGGCGATCTCACGGTAGGCGCCGAGGTCGGCGTGGCCGGTCTTCTTGGCCCGGGCGTCGGCCTTGGCGCGCTCCCGCTGCTCCTTCATCAGGCGGCGGAAGCCGTCCTCGTCCACGGACAGGCCCTGTTCGGCGGCCATCTCCAGGGTGAGGTCGATCGGGAAGCCCCAGGTGTCGTGGAGCAGGAAGGCCTTGTCGCCGGGCAGCACGGCGGAGCCGGCGGCCTTGGTCTCGGCGACGGCGCTGTCCAGCACGTTCGTACCGGCGTTGAGGGTCTTGAGGAAGCGGGCCTCCTCGGCGAGGGCGACCTTCTCGATGCGCTCGCGGTCGGTGACCAGCTCCGGGTACTGCTGTCCCATCATGGCGATGACGACGTCGACGAGGTCCTTGACGACCGGACCGGTGGCACCCAGCAGACGCATGTTGCGGATGGCGCGGCGCATGATGCGGCGCAGCACGTACCCGCGGCCCTCGTTGCCGGGGGTGACGCCGTCACCGATGAGCATGGTGGCGGTGCGCATGTGGTCGGTGACCACGCGCAGCGAGACGTCGGAGGCGTGGGCCTCGCCGTAGGCGACACCGGTCAGCTCGGTGGCCTTCTTGATGACGGCCATGGACGTGTCGATCTCGTACATGTTCTGCACGCCCTGCAGAATCATGGCGAGCCGTTCCAGGCCGAGCCCGGTGTCGATGTTCTTGCTCGGCAGGTCGCCGAGGATCTCGAAGTCGTCCTTGCCGGTGCCCTCGCCGCGCTCGAACTGCATGAAGACGAGGTTCCAGATCTCCACGTACCGCTCGTCGTTGACGGCGGGACCGCCCTCGGCACCGAACTCGGGGCCGCGGTCGTAGTTGATCTCCGAGCAGGGGCCGCACGGGCCGGGGACGCCCATGGACCAGAAGTTGTCCTTCTTGCCCAGGCGCTGGATGCGCTCCTTGGGCACGCCGACGACCTCGTGCCAGAGCCGCTCGGCCTCGTCGTCGTCCTGGTAGACGGTGATCCAGAGCTTCTCCGGCTCCAGGCCGTAACCGCCCTTGTCCTGGGGCGTGGTGAGCAGCTCCCAGGCGAGCTTGACGGCGCCCTCCTTGAAGTAGTCACCGAAGGAGAAGTTGCCGCACATCTGGAAGAAGGTGCCGTGCCGGGTGGTCTTGCCGACCTCTTCGATGTCGGGCGTGCGCACGCACTTCTGCACGCTGGTCGCGCGCGAGAAGGGCGGCTTGACCTCACCCAGGAAGTAGGGCTTGAAGGGCACCATGCCGGCCGGGACGAGGAGCAGAGTCGGGTCGTCGGCGATGAGCGACGCCGAAGGGACGACGGTGTGCCCGCGCTCCTCGAAGAAGCTCAGCCAGCGGCGGCGGATCTCAGCCGACTCCATCAGTGGTCCTCATTCCGGTTGTACGAGTACGTCGTGTACGGGTGTTCCGAGGACGCCGGGTCCTCGACGTACTTCGGTTGGTTGCGGTTCTCGATGGCGGTGTACCGCCCGGACGGGGGCAGTTCCGGGTCGACCGGGGCGTTCAGGCCCAGTGCCTCGCCGAGTTCGGCCTCCCGCGTGGCCATGTTGTCGCGGACGTCGAGCGCGAAGCCGAGGGCGCGGTCCTTGAGCCGGTGACCGGCCTCGACCGCCTTGGTCGCCGCGGTCGCGGCGAGGCTCTCGGGGGTCAGCTGCCTGAGTTTGCGGTTGACCTTGGTGGTGGCCCACACTCCGGCGGCGACACCAGTGGTGAACCAGAACGTACGGCGGAACATCGCTAGTCCTTACTTCTCCCGGTTGTTCCGCTTCCCCCGCCGCGCGGCCGGGACGGTGCGGCCCACGATCACGGTACGCCTCGACGTCTTGCCGGGCACGTCCTCCTTGCGGCCGACCAGCGCCCGGCGCACGCCGTAGCCGAAGGCCGCGACCTTGACGAGCGGGCCGCCGAAGGTCGAGGCGACGGTGGTCGACAGCGCGGAGGCGTTGGACGTGACCTCCTGGACGTCCGAGGCGATCGCGTCGACGCGGTCGATCTGGGTCTGCGCGGAGCGCACCGCCTGGGAGGCCTCGGCCAGCAGCGGAACGGCCTGGTCGGTCACGTCCGCCACGAGTCTGGTGGTCGCCTTGAGCGTCTGGGCCAGCCTCGCCAGCGCGACGGCGAGGAAGGAGACCAGGATCGCCCAGAACACGGCCACCAGGATCCCGGCCACCTCTCCACCGGACACTGTGCGCACCCGCTCCCTGAAACGTGCCTGTACATCGAGAAAGTCGTGGCACCGAGCCTATCGCGCTGAGGGTGGGGCTCCGTACCGGATTGATGTCCGTGTGCCGGTGGCATGAACGAGCCCGCCGTCCCGCCCGCCCAGAAGGGCGGGGAGACGGCGGGCCGAGGTGGTGCTGCGGTGCTACGACCTGCCGGTGATCAGCGGGCGTAGTACTCGACGACGAGCTGCTCGTCGCAGATCACCGGGATCTCCTTGCGGTTCGGCTCACGGTCCAGGCGGAACGCCAGGGCCTTGAGGTTCACCTGAAGGTAGCGGGGGGTCTCGCCGTCGGGGGCGAAGCCACCCTCGCGGGAGACCTGGAAGAGGGTCTTCTCGCGGCTGCGCTCGCGCACCTGGACCACGTCGTCGGGACGGACCTGGAAGGACGGCTTGTCGACCTTCTTGCCGTTGACCTGGATGTGGCCGTGGACGACCATCTGACGGGCCTGGTAGATCGTGCGGGCGATGCCCGAACGCAGGACCAGGGCGTCAAGGCGCTTCTCGAGGTCGATGACCAGGGCTTCACCGGTCTTCATCGACGTCTTGGCGGCACGCTCGTAGGCGCGGACGAGCTGACGCTCGCTGACGTCGTACTGGGCGCGCAGACGCTGCTTCTCGAGCAGACGGACCTTGTAGTCCGAGTTCTGCTTGCGGCCACGGCCGTGCTCACCCGGCGGGTAGGGACGCGCCTCGAAGTACTTGACGGCCTTCGGGGTCAGCGCGATACCGAGGGCACGCGACTTCTTGACCTTGGGGCGGGACTGGTTCGCCATGAACCAAACACCTCTTGTCTTCTGTACGAATACGGCTTCACCAGGGTTAGGGGAGGTCGCATCCGCAGCCGGGGAAACCCGCCGGGACCCTGCCGGGCCCGATGGGCAGCCGCTCCCCTGGTCTGGGCACATACGTGCAGCACGCGAGTGGCCCACCGACCGCTCCCGGAGCTCCGGGTGGTGGTGGGCTGCCCGCGACACCGTTCGACGGTGCGCGACGCTCCTGGATCCCCGTCGTCCTGGACAGAACGGCGGAGTTCCGGCTGAATGTCCCGCTCTGGTGGCGCCGGTTCCCCTTTCGGGGTTCCGGACACGGAACTCAGCGCTTCAGGGAAGTCTACAGGGCGCTCACGACCGCTTCCGACCGAGGTGTTTGCGGGTCCACTCGACCGCGTCCGCGTACCGCGCCTCGGTGCCGTGCCGGGACGGGGTGTAGTACTCGCGGTCCTTCAGGGCGTCCGGCGCGTACTGCTGGGCGGCGATGCCCTCGGGCAGGTCGTGCGGGTAGACGTACCCCTGCGCGTGCCCGAGCTTGGCCGCCCCCTTGTAGTGCCCGTCCCGCAGATGGGGCGGGACCGGTCCGGCCAGTCCCTTGCGCACGTCGTCCAGGGCGGCGCCGATCGCCGTGGTCGCCGCGTTGGACTTGGGGGCGAGGGCCAGGGCGATGGTGGCGTGGCTGAGGGTCAGGGCGGCCTCGGGGAAACCGATCATGGCGACGGCCTGGGCGGCGGCGACCGCCGTGGGCAGCGCGTGGGGGTCGGCCAGGCCGATGTCCTCACTGGCGGAGATCATCAGGCGGCGGGCGATGAACCGCGGGTCCTCGCCGGCCTCGATCATCCGGGCCAGGTAGTGCAGGGCGGCGTCGACGTCGGAGCCGCGGATGGACTTGATCAGGGCGCTGGCGACGTCGTAGTGCTGGTCGCCGTCGCGGTCGTACTTCACCGCGGCCCGGTCGACGGTCTCCTCCAGCGTGGTCAGGCCGATCTCGCTCTCGCCCTTGTCGAGGGCGGCCCCGGCGGCGGCCTCCAGGGCGGTCAGGGCGCGGCGGGCGTCGCCGCCGGCGATGCGCAGCAGATGGCTCTCGGTGTCCTCGGCGAGGCCGACGGCCGACCTCAGGCCGCGCTCGTCGGTGAGCGCACGGCGGAGCAGACCGCGGACGTCGTCGTCGGTGAGCGGTTCGAGGGTGAGCAGGAGCGAGCGGGAGAGCAGCGGGGAGATCACCGAGAAGTACGGGTTCTCCGTGGTGGCCGCGATCAGGGTCACCCAGCGGTTCTCGACCGCCGGGAGCAGGGAGTCCTGCTGGGCCTTGCTGAAACGGTGGATCTCGTCCAGGAAGAGGACGGTCTCCTTGCCGTACCCGCCGGAGGCGCGGCGGGCGCCGTCGATGACCGCGCGGACCTCCTTGACGCCCGCGGTGATCGCCGACAGCTCCACGAAGCGCTTGTTGGTGGCCTTGGAGACCACGTACGCCAGGGTGGTCTTGCCGGTGCCTGGCGGGCCCCACAGGATCACCGACGAGGGTCCCGCGGGACCGCCCGCTCCCTCACCGACCAGCCGGCGCAGCGGCGAGCCGGGCTTGAGCAGATGCTGCTGGCCCACCACCTCGTCGAGGGTGCGCGGGCGCATCCGGACCGCCAGGGGACTCGCGGCCGGGTCCTTCTCCTGGCGTTCTTCACTTGCGGCGGTGAACAGGTCGGGCTCCACGCTGAAACCCTATGGCACACCGCCGACAACACGGCCGGACGGTGGATCACCGGCTCCGGCTCAGGCCCACAGGCTCGTGCCCCAGCGGGTCAGGATCAGCATGACGATGACTCCGCAGTGCGTGACCGGCAGGACCCAGGTGAACTCGGCGAGGAAGTTCTTCACCGGGCGCGGGGCGGGCAGGAAGTCGTTGCGGATGTTGAAGGAGGTCACGTACCAGAACATGACGATCGTGGCCACCCAGGCCAGCGAGCACCACAGGCACAGCGCGTTGATCCGGTACAGCGACTGGAACTGGAGCCAGGTGACGAAGCAGACGCCGAAGAGCGTGCCGAGGTTGAACGTCACCCAGTACCAGCGCGGGAAGCTGGTGCGGGCGAGCAGGCTCATGCCGACGCAGATGACGATGCCGTAGGCGACCAGGCCGAGCAGCGGGTTGGGGAAGCCGAAGACGGTGGCCTGCTTGCTCTCCATGACGCTGCCGCAGGACACGATCGGGTTGAGGCTGCAGCTCGGTGTGAAGGTCTTGCCGCTGAGCTTGCCCTCGAGGATCTTCTGCTTGTCGATCGTGATGATCCACGCGGCGAGCAGACCGGCCGCTCCGGTGATCACCAGCAGCAGGGCGAAGGCGCGGCTGCCGCCCACCGTCCGCGGTGCGGGCACCGCGCGCTCCGGCTCGGTCTCCGCGGGGACGTGTTTGACTGTCGTCTTGCTCATCACGCCGATTCCGTCACTTGTGGGTGGGACCTTCTTCGGGCACGGCCATTGTGCCGCACGTGTGCGCGTGAGCACCGTCAGGTGGACACGAAGGTGTGCACAGTCGTATCCGAACGTGCGGTTCCGGACCATGCTCGGAGCATGACAGGAAACGAACTCGCGGTGGACGTACGGGGGCTGCGCAAGCGGTACGGGGACGTCACTGCGGTCGACGGAATGGACCTCGCCATCAGGAAGGGCGAGGTCCTGGGCCTTCTGGGACCCAACGGCGCGGGCAAGAGCACCACGGTGGAGATCATCCAGGGCCACCGCTCACGGGACGCGGGCGAGGTCTCCGTCCTGGGGGCGGACCCGGCAAGCGCCCCGCGCGCGTGGCGCTCGCGCGTCGGAATCGTCTGGCAGGACGAATCGGCGCCCGCCGAGTTGACGGTCCGCGAGACCGTGCGGCACTTCGCCCGCTACTACCCCCGGCCGCGCGACCCGGAGGAGGTCATCGCCCTGGTCGGCCTGGAGGCGAAGGCGGGCAGCCGGACCAAGGCGCTCTCGGGCGGCCAGCGCCGCCGGCTGGACGTGGCCCTCGGGGTGATCGGCGGCCCCGAGCTGCTGCTCCTGGACGAGCCGACGACCGGTTTCGACCCGGCGGCCCGGCGCCGGTTCTGGACCCTGATCCGCACACTCGCCCAGGAGGGCACGACGATCCTGCTGACCACGCACTACCTGGAGGAGGCGGAGGCCCTCGCGGACCGGCTGGCGGTGGTCGCCCAGGGCCGGATCGTCGCCGAGGGCACCTCCCGCGAGCTGCGGGAACGGCACGGCAGCGGCGCCACCGTCGAGTGGACGGACCCCGACGGCACCCCGCACACCGAGCACACCGGCACCCCCACCAGGACCGTCGCCGATCTGGCGCGCCGCTTCGACGGCGAGATACCCGGCCTGCGGGTGAGCCGCCCCACGCTGGAGGACGTCTACCTCCGGCTGACCGGACAGGAGGACGCGGGATGACCACGACCGCCGCAGGCACCCGCACCGAGGCGGCCACGTCGCGCGGGCCCGGGGCGTGGGGACTCGGGCTGCACCAGGGCGCCCTGGAGATCACGCAGTTCTTCCGGCAACGCGATCAGGTGGTGTTCACCTTCGCCTTCCCGGTGGTGTTCCTGTTCCTGTTCGCGTCGATCTTCCGCAACGACGTGCACGACGCCGGCATCACCACCGCGCAGCTGTACGTCCCGGCGATGATGGCCTCGGGCATCATGTCGACCAGCTTCCAGTCCCTGGGCATATCCATCGCCGTCGAACGGGACGAGAAGGTGCTGCGCCGGCTGCGCGGCACGCCGATGCCGCCGGCGGCGTACTTCCTGGGGAAAATCTGGCTGGTTCTCTTCACCGGCCTGCTGGAGACGGCGATCCTGCTGCTCGTCGGCTCCACGGTGTACGACGTCCCGCTCCCCTCGGAGGCGTCCCGGTGGTTCGACTTCGCCTGGATCTTCGTCCTCGGCCTGACCGGGTGCGCTCTGCTCGGCATCGCGATCAGTTCGGTGCCCAGGTCGGCGAGGAGCGCCAGCTCGGTGGTCGTCCTGCCGTTCCTGGTGCTCCAGTTCATCTCCGGGGTGTACATCCCGGTCGACACCATCCCCGACTGGATGCTGAACGTCGGCGCGCTGTTCCCCCTGAAATGGCTCTGCCAGGGCCTGCGCGGAGTCTTCCTGCCGGACTCGGCACGGGTGCTGGAACAGGCGGGGAGCTGGGAGTTCGGGCGGATCGCCCTGGTACTCGCGGCCTGGTGCGTCGGCGGCCTGGCGCTGTGCCTGCTCACGTTCCGCTGGAAGGACCGGCGCAAGGAGTGAGACCGGGGCCCACCCAGAACGGCGAAGGGCGCCGGGTGCCCGACCGAGCACCCGGCGCCCTTCTGCACGCGGGGCGTCAGCCGAGGCGGGATTCCAGTTCCGCGACGATCTCGTTGACCGCGATCGCCGTCTGCTCGCCGGAGTCCATGTCCTTGAGCTGGACGACGCCTTCGGCGAGGTCGCGTTCGCCGGCGACGAGCGCGTAGCGGGCACCGGACCTGTTGGCCGCCTTCATGGCGGCCTTGAGGCCCTTGTGACCGTAGGAGAAGTCGGCGGCGATGCCCACCTTGCGCAGTTCGGAGACCTTCGCGAACAGCACCCGGCGCGCCTCCTCGCCGAGCGGAACGGCGAACACGCTGGTGCTGGACGGGAGTTGGAGCTCGACTCCCTCCGCCTCCAAGGCCAGGACCGTACGGTCCACGCCCAGCGCCCAGCCCACCGACGGCAGGGCGGGGCCGCCGATCATCTCGGACAGGCCGTCGTACCGGCCGCCGCCACCCACCGCGGACTGGGAACCGAGCCCGTCGTGCACGAACTCGAAGGTGGTGCGGGTGTAGTAGTCGAGTCCGCGGACCAGCTTGGCGTCGTCCTCGAAGGCGACCCCCTGGGCGTCAAGGAGCGCCCGCACTTCCTCGTGGTACGTCTTGCAGGCGTCGCACAGGTAGTCACGCAGCAGCGGTACGCCCGTGAGCTGCTTCTGGACCGACTCCCGCTTGTCGTCCAGGACGCGCAGGGGGTTGATCTCGATCCGGGCGCGGGTGTCCTCGTCCAGGTCCAGGCCGCGCAGGAAGTCCTGGAGGGCGGCCCGGTAGACCGGGCGGCACTCCTTGTCGCCGAGGCTGTTGAGCAGGATGCGGAAGTCGCTCAGGCCCAGCGAACGGTAGGCCTGGTCGGCCAGGATGATCAGCTCGGCGTCCAGGGCCGGGTCCTCGGCGCCGATCGCCTCGGCACCGACCTGCGAGAAGTGGCGGTACCGGCCCTTCTGGGGGCGCTCGTAGCGGTAGTAGGAGCCGGAGTACCACAGCTTGACCGGCAGGTTGCCCGCCTTGTGGAGGTTGGCCTCCAGGGCGGCGCGCAGGACGGAGGCGGTGCCCTCGGGCCGCAGGGCGAGCCTGTCGCCGCCCTTGGTCTCGAAGGCGTACATCTCCTTGGTCACGATGTCGGTGGACTCGCCGACCCCGCGCGCGAACAGCTCCACGTTCTCGAAGCCGGGGGTCTCGATGTACCCGTAGCCGGAGTTGCGCAGCGGGGCGGCGATCGCCTCGCGGACCGCCAGGTACTTCGCGGAGTCCGGCGGGATCAGGTCGTACGTGCCCTTGGGGGCCTTGAAGGTGCTCACGGAAGGTCTCTCGTCACATTCCTCGTCGGGGAGCGTCGTCCAGGTCCGCTCCCGGGCCGGCGGCCACCTGCCGCAGATAGGGGTTGGTGGCACGCTCCCGGCCGATGGTCGTCTGGGGGCCGTGGCCGGACAGCACCACGGTCGAGTCGTCGAGCGGCAGGCACACGCGGGCCAGCGAGTCGAGCATCTCGGCCATGTCACCGCCGGGCAGGTCGGTGCGTCCGATGGAGCCGGCGAACAGCAGATCCCCGGAGAAGAGGACCGGCGGGATGTCCGCGGCCTCGGGCATCCGGAAGGTCACCGACCCCTTGGTATGGCCGGGCGTGTGCGCGACGGAGAACTCCAGGCCGGCCAGCTTCAGCGCGGCGCCGTCGGCCAGTTCCCTCACGTCGTCCGGCTCCCCCACGGTCAGCTCGCCCATGAGCGGCATGCCGATGGAACGGCCGAGCGCCTTCTCGGGGTCGCTCATCATGTACCGGTCGGCCGGGTGGATCCAGGCCGGTATGTCGTGGGCGCCGCACACCGGGACGACCGAGGCCACGTGGTCGATGTGGCCGTGGCTGAGGACGACGGCGACGGGCTTGAGCCGATGCTTCCTGATCGCTTCCTCGACGCCTTGGGCGGCCTGGTGGCCGGGGTCGATGATCACGCACTCCTCACCGGCGGCGGGGGCGACGAGGTAGCAGTTCGTCCCCCAGGCCCCGGCGGGGAACCCGGCAATGAGCACGATCGTCCTTCGTTGTGTCGATACGGGAGGGCATCAGGCGGCTGAGCCCGTTGTCAGAGCCTACCGGCGCTGCCGGATCCTCAGGTAACCCATATACGGTACGGGGCACACGCGGGTGGCCGCCTCGAGCGACCCACCCGTACCGGTGGACACATGAGACGCATGAGGAGAGAACGCGGTGGTCAGCCAGGAGCAGCGGCGACGTCAGCTCGCCCGGGAGAAGTTCTTGCGGCAGCAGCAGCGGCGCACCGCCGCGCGGCGCAAGTCACACGTGCGCAACTCCGTGATCGCGTCGGTGCTGGGCGTGGTCCTCATCGGCAGTGTCGCGCTGTACACGACCGGGGTGTTGAAGAGCGGCAAGGACGACAAGGCCAACGCGAGCGCGGAGGTCACCCCCAGCGCCTCGGCCACCAGCAAGGCCCCGGACCCGTGCGCCAAGCCGGCCGCGGGCTCGGTGAAGAAGCTGAGCTGGCCCAAGGAGCCGGCGATGACGATCGACAAGTCGGCGAAGTACACGATGACGCTCGACACCACCTGCGGCGCGATCGACCTGGACCTGAAGGCCTCCGCGGCACCGCACACCGTGAACTCCTTCGACTTCCTGGCCGGCAAGGGCTTCTTCGACCACACCAAGTGCCACCGGCTCACCGCGGAGGGCATCTACGTCCTGCAGTGCGGCGACCCGGAGGGTACGGGCCGGGGCGGTCCCGGATACACGATTCCGGACGAGAACCTCAAGGACAAAAGCCTGAAGGGCGACGTCTATCCGGCGGGCACCGTGGCGATGGCCAACACGGGGCAGGAGCACTCCGGCGGAAGCCAGTTCTTCCTGGTGTACCAGGACAGTCCGCTTCCGCCCAGCTACACGCCTTTCGGCACCGTCTCCGCGTCGGGTATGAAGGTGCTGAAGAAGATCGCGGACGCCGGGGCGGAGCCCGCCGATCCGCAGACGGGCAACACCGCCCCGAACGCGACCGTGGTGATCAACAAGGCGACGGTGACGAAGTCCTGACGTCAGCGGCGGCGGGCCGGGAAATTTCGGTCGCGCTGGATGCGGACAGGTCACCCGCCGTTCGCCTATGTTGGCGGTGACGAAACTGTGGACGATGCCCGGGGGAGCTTCGAGGCCCTCCGCAGGCATCATGTGGAGGAGGCGCTGTGAGCAGCGACCCGTGGGGCCGCGTCGACGAGACGGGGACCGTGTACGTGCGAACGGCCGACGGCGAGCAGGTCGTCGGTTCCTGGCAGGCCGGCTCCCCTGAGGAGGCGTTGGCCTACTTCGAGCGCAAGTACGAGGGCCTGGTTGTCGAGATCGGCCTCCTCGAGAAGCGAGTGCGGACCACCGACCTGTCGGCCAAGGACGCCCAGGTCGCCGTCGACCATCTGCGGGAGCAGGTCGACGCGCACCACGCGGTCGGCGACCTGGCCGCGCTGCGTGCCCGTCTGGACAAGCTGGTCGAGACGGTCGAGGCCCGCCGTGAGGAGCGCAAGGCGCAGCGCGCCCGGCAGGCGGACGAGGCCCGGCACGCCAAGGAGGCGCTGGTCGTCGAGGCCGAGGAGCTGGCCCGTTCCGACCAGTGGCGGGCGGCCGGGGAGCGGCTGCGCGCGCTGGTGGACACCTGGAAGGGGCTGCCGCGGCTGGACCGCAAGTCCGACGACGAGCTGTGGCACCGCTTCTCGCATGCCCGGTCGGCGTTCTCCAAGCGGCGCAAGGCGCACTTCGCGCAGCTGGACGCGCAGCGCGAGGACGCCCGCAAGGCCAAGGAGCGGCTGGTCGCCGAGGCCGAGGCACTGTCGGGCTCGACGGAGTGGGGCCCCACCTCGGCCCGCTACCGCGAGCTGATGACGGAGTGGAAGGCCGTCGGCCGTGCCCAGCGTGAGCACGAGGACGATCTGTGGAACCGCTTCCGCGGCGCCCAGGACGTCTTCTTCGCCGCCCGCAGCGCGGTGTTCGCCGAGCGGGACGCCGAGCAGGCGGAGAACCTCAAGCTGAAGGAGGAGCTGGCCGAGGAGGCCGAGAAGCTCCTGCCGGTCACGGACCTGAAGGCAGCCCGGGCCGCCTTCCGCTCGATCAACGAGCG
The DNA here is from genome assembly GCF_044548235.1 of Streptomyces sp. NPDC052043. NCBI lineage: Bacteria > Bacillati > Actinomycetota > Actinomycetes > Kitasatosporales > Streptomycetaceae > Streptomyces > Streptomyces sp. NPDC052043. Next base: position 120,613 of record NZ_JBIUBT010000008.1, read on the forward strand.
CTGGGAGGCCATCGGCCATGTGCCGCGCGACGCCCGTCCGCGGGTGGAGGGCCGGATGCACACGATCGACCGGGCCCTCCAGGAGGCCGAGGAGACCGAGTGGCGCCGGACGAACCCGGAGGCGCGCGCCCGCGCCGAGGGTCTGACCGGTCAGCTCCAGGCCGCCGTGGACAAGCTGAAGGGGCAGATCGAGCAGGCTCGTGCCCAGGGCAACACCGCCAGGGCCGACAAGCTCGAGAGGGAGCTGGAGGGCCGCCAGGCGCTTCTGGACCAGGCCCTGAAGGGCCTCCAGGAGTTCGGCGGCTGACCACCGGACACCACCCCGGATTCCCGAGCACGGCTGAGGGCCCCCGTAGCGCCTACGGGGGCCCTCAGCCGTGCTCTTGGTGTCTGGGGCGGCCTACGCCCGGCTGCGCGCCGAGGTGACCCGGTAGACGTCGTAGACACCCTCCACGCCCCGTACGGCCTTCAGGACGTGCCCCAGATGCTTGGGGTCGCCCATCTCGAAGGTGAAGCGGGAGGTGGCGACGCGGTCGCGGGAGGTCTGGACGGCCGCGGAGAGGATGTTGACGTGCTGGTCGGACAGGACGCGCGTGACGTCCGAGAGCAGGCGGGAGCGGTCCAGGGCCTCGACCTGGATGGCGACCAGGAAGACCGAGGACTGGGTGGGTGCCCACTCGACGTCGAGGATCCGCTCCGGCTCACGCGACAGTGAATCCACGTTGACGCAGTCACTGCGGTGAACGGATACGCCGCTGCCCCGCGTGACGAAGCCGATGATCGGGTCGCCGGGTACCGGAGTGCAGCAGCGGGCCAGCTTGACCCACACGTCGTCGACGCCCTTGACGACGACACCGGGGTCGGCGCTGGAGCGGCGCTTGCGGCCGCGCCCACGCGCGGGCGGCACGCTCTCGTCGATCTCCTCGGTGGCCGCCTCCTCGCCGCCGAGCGCCTGCACCAGCTTCTGCACGATGTTCGGCGCGGAGACGTGCCCCTCGCCGATCGCCGCGTACAGCGCGGAGATGTCCGAGTAGCGCATCTCGTGTGCGAGGGTGACCAGCGAGTCGCCGGTCAGGATGCGCTGGATCGGCAGGTTCTGCTTCCGCATCGCGCGGACGATCGCGTCCTTGCCCTGCTCGATCGCCTCGTCGCGGCGCTCCTTGGAGAACCAGGCCCGGATCTTGTTGCGGGCGCGCGGGGACTTGACGAAGCCGAGCCAGTCGCGGGAAGGCCCGGCGCCGGCCGCCTTGGAGGTGAAGACCTCCACGAGGTCGCCGTTGTCCAGGGTCGATTCCAGCGGGACGAGACGGCCGTTGACCCGCGCTCCAATGGTGCGGTGGCCGACCTCCGTGTGGACGGCGTACGCGAAGTCCACCGGGGTGGCGCCGGCCGGGAGCGCTATGACGTCGCCCTTGGGCGTGAAGACGAAGACCTCGTTGCGGGACAGGTCGAAGCGCAGCGACTCCAGGAACTCGCCCGGGTCCTCGGTCTCCTTCTGCCAGTCCAGCAACTGCCGCAGCCACGCCATGTCGTTGATGGCGCCCGCGTCCTTGCCCGCCTTGCCGGCGGGTTTCGGCGCGTCGGTACGGACCTTGGAGGCACCGGCGACGGCCTCCTGCTTGTACTTCCAGTGCGCGGCGATGCCGTACTCGGCGCGGCGGTGCATGTCGAAGGTGCGGATCTGCAACTCGACCGGCTTGCCGTTGGGGCCGATGACCGTCGTGTGCAGCGACTGGTACATGTTGAACTTGGGCATCGCGATGTAGTCCTTGAACCGGCCGGGGACCGGGTTCCATCGCGCGTGCACGGTGCCGAGGGCGGCGTAGCAGTCGCGGACCGTGTCGACCAGGACACGGATGCCCACCAGGTCGTAGATCTCCGCGAAGTCACGGCCGCGGACGATCATCTTCTGGTAGACGCTGTAGTAGTGCTTGGGCCTGCCGGTGACGGTCGCCTTGATGCGCGCGGCACGCAGGTCGGCCTGGACCTCGTCGGTCACGATCGCGAGGTACTCGTCGCGCTTGGGGGCGCGCTCGGCGACGAGGCGGACGATCTCGTCGTACATCTTGGGGTAGAGGATCGCGAAGGCGAGGTCCTCCAGCTCCCACTTGATGGTGTTCATGCCCAGCCGGTGGGCGAGCGGGGCGTAGATCTCCAGCGTCTCGCGGGCCTTCTTCTCCTGCTTCTCGCGCTTGAGGTAGCGCATGGTGCGCATGTTGTGCAGGCGGTCGGCGAGCTTGATGACCAGGACCCGGGGGTCCTTGGCCATGGCGACGACCATCTTGCGCACGGTCTCGGCCTGCGCGGCCTCGCCGAACTTGACCTTGTCCAGCTTGGTGACGCCGTCGACGAGCAGCGCGACGGTGTCGCCGAAGTCGCGGCGCAGCTGGTCAAGGCCGTACTCGGTGTCCTCGACGGTGTCGTGCAGCAGCCCCGCCATCAGGGTGGCCGGGTCCATGCCGAGCTCGGCGAGGATCGTGGTCACGGCGAGCGGGTGGGTGATGTACGGGTCGCCGCTCTTGCGCTTCTGGCCGCGGTGCCAGCGCTCGGCGACCTGGTAGGCCCGCTCGATCTGGCGCAGGGTCGCGTTCTCGATCTTCGGGTCGTTGCTGCGCACTATCCGCAGCAGCGGCTCGAGGACCGGGTTGTACGGGTTGGCGCGCTGCACGCCGAGGCGGGCAAGGCGGGCGCGGACGCGGTTGGAGGAACCGGAGCGCCCGGGCTGGCCGGTGGAGGGGCGCACGACGGGGGGCGGCGCGGGGCGCTCGGGCTGGGCCGGCTTGGGCCGGGCGGCCTCGGTCGACTTGCCGACGGGGGCGGACTGCGCGTGCTCGGCCGTCCCGCGGACTTCGCTCTTCGCGTGCGGCGCGGGCTTGGCCGCGGGCGCCGAGGCGGACTCGGGCTTGGCGGCGGTCAGTGGCTGGGCCTCGTCTGGCAAGAGGACTCCTCGTGCGCGATCCGGGTCCCCCGGTCAGGCTCCGGAAACCCCATGGTAGCGATCCAGAGCTCCAGGATCGCCTCGAGCCCGATCGAAGGGCCCTCCACGTCACAAACACACAAGCCGACCGCGGGATTCCGCTACCTCGTCTCAGACACGGGGTGGAGCCCCAGGGACGGGACCCCTCACCCCACCGAGACGGGTGGGCGGGTGGGAAACCGGGGGTGCAGGGGGCAAAGCCCCCGCGGGGGTCTGGGGCGCAGCCCCAGAGACGGGAGCCCACACACCCACCGAGACGGGCGGGCGGGAAACCGGGGGCGCGGGGGGCGAAGCCTCCGCCGGGGTCTGAGGCGCGGCCCCAGGGATGGGATCCCTCACCCGTGGGGCGGGGCGACGTGCCGACCAGGCGGGGCCTGGGGCCGGTAGCCCCAGGCCCCCGTTGGTCAGAGGCGGAGGAGGGCCTCCAGCGGGGCCCCCGACAGCGCGGGCTCCAACCGGGCCCGGCCACCGAGGAACCCGAGTTCCATCAGCACCGCCACCCCGGCGACCTCGGCCCCCGCACGGCGGATGAGCTGGATGGACGCCTCCGCGGTACCCCCCGTGGCCAGCACGTCGTCGACGACCAGCACACGGTCCCCGGCGCTCAGATCCTCCGCGTGGACCTCGATCTCCGCCGACCCGTACTCCAGGTCGTACGCCTGGCTGAGCGTCGCTCCGGGGAGCTTGCCCGCCTTGCGCACGGGGATGAAGCCGAGCCCCGCCCGGAGCGCCACCGGGGCGCCGAGGATGAAGCCGCGGGCCTCCAGGCCCACGACCTTCGTCGCCCCCTCCCGGGTGCCCACCTCCGCCAGCGCGTCGGTGAGGGCGGTGAAGGCCGCCGGATCGGCCAGGAGCGGGGTGATGTCCTTGAACATCACCCCCGGCTCCGGATAGTCGGCCACATCACGGATACGGCTGAGCAGCAGCTCCTGGACGTCGGTCATCGGCGCTTCCCCGAGGGTCGGCCGCGGCCCCGACCGCGGGTGGCGGACTGGTCGCGCGGGCCCACCACGGCGGGTGCGGCGTCCTCCGGGCCCCCGGGACGGTCACCGGCGGCGACGCCGGCCGGCTCCGCGTCCAGGGACTCGCCCTTCGCCGCCGCCTGCGCCCGCTTGGCGAGCACGCGCTTCTTGAGGGCCTTCATCGGCGGCTCGAGCTCCTTGAGGTCGGCGACGAGCGGCGTGGCGATGAAGATCGAGGAGTACGCACCGGCCGCGAGGCCGACGAACAGCGACAGCGAGATGTCGTTCAGCATGCCCGCGCCGAGCACACCGCCGCCGATGAACAGCAGACCCGCCACCGGCAGCAGCGCCACCACGGTGGTGTTGATGGAACGGATCAGCGTGCCGTTGATCGAGCGGTTGGCGATCTCGCTGTACGTCCAGCGCGTCTGCCGGGTGATGTCCTTCGTCTGCTCCTTGAGGCTGTCGAAGACGACGACCGTGTCGTAGAGCGAGTAACCGAGGATCGTCAGCAGACCGATCACCGTACCGGGCGTGACCTCGAAGCCGACGAGGGCGTACACGCCGGTCGTGATCGTCAGGTCGTGGATCAGCGCGACGAGCGCGGCCAGCGCCATGCGCCACTCGAAGGCGATCGCCAGGTAGATCACGACCAGGATCATGAAGATCCCCAGACCCTGCCAGGCCTTGTTGGCGATCTGCTCGCCCCAGCTCGGACCGACCAGGTCGGCGTTGATGTGCTCCGGGTTGACCTTCAGGTCCTTGGCCAGGTCTTCCTTGATCTGGTCGGACTTGCTGGTCTCGATGCCCGCGATCTGGATGCGCAGGCTGCCGTCACCGAGCTTCTGCACGATCGACTCCTGGCCGGAGGCGTTGTGCGCGAAGTCCTCGGCCTGGGCCACCGACGCACTCATGTGCTTCGGCGTGGTGAAGACCGCACCGCCCTGGAACTCGATGCCCATGTTCAGGCCGCGCACCGCCAGGCCCAGGATCGCCGTGATGGTGATCAGGATCGAGATGCCGTACCAGATCTTGCGGTTCTTGATGAAGTCGTAGCCGACCTCGCCATGATGCAGTCGGGCGCCGAGGTTGCCGAGCTTGGACACCTCACGCCTCCTTCGTCTCGACAGGGCCGGCGGCAGGACCGGCGGGACGGCGGGTGCGGCGCAGCGGAGGCTTGGCACCCAGGCGCTTGGGGTCCAGACCGGACCAGCTGTGGCCGCTGGCGAAGAACTTGCGGCGGGCGAGGATCGTCATCAGCGGCTTGGTGAACAGGAAGATGACGACCACGTCGAGCAGCGTGGTCAGGCCGAGCGTGAACGCGAAGCCCTGCACCTTGCCGACGGTCACGATGAACAGCACCGCGGCCGCCAGGAACGACACGAAGTCCGAGACGAGGACGGTACGCCGGGCCCGCGGCCAGCCGCGCTCCACGGCGGGGCGCAGCGAACGGCCCTCGCGGATCTCGTCCCTTATGCGTTCGAAGAACACGATGAAGGAGTCCGCGGTGATACCGATCGCCACGATCGCACCGCACACGGCCGGCAGGTTCAGCGCGAAGCCGATGGCCGGGCCGAGCAGCGACATGAGCGTGTAGGTGAGCATCGCGGAGATCATCAGCGAGGCGATCGCGACCATCGCCAGTCCGCGGTAGTACACCACCAGGTAGATCACGACCAGGGCGAGGCCGATGGCGCCCGCGATCAGGCCGGCGTGCAGCTGCTCACCGCCGAGCGCGGCGGTGACGGTGGTGACGCTGTCCTCCTTGAAGGTCAGCGGCAGCGCGCCGTAGGACAGCATGTTGGCGAGGCTCTGCGCCTCCTCCTGGTTGAAGTGCCCGGAGATCTCCGCGTTGCCGCCGGTCAGCGCCTGGCTGACGTACGGGTCGGAGACGACGTCGCCGTCCAGGACGATGGCGAACTGGTTCTGCGGCGAGGGATTCTGGGCCAGCTTGCCGGTGATGTCGGCGAACTTCGCGGCGCCCTTGGAGGTGAACTCCATGGTCACGGTCCAGCCGGAGGCGGTCTGCGTGTTGAAGACGGCGTCCGCCTTCTTGACGTCCGTGCCGTCCACCTCGGCGGGGCCGAGCAGGTACTTCTGCCACTGGCCCGACGAGTTCTTGCCGCAGGCGACGGTCCCCTCGGTGGGCAGCACGCCCTTGCCGGCGGTGGCGCGCACGGACTGCTTGCTGCAGTCCAGGGCGGCGTACTCGGCCTCGAGCTTGCTGTTCGCGTCACCGGAGCCGCTGCTCGGAGCCGGGGAGCCGCTGGCAGCGGCCGACGGGCTCGTCGAGGCGTTCGGGCTGGCCGGGGAGCCGCTCGCGGCCGGGGTGGCATCCGCCTTCAGGGCGTCGGTGACCGGGCGGCCCTGCTTGGTCTCGGAGGCCGAGGGCGTCGGGGAGCCGGAGGGGGTCGCCCCGCCCGTGGACTTGTCGGTCGCCTTGTGGGAGGTGCCGGGCGACGGCTCGGCCGGGGCGGCGCCGGTCACGTCCGTGGCGAGGACCGGGCGGAAGTACAGCTTCGCGGTGGTGCCGACCTGTTCCCGGGCCTGCTTGGAGTTGGTGCCCTTGGGGATGTTGACAATGATGTTGTCGTTGCCCTGGGTCTGGACCTCGGCCTCGGAGACGCCGAGACCGTTGACACGCCGCTCCATGATGTTGACGGCCGTGTCCATGTTGGCCTTGTTGATCGCGGCTTCCTGGCCGCGCTCCGGGACCGCCCGCAGCGTGATGCTCGTACCGCCGGCCAGGTCGATACCCAGGCGCGGGGCGGTGTTGCCCGTGACGAACATACCTCCCGTGAGCGCCACGATGGCGATCAGAATGAGGGCCAGCGAGCGCCCCGGCTTGCTCGGGGCGCTCGCACTGCGTCCCTTTTTGGATACAGCCACCTTTTAGTTACTCCCTCTCGGGCCGTCCCGCACCGGGTGAGCTCGGCGACGGCCATGACATGGTGTCGGAATCCCGCGCGAAGTGAACGCACCCCAGGGCGCGCGCAGGTGGTGCGGCGCGCCCTGGGTGGTGACTACTTCGCCTCGGAGCCGCCGTCGGTCTTCTTCGGCTCGTCCTCGGCCTGCGCCTCCGTCTTCGCCTCGGCGGCGTCGGCCGGCTCCTCGGCCGCGTCCTTCTTGCCGAGGTCGACGGAGGTGTCGTCGGAGGCGCCGGTGTCGTCGGCGGGCTCGTCCGTACCGGTGAGGGAGGAGGCGTCGTCGGGGACGAGGTCGGACTTCAGATCGTGCTCGATGCCGTGGACGATGCGGTTGTACTCGTCGTCGGTCAGGACGGTCGCGATCGCGTTCTTGGCGAACAGCAGATCGACGCCCGGGCCCGCGTCGAGGAGGACCGTGTCGTCGTTGACCTCCTTGACCGTGGCGTACATGCCCCCGATGGTGCGGATACCACTACCGGGCTGCATCTGGTCGCGCATGTTCGCGGCCTGCTGCTGCTTCTTCTTGGCCGACCGGGTCATCAGGAACATGGCCCCGATGAGCACGATGAACGGGAGGAGGGTCACGAGACTCACGGGTCGGAACTTCCTTCACATGACCGCGATGGGGAGCGGCCTGATTGGTTGGGGGTATGTGTACTGCCTACAAAGGCGGCATCGGCGGAGTCTAGGCGAGTCCGCACGCAAGGAACAACGCTCAGCATGACACCTGGGTTCCTCCCCGGGCCACTACCGCAGCCCTCACGCCCCGAACAGGCCCTGTTGTCCGTTTCCCGCAGCTGATGAGCCGGGCGGGGTGAGACCGAGGTGCGCCCAGGCGGCGGGGGTGGCGACACGGCCCCGCGGAGTGCGGGCGAGCAGGCCCTCGCGGACGAGGAAGGGCTCGGCGACCTCCTCCACTGTCTCACGCTCCTCCCCCACGGCGACCGCGAGCGTCGACAGGCCGACCGGACCGCCGCCGAACAGCTTCAGCAGAGCCTCGAGGACCGCCCGGTCGAGCCGGTCGAGGCCGCGCGCGTCGACCTCGTAGACGGCCAGGGCCGCGGCGGCGATCTCGCGCGTGATGGTCCCGTCCGCCTTGACCTGCGCGTAGTCGCGAACGCGGCGCAGCAGGCGGTTGGCGATGCGCGGGGTGCCCCGGGAGCGGCCGGCGATCTCGGCGGCTCCGTCGGTGTCGATGCGGACGTCCAGGAGGTTTGCCGAGCGGTGCACGACACGCTCCAGTTCCGCGGGCCCGTAGAACTCCATGTGCGCGGTGAAGCCGAAGCGGTCGCGCAACGGGGGCGGCAGCAGTCCCGCGCGTGTCGTGGCGCCGACCAGGGTGAACGGGGGCAGTTCGAGCGGGATGGCGGTGGCGCCGGGGCCCTTGCCGACGATCACGTCGACCCGGAAGTCCTCCATCGCCATGTAGAGCATCTCCTCGGCGGGCCTCGACATGCGGTGGATCTCGTCGAGGAAGAGCACCTCGCCCTCCTGGAGGGAGGACAGGATGGCCGCGAGGTCGCCGGCGTGCTGGATGGCGGGACCCGAGGTGATGCGGATGGGGGCGCCCATCTCGGCCGCGATGATCATGGACAGGGTGGTCTTGCCCAGGCCGGGTGCGCCGGACAGCAGCACGTGGTCGGCGGTGGCGCCGCGCGCCCGGGCGGCGCGCAGCACGAGGTCGAGCTGTTCGCGGACCTTCTCCTGGCCGATGAACTCGCCCAGGTCCTTGGGGCGCAGCGCGGCCTCGACGGCCTGGTCCTCACCGTCGGCCGCGGAGCCCACCAGCCGCTCCGCCGCGGGACCGGCGAGCGCCTCGGCGGCGGGCGTGTCGGTCGTGTCGTCCCAGTTCACTCACGTACTCCTGGCTCAGCGGGCTCGGTTCAGGGTCTGCAGGGCCGCCTTGAGCAACTGTCCCACCTGGGGTGTGCCGCCGGCGGCCTCGGCCCGGGGTGCCACGGCGGTCACCGCCTCGTCGGCCTCGCGGGTGGCGTACCCGAGGCCGATCAGCGCCGCGTGCAGCTGGTCGCGCCAGCCCTGGGTGACGGGCGCGCCCACGGCGGGTGCGCCGACGGGCTCGCCAAGCCGGTCCTTGAGCTCCAGCAGGAGCTTCTGGGCGCCCTTCTTGCCGATGCCGGGAACGGCGGTGAGGGCCTTCTCGTCGCCGGTGGCGACGGCCCGGCGCAGGGCGTCGGGCGTGTGCACGGCCAGCATCGCCTGGGCCAGCCGCGGTCCCACGCCGCTGGCGGTCTGCAGCAGCTCGAAGACCTGGCGCTCGTCGTCGTCCGCGAAGCCGTACAGGGTCAGCGAGTCCTCCCGTACGACGAGGGAGGTGGCGAGCCTGGCCTGCCGGCCGAGGCGGAGCGTGGACAGCGTGTTCGGGGTGCACTGCACGGCCATGCCGACGCCGCCGACCTCGATCACCGCGGCGTCGGGGGCGAGGGCTGCGACCGTGCCGCTGACGAAGGCGATCATGCCGTACGGCCTTTCGTTGTCGGGGGTTGTCCGGCCGTGTGCGCGGCGACGGCCTGCTGGAGCCGGTTCTGGGCGGGGGCCCGCCAGATGTGGCAGATGGCGAGGGCGAGGGCGTCGGCGGCGTCGGCCGGCTTGGGTGGCGCGGCGAGCCGCAGCAGCCGGGTGACCATGGCGCCGACCTGGGCCTTGTCGGCGCGGCCGCTGCCGGTGACGGCGGCCTTGACCTCGCTGGGGGTGTGCAGGGCGACCGGGATGCCGCGCCGGGCCGCGCAGAGCATCGCCACGGCGCTGGCCTGGGCGGTGCCCATGACCGTGCGCACGTTGTGCTGGCTGAACACGCGTTCCACCGCCACGCATTCGGGGCGGTGCTCGTCCAGCCAGCGCTCGATCCCCTGCTCGACGGCGACCAGACGGTGGCTCAGGTCCGCGTCCGCGGGGGTGCGGACGACTCCGACACCGAGCATGGTCAGCGGCCGGCCCGCGACCCCCTCGACGACACCGACGCCGCAGCGGGTCAGTCCGGGGTCGACTCCCAGTACGCGCACGCGTGTCCCCTCCCCTCGTGACCTGGCCGCGGTCCATGGCGTTGATCTTTGACTGACGCCAGGCTATCCGCTGCCACCGACAACGACGGCGGGCCGGCGGGAATGTCCCACCGGCCCGTCCAAGCCCGCGCGCTGCGCGGCGGCGCTACGCGTCGACCTTCTCCATGATCTCGTCGCTGACGTCGAAGTTGGCGAAGACGTTCTGCACGTCGTCGCTGTCCTCGAGCGCGTCGATCAGCTTGAAGATCTTCCTGGCACCCTCCTCGTCCAGTTCCACCTGCATGGTGGGGACGAAGTTGGCGTCGGCCGAGTCGTAGTCGATGCCGGCCTCCTGGAGGGCGGTGCGGACCGCCACCAGGTCGGTGGCCTCGCTGAGCACCTCGAAGGACTCGCCGAGGTCGTTGACCTCCTCGGCACCGGCGTCCAGGACGGCGGTCAGGACGTCGTCCTCGGCCAGTTCGCCCTTGGGGACGATCACGACGCCCTTGCGGTTGAAGAGGTAGGACACCGAGCCCGGGTCGGCCATGGAGCCGCCGTTGCGGGTCATGGCGACGCGCACGTCGGAGGCGGCGCGGTTGCGGTTGTCGGTGAGGCACTCGATGAGCACCGCGACACCGTTCGGCCCGTAGCCCTCGTACATGATCGTCTCGTAGTCGGCGCCGCCGGCCTCGAGACCGCCACCGCGCTTGATGGCCGAGTCGATGTTCTTGTTCGGCACCGACTGCTTCTTGGCCTTCTGCACGGCGTCGTAGAGCGTCGGGTTGCCGTCCAGGTCGACCCCGCCCATGCGAGCCGCGACCTCGATGTTCTTGATCAGCTTCGCGAAGAGCTTGCCGCGCTTGGCATCGATGACGGCCTTCTTGTGCTTCGTCGTGGCCCATTTAGAGTGGCCGGACATCTGCCTGTCTCCTTCGCGTAACCCGTCTGCGTAACGAACGCAGGAATCCTACAAGGACTCCGGTGTCCGGTTCGCGCGCACCATGTCGACGAACAGGGCGTGCACGCGGTGGTCGCCGGTCAGCTCCGGGTGGAACGACGTGGCGAGCGCGTTGCCCTGGCGGACCGCGACGATGTGGCCGTCGTGCTCGGCGAGCACCTCGGCCCCGGCGCCGACGGACTCCACCCAGGGGGCGCGGATGAAGACGCCCTCCACAGGATCGCCCAGGACGCCCTTGACGTCGACGGCGGCCTCGAAGGACTCGTTCTGCCGTCCGAAGGCGTTGCGGCGCACGATCATGTCGATTCCGCCGATGGTCTCCTGGCCCGAGCGCGGGTCGAGGATCTTGTCGGCGAGCAGGATCATGCCGGCGCAGGTGCCGTAGACGGGCAGGCCGTCACGCACGCGCGCGCGGAGGGGGTCCATCACTCCGAAGAGGACGGCCAGCTTGGAGATGGTGGTGGACTCGCCGCCGGGGAGGACGAGGCCGTCGACCTCGGCGAGTTCTTCGGGGCGCCGCACCGGCCTGGCCACGGCGTCCGCCGCGGCCAGGGCGATGAGGTGCTCCCGTACGTCGCCCTGGAGGGCCAGGACGCCGATGACGGGTGCGTCGGTCATGTACGTGGGTTCTCTCTGCGTGCGGTCCCTCGGGGCCGGCTCACCAGCCGCGGTTGGCGTAGCGCTCGGCCTCGGGGAGGGTGTCGCAGTTGATGCCGACCATGGCCTCGCCGAGGTTGCGGGACGCCTCCGCGATGATCTTCGGGTCGTCGTAGAAGGTGGTGGCCTTCACGATGGCGGCGGCGCGCTTGGCCGGGTCGCCGGACTTGAAGATGCCGGAGCCGACGAAGACGCCCTCGGCGCCGAGCTGGCGCATCAGGGCGGCGTCGGCGGGGGTGGCCACGCCGCCGGCGGAGAACAGCACGACCGGCAGCTTGCCCAGCTCGGCGACCTCCTTGACCAGCTCGTACGGGGCGCGCAGCTCCTTGGCCGCGGCGTACAGCTCGTGGTTGTCGAAGCCGCGCAGCCGGGCGATCTCGTTCTTGATCTGGCGCAGGTGGCGGACGGCCTCGACGACGTTGCCGGTGCCGGCCTCGCCCTTGGAGCGGATCATCGCGGCGCCCTCGGCGATCCGGCGCAGGGCCTCGCCGAGGTTGGTGGCGCCGCACACGAAGGGGGTGGTGAAGGCCCACTTGTCGGAGTGGTTGACCTCGTCGGCCGGGGTGAGGACCTCGGACTCGTCGATGTAGTCGACGCCGAGCGACTGCAGGACCTGGGCCTCGACGAAGTGGCCGATGCGGGACTTGGCCATGACCGGGATGGAGACGGCGTCGATGATGCCCTCGATCATGTCCGGGTCGGACATGCGAGCCACGCCGCCGTCCTTGCGGATGTCGGCGGGGACGCGCTCCAGAGCCATGACCGCGACGGCGCCCGCGTCCTCGGCGATCTTCGCCTGCTCCGGCGTGACGACGTCCATGATCACGCCGCCCTTGAGCTGCTCGGCCATGCCGCGCTTCACACGGGCGGTACCGGTCTCGGGGTTCTGGGCGGAGTCGGAAATCGTGGTGGACACGGGTGACCTCACATGGTGAAAGAGGGTGTGGTGCGTCCACGAGGAAACGGGATGTGACCAGTCCACGGCAAGGGCCAATGGGAACCCGGTGGATCCTTTTCGCCCGGCACCGCCCGAAAAGGCGTCACCGGTGCCGGTCAGGCGGCCCGCTCGGCCAGGGCCTTCGGCGGCTCGTCGTCCATCTCGAAGCCCATGGGGAACGGGGCGTGTCCGGCCAGCCGGAACCACCGCACCTTGCGGTGCTCGCGCAGCCGGCGGGCGGCTCCCACCGCGTCGTTGTGGAAGCGGCGGGCCATCGGCACCCTGCGCACGGCCTCGGTCAGCTCACGCGCCGCCTCCTCTCCCCCGGGCGCCTCGCGTACCGCCTCGACCTGCGGGACCTCGGCGAACACGGCCCGCAGGGCCTGGCTCAACTCGCTCTCCGCGACCTCCCGTTGCTCCTCCTCGGCCTGCCGGGCGGCGTGCGCGGCCTCGTACAGCACGATGGAGGCCGCCGGGTCCAGCACGCCGGAGGTGGCCAGTTCCTGCGCCACCGAGGCCCGCCGCAGCAACTGCGCGTCCAGCGCGGCCCGGGTGGCGTCGATACGGACGTGCAGCCGGTCCAGGCGCCCCGCCGTCCAGCTCAGGTACAGCCCGACGGCCACGAGCGCGACGACAATCCAGATGAGCGTTAGGGTCACGGGCGGCAAGGCTACCGGGACACCCCACCCGGGCCGCCAGGGCCTGGCGGCCCGGGGCCGGGGTCAGTCGCGGGCCAGGCCCAGGCGGGCCCGCAGCCCCGAGATGCGTTCGTCGGCGGCGACGGCGGCCGCGCCGGCGGTGACCGTCTCGTAGACGGAGAGGATGTCGGCGCCGACCGTCGACCAGTCGAAGCGGCGCACATGGGCGCTGCCGCGTGCGCGCAGTTCGGCTCGGCGGACCGGGTCGGACAGCAGGCGCACGGCGGCTTCGGCGAGGGCGCCGGCGTCCTCGTTGGCGAAGAGTTCACCGGCCTTGCCCCGGTCCAGGACCTGGGCGAAGGCGTCCAGGTCGGAGGCGAGGACCGGGGCGCCGGCCGACATGGCCTCGACCAGGATGATGCCGAAGCTCTCCCCGCCGGTGTTGGGGGCCACGTACAGGTCGACGCTGCGCAGAAGACGCGCCTTGTCCTCGTCGCTGATCATGCCGAGGAACTCCACCCGCGAGCGCAGTTCCCTCGGCAGACTCTCCACCGCCTGCTCCTCGTCCCCGCGGCCCGCGACCAGCAGGCGGGCCCCCGGGTGGGCGGCGAGGATCCCGGGCAGCGCCCGCATCAGTACGGGCAGGCCCTTGCGGGGCTCGTCGATGCGGCCGATGAAGCCGATCGTGTCGCCCTGCCACTCGGGCCTGGGCTCGGCCCGGGCGAAGAAGTCCACGTCGACGCCGTTGGGGATCACCACCGCGTCGCCGCCGAGGTGCTCGACGAGGGTGCGGCGGGCGTACTCGCTCACCGCGATCCGCGCGCTGATCTTCTCCAGGGCCGCCTGGAGGATCGCGTACGCGGCGATCATCGCCCGCGAGCGGGGGTTGGAGGTGTGGAAGGTGGCGACGATCGGGCCCTGGGCGGCCCAGCAGGCCAGCAGGCCCAGCGACGGCGAGGCCGGCTCGTGGATGTGGATCACGTCGAATCGGCCCTCGTGCAGCCAGCGCCGCACCCGGGCCGCCGACAGGAGACCGAAGTTGAGCCGGGCCACCGAGCCGTTGTAGGGCACCGGGACCGCCCGGCCGGCCGAGACGACGTAGGGCGGCAGCGGCGTGTCGTCGTCGGCGGGCGCGAGGACGGACACCTCGTGGCCGAGGCCGATGAAGTACTCCGCCAGGTCACGGATGTGGAACTGGACGCCACCGGGCACGTCCCACGAGTAGGGGCAGACGATGCCGATCCTCACGCCGTCGCCTTCCCAGGGTCCGCGGGCTGTGCGGGATCCCGCCCGGGATCCAGGTCCGCGAGCCACAAGCGCTGCAGCATGTGCCAGTCCTCCGGATGCTCGGCGATCCCCGTGGCGAAGGCGTCGGCCAGCGCCTGTGTCATGACAGACGTCTTCTCGGCCCGCGTACCTGACCCGGGCACGTCGACCGGGGGATGGACACGGCCCCGCATGACGGGCGAGTCGTCGTACCACAGGGTGACGGGCAGCAGCAGCGCGCCCGTCTGCTGGGCGAGGAGGGCGGGTCCCGCGGGCATCCGGGCCGTCTCGCCGAAGAACGTCACCTCCACCCCGGAGGCGGACAGGTCGCGGTCGGCGACCAGGCAGACCAGACCGCCGTCGCGCAGCCGCCGGGCCAGCGTGCCGAACGCGGAGCCGCCGCTGTGCGGCAGGACCTCCATGCCGAGGCCCTCGCGGTAGGCGACGAACCGGTCGTAGAGCGTCTCCGGCTTCAGCCGCTCGGCGACCGTCGTGAACGGCGTCTTCAGCTCGGTGGTGACCCAGGCGCCGGCCAGGTCCCAGTTGGCCAGGTGGGGCAGGGCGAGGACGACCCCCCGGCCGGCCGCCAGGCCGTCGGTCAGGTAGTGCACGTCCTTGGGGTCGAAGCCGGCCCTGATCCGCTCGGCGCTCCACGTCGGCAGCCGGAAGGACTCCATCCAGTAGCGCAGGTACGAGCGCATCCCCGCACGCGACAGCTCGGCGAGGCGCTCGGGGGTCGCGTCGGGCACCACGCGCGCGTAGTTGCTCTCCAGCCGCCGCACGCCCTTGCCGCGCCGCCGCCAGGCGAGGTCGGCGACCGTGCGGCCGAGCCGCGCCGCGACCGGTTCCGGGAGCTTCTTCACGGTGCCCCAGCCGAGGCCGTACAGCCCGTCGGTGAGCCGCTCCTGGACGGTCATTTCGCCGCCCCGCTCCCCTGCTCCCGCCGCGCCGCGGCGGCCTCCGCCTCGGCCGACTCCCGGCGCACCGTGACGACCCGCTGGACCAGCGTGACCAGGCTGCCCGCGGCGACGATCCACAGGGCGATCGGCAGCAGGTACTGGATGCCCGGCACCCCGAACTTGTGCAGGCCCGCGAACCCGGCCGCGACCAGCGAGATCACCAGCCGCTCGGCACGCTCGACCAGCCCGTTGACGGCGACCGGCAGACCGATCGACTCGCCGCGGGCCTTGGTGTACGACACCACCTGGCCACTGGCCAGACAGAAGATCGACACCGCGCACAGCACGTTGTCGTCGCCACGGCCCGCGTACCACAGGGCGAAACCGCCGAAGATCGCGCCGTCGGCGACCCGGTCGAGGGTGGAGTCCAGGAAGGCGCCCCAGCGGCTGGAGCGGCCGAGCTGGCGGGCCATGTTGCCGTCGACGAGGTCGGAGAACACGAACAGCGTGATCACGACCGTGCCCCAGAAGAACTCGCCCCGCGGGTAGAAGACCAGTGCGCCCGCGACCACCCCGGCGGTCCCGATGAGCGTGACCGTGTCCGGGCTCACGCCCCGGCGGATGAGAAACGCGGCGAACGGTGTGAGGACACGCGTGAAGAATGCACGCGCGTACTTGTTCAGCATGGCCTTCCCGAGGGTCGGTGTCGCCGGGCGGCCCCTGCTGGCCACCGGCTGGCCCATCGTAGCCACGCACGCGCGTGCGTGGCGGCCGGGCGCCCGACCTCGGGGGCACCGGCGCCCACCCGTGCGCACGCGCTGGTGGACGGCGGGATCGGGTCCTTCGTATGGACGCAGCGTGACGGGAGTGGAAAGCTCGAAGGACCGCGGGCGTCGCAGGAGCCGCCAGTGCACGCGGTGCCGCGTGTCCGCGCCCACAGGGACCTCACCGTCAACGGGAGGCAGGATCATGGGCGACAAGACGCAGACCCACCCCGGGGCCGCCGGCAGGGCAGTGGCGGCCGACCATCCCGCGTCCGTACGCAATGTGGTGCTGGTCGGCCACTCCGGATCGGGCAAGACGACGCTGGTGGAGGCGCTCGCGCTGACCGCGGGAGCGGTGAACCGCGCGGGCCGCGTGGAGGACGGCGGCAGCATCTCGGACTACGACGAGATCGAGCACCGACAGCAGCGCTCCGTGCAGCTCTCCCTGGTGCCCCTCGCCTGGGACGGCATCAAGATCAACCTGCTGGACACCCCCGGCTACGCCGACTTCGTCGGGGAACTCAGGGCCGGTCTGCGGGCCGCGGACGCGGCCCTCTTCGTCGTCTCGGCCTCCGACGGCGTGGACGGCTCCACCCGCATGGTCTGGGAGGAGTGCGCGGCCGTCGGCATGCCCCGCGCCATCGTGATCACCCACCTGGAGGCCGCCCGCGCGGACTTCGAGGAGATGACGCGGGTGTGCGCGGAGGCGTTCGGCGCGGACGACCCCGACGCCGTCCTGCCGCTCTACCTGCCCCTGCGCGGCCCGCAGGGCCACGACGGGCACGCGCCCGTGACCGGTCTGGTCGGACTGCTCACGCGGAAGCTGTTCGACTACTCCTCCGGCGAGCGCAAGGAGTCCGAGCCCGGCGAGGACCAGCTGCCGCAACTGGATGAGGCCCGCAACCGGCTCATCGAGGGCATCATCGCCGAGAGCGAGGACGAGACCCTCATGGACCGCTACCTCGGCGGCGAGCAGGTCGACGTCAAGACGCTCATCGAGGACCTGGAACGGGCCGTCGCACGCGGGGCGTTCTTCCCCGTACTGGCCGCCGCACCCGCGGCCGAGGGCGCCAGGCAGGGCATCGGCACGGTCGAACTCCTTGACCTGATCACCCGCGGCTTCCCCACCCCGCTGGAACACGAGGCGCCCGCGGTCAGCGCCGTCGGCGGCAGGTCGCGCGAACTGCGGTCGTGCGACCCCGACGGGCCGCTGGTCGCCGAGGTCGTGAAGACCTCCTCCGACCCGTACGTCGGCCGGGTCTCCCTGGTCCGCGTCTTCTCCGGCACCCTGCGCCCCGACGAGACCGTGCACGTCTCCGGGCACGGCCTGGCCGACCGCGGCCACGAGGAGCGCGCCCTCCACGAAGCCGACGAGCGGGTCGGCGCCCTGTCCACCCCCTTCGGCAAGCAGCAGCGCCCCGTGACGCACGTCATCGCCGGCGACCTCGCGTGCGTGGCGAAACTGGGCCGCGCGGAGACCGGCGACACGCTCTCCGCCAAGGACGACCCGCTGCTGATGGAGCCGTGGCAGATGCCCGACCCGCTGCTGCCCGTGGCCATCCGGGCGCACAGCAAACCGGACGAGGACAAGCTCTCCCAGGGCCTGGCCCGGCTGGTCGCGGAGGACCCGACCATGCGCCTGGAGCAGAACCAGGACACCCACCAGGTGGTGCTGTGGTGCCTGGGCGAGGCCCACGCCGACGTCGCGCTGGAGCGGCTGCGCAGCCGCTACGGCGTCCAGGTCGACGTCGTACCGCACCGGGTCGCGCTGCGGGAGACGTTCGCGGACCGGTCCGGGGGGCGCGGACGGCACGTCAAGCAGTCCGGCGGCCACGGCCAGTACGCCATCTGCGAGATCGAGGTGGAACCGCTGCCGGGCGGTACGGGCATCGAGTTCGTGGACAAGGTGGTCGGCGGAGCCGTGCCGCGGCAGTTCATCCCCTCGGTGGAGAAGGGCGTGCGCGCCCAGGCCGCCCGGGGCGTCGCCGCCGGCTACCCGCTCATCGACGTGCGGGTCACCCTGCTCGACGGCAAGGCGCACTCGGTGGACTCCTCCGACGCGGCGTTCCAGACGGCCGGCGCGCTGGCCCTGCGGGAGGCCGCGGCCGACGCGAGGATCCACCTGCTGGAGCCGGTGGCCGAGGTGACCGTGCTGGTCGGCGACGACTACGTGGGCACCGTGATGAGCGACCTGTCCGGGCGGCGCGGCCGGGTGCTCGGCACCGAGCAGGTGGGCAACGGGCGCACCCTGATCCGCGCCGAGGTGCCCGAGATCGAGATCGGCCGGTACGCGATCGACCTGCGCTCCCTGTCGCACGGCACGGCCCGCTTCGACCGCCGGTACGCACGACACGAGCCGATGCCACCCCAGGTGGCCGACCGGGTGCGCCAACAGGAGCGCGAAGCCTCGTAGTCGGCGCCACCGGCGCACAACCGGGGCACAGGAACACATCGTTGCGCACAGGCGGGCGGCTGTGGCCGTCCGCCTGTCCGCGCGCCCGGCTGCCGATACCCTGATGACCTGATCAACAGGTGTGCCGGGCAGGGAAGTCGGGAAGGCCGCAGGTGCAGGAGCGGCGGCAATGGGGGCGGATGTGACGGACGGATTCGATTTCAGTCCCGGGGCTCAGGTGCCCCTGTCCGGCTCGGCCGGACAGACGGCGGCGACCAACGCGCTCGCCGCGGCCGCGTACCGGGACGACGAAGTCACCAAGATCCTTGACGCGGACAACGAATGGCACCAGTCGAAGGTCAGCCTGCCGCGCCCCTGGGCGAAGATCTTCCGCCCCAGGCTCGGCGAGGCCTTCTCCCGCGCTGTGATCGACCGCATGCTCGGCGTCGGGCGCAAACCGCTCATCCAGTCCTTCGGCCTCGAACCCCAGGTCGTCGTGGAGCACTGCCTGGCGGCCCACCGCATCCGCCGCGACCGCGACAACTGGCTGACGGCGGTGACCGTGCTGTGCGGGCTGCTCTTCCTGCCCGGCCTCCTCGTGTGGCTGCTGGTGTTCACCCTGCGCGCCACCCTCGGCAGACGTGAGGACAAACGAGCCGGCGCCCTCGCCAACACCCTGCTGGTCGCCATGGCCGCAGGCGCCGTGGTCTTCCTGATCAAGATGCCCTTCACCGACTTCTGGGCGTGGTACGCACGCGCGGCGGTCGTCATGCCCGTGATCGGCTGGTTCTGGGCCAAGCAGATCTGCGAACGCTCGGCACGCGAACTGCGCGAGCGCTGGGAAGGCCTGCTGTCCGGCGGCGGCGTGGGCGCCAAGATCCCCGAAGCCGTCCCGGGCAACCCCGGCGACGCGGCCGAGCAGGTACGCAAGGAACTCGCCCGGCTCAGCGCCGAACAGCGCTCCAACTCCGTCTTCTACGCCGGCCCCAAGGGCATACTCGGCATGGGCACGCGCTGGGGCAGCTGGCAGCTGGCCGAGGAACTGGTCTCCGCCGAACCGGGCAAGGAGTTCCACCCCTTCCGCAGCTGGGACGTCATCACCGCGATCCAGGGCGGCCTGGCCATGCTCGAACGCACCTCCATCAACACCGGCGGCTTCCCCAAGCCGACCGTCACCCACTGGGTCGTCACACCGATCGGGGAGAACGCCAAGGAGGTCTCCCGGCCGAGCGGCACCGACGTCGAGACGTACACGGTCAAGACGCACGCCATACAGGACATCTGCAACAAGCAGCAGTTCGGCAGCGGCGACCGCCACTATCTCGGCGTCCAGTGGACCCTCTGGGACGGCCACCTGGTGATCACCATGCTGGTCACCGTGACGGTGCTGCACGACACCCTGCGCATCGAGGTGACCGGCCACGCCCTGGGACCGGTCAACCCCCTGTTCAACCAGAAACCGGCGGCCAAGGAGAAGGAGGTCCAAAAGGCCCTCCGCTTCTGGGAGACCCGCAAGGTGAAACTGCCCCTGATCGACGCCGACGAGGTGGTACGGCTCGCCGCCCGCGCCCCCCTGTCCTGGTACCCGCCCCTGCTGAACTGGCTCGGCGGCAGCCTCACCCTGCCCGAGCCGTTCGGCCTGCGGCATGCCTGGGCCGACCAGCCCTGGCGCCACCGCTTCATGGCCGACGACGCGCTGCGCGCCGCCACCCCGGTGCTGCGGGTGGTGCACGCCGCGGCACTCAGGGTCCTCAAGGAGAACGGCGTGGACGTCGAGAAGTTCGGCACCCGCTCCTCGGTCCTCAGCGGCGCCGTCCAGGACGCGTCACCGAGGAAGGCCGACTCGTACGACGCGTGAGGCAGGCGGGACTTTCGCGGCAGGCCCTACGCCTGCCAGGCCTCCGCGAGCATCTTGCGGGTGTCGGCGAGCAGCTGCGGCAGGACCTTCGTGTGGCCGATCACGGGCATGAAGTTGGTGTCGCCGCCCCAGCGGGGCACGATGTGCTGGTGCAGATGGGCGGCGATACCCGCGCCGGCGACCGTGCCCTGGTTCATGCCCAGATTGAAACCATGAGCCCCGGAGGCGCTGCGCAACGCCGTCATGGCCTGCTTGGTGAGCTCCGCGAGTTCCGCGGTCTCCGCCTCCGTCAGATCGGTGTAGTCGGCGACATGGCGGTAGGGCACGACCATGAGGTGGCCGCCGTTGTACGGGTAGAGGTTGAGCACCGCGTACACCAGCTCGCCGCGCCGGACGATCAGACCGTCCTCGTCGGACTTGGCCGGGATCGAGCAGAAGGGGCAGCCGTCGCCGGCACCGGGGCCGCTGGGCTTGTTCTCGCCCTGGATGTACGCCATCCGGTGGGGCGTCCACAGGCGCTGGAACGCGTCCTGCGTCCCCACTCCGATCTGCTGCTCCGGCTCACTCGTCATGCGTGCAGCATATGGCGTGCGGCCTGCGGGCAGGCAAAGGCCCCCGGGGATACCCCGGGGGCCTGAAGGCCTACGTCGGTGCAGGCCGCATCACACCTGTACGCGGCGCTCCACCACGTCGACGAGCTTCGCCAGCGCCTCGTCACGCGGAATGCCGTTCTCCTGCGAACCGTCGCGGTAGCGGAACGACACCGTGCCCGCGTTCATGTCGTCGTCGCCGACGATGATCATGAACGGCACCTTCTGCTTCTGGGCCGTGCGGATCTTCTTCTGCATGCGGTCCGAGGAGGAGTCCACCTCGACCCGCAGGCCCTTCTTCTTCGCGTCCGCGGCGAACTCCTGGAGGTACTCCACGTGCGCGTCGCCCACCGGGATGCCGACCGCCTGCACCGGCGCCAGCCACGCCGGGAACGCGCCCGCGTAGTGCTCGAGGAGGACCGCGAAGAACCGCTCGATGCTGCCGAACAGCGCGCGGTGGATCATGACCGGGCGCTGCTTGGAGCCGTCCGCGGCCGTGTACTCCAGGTCGAAGCGCTCCGGCAGGTTGAAGTCGAGCTGGACCGTCGACATCTGCCAGGTGCGGCCGATCGCGTCCTTGACCTGGACGGAGATCTTCGGGCCGTAGAACGCCGCGCCGCCCGGGTCGGGGACCAGCTGGAGGCCCTGCTTCTCGCCGACCTGGCGCAGGGTCTCGGTGGCCTCCTCCCAGACCTCGTCGGAGCCGACGTACTTCTCCGGGTCCTTGGTGGACAGCTCCAGGTAGAAGTCGGTCAGGCCGTAGTCGCGCAGCAGGTTCAGCACGAAGGTGAGCGTCTTGTCGAGCTCGTCCGCCATCTGCTCGCGGGTGCAGTAGATGTGCGCGTCGTCCTGGGTGAAGCCGCGGGCACGGGTCAGGCCGTGCACGACGCCCGACTTCTCGTAGCGGTAGACCGTGCCGAACTCGAAGAGCCGCAGGGGCAGTTCCCGGTACGACCGCCCGCGCGCGTCGAAGATCAGGTTGTGCATCGGGCAGTTCATGGGCTTGAGGTAGTAGTCCACGCCCTCGTCGAGCTGCATGGGCGGGTACATGCCCTCGGCGTACCAGTCCAGGTGGCCCGAGGTCTCGAAGAGCTTCCCCTTGGTCGCGTGCGGGGTGTAGACGAACTCGTAGCCCTCCTCCTCGTGGCGGCGGCGCGAGTAGTCCTCCATCACGCGGCGGATGATGCCGCCCTTGGGGTGGAAGACGGCGAGGCCGGAGCCGATCTGCTCGGGGATGGAGAACAGGTCCAGCTCGTTGCCCAGCTTGCGGTGGTCGCGCTTCTCGGCCTCGGCGAGGAATTCGAGGTGCGCCTTCAGCTCGTCCTTGGACGGCCAGGCGGTGCCGTAGATGCGCTGGAGCTGCTTGTTCTTCTCGTTGCCGCGCCAGTACGCCGAGGCGTTGCGCATCAGCTTGAACGCCGGGATCTGCCGGGTGGAGGGCAGGTGGGGACCGCGGCAGAGGTCCTTCCAGCACAGCTCGCCGGTCTTGGCGTCGAGGTTGTCGTAGATCGTCAGCTCGCCGGCGCCGACCTCGACGTCCGCGCCGTCGTCGTGCGAGGCGGAGCCCTTGAGGCCGATCAGCTCCAGCTTGTACGGCTCCTCGGCCAGCTCCTCGCGGGCGGCCTCGTCGGTGACGACGCGGCGGGAGAACTTCTGGCCCCGCTTCTGGATCTCCTGCATCTTCTTCTCGATGGCCTTGAGATCCTCGGGCGTGAACGGCTTCTCGACGTCGAAGTCGTAGTAGAAGCCGTCCCTGACGGGCGGGCCGATGCCCAGCTTGGCCTCGGGGAAGATCTCCTGCACGGCCTGCGCCATGACGTGCGCGGTGGAGTGGCGCAGGATGTTGAGGCCGTCCTCGGAGGAGATCTCGACGCCCTCGACGGTCTCGCCGTCCTTGAGCTCGTGGGCGAGGTCCTTGAGTTCGCCGCCGACGCGCACGGCAACGATCGAGCGCTCGCCGGCGAAGAGGTCGGCGGCCGTGGTGCCCGTCGTCACCGTGCGCTCTTCCCGCTCGGAATCGCGTTGGATGATCACACGGACGTCTGACACCGGTCTCTCCTGACTGCTGGTGGGTGCGGCGCCATACCTGGAGCGCGCGCATGACTGGGATCGTACCGACCCCGGGCCGTGGACCGCGAAACGGTTACGCACGGTCCACGGTCGGTCGCAGTCGTTCCCGTCAGTCGCGGTCGCCGCCGCCGCACTCCTCCTCGAAGCAGTCCGTGTCCTTGTCGTCCTTGTCGTTCTCCTGCAACGACTTCATCAGCCGGTCCCGTTCCTCGTCGTCCACCTGCACGGGTACGACGCCGGAGGCGCCCGAGAGCCGGCGGAAGCCGCCGCGGCTCTCCAGCCGTCCGAGCACCGTCACGGGCAGTCCGACGAGGTGGGCGTGGACGGCGATGCGATAGTCCTCCTCGTCCAGGGTCGCGCGCACGTACGGCACTTCGGCGCCCGCCAGCACCCGCAGCCGTACGGTGCCCTCGCCGCGCGGCCGCGCCCTGCGCATCCGCACCACGGTGCCGGTGATCCGCGCGGGCACCGACGGTTCGGCGCGCAGATAGCGGGCGCCGGCCTCGCGCAGCACGGGCAGGTCGCCCGGCGAGAACTCGACGGCCTCGGCGGTGGCCGCGCAGTCCTCGGGGGTGCCCGCGGCGGGCGACCACTCGACGGCCACGCGCGCGCCCTCGGTGCCGCGGACGAGGGTGGCGACGGCCTCGGTGAGTTCACGGCTCGCGCCCGCGCGGACGGCTCCGTCGAAGGCGTCCATGGCGCCGGTGGCCCGCCGGTAGTCGACGGCCTCACGGACGGCGTACAGGGCCTGGTGGAGGCATACGGCCAGGGGCCGTCCGGGGTCGACGGGGACGAAGGCGGTCAGGCCGCGGCCGTCGGCGGCGGAGCCGACGAGGACGTGCTCCAGGCACGCGGTGGCCGAGCGCCGGTGGCGGGCGCCGTGGTAGCCGGCACGCGCGCGGGTGGCGAGCGCGGCGGCGAGCAGCATCTGCCGGGCGGCGCCGCGCAGCCGTTCCTCGACGGTCCAGCCCGCGGCGTCGGCCGGGCCCTCGGGCACGTCCCGCCACCAGCGGATCTCGTCGCTGGGCAGGGTGAGGGCGGTCAGTACCTCGCGCGCGGAGTGCGTGCCGCTGCGGGCGAGGGCGTCCAGGGCCTCGCCGAGCAGGTCGTCGCTGTCGGGGAAGGCACGGCTCTCGGGCACGAGCAGGCTGGTGCCGGCGCCGACGGGGCCGGGCGGGGTCCAGCGGCCGTAGCGGCCCGCGGCGCCGCCGCGGCGCTGCCAGCCGTGCCGGTGCAGCAGGGCCCCGAGGACGGCGGGGTCCACGTCGGAGGGCGCGGGGAGCGGGCCGCGGTGGGCGTCGACGGGGTGCGACCGCACCGGTCGCAGTGACTCGCCGAGGGGGCGGTGCGTCATGGTCTGCCTCCCGTCCCGACCCGCGTCATGATCTCGCACAGGGCCCGGTCGTCGAAGATGCGCGAGGTCGGGATCCGCACGGTGGTGCGGTGCCGGCCGGTGATGGGGTGGCCTGCGAGGTTGATCCAGTAGCAGCAGTGCCTGAGGTCGAGCCGGTCGTGGCCGGCCCGCAGCCACTGGTCCTGCGACCGGGGCACGATCATCACGACGAGGATCTTGTGCACCGTGACCGGGGTGCGGGCGAGTTTCGCCAGGTGGGCGTTGTCGAGCGTGAAGGAGAAGAACCGGCCCGGGGGGTTGGGCGGTACCTGGTAGGTGCACTTCAGCTGCACCTTGATGGTCACCTCGTCGTCGACGGTGTGTCCGGGGGCGCTGTGGCTGACGTGCCAGTCGATGCCGTTGTCGGGAAAGGGCTGGGACAGCGAGCAGCCGGCCGCCGCGGCGACCGCGTGCAGATAGCCGACCTGAAGTGTCTCCATGCAGGCGGTGGTGGCGAGTGTGCCCCGTGGGGCGCTCGCGCGCTCGGGCAGCAGCCCGCCCCGCTCGGGCTGTGCCATCACCATGGCGACCAACAGCCTTCCGTACTTGGTGAATCCCCGCTGCGGGCCCGTGAACTGCAAAGACCCGCACTCCTGTTGTCTCCTTCCGGCGTACGGCGCAAACAGCCCGGGTATCACCAAACGGGCGGAAGCCGACCGGCAGGAGACGGAGCGTCAGCCGCCCTGGCGGACCGAGGGGTTGTGGGCGTATGACGTACTGGTACGAGGGGCCTCTGGCCGCGTTCGACACGGAGACGACGGGCGTCGACGTCGAGACCGACCGCATCGTGTCGGCCGCCGTCGTCGTCCAGGACGCCCCGGGCTTCCGGCCGCGGGTTCACCGCTGGCTGGTGAATCCGGGCGTGCCGGTTCCCGAGGCGGCGACGGCGGTGCACGGGCTGACCGATGAGCATCTCCAGCGCAACGGCCGCTGGCCGGCGCCGGTGATGTACGAGCTGGCCGAGGAGCTGGCGGAGCAGTCCGCTCTGGGGCGCCCGCTGGTGGTGATGAACGCGCCGTTCGATCTGACGCTGCTGGACCGGGAGTTGCGCCGCCACCGGGCCTCGTCGCTGGAGCGCTGGTTCGAGGCGTCGCCGCTGCGGGTGCTGGATCCGCGCGTGCTGGACAAGCACCTCGACCGCTACCGCAAGGGCAGGCGCACCCTCACCGATCTGTGCGCGCACTACGACGTGGCCCTGCGGGACGCGCACGACGCGGCGGCGGACGCCCTGGCCGCGCTGGAGGTGGTCCGCGCGCTCGGCCGCCGCTTCGCGGCGCGCCTGGAACCGCTGACCCCGGCGGAACTGCACACGCTCCAGACGGGATGGCACGCGGCGCAGGCCCGCGGTCTTCAGGCGTGGTTCGCGCGCAGTGGAACGGAGGAGACGGTGGACCCGTCGTGGCCGCTGCGTCCGGACCTGCCGGCGGCGGCCGCCTGAGGACACGAAAAGGCCGGTCCGCCTGTGCGGACCGGCCTTACCCGGTGGGCGATACTGGGTTCGAACCAGTGACCTCTTCGGTGTGAACGAAGCGCTCTCCCACTGAGCTAATCGCCCGGGAACGCACTGAACCATACAGGCCCGCGGGGCGTTCGTTCAAACCGCTTCCAGCTGGGCGGCCAGGCCACGCCGCCCGGCCCGCATCATCAGCCGGTGGTTCGCGCGGAAGACGGGCCGGCCGACCACGGCGAACCGCCTGAGCAGCGGCTTGTTCACGTCGACGACCTGGTCGTAGCGGGCGAGGGTGCCGGCGCCGTGCGCGGTAAGCGTCCAGCGCGCCCAGCCATCGACGTCCCCGGTGAGCTCGGCCTCCAGGACTCCGGCGGCCGGATCGCGGCGCACCTCGCGCGCGGTGAAGGTCAGGTCGTAGGGCAGGAGGGAGCGGATCCGGACGACGCCGGTCGCCGGGTCGGTCCGGGTCACCTCGCGCACCTGCCGCCACCAGCACGGGTAGTCCTCGACCCGCTCCAGCGCCCGGTAGACGGCGTCGGGTGGCGCGGGCAGGGTCCACCAGGTGCGGAAGCGGTAGTGAGTCCAGTCCATGGGACGAGTCTGGCCCGGACGCGCACCGGTCCGGGACCCCTCCTTCCGTGCCCATGAAGAAAGGTGACGGCGTTTCGGAAATAGGACCGTGGATTTTCCGCCGAAGGCCGCGTCCTTACTTCTTCCGGAATGGGACACAGCCCTGGAAGTCGACCTTCTCCTTGATCCTCGAATACTCCATCGGGAAGAAGAACGGGATGGGCCGGTCGGCTTCTCCGCACGTTCGCCGGCGTTCCGGTCACAGGTAACAGATCGTCACCGCACCCTTGTCCACTCCGCACATACGCCAGCGGCCCGTCTGCGTGATCGCAGACGGGCCGCCGGTTCCGGGTGGGCGATACTGGGTTCGAACCAGTGACCTCTTCGGTGTGAACGAAGCGCTCTCCCACTGAGCTAATCGCCCGGGCACAGGAAGAACATTACCGCATGTCAGCGGGTGCCCGGGACCAGGGCCCGGCGGGCACCCGGCCCGCGCTCTGCGCGCTCAGCGACGGTGGACGGCCCAGGGCGGCACCAGGCCGAACCTCCAGACGTACACCCCGGCCAGCACGGCGACGATCACCAGGCCGGCCACGGTGAGCGCGATGTTGCGGCGGCGCACCTCGGGGTCGAGGGCCCGCTGGGCCGTCTCGGTGACCTTGCGCTTGGTCCAGCGCAGCACGAGCTGGGCCCAGACGAACTCGGTGGCCCAGATCGCCATGCCGCCGAAGATCACCACCCAGCCCGGTCCGGGCAGCGGGAGCATGATGATCCCGGCGATCACGACCAGGAGTCCGGCGAGGAAGATCCCCGCCTGCCAGCCCAGGTGCAGCACGCGGCGTGACCGCACGAACGCGGGAGCCCGCGAGCCCAGCCTCCGCCGGTCCCGCGCCCCGTCGCCGTCCGCCTCGGCCTTCGCTCGCTCCGGCACCTCAGCCGGGGGCTCCGGTCCGTCACTCCCCGTATTCATACAGGGCCACCGTACCGGATGAGAAACCGGTCACCACAATGGGCGTACCGTACGAACACAACCTCGGCCGGAAGAGTTACGTAAAGCCAAGCAAAACACTCAGAGGGGTTTACAACGCCACCGTAGGTGGCATGTCGATTTCGCCGACGTGCGAATCCCCGAGCGCACACTGAGCGAAAGGCCCTGGCGCTTATGAACACCACGGTCAGCTGCGAGCTGCACCTGCGCCTCGTTGTATCGAGCGAGTCCTCACTGCCTGTCCCCGCAGGCCTGCGGTACGACACGGCCGATCCTTACGCCGTGCACGCCACCTTCCACACCGGAGCCGAGGAGACCGTCGAGTGGGTGTTCGCCCGCGACCTCCTCGCCGAGGGGCTTCACCGACCCACGGGTACCGGAGACGTCCGTGTCTGGCCTTCGCGCAGCCACGGCCAGGGCGTCGTGTGCATCGCCCTGAGCTCTCCGGAGGGCGAAGCCCTGCTCGAGGCCCCGGCGCGGGCCCTGGAGTCCTTCCTGAAGCGAACGGACGCGGCCGTGCCCCCCGGCACGGAACACCGGCACTTCGATCTGGATCAGGAGCTGTCGCACATCCTCGCGGAGAGTTAGAGGGAGGCCCGTCGATCCCCTTCAAGCTGCCCGTTGCCGTCCACTCGGGGAGACGGCTCGGGCCAGGACAACCGCATACGCGCGTATACCGGCACCGGTCTCCCGCGGGGGCTGGTGCCGGTGTGCGTACGTGGCCGAAGCGGCGGCGCCGTGAGCTGCTCGGGGGCGCGTGGAGCCACTACCATCGGCCTGCATCGGCGGGCGTGTGCCCGATCCCCAGGCCAGGGAGCGAAACGTGCTGATCACCCACGACACCCGGTGCGCGCTGGACACCGTGGTGGATCTGGTGAACACCGCACCGGAGGACGACGCGGCACCGGACGGGCTGGCGGACATCGCGGCGCTCGAGGATTTCGTGCGCAACCACAAGATGAGCGACGTGGGTGTGCTGTCGGAGTTCGACCTCTCCGCGGTACGCAGGATCCGGGGCCGGTTCGCGGGGATCTTCGCGGCCCCGGACTGCCGGACGGCGGCGGGCATGATCAACGAGCTGGTGGCCGCCGCGGGCACCACACCGCGGCTGACGGACCACGACGGCTACGACTGGCACGTCCACTACTTCGCGCCCGGCGCCTCCGTGACCGACCACCTGGCCGCCGACTGCGGGATGGCGCTCGCGTTCTTCGTGGTGGCCGGGGAGCGGGAGCGGCTGCGGCGCTGCGAGGCTCCCGACTGCCGGCGCGCCTTCGTCGATCTGTCCCGCAACCGCTCGCGGCGGTACTGCGACAGTCGTACGTGCGGCAACCGTCTGCATGTGGCCGCCTACCGGGCGCGCCGCAAGGAGGCGGCCGGCTGAGCGGCCCGCCGAGCAAAGGGCCGGGGGACGGAGCCTGCCGGAGGGTGGTGTCCCCGCGTCGTCCCGGTGCCCTGTCGGTGGTTGTCGTGGTCCCCGGCGGGTGACGCCGAGGACCACGGGTACGGCTCACAGCAACAGCAGGTCGTGCAACGAAGCCATGAGCAGCAGACACCCGATCACCGCAAGGAAGATCATCAGCGGTGGCTGGGAAAGGGCGAAGAGACATCCGCGCGGCTCGTCCTGCTTCGGCGCGGACTCGCTCTGTGTCGTGTCCACCATCTCGGGGCGATGATGACGCAGCCGCCGTGCAGGACGCGATCAACACACCAGGAATGCGCGGGAGTCAGCCGGATTCCGTGATCTTCGGTCCACTTCGGCACGGACCTTGATCACTTACGGGCGCACCCGTGATCACCATCCGTGATCACCGTCATATGCCGTGCTTCTTCAGGATCGCCTCGATGTCGCTGAAGTCGTCCTCGCTCCGGGACGCGGCCGGCTTCGCGGCGGGTCGGCCGGAGGTGCGGGCGGCCGGTCCCAGGGACGGTGCCGACGCCGCCGGAGCCACCGCTGCGCTCTCCGCCGCCCGGGCCGTCTCCTTGCGCTCCTTGCGGGTGCCGCCGCGGCGGCGCTCCACCCCGCGGGTCGTCGCGAAGAGCAGCCAGGCCGCGCCGAGCAGGCCGAACCCCGCCCAGGCGGTCGGGCTGAAGGCGGTGTCGGCCAGCCAGCCGACGATGCCGGCCATCGCCAGACCGACCGGGACCAGGGAGTAGGCCGCGATACGGGCCGCGGCGAGGAAACGCCGCCGGTAGGCCGTGACGGCGGCGATGCCCAGGCCGGCCGCGGACACGGCGGAACATACGGTCTCGGCGATCATCCGGTCCTCCAGGCGGGCTCACCGGTCGGGTGGTTCATCCCTTCCATCCTGCACCGCCCACCGCCGCCAGGGCCATGTTCCGGCCGGACTTCAGGGAGATCTCCGGGTCGTCTCCTCCGCAGGTCCCGGTGGGGCGTACGACGTGTGATCCCGGTTGGGCCGCCCGCGACGGGCCTGGGAGACTGTCCGCATGAGCGACTCCTCCCCCGCGCACACCCCCGTCCCGGTCGTCGACGTCTGGTGCGAGCTCCAGTGCCCCGACTGCCGTACCGCGCTCGACGACCTGCGTGCGCTGCGCGCCCGGTACGGCGACCGGCTGGAGCTGCGGCTGCGGCACTTCCCGCTGGAGAAGCACCAGCACTCCTTCGCCGCCGCGCAGGCCGCGGAGGAGGCCGCCGAGCAGGGGCAGGGGTGGCCGTACGTGGAGGCGGTACTGGACCGGGTCGAGCGGCTGGGCCGCGAGGGTGAGCCCGTCCTGATCGAGGTGGCCCGTGAACTGGGCCTGGACGCCGAGGAGTTCGACACCGCGCTGATCGACGGCCGGCACATCCTGATCGTCGACGCCGACCACGCCGAGGGCAAGGCGATCGGCGTGACCGGCACGCCGACGTACGTGGTCGGGGGCGAGCGCCTGGACGGCGGCAAGAGCCAGGAGGGGCTGCGCGAGCGCGTCGAGGAGATCGTGGACCGACTGCTGGCCGAGGCCGGGCAGGGGGACTGACCCCGGCCCGCCCGTCTCCCGGGTTCTCATGGGGCGCCGAAGCGGTTCCTCAGAGCAGTTCCTTGTAGACGCCGCGCAGCACGGGCCGGTAGCCGAGGGACTCGTACAGCCGCTCGGCCGGGGTGTTGCCGGCGAAGACGTTGAGGCCCAGGACGCCTCTGCCCGCGCTCCGTGCCTGCGCCTCGGCCAGCAGCATCAGGGAGCGGCCGTGGCCCCGGCCGCGGAAGCGCTCGTCGGCCTCGACGTCGTAGACGTAGGCCCTGTCCTCGGTGATCGCCACCCACAGGGTGCCGACCGGGGTGCCCTCGTGCTCCAGGACGCTGAGCAGCATGCCCGGGGTGTCCAGGCCCTGGGGCAGCAGCCGGGCGTGGTCCTCCTCCGACTTGGCCCAGGCCTCGTCGGCGGGCACCCCGCGGTCGATCCAGCTCTGCGCGTAGGCGGCCTTGCCGTGTTCGAACCACGGCGCGTACTCGGCCTGCGTCATGGGCCTGCCCCGGGTGCCGGCGGGCAGTTCGGGCGCGCCGGCGCCCAGCTGCTTCTCCATGCCGCGGTTGCGTTCGACGTAACCGAGCGCCGTGACCAGCCGGACCGCGGCCTCGGCGGCGGCGGGCACGGTGGCCTCGATCCGCTGGCAGCCCCAGCCGCGCGCCACCTCCTCGACGGCGAGCGCGGCCACCGTGCCACGGCCCCGGCGGCGGTCCGGTTCGTCGATGTGCAGGTCGAGGAGCCTGGCGACGGAGGGCCCGAAGACGGGATGCGTGGCGAGGTGTATCCCGCCGACCGGGCGGCTGTTCACGCACACCTGGTAGCGGCGTGAACGGGTTCCGTCGGCGTTCTGCTGAAGCGGCTCGGTCGGCCGCAGGGTCGTGGTCATCAACGATGTTCTACCCGCTGCGACGCGGTGCGGCAGCCGATATATCCCGCCTCCGTGTTCGGATCGGCCCGCGAGCCCGGCCTGATCCGGGCGGGCGGCCTCAGGGGTCCAGGCGCTGGTGCGCGCGTTCGCCGAAGATCCGCATGGCCTTTGCGGTCACCGGGCCCGGGGCGTCCGGCAGTTCGCGGTCGTCGACGCGGTGGACGGCCTGGACGTCGCGCAGGGTGGAGGTGAGGAAGACCTCCTCCGCCCGGCTCAGGACGTCCAGCGGCAGCCGGGTCTCCTTCGCGCCCGTCCACTCGAGCACGAGGGCGCGCGTGATCCCGGCGAGGCAGCCGGAGGCGAGTGGCGGGGTGTGGATCTCCCCGTCGAGCACCACGAAGACGTTGGAGCCGGTGCCCTCGCAGAGCTGCCCCACGGTGTTGCCGAACAGGGCCTCGGTGGCGCCGTGTTGGCGGGCGCGGGCGAGGGCGACGACGTTCTCCGCGTACGAGGTGGTCTTCAGGCCGGTGAGCGCGCCGCGTTCGTTGCGGGTCCAGGGCACCGTGACGACGGCGGTGGAGTCGGGCCGGCGGGTGGTCCCGCCGAGGGCGACCAGCAGCGTCGGGCCCTGGTCCCCGCGGTCGGAGCCGAGGGGGCCGTGGCCTCCGGTGTAGGTGATGCGCAGCCGGCCCAGCGGCGTCGGGTTGGCCTCGAGCACGGCGGCACAGGCGCGGCGCACCTCGTCGTGGTCGGGGTCGGGCAGGCCGAGGCCGCGGGCGGACCGGGTGAGCCGGTCCAGGTGGCGGGTGAGCGCGAACGGCTTGCCGTCGACCGCCTTGACCGTCTCGAAGATGCCGTCACCCACGGTCAGCCCGTGGTCGAACGCGGAGACACGGGCGGACTCGATGTCCCGCAGCGCTCCGTCGAGCCAAAGCTTCACTGGTCCCTACCTCACAAGTCCCTGCTGGGTGCGTCGTGTCGGCCGGGGGTCCCGGCGTCGTCCCCCGGGCAGGCACGGCACCCTTGCAGTCCCTCTCCACTTTCCTCGTACGTTCCTGACGCTACCGCGAGCAGCCGGGCCGCCTTCAGCTCGGTCTCCCGCCACTCCCCCTCGGGGTCGGAGTCCCAGGTGATGCCGGCTCCTGCGCCGAAGCGCAGGACGGGCGTGTCGGCGGCGCGGTCGATCCAGAAGGTGCGTATGCCGACGGCCAGCTCGCCCACTCCGCGGTCGGCGTCGACCCAGCCGACGCCGCCGCAGTAGGGGCCGCGGGGCGCGGTCTCCAGGGCGTCGATGATCCGCACGGCGCTCGACTTGGGGGCGCCGGTGATCGAACCGGCCGGGAAGGCGGCGTCGAGCAGCTCCGGCCAGCCCGCTCCGGCGCGCAGCTCGCCGCGGACCGTGGAGACGAGGTGGACCAGTCCGGGGTGCTTCTCGACGGCGCACAGGTCGGGGACGGTGACGGTGCCGGTGCCGCACACGCGGCCGATGTCGTTGCGGACCAGGTCCACGATCATCACGTTCTCGGCGTAGTCCTTCGCCAGGAGTTCCGCCTCGGTGCGGGCGGTGCCCTTGATCGGGCCGGACTCGACCGTCCGGCCGTCGCGGCGCAGGAACAGCTCGGGGGACGCGGTGGCGATCTCCACCCCGTGTCCGGGCAGGCGAATCGTTCCCGCGTACGGCGCCGGGTTGCCGCGGGCCAGGACGGCGGTCAGGGCGTCCACGTCGGCGTCGGGGGCGACCGGCGCGCCGAGGACGCGGCAGAGGTTCACCTGGTAGACCTCGCCGGTCGCGATGTGCTCGCGGATGCGGCGCACGCCCGCCGTGTACGCGGCGTGGTCGAGGGACGAGGTCCAGTCACCGGTCGCCGGACCGCGCCACCGGCCATGGACGGGGGCGGGTACGGGTTCCTGGCGCACGTCACGGAAGCGGGCGCAGGTCAGCCGGCCCTCGTAGTCCGCGGCGACGGCCCAGAAACCGCTGGAGTCCAGGGCCGCGGGATCGCTGGTGACGTCGGTCAGGCCGGTGGCGACGCGGTCGCCGAAACGGGCAAGAGGTGGCAGGTCGAGCACGCCGCCGAGTCTATGGCGGGCACCGTCCCGAACCCTCCGGGCGTGTCGTTCCGGGCACCCGACCGGGTCGCCGAGCGGACGCAGCGCAGCACGCTGCGCAAACGCGTTTTTGTACTGGCCCGGGAATCCGCTAGAGTTCAACACGTCGCCGGGCCGCGCAAGCGGAACGAAACGACAGGCGGACGTAGCTCAGTTGGTAGAGCGCAACCTTGCCAAGGTTGAGGTCGCGAGTTCGAGCCTCGTCGTCCGCTCGCAGGAAGAGGGGATCTCCCGGATCCCCTGTACTCCTGGTGGAGTGGCCGAGAGGCGAGGCAACGGCCTGCAAAGCCGTCTACACGGGTTCAAATCCCGTCTCCACCTCCAAGGACGATTAGCTCAGCGGGAGAGCGCTTCCCTGACACGGAAGAGGTCACTGGTTCAATCCCAGTATCGTCCACTGGATCTGCCGAAGATCCTTACCCGCGCGATTAGCTCAGCGGGAGAGCGCTTCCCTGACACGGAAGAGGTCACTGGTTCAATCCCAGTATCGCGCACCGGGTTGTGGTTTCTGTCCGTGATCACGATCTCGAGGACGATTAGCTCAGCGGGAGAGCGCTTCCCTGACACGGAAGAGGTCACTGGTTCAATCCCAGTATCGTCCACACACCCGGAATCCCCCGGCCGTCGCGTACGGCCGGGGGATTCGTCGTCCCGGACGCATACACGTGGGCGGCACAGGACAATGCCGGCGCAGCTCCCCAGCTGCGCCGGCATCCTGCCGTCCGCCGCACCCCCGTCCCCACGGGGTTTCATGGATGCGATGTCCCCGCCCGGACCGCTCTTCCGGGCCTGGGGTCGCCGTTCAGCGCCCCAGCATCACACCCACGGACGACGCCTGTGTGGCCACTGTGTTCCAGCCGTCGAAGACCAGCAGGAGCAGGGCCGCCAGGGGAAGGGCCATCAGTGTCGCCACCAGGGGGTGGCGGCGGCCCGTACGGCGGGGGCGTGCGAGGCGCGCCTGGGTGCGGAGCATTGTCCGCGGTGCCGTCAGGGCCATGGTCCCTCTCCTGACCGTCTCGGTTGTGGTTGGCAGCGGCGAGTGCTTGACCTCGGGGGACGAGTGCCGCACCCGCCGCTTGACCTCAAATCTAGGTGCGCGGCGCATCCGGAGCGTCATGCCCTCGTACCGATTGGAGGGCCTCCCGGAGGATGAGCCGTCCGCTGGGGACTACTCCCCTGGGTGGAGACATGACTCCGGGCCTCGGGGTCTTCCCGGAGGGGACGCCGCGGCACCGCCGTCCCCACCGGCCCGCCGGATGAGCCGCACCCGCTTTGCGTGACTTCGCTCACCCCGGCCGCGCCTCGGAGCGGGTCCTGCTCCCCCCGCCGGCGGGCCCCGTCGGCCCCCGGTCCCCGCCGCCGCCCACCACCGGTCCAACCCCCTTCACCCGCAGGACGGTTGGGATCTTGAAACGCCTCAAGCCGGGCTCGTCCAAGGCAGGTTGACCGCCTGTCAAATCCGGTGTCCCACGCGGACAATCGATCGGGTCGAGAGGGCGCGGCCTCTGAGCGCGAGCGGTCCCGGATACGTAAGCTGTGGCTCGTCACAGGGACCGGGCAGCGGGGATGAACATGGCGATGATGCGCCTGAGGCGCGAGGACCCGCGCG
This sequence comes from Streptomyces sp. NPDC052043, assembly GCF_044548235.1. Taxonomy (NCBI): domain Bacteria; kingdom Bacillati; phylum Actinomycetota; class Actinomycetes; order Kitasatosporales; family Streptomycetaceae; genus Streptomyces; species Streptomyces sp. NPDC052043. The sequence continues at coordinate 155,464 of NZ_JBIUBT010000008.1, forward strand.
TCGTCGGCTCGTTCAGGCTTCACCGACGGCTCGGCGCGGGCGGGATGGGCGTGGTCTACCTGGGCTCCGACCGGAAGGGTCAGCGTGTGGCGCTGAAGGTCATCCGGCCGGATCTGGCGGAGGACCAGGAGTTCCGCTCGCGGTTCGCGCGCGAGGTCTCGGCGGCGCGGCGGATCCGGGGCGGGTGCACGGCGCGGCTGGTGGCCGCGGACCTGGAGGCGGACCGGCCGTGGTTCGCCACGCAGTACGTGCCCGGGCCCTCCCTGCACGACAAGGTGGCCGATGAGGGCGCCCTGTCCTCGGCGGAGGCGGCGGGGATCGGGGCCGCGTTGTCCGAGGGGCTGGTCGCCGTGCACGAGGCCGGTGTGGTGCACCGGGACCTCAAGCCCTCCAACATCCTGCTGTCCCCCAAGGGACCGCGGATCATCGACTTCGGCATCGCGTGGGCGACCGGCGCCTCCACGCTCACCCACGTCGGCACCGCGGTCGGCTCTCCGGGCTTCCTCGCCCCGGAGCAGGTGCGCGGCGCGGCGGTCACCCCGGCCACCGACGTGTTCTCGCTGGGGGCCACCCTGGCCTACGCGTCGACGGGCGACTCACCGTTCGGACACGGCAGTTCCGAGGTGATGCTGTACCGCGTGGTGCACGAGGAGCCGCATCTGCACGGCGTACCGGACGCGCTCGCCCCGCTGGTCCGTGCATGTCTGGCGAAGGACCCCGAGGAACGGCCCAGCACGCTCCAGTTGTCGCTGCGGCTGAAGGAGATCGCCGCGCGCGAGGCGCAGGACCTGGGCGAGGCGCGGACGCCCGCGCCGCGTGCCGCGGAGGCGGACCGGTCGACCGGTCCCCTGGTCGACAGCCACCCGGGACGGCAGCGCGCCGGTCACACCGAGCAGGCGCGGGGCCGGCGGCGCCCACCGGGCTCCTCCCCGGGCACTCCCGCACCGCGGGGCTCCGTCCCTCCGTCGCGGGGCGGCACGTCGTCCCGCGCGGGCGGCGCGTCCCGGGGCGGCGCTCCCTCCCGTACGGGCGGTCCGCGCCCGACGCCGGCGTCGCGGGGCGGTTCGCGCTCGGGCAGCGGCAGCCGTCCGGTCCGGCGCGACGGCGCCGGGCGGACAGGGCCGCGCGGCACGTCGGGCGGCCTGCGGCCCGCCAATCCGAGGCTGCTGCGGCAGCGTCTGATCGTGTTCGTGGTGGTGACGCTGCTGGTCGCGCTGGGCATCGCGGCGGCGCAGGGCTGCCAGGGGCCCGCGCGGGGGCTGGGCGGCGAGGGCCAGAGCGGCCCGGAGCAGCGGCACGCGGCCGCCCTGGCCGCGGAGCCACCCCCGCCGGGGCGGCAGTAGGTCCGGCGGGGCCGCCGGCGACGATCTCGGCCCTCGGACGCATCCCACGGCTCGCCGTACGGCGGGCCCCACGGGCTCATCCGGACGGGGTCCACGGCCCGCCTGGCAGGGCGTACGGCTGAGGGCGGCCCGACGCCACCGCGTCAACGCAACCCAGCCACGGCCGCCGTGGAGGCCGACAGGACCGGCCAGCGGCCGGGACCGACCTGCGACGCCGACCAAGCGGCCCCACAGCTCGCCGAGCCCCACGGCCCGGCGGACACGGCCTACGGCCGAGGGCGGCCCGGTACCAGCGTCGAGGCCCACGGCCCGGCGGGCACGGCCTACGGTTGAGGGCGGTCCGCGGTCACCGCGTAGAAGGCGACCGCGGCCGCGGCGCCCACGTTCAGTGAGTCGACTCCGTGCGACATGGGGATGCGGACCCACTCGTCGGCGGCCTTCAGGGCCCGGGGGGACAGGCCGGAGCCCTCGGCGCCGAGCATCAGGGCGACCCGGTCCATGCGGTGCGGCGCGGCCTCGTCCAGGGTCTTGGCCCGGTCGTCGGGGGTGAGAGCGAGCAGCGTGAAACCGGCCTCGTGGACCGACGCCAGGCCGCCGGGCCAGGTGTCGAGGCGGGCGTACGGCACGGAGAAGACCGCGCCCATGGAGACCTTCACGCTGCGGCGGTAGAGCGGGTCGGCGCAGTCCGGGGAGAGCAGGACCGCGTCCATGCCGAGGGCGGCGGCGGAGCGGAAGATCGCGCCGATGTTGGTGTGGTCGTTGACGGACTCCATGACCGCGACCCGGCGGGCCGTCCGCAGCACCTCGGTCGCGTCGGGCAGCGGCTTGCGCTGCATGGAGGCGAGGGCGCCGCGGTGGACGTGGTAGCCGGTGACCCGTTCGGCGAGTTCCGGGCTCACCACGTGGACGGGTGCGGCGAGTTCGTCGATGACGTCGCGCAGGGCGTCGACCCACTTCGCGGACAGCAGCATCGAGCGCATCTCGTACCCGGCGTTCCTGGCCCGGCGGATGACCTTCTCGCCCTCGGCGATGAACAGGCCCTCGGCGGGTTCGCGCCGGCGGCGCAGCTCCACGTCGGTCAGGTCCGTGTAGTCACGCAGACGCGGGTCGTCGGGGTCCTCGACGGTGATGAGTTCGGCCACGGGTGGTACTGCCTTGTCCTGGTGATCGTGCGGGCGGCTCGGGTCGGCGGGGGTCACTGCTCGGTGCGCGGGCCCACCGCGACGACCTCGCCGATGACGATGACGGCCGGGGGCCTGACGTCCTGCGCGCGCACGGTCTCGGCGACCGTCGCGAGGGTCGCGTCCACCCGGCGCTGGGCGGCCGTCGTGCCCTCCTGGACCAGGGCGACCGGGGTGTCGGGGGACTTTCCGTGGGCCACGAGCGTCTCGGCGATCCTGCCGATCTTGTCGACGCCCATCAGGACGACGAGCGTGCCGGTGAGCCGGGCCAGGGACGGCCAGTCGACGAGGGAGCGCTCGTCGTCGGGCGCCACGTGCCCGCTGACCACGGTGAACTCGTGGGCGACCCCGCGGTGGGTGACCGGGATGCCGGCCGCGCCCGGGACCGAGATCGAGCTGGAGATGCCGGGGACGACCGTGCAGGGGACCCCGGCCTCGGCGAGCGCCCGGACCTCCTCCATTCCCCGGCCGAAGACGTACGGGTCGCCGCCCTTGAGCCGGACCACCGACTTGCCCTGCCTGGCGTGCTCGACGAGGGCCTGGTTGATCGCCTCCTGGGCCATGAAGCGGCCGTACGGGATCTTCGCCGCGTCGATCACCTCGACGTGCGGCGGGAGCTCGGCGAGCAGGTCGCGCGGGCCGAGCCGGTCGGCTATGACGACGTCGGCCTCGGCGAGCAGCCGGCGGCCGCGGACCGTGATCAGGTCGGGGTCGCCGGGGCCGCCGCCGACCAGGGCGACGCCGGGGGTGCGGGTGCGGTGGTGCGGGGCGACCAGCGTGCCGTCGCGCAGGCCTTCCACGACCGCGTCGCGGATGGCCGCGGTGTGCCGGGGGTCGCGGCCGCGCGCGCTGGTGGTGAGCACGGCGACCGTGACGCCCTCGCTGTGGCCGGTGGCCGGGGTCCAGGCGGTCGCGGCGTCGGCGTCGTCGGAGCGGACGCACCACACGCGCAGGCGCTCCGCCTCGGCCGAGGCGCGCGTGTTGGCGTCGTGATCGCTGGTGGCGATCAGGGCGTACCAGGCGTCGGCGAGGTCGCCGTCCTCGTAGGGCCTCTGCTCCCAGGTGATCTCGCCCGCGTCCGCCATCGCCTCCACGGAGGGGGTCGCCGCGGGCGACACGAGGACGATGTCCGCGCCCGCCGCGACGAGTGCCGGGAGGCGGCGCTGGGCGACCTGCCCGCCACCGAGGACGACCACACGGCGGCCGGTCAGGCGGAGGCCTACGGGGTAGGCGGGGTGTTCGGCCATGGGGCGAGCTCCTCTTGCGGCGGCGGTGCGATAGCCCTGACGTGCGGATTTTACGCGGTCGGGGCGTGCGGCGGCCTGGACGTCCGGTGGCTGGGCGGCCTGGACGGGTGCGGGTCGTGGGCACCGGTGCGGCACGTGGTGGACGGACCGTGGGTCGCATCCGTCCACCACTGCGGCCGACGGCCGGGGAATCGTGGATTCCGGGCGGTTACTTCTCCGTGACCCCCGCCGAGTCGAACGTGGCCACCTCGTGCATCGCCCGGGCCGTGCTCTGCACCAGCGGCAGGGCGAGGAGCGCGCCCGTGCCCTCGCCGAGGCGCAGGTCGAGGTCGACCAGGGGGCGCAGGCCGAGCTTGTTGAGGGCGGCCACATGGCCCGGTTCCGCGCTGCGGTGGCCGGCGATGCAGGCCGCCAGCACCTCGGGGGCGATGGCGCGGGCGACCAGGGCGGCGGCGCCGGCGCTGACGCCGTCCAGGATCACCGGCGTGCGCAGGGAGGCTCCGCCCAGCAGCAGGCCGACCATCGCCGCGTGCTCGAACCCGCCGATCGCGGCGAGCACGCCGATGGGGTCGGCCGGGTCCGGCTGGTGCAGTTCCAGGGCGCGGCGGACCACGTCGGTCTTGCGGGCCAGGGTCTCGTCGTTGATGCCCGTGCCCCGGCCGGTGACCTCGGCGGGGTCGACGCCGGTGAAGACGGAGATGAGGGCGGCGGACGCCGTGGTGTTGGCGATGCCCATCTCACCGGTGAGCAGTGCCTTGTTCCCGGCCGCCACCAGGTCGCGGGCGGTCTCGATGCCGACCTCGATGGCCTGCTTGGCCTCCTCGCGGGTCATCGCCGGACCGGTGGTCATGTCGGAGGTGCCCGCGCGGACCTTGCGGGGCAGCAGACCCGGCGTGGCCGGGAGGTCGGCTGCGACGCCCACGTCGACGACGCAGACCTCGGCGCCCACCTGCGCGGCGAAGGCGTTGCACACCGCTCCTCCGCCGAGGAAGTTGGCCACCATCTGGGCGGTGACCTCCTGCGGCCAGGGGGTGACGCCCTGGGCGTGTACCCCGTGGTCGCCGGCGAAGACCGCGACGGCCGCGGGCTCGGGGATCGGCGGCGGGCACTGGCGGGACAGGCCGCACAGCTGCGCGGAGATGATCTCCAGCATGCCGAGCGCGCCGGCCGGCTTGGTCATCCGCTTCTGCCGCTCCCAGGCCTCGCCGAGCGCCTTGGCGTCCAGCGGGCGGATCTGCGCGACGGTCTCGCCCAGCAGGTCGTGCGGGTCCTCGCCGGGCAGGGCACGCCGGCCGTACGTCTCCTCGTGCACGACCCAGGACAGCGGGCGGCGCTTGGACCAGCCGGCCTGCATCAGCTCGGGCTCGTCCGGGAACTCGTCGACGTAGCCCACGCACAGGTAGGCGACAATCTCCAGGTGCTCGGGCAGGCCGAGGACGCGCACCATCTCGCGCTCGTCGAAGAAGCTCACCCAGCCGACGCCGAGGCCTTCCGCGCGGGCGGCGAGCCAGAGGTTCTCGACCGCGAGCGCGGAGGAGTACGGCGCCATCTGCGGCTGGGTGTGGCGGCCCAGGGTGTGCCGGCCGCCGCGGGTGGGGTCGGCGGTGACGACGATGTTCACCGGGGTGTCGAGGATGGCCTCGATCTTCAGTTCCTTGAACTGCTTCGCCCGGCCCTTGGGCAGCGACTTGGCGTACGCGTCGCGCTGACGCATGGCCAGTTCGTGCATCGCCTGCCGGGTCTCGGCGGAGCGGATGACGACGAAGTCCCAGGGCTGCGAGTGGCCCACGGAGGGTGCCGTGTGAGCGGCCTCCAGGACGCGCAGCAGCACCTCGTGCGGGATGGGGTCGGCGCGGAAGCCGTTGCGGATGTCGCGGCGCTCGCGCATCACCTTGAGCACGGCCTCGCGCTCCGCCTCGTCGTAGCCGGGCGCGGCGGGGCCGACGGGCCGCGGTGCCTGCGCCTGCGCGGGGGTGGTCTCCTCCCGGGTCTCTTCCGGGTCGGCGCCGTGGGTGTCCAGGTCGTCCGCGTGCTGGACGGCATCGGGCGCGGGCTCCTCGGCCGACGCGGCGGGCGCGTCGCCGTCGCGGGGTGCGGGAACCGTGACGGGGTCCTCCGGAGCGAGTTGGTCCGCCGGGACGACGATGGGGTGCGGCGGGGTGGGGGCCAGGTGCGGGGTGGTGGGCACCGAGCCCTCGACCGGCACGAATTCTCCGAGGGTCTGGCCGGGCTGCGGCTGGAGGGGGACGCCGGGGCGGAGGGGCACGCCGTGGGTGTGCTCGTCCGGCGCCGGGTCCGCGGGCGGCGTCGCCGCGTCCGGCCGGGCGGGCTGGGGGCCGGCCGTTCCGGTGGCCCCGGGGGCGGCGTCGGCGGGCTCATCCTGGACGGCGGGGTCCGCGAGGTGAGCGGCGGCCGGTTCGGTGGCGGTGCCGGCCGCGTCCTGCGGGGCGGGCTCCGCGGCGATGGGCGCCTCCGGGACCGGCTGTTCCGTGACCGGGGCGGGCGTCGCGGTGGCCTCGGTGGGAGCCGCCGGTACGGGCGCGGCTTCGGAAGCGTCGGCGGTCTGCGGCTGAGGCCGCGTCGCCTCGGCCGGTTGACCTGCCGTCAGGGGAGTCGCGGCGGTGTCGCCGGTCCGAGCCGTGTGGACGGCCCCCGAAACCTGCGTGACGTCGGCCTGGGCGGCCTGCTCAGCGGCCCCTTCCGGGGTCTGGCCCGCCTCGGGGGTGTGCGCGGCGGCGGGCACGGGCCCGGCCTGCACGCCCTCCGGGCCGGTGCCGGTCGCGTGCGCCGTCTCGGCGGCGGCCACGGCGTCGGCGGGAACGCCTGCCCGCGCGGCCTCCGCGGGCTCACCGGCCTGCGCGGCCTCGGCGGCACCTTCGGGGACGTCGCCGGACTCGGGCACCTGCATGCCGTCAGTCACCTGCGCGCTGTCCGGACCGTGCGCACCGCCCGGAGCGTGCGCGGGCTCCGCGGCTCCGCCGGGCGCGGCCACGGACATCGGCGCGGGAGCACCGGGAACGGCCCCGGCACCCACCGACAGCGGACCGGCCTCGGGCACCTGCCCGCCCTGCCCGCCATCCGGCACGGCGGCACCGGAAGCAACACCGGCACCCTCCAACTGCGGCCCCGCCTCCGGCGTCAGGCCACCGGCCGGGAACAAACCCGCACCCGGGACAACCCCGGCGACGGCACCCTCCGACTGGGGCCCGTCCTCGGACACCTGCCCGCCTTCCGGCACCTGACCGGCGCCCGGGACACCCTCTGTGACGGCACCCTCGAGCTGACGCCCGGGCTCAACCCCGGCCACCGGCACGGCGGCACCGGGAACCACCCCGGCACCCACCGACAGCGGACCGCCCTCGGGCACCTGGCCGCCCTCAGACACCTGACCAGCACCCGGGACACCCTCTGCGACGGCACCCTCGGACTGGGACCCGGGCTCAACCCCGGCCACCGGCACGGCCATACCGGGAACCACCCCGACACCCACCGACAGCGAACCGCCCTCGGGCATCTGCCCACCCTGCCCGCCGTCCGGCAGGGCAGCACCGAGAGCAACACCGGTGGCATCCGACCGCGGACCGCCCTCGGTGACACCACCGGGCTCAACCCCGGCCATCGGAACGGCGGTACCGGCACCCTCCGGTGTCCGGCCGCCGGTCACCGTCGGGTCGGCCAAGGGACCCTGACCTGCCGTCGGCAGGTGGCTCGCGTCCGGGCCCTGCGGGGCGACGGCGGCCTGGGCCGCGCCGACCGGCTGCGGGGCCGGGTCCGGGACAACCGTTTCCGCGGTCCCCGCCCCGGCGCCCGTCTCGGGGGTCGCCACGGTGGGCCGGGCGCCCCAGGGCGCGGCGCCCTGCGGGGCCATCTCGCGCAGTTGCGGGACGTCGAGGTACTCGGGGCCGGTCGTGGGCGGTCCGGGCCGGCGGACCGGCGCGTCCGCGGGGCCGCGGTCGGCCAGGGAACGGACCGGGCTCGCGGAGGCGTCGGGGATCGGCGGACCGAGGTGCAGCGGCCGGCGCGGGGGCACCGCCGCGGGGATCCCGGCCGGCGGCGTGGCCGCCTGGTCGCGGTGCCGCACACCGCCGAGGTCGACGGAGCCGGTGTCGCGGCCGGCCGTCTCGTGCGGGCCCGGCTGGTGGACGGCCTCGAGGACCGGCTCCGGGGCGGGCGGGGCCACCTCGTTGCCCCACGCTCCGTGGTAGCCCGGCAGCAGCAGGTCTTCGTCCTGGGCGGGAGACTCGGAGAGGTAGGCGTACGCACCGTGCGCGGAGACGCCCGGCTGCTCCACCATGCCTGCGCTCTCCGGCAGTCCCTCGCCCGGGACCTGGCCGGTGTCGGTCATGCGTACCCCTCGCCCATCGGTTTAGTGCTCCTACGACCTGCTCACCCGGAACGGCGCACCGACCGCCCCCAGTGGAGAACGAGCGTCCGCGCCGTGCGGCACGAACAACCCGCCCGGAAAAGGCGACAAAGCCATTGAGTGGCATTCTCGCGGTCGTCCGGCCACCGCGACAGCGTGATCCGCGACGGCCCGCTGTGGACTGCGCCACGTTGCGCGTTCTCCGGGTCTGCCGTACCACACCCGCCCTGAATCGGGTGGGTTTTCCGGACATTGACGAACGAACTTCCGGACCACCCGGTGCGGTGCAACAATCGGCCAGCCTACCGCGAGCGGTAGGACAACCCGATCACGGGGCGCGCTCGGGCAGCACGGCACTGAGCAGAAACACGACGCTGCGCTCCGTCTCCGTCCAGGCGCGCGTGTCGAGCGCGACGGACTGGAGCAGGGCGCACTCGACCCGGTATCCGTGCTCGGTGAGGTCGCGGCCGACGAGTTCGGCCTCGTCCCGGGTCGCGGCATGGGCGACGATCCGCTGCGGACGCCGGTCGGCGACCGCGGAGACCACGGCCACTCCCCCGCCGCCGACGCGGACGACGTCCGGTTCGGGCAGATTCTCCAGAATGTGCGGGGCGGTGCCGTGCACCACCTGCGTCCGGACTCCGAAGCGCTGCGCGGCCGACTCGGTGCGGGCGCAGGCCCGTGCGTCCCGGTCGACGGCGATGACGGCGGCGCCGCCGAGCGCGGCCTCGGTGGCGAAGGCGCCGCTGCCGCAGCCGATGTCCCACACGAGGTCGCCGACCCGCGGTCCGAGGCGGGCGAGTTGGGCGGCCCGGAGCAGCTCCGTCTCCCCCTCGCCGAGCCCGCCGCCGTAGACCTCGGCGGGCTGGGTCCAGCCGCGCGGCCCCTGGCCGGGGTCGTGCCCGGCGATCCACTCGCCGCCCTCGCCGCCGCTCCGGCCGCCGATGACGATGACGACGTTGGGGTCGCGCCAGGTGTGGTCGGCGGCCTTGTCGGAGGTGACGACGGTGACCTGCTCGCGCTCGGTGCCGAGCTCCTCGCAGATGACGAAGGTGCGGTGGACGCCGTCCAGGAGGAGGCCGAGTTCGGCGGGTCCGGCACCGGGGGCGGTGAGCACGGCGACCTTGGCGTGGGCGCGGCACACGTTGACCGCGCGGCGCAGGGTGCGCTTGTGCGCGACGACCACCTGGGCGTCGTCCCAGGGCATCCCGGCGCGGGCGAAGGCGGCGGCCACGGAGGAGACGGCGGGGACGACCTCCACCTCCAGGCCGAACTCCGGTGCGCGCAGGGCCCGTACGACTCCGAAGAAGCCCGGGTCGCCGTCGGCGAACACGACCGCGGTGCCGCGGTGGGTGGCGATGCGGCGGGCGGCGAGGGGGACACTGCCGAGTCGGACGCGTTCGGCGGTGCGCGGTACCTCGGGCAGCGCCAGGTGGTGGGCCGCGCCGGCCACGAGGGTGGCGGCGCCCAGGGCGCCGCGCGCCGCGTCGGTCAGCGGCGAACCGTCCCAGCCGATCACCGTGACCCGGTCGGCCATCGTCGTCAGTCTCCAGGATTGCGCAGGTCGTGGGGGTGCGGACGCCCGAGAGCGTGTTCCGCGAGCGTACCCGGTGGAGCTGTCCGGTGCGCGGCGGGGCGGGGCGGGTGCGCCCGCGGGTCGCGGCGGCTCAGTTCCATTCCGAGAAGGACGTGTAGCCGCAGGACCCGGCGAGCTGTTCGCCCGCGCCCTCCAGGTCCTCCGGCAGCAGGCTCCACACGATGAAGTCGGTGCGCAGGTCGGTCCACGAGCCGTCCTCGGTGCGGACGTGGGCTATGCAGGCGTTGCGCAGCACGCCCTCGCTGATGCAGCCGATCTTCTGGGCGACCTGCTGGGAGGCGGTGTTGTCGGCGGCCGTGCGCAGCTCGATGCGTTCGAACTTCTGGTCGCCGAAGAGCCATTGCGCGGTGGCGAGCGCGGCCTCGGCGGCGTAGCCCTCCCCGCGCGCCCAGGGTGCGACGATGTAGCACAGTTCGGCGGACCGCACGTGCCAGTCGGCCTTGGTCAGCTGGACGATGCCGACCAGCCGCTGGGTGAGGAACTCGGCGACGGCGAGGTCCAGACCCCGGCCGGCGGCGCGTTCGGCGGGGGCGTACTCGTCGACCCAGGTCCGGGCCCCGTCCTCGGTGAAGGGCTGGGGGACGTCGGTCCAGGCCGCGACCTGCTCGTCGTTCATCATCTCGGCCAGCGCGGGTACGTCGTCCTCCTCGAGGGGACGCAGCACCAACCGCTCCGTGCTGATGGAGATGTTGGGGAAGGTGCTGTTCATGCGCCGCTCCGTAACCGTCGGAAGAACCTTCAGGGCCCTGCTGAACTGCCCAGCATGCAGCATGAAAGCACTGAACCGCACCACGGGGTCCTCCCCCACTGCCGGAACGGCGTGGGGGTGCCCTCACCCGGTGAGGGCGCGGACCCCGTGCGTCGTGCAGGTGCCGGTCGTGCGGATCAGAACGCCGGGACGACCGCGCCGTTGTACTTGTCCTCGATGAACTTCTTCACCTCGGGCGAGGTGAGCAGCTTGGCCAGCTTCTTCACCCGCGGGTCGTTCTCGTTGCCCTTCTTCACGACGAGGATGTTGGCGTACGGGTTGCCCTGCGCGGCCTCGGCGGCGATGGCGTCCTTGGCCGGGCTGAGCTTGGCCTCCAGCGCGTAGTTGCCGTTGATCACCGCGGCGTCGACGTCACCGAGGGAGCGCGGCAGCTGGGCCGCCTCCAGCTCCTTGAACTGGATGTTCTTCGGGTTGGAGGTGACGTCCTTGGGGGTCGCGTCGTATCCGGCGCCGGCCTTCAGCTTGATGAGGCCGTTCGCCTCGAGCAGCTTCAGCGCGCGGGCCTCGTTGGTGGTGTCGTTGGGCACCGCGACGGTGGCGCCCTTCTTCAGGTCGGCCAGCTTCTTGACGCTCTTCGAGTACACGCCGAGCGGCTCCAGGTGCACCGCGCCGCCCGGCACCGGCACCAGGTCGGTGCCGTTCTTCTTGTTGAAGTCGTCGAGGTACGGCTTGTGCTGGAAGTAGTTGGCGTCGAGCTGGCCCTGCTGGACGGCCGTGTCCGGGGTCACGTAGTCGGTGAACTCCTTGACCTCCAGCTTCAGGCCGGCCTTCTTCGCCAGGTGGTCCTTCACGTAAGTGAGGATCTCGCCCTGCGGGTTGGGGGTGGCGCCGACCGTCAGCGCGGCGTCGGTGTCGGCCTTGGCGGAGCCGGAGCCGGACTCCGAGCCGCAGGCGGTGAGCCCGAGGGTGAGGGCTCCGGCGGCGAGGACAGCAGCGGCGATCTTGGTGGTGTTACGCACGAAAAGTGCCTTTCCTTGGGTGGTGCGACCCCTTGAACGGGGAGTCTGGGGAGGAGGGGCTTCAGGCGGCCTTGCCGGCGCCGGCGGTCGCGGGCTCGCCGGCCTTCAGCAGCCGCAGCTTCGGCGCCGGGCCGGAGCGGCCGGAGCGGCGGTCCAGTGCGCGGGCCGCGAAGTCGCCGGCGAGCTGGATGGCCGAGATGACCACGGCGAGGATCGCGACGGTGATCCACATCAGCTGGGTCTCGAAGCGCTGGTAGCCGTAGCGGATGGCGATGTCGCCGAGCCCCCCGGCGCCGACCGTGCCGGCCATCGCCGAGTAGCCGATGAGCGTGACGACCGTGGTCGTGGTGCCGGCGATCAGCGAGGGCAGGGACTCGGGTACGAGGACCTTGCGTACGACGGTCCAGGTGTTGCCGCCCATCGCCTGGACGGCTTCGACCAGCCCGCCGTCCACTTCGCGGACGGAGGTCTCGACGAGCCGGGCGAAGAAGGGGATGGCGCCGATGGCCAGCGGCACGATGGCGGCCTCGCGCCCGATGGTCGTACCGGTGACGAAGCGGGTGAAGCCCATCAGGGCCACCATCAGGATGATGAACGGCATCGAGCGGGTGATGTTCACGACCTGCCCGATCACCTTGTTGGCGACGACGTTCTGCAGCAGCCCGCCCCGGTCGGTGAGGACCAGCAGGACGCCGAGGGGCAGTCCGCCGACGACGGCGACGAGCGTGGACCAGCCGACCATGTAGAGCGTGTCCCAACTGGCCTGGGACAGCAGCGGTTCCATCTCGGACCAGGTCACTTGGCACCTTCCTTCACCAGCACCGGCTGCCCGGCCGGGTCGTGGTCGACGACGTCGATCTGCAGGCCCTGTTCGCGCAGGAAGCCGATGGGCACCACGTTGTCCTCGTAGCGGCCGGGGAGTTCGATGCGCATCCGGCCGACCTGGAGGCCGCCGACCGTGTCGATGGCGGCGCCGAGGATCGAGATGTCGATGTTGTACGTGCGGGACAGCTGCGAGATGACGGGCTGGGTGGCGCTCTCGCCGTGGAAGGTGACGTCGAGGACGGTCCGGTCGTCGCCGGAGGCCTCCCCGCCGACCGGGAAGAGCGCGGCGGCCAGCTCGGAGCCCGGGGTGGCGAGGAGTTCGCTCACCGTGCCGGACTCGACGACGCGGCCGTTCTCCATGAGCGCCGCCGAGTCGCAGACGGACTTCACGACATCCATCTCGTGCGTGATGAGCAGGACCGTCAGGCCGAGCTGCCGGTTCAGGTCGCGCAGCAGCTGGAGGACGGAGCGGGTGGTCTCCGGGTCGAGGGCGCTGGTGGCCTCGTCGGACAGCAGCACCTTGGGGTCGCCGGCGAGGGCGCGGGCGATGCCGACACGCTGCTTCTGGCCGCCGGAAAGCTGGGCGGGGTAGGCCCGGGCCTTGTCGGCGAGACCGACGAGGTCGAGCAGTTCGAGCGCCCTGCGGGAACGTTCCTTCCCCGAGGTGCCGAGGATTTCCAGCGGCAGTTCGACGTTGTCCTGGACGGTGCGCGAGGACAGCAGGTTGAAGTGCTGGAAGACCATGCCGATCCGGCTGCGCGCCCGTCGCAGCTCCTTGCCCGCCCGGTGGCCGCGGCCGGCCAGGGCGGTGAGGTCCTGTCCGGCGACGGTGACCGTGCCGGAGGTGGGGCGCTCCAGCAGGTTGACGCAGCGGATGAGCGAGGACTTGCCGGCGCCGGACTGGCCGATGACGCCGTACACCTCGCCCTCGCGGACGTGCAGGTCGACGCCGTCGAGCGCGGTGATCTCGCGGCCGCGCGAACTGTAGACCTTGGTGAGGCCCGATGTGGTGATCACGTGGGTTTCCGTCACTGTCGAGTGCGCGGCGCGTCGTGGACGCCGGGCACGGCATTCATGGTCGGGGGGCGCCAGAACGCGGCACAGCTCTCGCAGAGGTGCTCAAACCGGGAGAAACGTGTGCGCGGGGGGCGTGGCTCGGCCGCGGGCGCCGGGCGGACCGGACGCGGGTGCGGACGTGCGCGGGCTCTCGCTTCGGGGCGCGAGGCTCAGCTGGTACAGGGGCCCTCTAGAAGGCGCACATTCGACGTACAGGACACATACAACGAGCACCGGGCGGGACAGTCGCCTCGGTCGCAGGGGTGCGGTCGCTCGTCGTGGTCATGCGGTCAGTAAACCAGAGACGCAGGGACCGGAGGCCATCGCTGTCCACATGCCGGACACGCATGGACAGCTGGAAATGCGGCACGGACCTGGGGTTTCGCGCCCGTGACCAGTGCGGACAAGGCCCTCGGGCGTCGGTCCGCGCGGTCGAGGCGGGTCCGGGGACCGGCGGACTGTGGCCAACGCCACGGCGCCGCACCCGGGGAAGCGGCACCGGCGGGCGCCGGGTCCACGGAGCCGGGCCGGGCGCGGCGGGACGTAACCCCCGTAATAAGGTCGGCGGCATGCTTGATGCCCTGACGCTGGTGACCGGCGTCGCCGCGCTGCTGCTCGCCGCCTGGTGCGGCTGGGCGGCCTACCGTGACCAGCCCACGAAGGACTGGCACTTCATCGGCATGGCCCTGGTGTCGCTGCTCGCCCTGGTCCAGCTGGTGGTCGGGGTCGTGGCGCTGGCGCGGGGCGAGAAGCCGGCGCAGGGCACGACGATCTTCGTCGCGTATCTGCTGGGAGCCTTCGCGTGCGTCCCGGCGGCCGGGCTCATGTCGCTGACCGAGCGCACCCGCTGGGGTTCGGTGACGGCCGCGGCGGGCGGCGTGGTCCTCGCGGTTCTGGAGGTGCGGCTCTATGACATCTGGGGAAGGTGAGAGGAGCGCCATGGAGGAGAAGCCGGCCGGGGCGCGGCTCATCAGCGGTCCGGGCATCCTGCTGGTCTGGCTGTACGGCGTGATGGTCGTCGGCGCCGTGTCGCGCTCGGTGTACCAGATCGCCACGGAGTTCGACCGGGCGCCGCTCGCCTACTCGCTGTCCGCGGTCGCCGGAGTCGTCTACGGCTTCATCACGTACTCGCTGGTGCGGGGCGGGGAGAAGGCGCGCAGGGCCGCGCTGGCGTGCTGCGTCGCCGAGCTGGCGGGCGTGCTGACGGTCGGCACGTGGACGCTCCTGGACCAGTCCGCGTTCCCCGACGCGACCGTGTGGTCGGACTACGGCCGGGGCTACGTCTTCATCCCGGTGCTGCTCCCGCTGTCGGCCATGTACTGGCTGCGCAGGGCGCGGAAGCAGCAGCCGCAAGCAGCCTGATCCGGGTCCCGACCGCCGGCAGCTACGCGGTCGCCGCGTAGCTGCCGTCCGGCTTCTCCAGGATGATCATCAGTACGCCGTCGGTGCCCTGGGAGGTGCCGACCGCCTGGTAGCCCACGCGCCGGTACAGCCGCAGGTTTCCCTCGCTGCGGTGGCCCGTGTGCAGCCGGAACCTGGTGGCGCCGCGCTCCCCGGCCAGCGCGGCCTCGGCCGCGCGCAGCAGCCGGGCGCCGATGCCGTGCCCCTGGAGGCGCGGGTGAACGCAGAGCTTGCTGATGAGGGCCGCACCGTCCTCGGTCACCCGGCCGCGCACCGAGCCGACCACCTCGTCGCCGAGCCGCGCCACGAAGACGCAGTCCTCGGCGAGTTCGTGACGGATCGAGTCGAGGCTCTCGACGAGCGGGTCGATGCGGTAGTTGCCGTACAGCGCGGCCTCACTCTGGAAGCACAGGTACTGCAACCTGAAGATCTGCTCCGCGTCCTGTTCGGCCGCCGCAGAGATGGTCACGCTCATGCCCATGTGCGCACGCCTCCCGCTCACTTGATCGCCGGTCGTCCTTCACTCCTATCCCCGCGCCGCGCGGGCCGCAACCTCCCGTTCGGTCAACTTTTGCGGGCATTCCGGACAACTAGGACCTTCCAGGCCCGTGTTGCCCTGTGAGATACCCAACTCACCCCAAACGCCACGGCCGTCCCGGCGCGGGCTGCCGGTACGGCCGTGGCGCGCCCCGAACGGGGCGGCGGGGTTCAGCGGTTGCGGTGCGGGCCGCTCAGGAAGTCCTCGCGGGCGAGCAGTCCGGCGTCGGCGTTGTCGGTGAAGATCCCGTCGATGCCGGTGGCGAAGTAGGCCTGGAACACGCCGAAGACGTCACCGTAGGCGTCGGCGGCGGTGCCCTTGCGGAACGCGGGCGGCAGGAACGGGTTCTCGTTGCGGACGGTGTAGGGGTGCAGGATCAGGCCTGCGGCGTGCGCGTCCCTCACGAGCGTGCTCGGCTTGGTGAAGTTGCCGTCCGCGTCCTTGGGGATGACCAGGTCGACGGTCGGGCCGATGCCCTGCGCGTAGGAGGCGATCTCCTTCAGGCCCTTGGGCGTGATCAGGTCGGCGACCGTACGCGGATCGCCCGCCTCGACGAAGTCCCAGGGGCGGCTCGGCGCGTCCGACAGCAGCACCACGAGCGGATTGCCGACGAGCCGGTGCAGCCGCTGGACGCTGCCCGGTTCGAAGGACTGGAGGATCACCGGGGAGTCCTTCTTGTCCTTGCCGTACTTGCGCAGCAGCGCGGCGATCCGCTCCTCCAGATCGAGGCCCAGCTTGCGGAAGTACGTCGGGTGCTTGGTCTCGGGGTAGATCCACACCTGCCGACCGCGCTTGCGGGTCTGCTCGTCCTGCCACTTCAGGACCTCTTCGAAGGTGGGGATCTCCCAGCGTCCGTTGTAGAGGGTGTTGTGGGGGCGGTTGGCCGGGATGCGCTCGACCGCACGCAGCGTCTTCAGCTCGGCGAGGGTGAAGTCCTCGGTGAACCAGCCGGTGGTGGGCACCCCGTCCAGGGTCTTGGTGGTCCTGCGGGCGGCGAACTCGGGGTGGTCGGCGACATCGGTGGTGCCGCCGATCTCCGGCTCGTGCCGGCACACGAGGTGACCGTCCTTCGTCGGCACCAGGTCACCGGCCTCGACGACATGGGCGCCGAGGTCGAGGGCCAGGTCGTAGGAGCCGAAGGTGTGCTCGGGCCGGTAGCCGCTGGCGCCCCGGTGGCCGACGATCGTCGGCACGGGCAGACTCTTCAGCCCGCCGCTCTTCCGGCCATCGCCCTGCTGCCCGCCGCCCTGCCGCCCGCCGGCTGCCGCGCCCCGGGCGGCTCTGGCCGCGCCGGGCAGTCCGAGGACCGCTCCGCCCGCGCCCAGCACCGCGGCCCCGAGCACCGCCCTGCGTCCGGTGCCGCGTCCCTGCTCGTCCGACTCCCGCGTACCCATGACCGCCTCCTGGTCTCGTGTCGTCCGTGCGCGCCGATCGTAGGGGGGTGCCGGTGACGGACGGGAGGCCGCGTGGCGAACACCGGCGTGACGCCGGGTGTCGCCGGAGGCCGTACGGGACACAAGGGGCGCCGTCCGCCGGACGGGTGACGGCCCGTCGGCATGTTCCGGCCCGGCCCGGGAAGGCGCACTCAGGGCCTTTCGCTCTGCGCGGACGGCGAGCGACCTCCATCACACCGTTCCGTTCGGGTGACCGGGGCGAAACGTACTCCGTCGCAGGTAAACGTATGTCAACAGTGTGTAAGAGGCGGTGAGCCCGATGTGCATTCGGCCCCGGGCCGCGAGTATCGTCCTCACCTGCACAGACTCATACTCAATCCCTCGACATCTCCAGACACCGGAGGGCCCGTTGTCCCGCTTCGCGCTCATCAAGGCAGTGCTCGGCCCGATCATGCGCCTGATGTTCCGCCTACGGGCGGAGGGCGCGGAGCGGATTCCGGGCGACGGCCCGGTCATCCTGGCCGGAAACCACCTGACCTTCATCGACTCGATGATCCTGCCGCTGGTCTGCGACCGTCAGGTCTTCTTCATCGGCAAGGACGCCTACGTCACCGGGAAGGGCCTCAAGGGCCGGCTGATGGCCTGGTTCTTCACCGGCGTCGGCATGATCCCCGTCGACCGTGACGGCGGCCGGGGCGGTGTGGCCGCGCTGATGACCGGCCGCCGGGTGCTGGAGGAGGGCAGGATGTTCGGCATCTACCCGGAGGGCACCCGCTCCCCCGACGGCCGCCTGTACCGCGGCCGCACCGGCATCGCCCGGCTCACCCTGATGACCGGGGCGCCCGTGGTCCCGTTCGCCATGATCGGCACCGACAAGCTCCAGCCGGGCGGCACGGGTCTGCCCCGGCCGGGCCGCGTCACCGTCCGCTTCGGCGAGCCGATGGAGTTCTCCCGGTACGAGGGCATGGACCGGGACCGGTACGTCCTGCGGGCCGTGACCGACTCGGTGATGGCGGAGGTCATGCGGCTGTCCGGGCAGGAGTACGTCGACATGTACGCAACCAAGGCAAAGGCCGCGTAGGCCTCCGGCGGCCGGGGTTCAGGGCCTTCGGCCCTCCGGTCAGAGCTTCTGGCCCTTCAGCAGGAACCACGCCGCCAGTGCCGTGGCCAGCAGGACCGCCGCTCCCGCGCCCGACGCCAGGTGCAGGCCGTGGACGAAGGACTCCCTGGCCGCGTGCAACAGGGCCGCGGAGGTGTGCGCCGGCAGACCCGCCGCCGCCTCGACCGCGCCGCCCAGCGACTCGTGGGCGGCGGACGGTGTGCCCGCCGGGCCGGTGAAGCCGCGGTAGACGCCGGTCACGATGGAGCCCAGCAGGGCGATGCCGAGGGCCGCGCCCAGTTCGTACGCCGTCTCGGAGACCGCCGAGGCAGCGCCCGCCTGCTCCTTGGGCACGCTGGAGAGGATCACGTCGGCGGTGACCGTGAAGGAGAAGCCGGCGCCGACGCCGACCGCCAGCAGGGCCGTGCCCAGCAGCGGGTAGCCGGTGCTCACGCTGAGGGTGGTCAGCGCGGCCAGCCCCACTCCGATGGCGGCCAGCGAGCCGGAGACCACGCCCCGCACCGAGAAGCGCCGGGCCGCCCGGCCGGCGACCAGTCCGGCCGCCACCGCGCCCAGAGCGGCCGGCAGTTCGAACAGGCCCGCCTCGAACGGCCGCCTGCCCTGGACCAGTTGCAGGTACTGGGAGAGGAAGAACACCAGGCCGGACATGCCGAGCACGGTCAGCAGGTCGGCGAGGACGGCGCCGGAGAACCCCCGGTTCCGGAAGAGCCGTATGTCCAGCAGCGGCTTCGGCAGCAGGAGCTGACGGCGCAGGAAGCCGTACAGCGCGGCCGCGCCCAGCAGTCCCGTGGCCAGGGCCGGCCAGGTGAACCCGCGTGCCGCGGCCTCCTTGACCGCGTAGACGACGCCGACCACGCCGACCAGTGACAGCACGACGCTCGCCAGGTCCCACGGGCCCGGGTCGGGGTTGCGGGACTCGGGCAGGGTCCTGATGCCGACCAGGACGAGGACCGCCATCACGGGCAGGTTGATGAGGAAGACCGAGCCCCACCA
Source organism: Streptomyces sp. NPDC052043 (assembly GCF_044548235.1). NCBI lineage: Bacteria > Bacillati > Actinomycetota > Actinomycetes > Kitasatosporales > Streptomycetaceae > Streptomyces > Streptomyces sp. NPDC052043. Next base: position 174,250 of record NZ_JBIUBT010000008.1, read on the forward strand.
GAAGTGCTCGAGCAGCAGGCCGCCCACGATCGGGCCGAGGGCCGTGCCGCCGGAGGCGGTCGCGCCCCAGATGCCGACGGCGAGGCTGCGCTCGCGCGGGTCGTGGAAGAGGTTGCGGATCAGGGCGAGCGTGGCGGGCATCAGGGTGGCGCCCGCGACGCCGAGCAGCGCCCGGGCCAGGATCATCAGTTCCGGCGTGGTGGCGTAGGCGTTGAGCACGGAGACGGCGCCGAACGCGGTGGCACCGCCGAGCAGGATGCGCTTGCGGCCGATGCGGTCGCCGAGGCTGCCCATGGAGACGAGCAGGCCGGCGATGACGAAGGAGTAGACGTCGCCGATCCACAGCAGCTGGGTGCCGGAGGGCCTGAGGTCCTCACTGATGAAGGGGGTCGCGAGACCGAGGACGGTCGCGTCGACGGCCACCAGCAGCACGGCGAGCACGAGGACGGAGAGCGCGAGCCAGCGGCCCGAACGCTGCTCCACCTCCGCCGCGCGAGCCGGCTGCAGGGTGCTGGTCATGATTCCTCGTTCCGTGATGTGTCCGTGCGCAGTGCGCCGCCGAGCAGCAGCTCGGTGATCATGTGAGGGAAGTCCTTGGGGGCGACCCTGCCGCTCAGCACGACGTAGGCGCCGGAGGCGATGAGCCCGAAGAGGGCCTCGGTGAGCCAGGCGGGGGTGAGGTCGATACGGAACTCGCCGCTGAGCTGGCCGCGCCGGAAGACCTCGGAGATGCGCTCGTCGAGCCGGGCCCAGCCCTCGTTCTGCTCCTCGCCCTCGAAGAGCTGGTTCTCCGTGTAGAGGAAGGAGAGCAGCCCGGCCGCCGGCTCGATCTCGCGGACCAGGCGCCGTACGGCGTCGCCGGCCGGCCCCTCCCCCAGGCGGGCCGTGTCGAGGGCGGCCTCGCACTCGGCGATGCCGAGCGCCTCCAGCGCCCTGACGAGCGAGTCGCGTCCGGCGAAGTGGCGGTGCAGCGTGGCCCGGCTGATCCCGGCCGCCTTGGCGACCTCGTCCATGGTGGCGGTGGACTTGTGGGTGAGCAGGGTGGCTGCGCTGCGCAGCACGTGGTCACGATCGACAGCCATGAGACAACAGTAGCCCATGTGAGACATTGATGTCTCACCATGGGCGCGCGTGTCTCACGCTCACGGACGGGAACAGCTCACCTCGGGTGGAAAAAGGGGTGCCGCGGGCGCTCAGTGCCAGGGCAGCTGCCCGCGCCGCTCCCAGTAGGCCCGAGGTTCCTCGGCCAGCGCGTCGAGGCGGGCGAGCTGCTCCTCGTCCAGGTCGACGGCCGGGGCCTCGAGGTTGGAGACGAGCTGACCCGGGGTGGCGGCGCCGGAGAGGACCACTCCCACCCACGGCCTGCGCAGGATCAGGGCGAGGGCGACCGCGTCGCAGCCCAGGCCCGTCTCCCGGGCGACCGCCTTGAGCGCCTCGGGGGCGTACGGCTCGGCGAGCCGCCCGTTGGCCATGCCCTCCTTGACGATCACCGTCAGCCCGGCGTCGTGCGCCTCGGCGAGCGCGGCGGCCGCGGAGGTCTCCAGGGCGTTGTACGTCGACTGGACGGTACGGAAGAGGGGGGCGCCGTCGACCGTCACGCCGAGCGCGGCCCGGACGGTGTCGGCCTGGGCGGGCCCGCTGGTGGAGAAGCCGATCGTGAGGCCGTCCGCGGCGGCCTCGGCGAGCCTGGCGTGCAGTTCCCCGTCGGTGAGCGCCGGGCTGTCCGGGGTCAGCGAGTGGATCTGGTACAGGTCGAGGCGGTCGCCGAGGAGTTCGGCGGTCTCGGCACGCTGCCGCTCGTAGGTGGCGAGGCTGTGGTCCTTGACCTCGTGCCGGTCGGCGTCGGTGGTCCAGTTCGCGGTGTAGGTGTAGCCCCACTTGCTGCCGACGACGACGTCGGCGGCGTCGGGGCGGGCCCTGAGCCACTCGGCGAGGAACTCCTCGGCGCGGCCGTAGGAGCGGGCGGCGTCGACGTAGCGGACGCCCTGCGCGTAGGCGGCGTCCAGGAGTTCGTGGGTGCGCTCGCGCAGGGCGTCGACGGTGCGGTCGGCCGGGAGGTCGCGGTCCCGGCCGAGATTGACGTAACCGGGCCGTCCGACGGCGGCGAGCCCCAGGCCGATGTGGCAGGTGGGCGTCGTGACCGAGGCCAGTCTGGCGAAGGGCATCGCGGGCTCCGTCCGGTCGGTTCCTTACGGCTGTCGACCCAACGTAGCCCGTGATGCCCCGGCAGGCGCGTACCGCCGTTTCCCGGCGTCCGCGGCTTCCCGGTGTCCGCTCCCTCTCGGGGCCGATGCTTCCGGGCGTCCGCTACTTCCCGGCGTCCGCCCACTGGTGCTGCGCCGCCACGTCCGCCTTGACCTCGGCGAGCTGGACGGCGACCGCGCTCGGGGCGGTGCCGCCGCGGCCGCTGCGGGAGGCGAGGGCGCCGGGGACGTTGAGGACGGTGCGCACCTCGGGCGTCAGATGGGCGGAGATCTTGGCGAACTGCTCGTCGGTCAGCTCGTCGAGTTCCTTGCCCTCGGCCTCGGCGGCCTTCACGCACTCGCCGGCGACCTCGTGCGCCACCCGGAACGGCACGCCCTGCTTGACCAGCCACTCGGCGATGTCGGTGGCCAGCGAGAAGCCGGCCGGGGCCAGCTCCTCCATCCGCTCGCGGTGCACGGTGAGCGTGGCCATCATGCCGGTGAAGGCCGGCAGCAGGACCTCCAGCTGGTCGCAGGAGTCGAAGACGGGCTCCTTGTCCTCCTGGAGGTCGCGGTTGTACGCCAGCGGCAGGGCCTTGAGGGTGGCGAGCAGACCGGTCAGGTTGCCGATCAGCCGGCCGGACTTGCCGCGCGCCAGCTCGGCGATGTCCGGGTTCTTCTTCTGCGGCATGATCGACGAGCCGGTGGAGAAGGCGTCGTGCAGGGTCACGAAGGAGAACTCCTTCGTGTTCCAGATGATGACCTCCTCGGCGATCCGGGAGAGGTTCACCCCGATCATCGCGGTGACGAAGGCGAACTCCGCGACGAAGTCACGGGAGGCCGTGCCGTCGATGGAGTTGCCGGCGCTGCCGCGCTCGAAGCCGAGGTCCCGCGCCACCGCCTCCGGGTCCAGGCCGAGGGAGGAACCGGCCAGGGCGCCGGAGCCGTACGGCGACACCGCGGTCCGCTCGTCCCACTGGCGCAGCCGCTCGGCGTCCCGCGACAGGGACTGGACGTGCGCGAGCACGTGGTGGGCGAACAGCACCGGCTGGGCGTGCTGGAGGTGGGTGCGGCCGGGCATGGCCACGTCCGGGTGGGCCTCGGCCAGGCCGATGAGCGCGTCCTGGAGGTCGGCGATCAGGGCGCCGATGATCCGGGCGTGGTCGCGCAGGTACATGCGGAAGAGGGTGGCGACCTGGTCGTTGCGGGACCGGCCGGCGCGCAGCTTGCCGCCGAGGTCGGCGCCGAGGCGCTCCAGCAGGCCACGCTCCAGGGCGGTGTGCACGTCCTCGTCGGCGATGGTGCCGGTGAAGGAGCCGTCGGCGACGTCCGCCTCCAACTGGTCGAGGCCGGCCAGCATGCGCCGCAGTTCGTCGTCCGTGAGCAGCCCCGCCTGGTGCAGCACGCGCGCGTGGGCGCGGGAGCCGGCGATGTCGTAGGGCGCGAGGCGCCAGTCGAAGTGGACGGACGCGGACAGCTTCGCCAGGGCCTCGGCGGGACCGTCGGCGAAACGGCCGCCCCAGAGCCGTACGTCACCGCTGTTGCTGCTCACTTGGGTTTGCTCCTCGGAGATGGCGATGTGCGCGACCGCCTCCCCACCCGTGAGTGAGGAGGCGGCTGTCAGGCTAGTGCGTGCGAGGCGACCCGGCGCCGTGACGCGAGGTCCGCGCCGGGTCGGGCCCGTCGGGGCCCGGTCGGGGCCTAGGCCAGATCGCGCCGCGCGGCGATCTTCGACGACAGGCTGTAGATGTCGATGAAGCCCTTGGCGGCGGACTGGTCGAAGGTGTCGCCGGTGTCGTAGGTGGCGAGGTTGAAGTCGTACAGCGACTCCTGCGAGCGCCGGCCGGTGACGACCGCGCGGCCGCCGTGCAGAGTCATGCGGACGTCGCCGGAGACGTGCTGGTTGGCCTCGTTGATGAAGCCGTCCAGGGCGCGCTTGAGCGGGGAGAACCACTGGCCGTCGTAGACCAGTTCGCCCCAGCGCTGCTCGACCTGCCGCTTGTAGCGGGCGAGCTCGCGCTCGACGGTGACGTTCTCCAGCTCCTGGTGGGCGGTGATCAGGGCGATCGCGCCCGGAGCCTCGTACACCTCACGGGACTTGATGCCGACGAGGCGGTCCTCGACCATGTCGATCCGGCCGATGCCCTGGCCGCCGGCGCGCTCGTTGAGCTGCTGGATGGCCTGCAGGACGGTGACGGGCTTGCCGTCGATGGCGACCGGGACACCCTCCTTGAAGGTGATGACCACCTCGTCGGCCTCGCGGGCGACGGCCGGGTTCTGGGTGTACTCGTAGATGTCCTCGATCGGCGCGTTCCAGATGTCCTCGAGGAAGCCGGTCTCCACGGCGCGGCCGAAGACGTTCTGGTCGATGGAGTACGGGGACTTCTTGGTGGTCGCGATCGGGAGGTTCTTCTCCTCGCAGAACGCGATGGCCTTGTCCCGGGTCATCGCGTAGTCGCGGACCGGGGCGATGCACTTCAGGTCGGGGGCGAGGGCGACGATGCCGGCCTCGAAGCGGACCTGGTCGTTGCCCTTGCCGGTGCAGCCGTGGGCGACGATGCCGGCGCCGTGCTTCTGGGCGGCGGCGACCAGGTGCTTGACGATCGTCGGCCGCGACAGCGCGGAGACCAGCGGGTAGCGGTCCATGTACAGGGCGTTGGCCTTGATCGCCGGGAGGCAGTACTCGTCGGCGAACTCGTCCTTGGCGTCGGCGACCTCGGCCTCGACGGCACCGCAGGCGAGCGCGCGCTTGCGGATGACGTCCAGGTCCTCGCCGCCCTGGCCGACGTCGACCGCAACGGCGATGACCTCGGCGCCCGTCTCCTCGGCGATCCAGCCGATGGCGACGGAGGTGTCCAGACCGCCCGAGTAGGCGAGTACGACGCGCTCGGTCACGGGATTCTCCTCACACTGCATTCGCTGATATGCATGAGTATGCAGAACTCTGCATGGTTCGTCAATCTCGTCCGCGGCGCGTCGCGGCGCCGGGGCGCGCGAGACGCCGGCAGCAATCCTTTAGACAGGCGAACGGCTTTCCCTCGATAATCGCTGGACATGGGAAAGACGTATGAACGCATCGACGGCAGGCTGCGCACGTTCATCGAGCAGCAGCCCCTCTTCTTCACCGCGACCGCCCCGCTGTCCGGCGACGGCACGGTCAACCTCTCCCCCAAGGGCCTCAAGGGCTCCTTCGCGGTGCTCGACGAGCACACCGTGGCCTATCTGGACTTCGCCGGGTCCAACGCCGAGACGATCGCCCACCTGCGCGAGAACGGCCGGATCACGCTGATGTGGTGCGCCTTCCAGGGCCCGCCCACCATCGTGCGCGTCCACGGCCGGGGCGAGCCGGTCTTCCGCGACGACCCGCGCTTCGGCGAGCTCCTCACCCGTTTCCCCGACATCGACCCCGCCCGGCACGGACTGCGCGCGATCATCGTCGTGCACGCCGAACTCGTACGGGACACCTGCGGCTACGCGGTGCCCTTCATGGCGTACGAGGCGGACCGGGATCTGCACGGCAGGCGCTTCGCGCGGGAGGACGACGCCTCGCTGAGCGACTACTTCACCAGGAAGGAGCACGTGGCCACCAGCCTGGACGGACTGCCCGGGCTGCCGTTGCCGCTGCCGCCGTCTACGGTCTGAGCCATGCGCCCCGGTCCCGCCTCGGTCCTCGCCGCCCTCTCCCTCCTCACGCTCGGTGCCGCTCCCGCGGGCGAGGTGCCGCTGCCGGCGCGGATGCGGGACACCGGTGGCGGCACCCAGCTGATCACCGCTTCCGCGGCCCGGACCGGCGCCACGTCGGGCACGGTCACCTGGTGGGACCGGCGCGGCGGACGCTGGGTCCGTACCGGTTCGGCACCGGCCCGGTTCGGCGCGCGGGGGCTCGTCGAGGGGACGGCGCGGCGGCAGCGGACGAATACGACACCGACCGGGCTGTACCCCCTGCCGTTCGCCTTCGGCGTCGCGTCCGCGCCGGGCTGGACACGGCTGCGGTACCGGCGGGTGGGCCCGGACTCCTGGTGGTGCGAGGACAACGGCTCGCGCTCCTACAACCGCTGGACCCAGCCGCGCCCCGCCGACTGCCGGGCCGCCGAGTCCGAGCACCTGGCGGCCCACCCGGGGCAGTACGCGCACGCGCTCGTCATCGGCTTCAACTACACCCGCCCCGTGCGCGGCCGGGGGGCGGGGATCTTCCTGCACGTCAACGGACCCGGGGCGACGGCCGGCTGCGTGTCGGTGCCGCGGGAGGCCATGCGGCGGATCCTGGCGTGGGCGGATCCCGCGCGCCGGCCGCACATCGCGATCGGCACGGCGGGCGGGGCGACCGCGATCAGCCGTTACTGACCTCTGCGCCGCCCGTCGGCAGCCGGACCGTGAAGGCCGTGGAGCCGGGACGGCTGTCCAGTCCGACACCGCCGCCGTGGGCCTCCGTCACGGCCGCCACGATCGACAGGCCCAGGCCGGCCCCGGCGCCGCCGAAGGAGTCGGCGCGGCGGCGGTCGGCCCGGGTGAAGCGCTCGAAGACACCCGGCTGGACCTCCTCCGGCACGCCGGGCCCGTCGTCGTGCACCCGCAGGACGGCCGTGGCGGCACTCTCCGGGTCCGTCCCCCGGTCGGACTCCAGCTCCAGGGACACCGTCACCTTGGTACCCGCGGGTGTGTGCGCACGCGCGTTGGCCAGCAGGTTGGCGAGCACCTGCTGGAGCCGGTGGGCGTCACCGGTCACCGTCACCGGCTCCTGAGGCAGCTCCAGCGTCCAGCGGTGCCCCGGACCCGCGGCCCGGGCGTCCGTCACCGCGTCCAGGACCAGGCGGGTGAGGTCGACCGGGTGGCGTTCCAGGGGACGTCCGGCGTCAAGACGGGCCAGGAGCAGCATCTCGTCGACCATCTCGCCCATGCGGGCGGACTCGGCGGCGATGCGCTCCAGGGCCCGGGTGACCTCGGGCGGCACCGGCCCCGGGTGCAGCAGGGCCAGCTCGGCGTGGCCGCGCACCGTGGCGACCGGGGTGCGCAGCTCGTGGCTGGCGTCGGCGGCGAAGCCGCGCAGCCGCTCCTCGCTCGCGTGCCGTTTGGTCAGCGCGTCCTCGACGTGGTGGAGCATCCGGTTGAAGGCGGCGCCGACCCGCCCGACCTCGCTGCGCGGGTCGGCGCGCGGCGCGCGGGGCGGCAGCGCGACCTCGCCGCTGGCGAGCGGCAGCTCGCTGACCCGGGCGGCCGTTTCCGCGACCCGGGTCAGCGGCCGCAGCGACCAGCGCACCCACAGGGCGCCGGCGACCCCGGCGACGGCCAGGGCCAGCCCGGAGACGGTCCCCGCGACCAGTTCCAGCCGGTGCACGGCGGCCCGCACCGGCGCCATCGGCAGCCCGGTGACCAGCACGTCGCCGTCCCGGCCCGGCCAGGCCGCCAGCCGGTACTCCCCCAGGTCGGACAGGCGCACCGTGTGCCCGTCGCGGTCCACCGGGAGCACGGCCAGAGCCCTGCGGTCGGCGCCGGTGAGGGTGACCTCGAAACCGGGACGGGCCCCGGAGGGGACCACGGCCGTATGGGTCACCGTGCCGCCGAGGAGCCGAGCGCCGAAGGTACCGGCGGCCTGGCGGCGGGTGTCGCCGCGCTCGTCGCCGTCGTGGTCGGAGGGCTTGGTGGGCGTGACGGTGCCGTGCTCGAGGCTCTCCGGGAAGCCCGGTCCTGTCTGCTGGAGCTGCTGGTCGATGCGGCCGGTGAGGAAGCCGTCCAGTTCGAGGACCGCGGCCACGCCGACGGCGGCGCAGCCGACGGCCAGCAGCACCACCAGGCCGAAGGTGAGCCGGGCCCGCAGGGTGTGCGGCCGGGGCAGACGCCGTATCCGCCGCACCAACGCCCGTCGCGCCATCGCCTGTCGCACCTTCGTCCGTCGCGCCTTCGCCTGTCGCGGCGCGGTCATCGCCCCGCCGGTTTCAGCACGTACCCGGCGCCGCGCACCGTGTGGATCATGGGTTCGCGTCCGGCGTCCACCTTCTTGCGCAGGTAGGAGATGTACAGCTCCACCACATGGGCCTGGCCACCGAAGTCGTAGGACCACACGCGGTCGAGGATCTGGGCCTTGCTCAGCACCCGGCGCGGGTTGTCCATCAGGAAGCGCAGCAGCTCGAACTCGGTCGGGGACAGCTCGATCAGCTCTCCCGCCCGGGTGACCTCACGGGCGTCCTCGTCCATGACCAGGTCGCCCACGGTCAGCCGCGGGCCGGCCGCCGGCTGCCCGGCCATCCCGGCGCGGCGCAGCAGTCCGCGCAGCCGGGCGACCACCTCCTCCAGGCTGAACGGCTTGGTCACGTAGTCGTCGCCGCCCGCGGTGATCCCCGCGATGCGGTCCTCCACCGCGTCCCGCGCCGTGAGGAAGAGCACACAGACGTCCGGCCGCACGGCGTGCAGCTCGCGCAGCACGGCGAATCCGTCGGTGTCCGGGAGCATCACGTCGAGGACGACGGCGTCGGGCTGCACCTCCCGGGCCGCGGCGACGGCCGCGGCCCCGTCGCCCGCGGCGCGCACCTCCCAGCCCTGGTAGCGCAGGGCTCCGCAGAGCACTTCGGCGAGGTCGGGGTCGTCGTCGACGACGAGGACGCGCACGGGGGTGCCGTCGAGGCGGGTGAGGGCGGGCAGGCCGTGAGGGCTCGGGCGGAAGCTGTCCATGGCCCCTCCAGCATCGCCGGTCCGCGGGCCGGACGGCGAGGGAAGGGGCCTCTGAGTTTCCTGTGAGTGCGCCCACACGGCCCTCGGCTCAGAGCTCCTTCAGAGGTTCGCCCCGCACAGTTGTGTCCTGGACCGGCGAAGGGAACGGGAGAGCGGATGACCACGGTGTACGAGCGGCGGACGGCTCCGCCCGTGCCGCTGGCGCCCCGGCGCTCCCCGGCGGGCGCGGTGCTGGCGCTGCTGTGGGCGGGAGTCGCCGCGGTGGTCGTGCTCTGGTGGTCCGGCACCGCCTCCGTCGTGGGTGCGGCGGGCTGGCTGACCGGCGCCGGGCGGATCGCGGGCCTGCTGTGCGGGTACGCCTGCGCGGTGCTGGTGGGCCTGATGGCGCGGGTGCCGCTGCTGGAGCGCCGGATCGGCTCGGACCGGGTGGCGCGCTGGCACGCGATGGCCGGCCGGTACACGGTGTGCCTGCTGGTCGCCCACGTGGTGCTGATCCTCGCCGGGTACGCCGCCCAGGACGGTTCCTCCGTGCTGCGCGAGGCGGTCACGGTGGTGCTGGACTACCCGGAGATGCTGAAGGCCACCGCCGGCACCGTGATCCTGTTCGCGGTCGGCGTCACCTCGGCGCGCGCGGTGCGCCGCCGGACCAGTCACGAGTTCTGGTACTACACGCACCTGCTCACCTACGCCGCCGTCTTCCTGGTCTTCGGCCACCAGGTCGCGCTGGGCGCCGAGTTCACCGGCAGCAGCCTGGCCACGGTTGTCTGGTACGCCCTGTACCTGGGCGTCGCGGCCCTGGTGCTGTGGTTCCGGATCCTGGTCCCGGTGCGGCTCAACCTGCGCCACCGGATGCGGATCGAGGCGGTGCACAAGGAGGCACCGGGCGTGTACTCCGTCGTCGTGCGCGGTGACCGGCTGGACGAACTGGACGCGCGGCCGGGGCAGTTCTTCCGCTGGCGGTTCCTCGCCGAGGGCCTGGGCTGGACGTCGACGCCGTACTCCCTGTCGGCGCCGCCCCGTCCGGACCTGCTGCGCATCACGGTGAAGGCACTCGGCGACCACAGCGCGGCCGTACCGCTGCTGCGGCCGGGCACCCGGGTGTGGGCGGAGGGACCCTACGGGTCGATGACCGCCGACCGGCGCACCTCGCACAGGTCCCTGCTGATCGCCGCCGGGGTCGGCATCACCCCGCTGCGCGCGCTGTTCGAGACGCTGCCCGGTGACGTCACCCTGCTCTACCGGGCTCGTACGGCCGAAGACCTGGCGCTGGGCGGCGAGTTGGAGGCCATAGCGGGGTGGCGCGGGGCACGGGTGCTGTACGCGCTCAACGGCCCGCACGGCGAACGCCCCTCCCTCACCGTGGAGTCCCTGCGCGCGGCCGTCTCCGACCTGTCAGGACACGACGTGTACGTCTGCGGCCCGCACGCCTTCGCCCGGGACGTGTACGAGGTGCTGCGCGCCGCCGGGGTGCCGGACCGCCGTATCCACCACGAGTCGTTCGAGCTGTGAGGCCCTGTTGCACGCGTTGAGGAAGAACCGTCCGCTGCGCCGCGTCGTGCTGGCGAGCGCCGCCACCGTCTCCGGGCTGGTGATGCTGCTGTCGCTCAAGCCGCACACACCGCCGCGGATCGTCGCGGATCCCGCGCCGGCCCCGAGCAGTAGTCCCCGGGTGTCCGGCGGCGCCGGCGGGGCCGGTCGGTCCACCGGTACCAGGACCGTCACCGGTGAGACGGCGCAGACCCGCTGGGGTCCGGTCCGGGTGCGGGTCACGCTCGTCGACGGCCGGATCACCGACGTGACGGCACTCGCCCAGCCCTCGGACAACCCGCGGGACCGGGAGATCAGCGGCTACGCCATCCCCCAGCTGCGCAGGGAGGCGCTGGCCGCGCAGAGCGCGAGCATCGACACCGTCTCGGGCGCGACGTACACCAGCGACGGATACCGCCGCTCGCTCCAGTCCGCGCTGGACGCGGCCGGGCGCTGAACCTCACCGGACACTGAACGCGAGGCCGCCGTGGCACGTATTGCAGGGCCAAGGGACCACGTCGCCCCCCTTGCCCCCGTCCACGGAGGAACCGTGACCACCACGCTCGCAGGAGGCCGCGCCGCCCGGCGCCAGACGATGCGCCGCATCCGGCCGCGCCGCTCCCCCGCCGTCCCGCTGCTGGCCGCCGTCTGGGCGGGCGCGGCGGGCGTCCTCTGGCTGTGGTGGACGAACACCCCGACCGTCGACGGCACCGCCGGGAGGGTGCTGAACGCGGGCCGGATCACCGGCCTGCTGGCCGGCTACCTGATGGCGCTGGTCGTGCTCCAGATGGCACGGGTGCCGGCCCTGGAGCGGCGGGTGGGCTCCGACCGGGTCGCCCGCTGGCACGCCATGAGCGGCCGGTACACGCTCTGCCTGGTCCTCGCGCACGTCCTGCTCACCATGTGGGGCTACGCGCTCCAGGGCGGCAGGTCGTTCAAAGACATCGTGGGACAGACCGTGGAGTCCGTCGAGCAGCTGCCCGACCTGGGCAAGGCCGCGATCGGCGCCGGTCTGCTGGTGGTCGTCGGGCTGGTCTCGATCGGCCCGGTGCGCCGCCGGATGCCGTACGACACGTGGTACCACGTGCACCTGTTCACCTACGCCGCGGTGTTCCTGACGTTCTGGCACCAGATCACCACCGGCAACGACTTCGCCGTGGAGCCGGCCGCGCGGACCTTCTGGTACGGCCTGTACGGCGCGGTGACCGCGCTGGTCGTCTGGTACCGGATCCTCACCCCGGTCCGGCTGAACCTGCGCCACCGCATGCGGGTGGAGGCGGTGATCGAGGAGACGCCGGGCATCGTGTCGGTGCTGATCGGCGGCAACAGGCTGCACCGGATGGGCGCGGAGGCCGGGCAGTTCTTCCGGTGGCGGTTCCTGGCGCCGGGCATGCGGTTCTCCTCCCATCCGTACTCGCTGTCGGCGGCGCCCCGCCCGGACACGCTGCGCATCACCGTCAAGGCGATCGGCGACCACAGCGCCCGGCTGCGTGAACTCGCCCCCGGCACCCGGGTGTGGGCGGAGGGACCCTACGGCGCGCTGACCGCGTCCCGGCGCAGCCGCGGCAAGGTACTGCTGGTGGCGGGCGGGGTGGGCATCACGCCGATGCGTGCGCTGTTCGAGACGCTGCCCGGCGCGGCCGGCGACATCACGCTGCTGTACCGGGCCAACAGCACGCAGGACCTGGCCCTGTGGGGCGAACTGTCGAAGATCGCCGACGAGCGCGGCGCCCGGCTGATGTACGCGGTGAACAGCCCGGACGGGGAACGCCCGGACATCTCCGCCGAGTCGCTGCGCCGCAAGATCGCCGACATCGACCGCCACGACGTCTTCCTGTGCGGCCCGCCCGGCTTCGCGCAGTCGGTGTACGAGGCACTGCGCGGCGCGGGGGTCCCCGCCCGCCGCATCCATCACGAGTCGTTCGAGATGTGAGCGACGGGAACGCGGAACGTCCGCGAAGACCACAGGACCTACGGGACTCACGGGAATTCAGGAGCTCATCGGCGATGAGGAAGAGCCACCCCATCCGACGTGCCGTGCTGGCCGGCGCCGCGACCGTGTCCGGCATCGTGCTGCTGCTGTCGCTGAAGCCGGCCTCCGACCCGGCCGCCGCGGCGGCCGGCGCGGCGCCGCAGCGGACCGCGGCGGCGCAGGAGTCGCCGCAGGGCGGCAGCGGCGCACGGCGCACGGGCACGCGGTCCGTCACGGGCGACGTGGCCCGGACCGAGTACGGCGACGTGCAGGTACGGCTGACCGTCAGCGACGGCAGGATCACCAGGGCGGAAGCCGTCCAGGCTCCGCAGGGCGGGGTCAGCGGCCAGAAGAGCGCGCTGGCCGTACCCCGGCTCAACCAGGAGGCCGTCACCGCGCAGAGCGCGGACATCGACACCGTCTCCGGAGCGACCTACACCAGCGGCGGCTACCGGAAGTCCCTCCAGTCGGCTCTGGACAAGGCCGATGGCTGAGGCCGTGTCCGGGTCGGTGCCGGGCCCCGCGGCGGTGCGGCACGCGGAGGAGGTCATGGGGACCGTCTTCTCCTTCGACGTCCGCGGCGGCCGGTCCGACGCGGTGGCCGCGGCACTGGGCGAGGCGGTCGCCGGACTGCACCGGGTCGACGAGGTGTTCAGCACCTACCGGCACGACAGCCAGCTCTCCCGCCTGGCACGCGGTGAACTCACCGTGACGGAGTGCGACCCCGAGGTCGCCGAGGTGCTCGCCCTGGGCGCCGAGGCGGAACGGGCCAGCGACGGCTGGTTCAGCCTGCGTTACCGGGGTGGCCTGGATCCGACCGGGATCGTCAAGGGCTGGGCCGCCGAACGGGCCGCCCGGCGGATCGCGGCGGCGGGGGTGAGCGGGGTCAGCGTGAACGGCGGCGGAGACGTGCAGGTGCTCGGCGCCCCCGACGCGCAGCGGCCCTGGCGGGTGGGGGTGTCGGACCCCCTGCGCCCCGGCGGACTCGCGGCGGTGGTCTCCGCGGCGGGTACGAGCGAGTTGGCGGTGGCGACGTCGGGCACGGCCGAGCGCGGCGCCCACATCGTCGACCCGCGCACCGGCAGGTCGGCGATCACCGACCTGGTCGCGGTCACCGTGGTGGCCCCCAGCCTGACCTGGGCGGACTGCTGGGCGACGGCCGCGTTCGCCATGGGCTCCCGCGAGGGCCTGGCCTGGCTGGACTCGTTGCCGGACGTGGAGGCGCTGCTGATCACGGCGGGCGACGAGGTCAGGTGCACGCACGGGCTCGCCGCCCGGCTGGGCTGAGAGCCGGCCGGCCTCGCGCCGGGGTCACTGGCCGTTCTGCGCGAGCCTCAGCAGGTGATCCGCCAGCGCCTGTCCCCCCGTGGGGTCCCGGCTGATCAGCAGCAGCGTGTCGTCGCCGGCGATGGTCCCCAGGATGTCGTGCAGCTCGGCCTGGTCGATGGCCGAGGCGAGGAACTGCGCCGCCCCCGGAGGCGTCCGCAGGACGACGAGGTTGGCGGAGGCCTCCGCGGAGATCAGCAGCTCCTGCGAGAGCCGCCGCATCCGCTCCTCCTTCACCGACTCCCCCAGCGGTGCGCGCGGGGTGCGGAAACCGCCCTCGCTGGGCACCGCGTAGATGAGGTCGCCGTCGGTGTTGCGGATCTTCACCGCGTTCAGCTCGTCCAGGTCGCGGGAGAGGGTCGCCTGGGTGACGCTCAGCCCGTCGTCGGCCAGCAGCTTCGCCAACTGGCTCTGCGAGCGCACCGGTTGCCGGTTGAGGATGTCCACGATCCGGCGGTGGCGGGCGGTGCGGGTCTGCGGCACCGCCGGCCCGGCCTCGCTCTGACCGTTCTGCGGCTGACTCATCGTCGTCTCATTCTCCGGATCATCCGTCCCCGTTTGTCACGTCCAGGACGCCGGGCAGTGCCCCGAGGAAGGCGTCCACCTCGTCGTCGCCGAGGTTCAGCGGCGGCATCAGCCGAACGACGTCGGGGGCGGGCGCGTTCACCAGGAACCCGGCTTCCTGAGCCGCCTGCTGCACCTGGGGCGCGCGCGGCTCGGTGAGCACGATACCCAGCAGCAGGCCCGCGCCCCGGACGTGGGCGACCAGCGGGTGGTCCAGGGACTCGATCCCGTCGCGCAACTTCTCGCTCTGCCGCTTGACGTTCTCCAGCAGCCCCTCGCCCGCGATCGTGTCCAGGACGGCCAGTCCGGCGGCGCAGGCGACCGGGTTGCCGCCGAAGGTCGTGCCGTGCTGACCGGGCTGGAGCAGGTCGGCGGCGCGCCCGAAGGCGACGGTGGCGCCGAGCGGCAGCCCGCCGCCCAGGCCCTTGGCGAGCGTGACGACGTCGGGCAGGACGCCCTCGTGGGCCTGGTACTCGAACCAGTGCCCGGTGCGCCCGACCCCGGTCTGCACCTCGTCGAGGACCAGCAGCGAACCGGTGGCCGCCGTGATCGCCCTGGCCGCCTTCAGATAGCCGGGCGGGGGCACCACGACCCCGTTCTCGCCCTGGATGGGCTCGATGACGACGAGGGCGGTCTCCTCGGTGACCGCGGCGGCCAGCGCCCGCGCGTCCCCGTAGGGCACGTGGGTGACCTCGCCGGGCAGCGGCAGGAACGGCTCCTGCTTGCCGGGCTGGCCGGTCAGCGCGAGGGCGCCCATCGTGCGGCCGTGGAAGCCGCCCTGGGTGGCGACCATGTGCGGCCGGCCGGTGAGCCGGCCGATCTTGAAGGCGCCCTCGTTGGCCTCGGCGCCGGAGTTGCAGAAGAACACCCTGCCGTCCCGGCCGAAGAGCTGGAGCAGACGTTCGGCGAGGGCGACGGGCGGTTCGGCGACGAACAGGTTGGAGACATGGCCGAGGGAGGCGATCTGCCGGCCGACCGCCTCGACGACGGCGGGGTGGGCGTGGCCGAGCGCGTTGACCGCGATACCGCCGACGAAGTCGACGTACTCCCGGCCGTCGGCGTCCCACAGCTTCGCGCCCGCGCCGCGGACGAGGGCAAGCCGCGGGGTGCCGTAGTTGTTCATGAGGGCGCCCTGCCAGCGCGCGGTCAGTGCCTGGTTGCTGATGCCCTGGTTGCTCACGCTCTGGTCGCTCACGACTCCCCCTGTTCGTCCGGCACGACCATCGTGCCGATGCCCTCGTCGGTGAAGATCTCCAGCAGGATCGAGTGCTGGACCCGGCCGTCGATGACGCGGGCGGTGGTCACGCCGCCGCGCACCGCGTGCAGGCAGCCCCGCATCTTCGGCACCATGCCGGAGGACAGCTCCGGCAGCAGCTTCTCGAGTTCGCTCGCGGTCAGGCGGCTGATCACCTCGTCGGAGTTCGGCCAGTCCTCGTAGAGGCCCTCGACGTCGGTGAGGACCATGAGGGTCTCGGCGCCCAGCGCCGCAGCGAGTGCCGCAGCCGCCGTATCAGCATTGACGTTGTAGACATGTCCGTCGTCCCCGGAGCGGGCGATCGAGGAGACGACCGGGATGCGGCCGTCGGCGAGCAGCGCCTCGATCGCGCCGGTGTCGATCTCGGTGATCTCGCCCACCCGGCCGATGTCGACCGACTCGCCGTCGATCTGGGGGGTGTGCTTGGTGGCGGTGATGGTGTGCGCGTCCTCGCCGGTGATGCCGACGGCGAAGGGCCCGTGCTGGTTGAGCAGGCCCACCAGCTCCCGCTGCACCTGCCCGGCCAGCACCATGCGGACGACGTCCATGGCCTCCTCGGTGGTGACCCGCAGGCCCGCCTTGAACTCGCTGACGATGCCGTGCTGGTCGAGCGCCCGGCTGATCTGGGGGCCGCCGCCGTGCACGACGACGGGCCTCAGGCCGGCGTGCCGCAGGAAGACGACGTCCTGGGCGAAGGCCGCCTTCAGCTCCTCGTCCACCATGGCGTTGCCGCCGAACTTGATGACGACGGTCTTGCCGTGGTGCCGGGTCAGCCAGGGCAGCGCCTCGATGAGGATCTCGGCCTTGGGCAGCGCGGTGTGCTTACGGGTCGGGGACTTTCCCTCTTCTGAGTGATTGACCGTCATAACCGACTTTCGGAAAGATCTCGGATCAGCCGCCGGGCGGGCGGTGTTGGCCTGCGGAGGCGAGGTAAGACTTGTGCCGGGCACGTCCTGGGGCGAGCGCTCGCCTGTGAAACAGGAACCCTCGTCGGTGACAGCGAGGACCCGCGACAACCAAGCGGGCACGTCAAGAGGAGTAGGCGCTGTTCTCGTGGACATAGTCGGCCGTGAGGTCATTGGTCCAGATCGTCGCTGACTCGGTGCCGGCCGCGAGGTCCGCCACGATGTGGACCTCGCGGTAGCGCATGTCGACCTTCTCCCGGTCCTCGCCGACGCCCCCGTTCTTGCAGACCCAGACGCCGTTGATGGCGACGTTCAGCCGGTCCGGCTCGAAGGCGGCCTTCGTGGTGCCGATCGCCGACAGGACGCGGCCCCAGTTGGGGTCCTCGCCGTGGATGGCGCACTTGAGGAGGTTGTTGCGGGCGATGGAGCGGCCCACCTCCACGGCGTCCTCCTCGCTCGCGGCGCCCACCACCTCGACCTTGATGTCCTTGCTGGCGCCCTCGGCGTCCCGGATCAACTGCTGTCCGAGGTCGTCGCAGACCGCCCGTACGGCCTCGGCGAACTCCGCGTACTCAGGGCTGACTCCGGAGGCGCCCGAGGCGAGCAGCAGCACGGTGTCGTTGGTGGACATGCAGCCGTCGGAGTCGACGCGGTCGAAGGTGACCTTCGTGGCGGCGCGCAGCGCCTTGTCGAGCACGTCGGCCTCGAGGTCGGCGTCCGTGGTGAGCACGACGAGCATGGTGGCCAGGCCCGGGGCGAGCATGCCGGCGCCCTTGGCCATGCCGCCGACGGTCCAGCCGTCCTTGGTCACCACGGACGTCTTGTGGACGCTGTCGGTGGTCTTGATGGCGATGGCGGCCTTCTCGCCGCCGTGCTCGGAGAGCTGGGCGGCGGCCGTCTCGACGCCCGGCAGCAGCTTGTCCATGGGCAGCAGGACGCCGATCAGGCCGGTGGAGCAGACGGCGACCTCGACGGCGCCGACGCCGAGCACGCCGGCGGCCTTCTCGGCGGTGGCGTGGGTGTCCTGGAAGCCCTTGGGTCCGGTACAGGCGTTGGCGCCGCCGGAGTTGAGGACGACCGCGGAGAGCCTGCCGGTCCTGAGCACCTGCTCGGACCACTGCACCGGGGCCGCCTTGACGCGGTTGGAGGTGAAGACGCCCGCGGCCGCGCGGCGGGGCCCGGTGTTGACCACCAGGGCCAGGTCCGGGTTGCCGTTCTCCTTGATCCCGGCGGCGATGCCCGCCGCCTGGAACCCCTTGGCTGCCGTGACACTCACGGTGCGACTCCGATCGTCGAAAGCCCGGTGGTCTCGTCGAGTCCGAGGGCGATGTTCATGCTCTGCACCGCTCCGCCCGCGGTGCCCTTGGTCAGGTTGTCGATGGCGCTGATCGCGAGGACCCGCTGCGCGGCGGGGTCGTGGGCCACCTGGATCTGCACGGCGTTGGAGCCGTACACGGAGGCGGTGGCGGGCCAGCGCCCCTCGGGGAGGAGGTGGACGAAGGGCTCGTCGGCGTAGGTCTTCTGGTACGCGGCGCGCACGGAGTCGGCGGTGACCCCGGGGCGTGCCTTGGCGCTGCACGTGGCGAGGATGCCGCGGGGCATCGGCGCGAGGGTGGGGGTGAAGGACACGGTGACGTGCTCCCCCGCCGCGGCGCTGAGGTTCTGGATCATCTCCGGGGTGTGCCGGTGCAGGCCGCCGACCCCGTAGGGGGACATGGATCCCATGACCTCGGAACCGAGCAGGTGCGGCTTGGCCGCCTTGCCGGCGCCGGAGGTACCGGAGGCGGCGACGATCACCGCCTCGTTCTCGACGAGTCCGGCCGCGTAGGCCGGGAAGAGGGCGAGGGAGGCGGCGGTCGGATAGCAGCCGGGCACCGCGATGCGCTGGGCGCCCTCCAGCGCGGCGCGGGCACCGGGAAGTTCCGGCAGGCCGTAGGGCCAGGTGCCGGCGTGCGGGGAGCCGTAGAAGCGTTCCCAGTCGGCGGGGTCCTTCAGCCGGAAGTCGGCGCCCATGTCGATGACGAGGACGTCGGGGCCGAGCTGCTCGGCGACGGCGGCGGACCGGCCGTGCGGCAGGGCGAGGAAGACGACGTCGTGCCCGGCGAGGACTTCGGGGGTGGTCTCCTGAAGAACGCGGTCGGCGAGGGGCAGCAGGTGCGGCTGCAGGGCGCCGAGCCGCTCTCCGGCGTTGGTGTTCCCGGTCAGGGCGCCGATCTCGGCCTCGGGGTGCGCCAGCAGCAGGCGCAGCGCTTCTCCGCCCGCGTATCCACTCGCTCCGGCGACCGCCACACGTACAGCCATGAACCCTCCTCCTCGATGGCATGACTATACGTTTCGCTGCACGTTTATGCAATCCTGCCGGGTTCGTCGCAGGCGATGACGGGGCCGTCCGGCCACTGAGGGGAGTCGCGCACGCCTCTGATGCGTTACGCAGACGTTAAGACATCAGGTCTTCACGACCCGCTCCGGAGCGTGCGAGCCTCCAGGGGCACTCACCGAGGCAGCACCAGCCGACGAAGGGTATGACATGCCCATGCTGACCAGACGTGGAACGGCGCTCGCCGCAGCGGTCTCCCTGACGCTTCTCGCCGGCGCGTGCGGCGGCTCAGGGGACGACGGCGGATCGGGCGCGACCCTGAAGATCGCGACCAACGCCATCTCCGGCGGCAAGAACGGCCCCCAGGCGGACTGGCTCCAGAAGTGGGCCATCCCGAACTTCGTCAAGGCCGAGAAGGCCAAGGGCGTCGACGTGAAGGTCACGTTCCAGCCCAGCGGCGTGGACGACGAGCAGTACAAGACCAAGCTGGCCCTCGACCTCCAGTCCGGCTCCGGGCCCGACGTGTTCGACATCGACGGCATCTGGGTCGGGGAGTTCGCGCAGGCGGGATACGTCAAGCCCATCGATAACGTTGTCAAGGACAGCGGCGCCTGGGACGGCTGGAAGCAGATTCCGGATTCCGTGCAGCAGCTGGCCGCCTTCCAGGACAAGCGCTACGGCATCCCCAACGGCACCGACGGCCGGGTGCTCTTCTACAACAAGGACCTGTTCAAGAAGGCGGGCCTGCCCGAGACCTGGCAGCCGACCGGCTGGGACGACATCATCCGGGCCGGCGAGAAACTGAAGTCGGTCAGCGGCGTCACCCCGATCCAGCTCAACGCCGGCACGGCGATGGGCGAGGCCACCACCATGCAGGGCTTCCTGCCGGTGCTGGCGGGCACCGGCGAGCCGATCTGGGCCGACGGCAAGTGGACGGGCGCCACCCAGGGAATGAAGGACGCCCTCGGCGTCTACCGGAAGATCTACTCCGAGAAGCTCGGCGACCCGCTCCTCCAGCAGGAGGCGCAGGGCCGCGACAAGTCCTTCGAGCGGTTCGCCCAGGGCAGGATCGGCATCCTGATGGAGGGCGACTACTTCTGGCGCGGTGTCGTCAACCCCGACGGGGGCGTCGCACCGATGAAGAACCGCGACGCGGTCGTCGGCTACGCCAAGATCCCGGCGATGGCACCGGGCAGGGGAGTCAACGGCCAGGACTTCGTCTCCTACTCGGGCGGCAGCGTGCAGACGCTCAACCCCAGGTCCAAGAACCCCGAGCTCGCCTTCGAACTGATGAAGTTCCTGAACTCCGCCGAAGCCGTCAAGTCGAAGCTGGCCGGCCAGGCCCAGATCACCGCCCGCACCGACGTCAACAACGAGGTGCTGACGAAGGACCCGATGCTGTCCTTCGTCGCCGCGGACGTGCTGCCCCTCACCAGCTTCCGTCCGCCGCTGGCGCAGTACACGCAGGTCTCGACGCTGCTGCAGGAGGCCACCGCGGCGGTGGTCGGCGGCACGAGCCCGCAGGCCGCGGCCGAGGAGTACGCGAAGAAGCTGGAAGGGGCCGTGGGCGGTGCCGACAACATCAGGTCCTGAGCTCCGCACCGAAGAGGCGGACGCGCAGGACGCGAACGGGCACGCGGCACCGCTCCGCGCGTCCGCCCGGGTCCGGGCCGGCGGCGACGCCGCCGGCCTGGGCCGGGCCCGCGCCACGGCGTTCCTCGTCCCGGCGCTCCTGCTGATCGCGGCGTTTCTGCTCTTCCCGGCGATCTGGACCATCTACCTGGGGCTGACCGACTACCGGCTCACCGGCCTCGCCGCGGCACACCCGAAGTTCGTGGGCCTGGACAACTTCACGAACGCGGTGAACGACGACCGGTTCGGCAACTCCCTCTGGCTGACCGTGCAGTTCGTCCTCGGCTCGGCCATTGTCGGCCAGTCGCTCCTCGGCTTCGCCGTCGCCTGGGTGATGCGCGAGCGGCGCGGCGCGCTGCGCCGCCTCGTCGAGGCTCTGATGCTCCTGGCCTGGGTGCTGCCCGGCTCGGTGGTGACCTTCCTGTGGATCGCGCTGCTCGACCGGGACAGCGGCTCACTGAACGCCCTGCTGCACACGCCGGGCACCGCCTGGCTGCTGCAGTACCCGATGGCGTCGATCGTCGTCTTCAACATCTGGCGGGGTGCCGCCTTCTCGATGATGCTCTACGCGGCCGCGATCGGGAACGTGCCGCCCTCGCACCTGGAGACGGCACGGCTGGCCGGGGCGTCCGGCCTGCAGCAGCTGCGGGACGTGGTCCTGCCCCGGATCAAGGGGCACATCCTGACCAACCTGCTGCTGATCAGCCTGTGGACGTTCAACGACTTCACCCCGTTCCTGCTCACCGCGGGCGGACCCGAGGACAGGACCGCGATCATGCCGGTGTTCATCTACAAACTGGCCCTGAACAACGGCGAGCTCGGCTTCGGTGCGGCGATCTCGGTCCTGATGCTGCTGTTCAACCTGGTCATCGCGCTGTTCTACCTACGGATCCTCCGGCAGCGGAAGGACGGCACCGCATGACCGCCCCCCTCGCCGGGTCCGCCGCCGCCGACGCGTCGCACGAGGCCGGCCTGGAGCGGGTGCGGCGCACCGTGCGCACCGTCGGGCACTACACCTTCGTCTGTCTGGTGATCGCGTTCTTCGCGCTGCCGCTGCTGTGGCTGGCGTCCGCGCCGTTCGACGCCACGCCCAGCGTCACGGCCTCGCTGCCGGACTTCACCCTGCGCAACTTCCGCGTCCTCGCGGACAACCCGTACGCGCTGCGGTCACTGGGCAACTCCGTCGTCCTGGCGGCCGGCGCGGGCGCCCTGACCCTGGTGCTGTCGGCGCTCGCCTCGTACGCGCTGAGCCGGGTGCGGCTGCCGGGCCGGGACGTCCTGCTGTACGTCCTGCTGCTGCTGTCCTCCATCGTGACGGGCACGGCGGCCATGGTGCCCCTGTTCAACCTGGCGTTCGAGCTGCACCTCATCGACTCCCAACTGGGCGTGGTGCTGGTGATGACCGGTGGCATGCTGCCCGGCGCGATCTTCATCCTGAAGGACTTCATGGACGGCACGCCGGCGTCGTACGAGGAGTCGGCCCGTGTCTTCGGCGCCTCCCCCCTGCAGATCGTGCGGCACATCGTGGTGCCGGTGGTGCGGCCGGGCCTCGCGACGATCGCGGTGTGGGCGGTGGCCCAGGTGTGGGGCAACTTCCTGGTGCCGTTCCTGCTGCTGCGCACGCCGGAGAAGTCCCCGGCCGCCGTGGTGATGTACACGCTCTACACCGAGGGAGGACAACCGAACCTCGCGCTCATCTCCACCTTCTCCCTGCTGTACTCACTGCCGGTGGTCCTGATGTTCCTGTTCGTCAGTTCCCGGTACGGATTCCGGTTCCACGGAGGGATCAAGCGCTGATGGCACCCATCACCATGACCGAGCTCGTGAAGATCTACCCCGGGGGCGTCCGGGCCCTGGACGCCATCGACCTGACGGTCGAGGACGGGGAGTTCTTCGCACTGCTCGGCCCGTCCGGCTGCGGCAAGACGACCCTGCTGCGCACCGTCGCCGGTCTGGAGGCATCCAGCGGCGGCTCGATCCGCATCGGCGACCGCGACGTGACGGCCCTGCCGCCGGGGCGGCGCGATGTGGCGATGGTGTTCCAGGACTACGCGCTCTTCCCGCACATGACGGTCACCGACAACATCGCCTACCCCCTGCGCATCAAGAAGGTGCCCTCCGCCGAGCGTGCCCAGAAGGCCGCCGGGACCGCCGCCGAACTGGGCCTGTCCGACTATCTGGGGCGCCGCCCCGGCCAGTTGTCCGGCGGCCAGCAGCAGCGCGTGGCGCTCGCCCGGGCGATGGCCTGTCACCCGCAGGTGTTCCTCTTCGACGAGCCGCTGTCGAACCTGGACGCGCGGATGCGCCTGGAGGCCCGCACGTTCCTCAAGCGGCTGCAGCGTGAACTCGGCGTCACGACCGTGTTCGTCACCCACGACCAGGCCGAGGCACTGGCCCTGGCCGACCGGATCGCGGTGATGGAGGGCGGCCGGATCCGTCAGCTGGGCACCCCGAAGGAGGTGTTCCACCGCCCCGCCAACACCTTCGTGGCCTCGTTCATCGGCTCCACCCCGATGAACCTGCTGGACGCGGCGGTGTCGTCCTCGGGCGAGCACCTGGCGATCGGGAACGACGTGCTGCCCGTGCCCGCCGCGTACGCCCGGGCGCTGACCGACGGCGAGAAGCTCGTCCTCGGCGTCCGGCCGGAGTACCTGTCCTACTCCGCCGAGCCGGTGAAGCAGGCGCTGTCGGGCGAGGTCACCGTCGTGGAGAACCTCGGCAGCGCACAACTGGTCACGCTGAGCGGCGAGGCGGGCTTCGTCCAGGTGGTCGTCGACGAGGACACCGTCCTCGTGACGGGCGACCGGGGCTACGCCGTGCCCCGCCAGGACCGGATGCTGCTCTACCGGGACGGCGACCTCATCGGCACCGGCACCCCGGCCGGGGCCGCCGCGTGAGCGCCCGCACCACCACGGTCCACCGCGGTCGCTGGTCGTTGCAGGACCGGCTGGACGCGACGCTGCGGGAGCTGCCGTTCGAGGTGGCTCCCGGTACCGCGGCCGTCACCGTCGAGCTGTCCTACGACCGGTCGGCGGGCGTCCTCGACCTGGGCTGCCTGGGAGCGGACGGCTTCCGCGGCTGGTCGGGCGGCGCCCGGACGACGTACACGATCGCGGCCGACTGGGCGACGCCCGGCTACCTTCCGGGCGAACTGGAACCCGGTGTCTGGCGGGTGCTGCTGCGGCTGCACCGCATCCCGCCGGACGGCCTCGACCACGAGGTGCGGGTGACCACCGCGACCGCCCGCCCGGCACCGCCCGCCCCGCCGGCCGCACCGGAGCCGGACCTGGCTCGGCGTCCCGCCGCACGCCGGCGGCGCGACATCCCCTCGGTCGACGGGCTGCACTGGTACGCGGGCGACCTCCACAGCCACACCGTGCACAGCGACGGCGCGCTCACCGTCCCCGAACTGGCGTTTCTGGCCGCCGACCGCGGCCTGGACTTCCTCGCGGTCACCGACCACAACACCGTCAGCCACCACCCCGAACTGGCGGGCGCCGGCGCCCGTTACGGCATCACCCTGCTGCCCGGCCAGGAGGTCACCCGCGACGAGGGCCACGCCAACGTGTTCGGCGACGTCGGGTGGGTGGACTTCCGCGAGGGGGCCGACTCCTGGCACGCGCACGCCCGCGGCAGGGGCGGCATCATGTCCGTCAACCACCCGCTGGGCGGCGACTGCGCGTGGCGGCTGCTGATCGCCGACCGCCCCCGGCACGCGGAGATCTGGCACTCCGGCTGGTTCGACCGGCGCTGGGGCGCACCGCTGTCGTGGTCGGGCGCCTGGCGACCGGACGTCATCGCCGTCGGCGGCAGCGACTTCCACCGCAAGGGCGACGACCACCTGCCCGGTGCCCCCACCACCTGGCTGCTGGCCGAGGACGACAGCCCCGACGCCCTGCTCGCCGCGCTGGCCGCCGGCCGCACCGCGGTCAGCGCCGGACCCGACGCCCCGCTCCTGCTGCGGCAGGGGGACCGATGCGTCGCGCTGGGGGCCGACGGCACGGTACTGGTCCGCCCGGACGGGCGGCGCCGGGTCGTCCACGGGGACCGTACGACCCTGCCGGCCGACGCGGGCCCGCACCGTCTGGAAAGCCACGAGAACGAGGTGATCGCGCTGTGCCAGTGAACATCCGGGTGGCGAACGCACCGGTCGGCTCCACCCGCCCCGTACGTGACCGTCTCAAGACCACAGGGGAGGCGCGCCCGTGAACGACAGCGCTCACGACCACGACGCCCACGACCGTGAGCTCGTCGTCGTTCCCCACACCCACTGGGACCGGGAGTGGTACCTGCCCTTCCAGCGCTTCCGCCTGCAACTCGTCGCCCTGCTGGACGAACTGCTGGACCGGATGGAGGGCGACCCGCGCCACCGGTTCACCCTGGACGGGCAGCTGGCCGCCGTGGACGACTACCTGGAGGTGCGTCCCGAGGCCCGCGAGCGCGTGGTGTCGCTGGTGAGGGCCGGGCGGCTGGCCATCGGCCCGTGGGACATCCTGATGGACGAGTTCCTCTGCTCCGGCGAACAGATCGTCCGCAACCTCGAACGCGGTATCCGCCGCTCCGGCGAGCTGGGCGGCACCATGCCCGTCGGCTACCTCCCGGACATGTTCGGCCACATCGCGCAGATGCCGCAGATCCTGCGCGGCGCGGGCCTGGACCACGCCTGCGTCTTCCGCGGTGTGCCCAGCGCGGTCACGACCGACACCTTCGCCTGGACCGCACCCGACGGCACGGCGGTCCGCACCCGCTACCTGGCCGCCGGCGGGTACGGCAACGCGGCGGGCCTGCTCGCCGACCGCGACGCGGTGGCCGGGAGGCTGCGTGAACTGCACCACCGGATGTCCGCCTGGGCACTGCCCGGGAGCGGCCCGCTGCTCGGCATGTACGGCTCGGACCACAGCGCGCCGGAGAGCGACGCCCCGGATCTGCTGGCGCGGGCGGGCCGCGCGACCGGCGTCACCGTCGGGCTGGCCACGCTCACCGAGTTCTTCGAGGGGCTGCCTCCGGCCACGGACGGGCTGCCGGTGCTGCACGGCGAACTCCGCTCGCACGCCCGCGCGAACATCCTGCCGGGCGTCCACTCCGTACGCCCTCACCTGAAGCGGGCGATGAGCCGCGCCGAGCGCCGCGTGGAGCGGTACGCCGAGCCGATGGCGGCGCTGTACGGCGACGGCGGCGAGCAGCGTTTCCTCGACATGGCCTGGCAGCGCCTGATCGCTGTCAGCGGCCACGACTCGGTCACCGGCTGCGGCTGCGACGAGACCGCCGTACAGGTAGGGGCGCGGATGGCCGAGGCCGAGCAGCTTGGCCAGGCGGTCTGCGACCTCATCGGGCGGCGCCGCGCCGTGGCCGTCCCCCGGGAGGCGCTGCTGGTCTTCAACCCGTCTCCGTGGCCGCGCTCCGGTGTCGTGTTCGCCGAGGTGGACCGGCCGGGCGTGCGGGTCCTCGCGGACGACACCGACGTCCCGGCGCCGGTCGCCCTCGCCCGCGTCCACGGAACCGAGCTGTACGGGCGGCACATCGCCTCCTGGTCGCTGAGCGACGACGGCTCGACGCTCACCTTCGAGGTGGCCCGGCACCCGTCGGCCGCCTTCGACGTGGCCGAGGTCCGCGAGGCGCTGGGCGCCGACTGGCTCGAGCGGAGACTGCGGGTGCGCATCGTCACCCCGCCCGGCGCGACGGTGCCGGTGTGGGCTCAGGTGCCCCCACTCGGCTACGCGGCCGTACGCCCGGCCGACGAGGGCTCGCCCGTCGGCGCCGAACCGCCGGCGTACGACGTGCGGTCGGACGGCCGGGTGCTGGACAACGGCCTGGTGCGGATCGAGGTGGCCGGTGACGGCACCTTCGGCCTGCGGGGCCCGGACGGCACCGTCACCGCGGGCCTCGGCGCCCTGGTCGACGGCGGCGACCTGGGCGACACGTACAACTACGCCCCTCCCGCCGCCGATCTGCTGGTCACCGAACCGGAGACGGTACGGGTCACCCGCGGCGCGGCCGGGCCGCTGCGCGCGGTGCTCGAGGTC
Organism: Streptomyces sp. NPDC052043; assembly: GCF_044548235.1. NCBI lineage: Bacteria > Bacillati > Actinomycetota > Actinomycetes > Kitasatosporales > Streptomycetaceae > Streptomyces > Streptomyces sp. NPDC052043. The sequence continues at coordinate 200,620 of NZ_JBIUBT010000008.1, forward strand.
GAGCGGCGCTACTCCTGGCCGGCCGCCGGGGACTTCGCGGTGCACGGCCGGTCGCAGCGCACCGAGCCGGTCGCCGTCACGATGCGCGTCGAACTGCGCGCGGCCGAGCCGTACGCCCGCGTCGACGTCGAGTTCGACAACCGCTGCGACGACCACCGGCTGCGGCTGCACCTGCCGCTGCCGTCCCCGGCCCGGTCGTCCTTCGCCGAGGGCCAGTTCGCCGTGGTCGAGCGCGGACCGACGGCGGAGGGCGGAGGCGGTGAGGCGCCGTTGCCGACCTTCCCGGCCGCGGGGTTCGTGGTGGCGGGCGGACTCGCCGTCCTGCTCACCGAGTACAGCGAGTACGAACTGGTCGACGACGGACGCGAACTGGCGCTTACCCTGCTGCGCGGTGTCGGGCAGCTCTCCCGCAACCGGCACGTGCTGCGCGACGAGCCGGCCGGCCCCCAGCTGCCGACGCCGGGCGCGCAGAGCCGGGGCCGCCGCTCGGTCTCGCTGGCCCTGCTGCCGTACTCCGGCGCCTGGGAGGAGGCGGCGGACACGGTGCTGCGGGCGGCGGACGAGTTCCGGCACGGCCTGCTGGCGGTTCCGGGCACGGCCGCCCGCTCGGCGCCGCTGCCCGAACCGGTGCATGGTCTGTCCGTCGGCGGCACCGGTGTGGTCCTGACCAGCGTGCGCGAGCGGGGCGAGTGGACCGAGGTGCGGGTCGTCGCCGAGGGCGGCGTGGCCACCGAGGCACTCGTCGACGGCGGGTTCACCCGCGCCCGACGCGTCGACCTGCTGGGCCGGGCCGGCGAGGAACTGCCCGTGCGGGAGGGGAGGGTACGACTGCCGCTGCGCGCCTGGGAGATCGCCACGCTCCAGCTGGGCCGCTGACGGCCGCTCTTCCGGTGCGGTCGGGGCAGCCCGGACACGGTGGCCGGCGACGACCCGGCGGGACCGCGAAGCCCGATGTGCGGCCGGCACCCGGCGGATGCCACAGGACGTACCGTGGACGGCGTGGGAGACGACGAGCGGTGGGTGCCGGGCGAGTTCTGGCCGGTGCCGGACGTACTGGGGTACCTGACCGGGAGCTGGCTGGTCCGGCGCTCGGTGCGGGATCTGGCGAGCGGTGAGGTCGGGGAGTTCCGCGGCAGGACGGTCTTCCACCCCCTGGACGGCGGCGGCCTGCTGCACCGGGAGTCCGGCCGGTTCCTCTGGCAGGGCATCGCGCGGCCGGCCGAGCGGACGCTGCGCTTTCTGCCCCGGAGCGTACCGGGGACGGCGCAGGTGCGGTTCGCGGACGGGCGGCCCTTCCACGACCTGGACCTGCGGTCCGGGAAGCACCTGACCGACCACCCGTGCGCCGCCGACCTCTACCGGGGCGAGTTCACCGTCCAGGACGCCGGGCACTGGCGCACGGTGTGGCGCGTGGGCGGCCCCGCGAAGGACCTCGTGCTGACCACGGACTACACACGCGACGGCTGAGCGGGCACGCCGTCCAGACAGAGGCTCCAGCGGCCGGCGTGTCCGGTGACGGCGGTCGTGGACAGGGGGCGGACGTCAATGTTCCAGTATGTCGCGGGGGGCGCCTTCAGCACGTAGACGACAGCGGCGCGGATCACGGAGGGTTCGGCGACGGCGACGATACGGCCGCCGTCCTCGACGGGCCGGGTGTCGAGCCAGGCGCCCACGCGCGTGACGAAGGACAGCAGCGACTCGCCGCCGTGCGGGGTGCCGCGCGGATCGGCGAGCCAGGCGTCCACGACCGCGGGCTCGCGCGCCATCGCCTCGCCGAGCGTGAGCCCCCGCCAGCGGCCCATGTCGCAGTCGCGCAGGGCCAACTGGGCGAGCGGGGCGTAGCCGAGGGCGTCCCCGGTGGCGCGGCTGCGCGGGGTCGGCGAGCAGTAGCGCAGCTCGGCGGCGGCCAGCGGCAGCAGATCGCCGGCGACGCGCTGCATCTCCTCCCAGCCCGCCCGGTCGAGCTGCTGGTCGTCCTCGAAGCGCTCGGCGAGCAACGCGGAGCTGCGCGCCGCGGCGACGAACGTGACCCGGTGTGCCATGCGCAGATCGTGATCCCGGGCAGTGGGCGGGTCAAGGGGTGGCACTGGAAAACGAGCCCCGACAAGTTCCCTTCCCGTGCTCGGGGCGCTCCGGCGGCCGGGGGTCGAGCCTCTCGACCGGGTCGGTGGTGTCGGTCGTTCTCCCGGCCCGGCTCCGGTCGGCTCCCCCGGCCGGATGTCAGGGCAGCGCCTCCGCGCAGGCCGTCCGCAGCCGGCGCACGCCCTCGGCGATCTCCGCCGTGCCGCCGACCGCGGCGAAGCTCAACCGCACGTGGGCGGCCGGGGGTTCGGCGCTGAAGTACGGGCGGCCCGGGGTGATCGCGACACCCGCGCGCAGGGCGGCGGCGGTCAGGGCGGCCTCTCCCCCGGAGCCGAAGGGCTGGGAGGCGCCCCCGGTGCCGTCGGGCAGGCGCGCCCACAGGTGGTAGCCGCCGGACGGGACGTGCGGCAGGGCGAGGTCGGGAAGGTGCCGCCGCAGCGCGGTGGTCAGGGCGTCCCGGCGGCTTCTCAACTCCGCGGCGAGCGCGCGCAGATGACGCGGCCAGGCGGGTGAGCCGACCAGTTCCAGGGCGGCCTCCTGCAACGGCCGCGGCACGAAGAACGTGTCGACGACCTGGATGGCCCGCAGCCGTTCCAGCACGGGGCCGCGCGCGACCAGCGCGCTCACCCGGAAGCTGGGCGAGGTGGCCTTGGTCAGCGAGCCGACGTGCACCACGACGCCGTCCGGGTCGTCGGCGACGAGTGGCGGCGGCAGGACGCCGGCGTCCTCGTGCGCGAGCCGCCGCACGAAGTCGTCCTCGACGACGAAGGCACCGGCCTCGCGGGCCGTGCGCAGCACCCGGGCGCGCCGGTCGGGGGCGAGGACGGCGCCGGTGGGGTTCTGGAACAGGGGCTGGCAGACGAACACGCGGGCGCCGGTGGCCCGGAACGCGTCGGCGAGGAGGTCCGGTCGCACCCCGTCCGCGTCGACGGGCACCGGCACGGGCCGCAGCCCGGAGGAGCGGGCGATGGCCAGCATGCCGGGATAGGTCGGCGACTCGACCAGCACCGGCGCGCCGGGCGGGGCCAGGGCACGCAGGGCGGTGGTCAGCGCGGACTGGCCGCCCGCGGCGATCAGGACCTCGGCGGCGGTGACCGTTCCGCCCGGTCCGCCGATGTCCCGCGCGAACCACTCGCGCAGCTCCGGCAGCCCCTCCAGCGGCGGCCGCCCCCAGGCCCCGGGACGGCGGCCGGCCCGGGACAGCGCGGCGGCCATGGCCCGCTCGGGCTGCAACGAGGGGTGCAGATAACCCCCGTTGAACTCGATCACGCCCGGCGGCGGGCCGGCCAGCGAGACCGTGACGCCGGAGGCGTCCACCGTGCGCGGTACGAGGTCGGCGGCGCCGTCCGCGCTCAGCGCGACCTCCTGCCAGGAGGTGTCGCCGGCGGGAGCGGCCGCCTCACGCGCCGCCGCTCGGAAGGCGCCGGCGCCGGGACGGGTGACCACCAGGCCCTCGGCCGCCAGTTGCGCCAGGGCCCGGGAGACGGTCACCGGACTGACCCGGTACCGCTCGACCAGGACCCGGCTCGACGGGAGCTTTCCACCAGGTGGGTAGCGGTCCAGTTCCGTTCGCAGCCGTTCTGCGAGTTCACCCACACTGCTACGCTGTTGCATGAGAGCACAGAGTAGCGCTACCGCCGCGACACCGATAGCGGTGGACACCCCGGCCCGCACGCGCGCCGGCACCCTTCAGGCGGCCCTCGGCGTGGTCGCCTTCTCCCTCACCTTCCCGGCCACCGCCTGGGGCCTGGAGGGCTTCGGGCCCTGGTCCCTGGTGGCCGTGCGCAGTGTGCTCGCCGCCGTCCTCGCGGGCGGCTGCCTGCTGGCGCTGCGCGTACCGCCGCCCGCGCGCCGGCACTGGCCCGGCCTCGCGGTCGTGGCCGCGGGGGTGGTCCTCGGCTTCCCGCTGCTCACCACGCTCGCCCTGGAGACCTCCACCACCGCGCACGCCGCCGTCGTCGTGGGCCTGCTGCCGCTCACCACGGCGCTGCTCTCCGCGCTGCGCTTCGGCATCCGTCCCTCGCGCACGTTCTGGGCGGCGGCGCTGGCGGGCGCGGCGGCCGTGGTGGCCTTCACCGTGCAGCAGAGCGGCGGTGCGCTGACCACCGCCGACGGCTACCTGTTCGGCGCCCTGCTGGTGTGCGCCGCCGGCTACACCGAGGGCGGCCGACTGGCCCGCGTCATGCCGGGCTGGCAGGTCATCGGCTGGGCGCTGGTGCTGTGCCTGCCGCTCGCCGTGCCCGCGGCCGCGCTGGCGCTGGCGCACGAGCCCGTGCGGCTGGGCGTCCACAGCGTGGCCGGGCTGCTCTGGGTCGCGGCGGGCTCGCAGTTCCTCGGGCTGGTCGTCTGGTACCGGGGCATGGCGGCCGTCGGCATCCCCAAGGCCAGCCAGTTGCAGCTCGCCCAACCCCTGCTCACACTGGTGTGGTCGGTGCTGCTGCTCGGCGAGCACCTCACCGCGGCCGCCCCTGTGACGGCCGTAGCCGTGCTCGTCTGCATCGCCGTCACCCAGCGGGCGCGCGGCTGACCGGCGCTCACAACCGGTGCCGACCGCACACCGGCCCGGCCGCTCACCGGTTCGGCCGCGCTCCGCACCGTAGACTCGGAAGTCGAGGACCGCTGCTCCCGCACATGGTGAGGAGGCCCCGCAGATGCGCGCAACCGTGGGCGACCAGCTCGTCCAGCACGGCAGGGTGGTCGGTCAGCACGACCACGTCAGCGAAATCGTCGAGGTCATGGGCGCGGAGGGCAACCCGCCGTACCGCGTCCGCTTCCCGGACGGGCACGAGGCCGTGATGTCACCGGGCCCCGACTGCCAGGTCCGCCACAAGAAGGAACACGAGCACCACTGAGTCAGCGCGGGGGTCGCGCCGGCCGCCGGTAGTGGTCGGCGACGACCCGCGCCATCGCCCCGGCCGGGTCGGCCGCGACCTCCTTCGCGGCGAAGAAGACGTGCCCGCCCACCTCCGGGTGCGCGGCCGCCAGGGTGAGGTGGCGGGACAGCTCGTCCGGGTCCTTCCAGGCGGCGCCCTGCGCGGGGTCGCCGGCCTTGTAGAGCGCCTCCCCCACGTACAGCCGTGTGCGGCTGCCCCGTGCCGCCTCGGCCCACCAGGGCAGCAGGGCGGCGTAGTCGGCGGTGGTGAGTCGATGGCCCAGTACAGCTGCGGGACGACGTAGTCGATCCAGCCCTCCGTGACCCACTTGCGCGTGTCCGCGTACAGGTCGTCGTACGTCTGCACGCCCGCCCGGGTGTGAGAGCCGCGCGGGTCGGCCGAGGCGTTGCGCCACACCCCGAAGGGGCTGATCCCGAACCGGGTGCCGGGGCGGGTGGCCTCGACGGCCGCGGCCGTCTCGCGGACCAGCCGGTCGATGTTGTCGCGCCGCCAGTCGGCCCGGCTCGCGAAGGCGCCGCCGTACCGGTGGTAGGCGACGTCGTCGTCGAAGCTCTGGCCGGCGACCGGATAGGGGTAGAAGTAGTCGTCGAAGTGGACGCCGTCCACCGGGTACCGGGACACCGCGTCGAGCATCGCCCGCTGCACGAAGGCCCGAACCTCGGGCAGACCGGGGTTGTAGTACAGGCCCCCGCCGTGGCGGACCACCCAGTGGGGGTTCCTGCGGGCCGGATGGGAGGCGGCCAGCCGGGCCGGGTCGTGGTGCAGGGCGACCCGGTACGGGTTGAACCAGGCGTGCAGCCGCAGTCCACGGGCGTGCGCCTCCGCCACGGCCGTGCCCAGCGGATCCCAGCCGGGGTCCCTGCCCTGCGTGCCGGTGAGGTACTGCGACCAGGGCTCGTGGGGTGAGGGCCACAGCGCGTCGGCCGCCGGCCGCACCTGGAGGATCACCGTGTTGAGCCGGCGGCGCACCGCCACGTCGAGCAGGGCGGTCAGCTCGCCGCGCTGCCGGGCGGCGCTCAGCCCGGTGCGCGAGGGCCAGTCGCGGTTGCGCACGGTCGCCAGCCACATGCCGCGCATGCCGGTGACCGCGGCGCGGCCCCGCCGGTCCGTACCGGTGCCGCCCGCGGTGGCCGCGTCGCCGGTCATCGCCAGCGTCGACAGCGCCGCCACGGTGAACGACCGTCGTGTCACTCGGGCCATCAGGGCACTCCCCGTACGCCGTGGATCCGCACGGTCACGGATCGTTCCAGGGGCCAGCATGCACGACCCGGGCGACCGAACACGGCCACCACGGGGGTAACGTGCACGATCGGAGCAGGCACCGCACAAGGGGCCGCCTGCCACAGCCGTAGGAACTGCGAAAGGGACGATGTGACCGGCATTTCGGGAGACATTGCACGCGTCGGAGTGGTGGGCTGCGGCCAGATGGGTGCGGGCATCGCCGAGGTGTGCGCCCGGGCCGGCCTGGAGGTGAAGGTCGCCGAGACCACCGGCGAGGCCCTGGAGATAGGCCGTACCCGGCTGTTCAACTCCCTGGCCAAGGCGGCCGAGCGCGGCAAGATCAGCGAGGACGAGCGGGACGCCACGCAGGCCCGGCTGAGCTTCACCACCGACCTCGGCGAGTTCGCCGACCGCGACCTGGTGATCGAGGCCGTGGTGGAGAACGAGCAGGTCAAGACCGAGATCTTCCAGGTCCTGGACCAGGTGGTGACCCGACCGGACGCGATCCTGGCCTCCAACACCTCCTCCATCCCGCTGGTGAGGCTGGCGGTCGCCACCGCGCGGCCCGACCACGTGATCGGCATCCACTTCTTCAACCCCGCCCCGGTGCAGCAGCTGGTCGAGCTGATCCCGGCGCTCACCACCTCCGAGGGCACGCTGAGCCGGGCGCAGCTGTTCACCGAGAAGGTGCTCGGCAAGCACGCCATCCGCGCCCAGGACCGCTCGGGCTTCGTGGTGAACGCGCTGCTGATCCCCTACCTGCTCTCGGCGATCCGGATGTTCGAGTCGGGCATCGCCAGCCGCGAGGACATCGACAACGGCATGGAGCTGGGCTGCGCCCACCCGATGGGCCCGCTGAGGCTGTCCGACCTGATCGGCCTGGACACGGTGGCCTCGGTCGCCCATTCGATGTACGAGGAGTACAAGGAGCCGCTGTACGCCGCGCCCCCGCTGCTGCAGCGCATGGTGGACGCCGGCCGGCTCGGCCGGAAGTCCGGCTCCGGCTTCTACACCTACGCCTGACCACGAAGCACGACGGACAGCGGGCCCGGCACCGAAAGGGTGCCGGGCCCGCGTCGTTCACCACCCTGATGGGCCGGCGGAGTCCCTTGTCGACCCCGGCCGGCCAAAAAGGGGCGCGGGGAACTGCGCGACCGACCACCGACCACCCGCGGCCGACGACGGACTCGCAGTCCCCCGCACCTCACTGAGAGGTGCAGCCCTAGCTGCGCAACTCCGCCCCCGTGCGCTCCGCGGCCAGCGCCACCGCCGCGTCGCGGGCCGCGGACGCCTCGTCCACGGTCAGCGTGCGGTCCGGCGCACGGAAGCGCAGCGCGTAGGCGAGGGACTTGCGGCCCTCGCCGAGCTGCTCGGCGTTCTCGTAGAGGTCGAACAGCCGGATGGACTCCAGGAGTTCACCGGCGCCCTCGCGCAGCGCGGCCTCGACCTCGGCAGCCGGGACCGGCTTGTCCACGACGAGGGCGACGTCCTGCGTGGCGACCGGGAAGGTGGAGATGCCCGGTGCCCGCGGGGTGTCGTCGCCGGCCTCCTCCAGCACGTCCAGGTTCAGCTCCATGGCGCAGGTCCGCTCGGGCAGGCCGAGCGCCTTGACCACCCGCGGGTGCAGTTCGCCCGCGTGGCCCACGACCTGCTCGGCGCCGTCCACGGCGACCGCGAACTCGGCGCAGCGGCCCGGGTGCCACGGCCCGTACTGGCCCTTGCGGACGATCAGTTCGGCTCCGGTCTCGCGGGCCACGGTCCGCGCGGCCTCGACCGCGTCGGCCCAGTCCGCCGGGCGGCCCTTGCCCCACCAGCCGGTCTGCTCACGGGCGCCCGCGAGGACCACGGCCGCATGGCGCGGCTGCTCGGGCAGCGAGGCGTTCAGCGCGGCGAGCTCCTCGTCGGTGGGACGCCGGTCGACGGGCGGCTGGGCGGCGGCCCGCTGCTCCGAGCGCAATGGGGTCTCCCCTGCTCGAGCGGAGCCGAGAGCTTGGGGAAGGAACACCAGACCGGTCTCGAACAGGGCGAGGTCGTGGCTGCCGCGGCCGTCGTTGCGGCGCAGCGCGCCGAGCAGGCCCGGCAGCAGCGTGGTGCGCAGCGCGGGCTCCTCGTCGCTGAGCGGGTTGACCAGCCGGACCACGCGGCGCGCGGGGTCGTCGGGCTCCAGGCCGAGTTGGTCGAAGACCTGCTCGCCGACGAACGGGTAGGTCGGCGCCTCGACGTAGCCCGCGCCGGCCAGCGCGCGGCCGACCCGGCGGTGCAGCCGCTGGCGGTGGGTGAGGCCGCGGCGTGAGGGGAGCCTGGGCAGCGTGGAGGGCAGGTTCTCGTAGCCCTCCAGGCGGATGACCTCTTCGGCCAGGTCGTTGGGGTCCGTCAGGTCGGGCCGCCAGGACGGGACGGAGACGGTCAGCTCGTCCTGCCCCTCCACCCGGCAGCCGATCTGCTGCAGCCTGCGGACGACGGTCTCCCGGCCGTAGACGACACCCGCGACCTTGTCCGGGTGGTCGGCCGGCACGGTGATCGTGCGCGCGACCGCGGGTGCGGCGACCTCCGTGACACCGGCGTCGGCCGTGCCGCCCGCGAGCAGGACCAGCAGGTCCACCGTGCGCTGGGCCGCGGCGGAGGCGGCCTGCGGGTCGACACCCCGCTCGAAGCGGCGGGAGGCCTCCGAGGACAGCTTGTGGCGGCGGGCGGTGCGCGCGATGGAGACCTGGTCGAAGTGCGCGGCCTCGATGACGACCTCGGTGGTCGCGTTCTCGGTGTCCGCGTGATCCGCGATCTCGGTGTTGGCGCCGCCCATCACGCCGGCGAGGCCGATGGGGCCGCGCTCGTCGGTGATCACCAGGTCCTCGGCGTGCAGCGTGCGCTTGACGCCGTCGAGGGTGGTGAACTTCTCGCCCTCCTCGGCCCGGCGCACGCCGATCGTGCCCTGGACCAGCTTGCGGTCGTAGGCGTGCAGCGGCTGGCCGAGCTCCAGCATCACGTAGTTGGTGATGTCGACGGCGAGCGAGACCGGGCGCATCCCGGCCTTCTGGAGACGGCGCTGGAGCCAGATCGGGGAGCGCGCCTCGGGGTCGAGGCCGGAGACGGTGCGCGCGGTGAAGCGGTCGCAGCCGTGCGGCTCGTCGATCCGCACGGCGTAGCCGAACGCGTTCGGCGCCGGCACGTCGAGCAGCGCCGGATCGCGCAGCGGCAGGCCGTAGGCGATGGCGGTCTCGCGGGCGACACCGCGCAGGGACAGGCAGTCGCCGCGGTTGGCGGTGACGGCGATGTCGAGGACCTCGTCGACCAGCTCCAGCAGCTCGATGGCGTCCTTGCCGACCTCGGTCTCGGGCGGCAGCACGATGATGCCCTTGGTGCCGTCGTCGCCCATGCCCAGCTCGTCGCTGGAGCAGATCATGCCGTGGGAGGTCTTGCCGTACGTCTTGCGGGCGCTGATCGCGAAGCCGCCGGGCAGCACGGCGCCCGGGAGGACCACGACGACCTTGTCGCCGACCGCGAAGTTGCGGGCGCCGCAGACGATCTCCTGCGGCTCGCCGGTGCCGTTGGCCCGGCCGACGTCGACGGTGCAGAAGCGGATCGGCTTCTTGAAGCCCTCCAGCTCCTCGATGGTCAGCACCTGGCCGACGACGAGCGGCCCCTTGAGGTCGGCGCCGAGCTGTTCGACGGTCTCGACCTCGAGGCCGGCCGAAATGAGCTTGGCCTGGACGTCGCGCCCGGTCTCCGTCGCCGGCAGGTCGACGTACTCCCGCAGCCAAGAAAGCGGGATCCGCATCAGATCTCCATCCCGAACGGCCGGGTGAACCGGACGTCACCCTCGACCATGTCTCGCATGTCTTCGACGTTGTGGCGGAACATCAGCATCCGCTCGATGCCGAACCCGAAGGCGAAGCCGCTGTACTTCTCCGGGTCGACGCCGCAGGCGGTGAGCACCCGCGGGTTGACCATGCCGCAGCCACCGAGTTCGATCCAGCCCTCGGAGGAGCAGGTGCGGCAGGGCCGGTCGGGGTTGCCGACGGACTCGCCGCGGCAGACGTAGCACACCATGTCCATCTCGGCGGACGGCTCGGTGAAGGGGAAGAAGTTCGGCCGCAGCCGGGTCTTCATGCCCTCGCCGAACAGGGACTGCACCATGTGGTCCAGGGTGCCCTTGAGGTCGGCCATGGTCAGGCCCTCGTCCACGGCGAGCAGCTCGACCTGGTGGAAGACGGGCGTGTGGGTGGCGTCCAGCTCGTCGGTGCGGTACACGCGGCCGGGGCAGATCACGTAGACCGGCAGGTCGCGCTCGAGCAGGGAGCGGATCTGCACCGGCGAGGTGTGGGTGCGCAGGACGACACCGGACTCGCTGCCGCCTTCGGGGCCCTGCACGAAGAAGGTGTCGGCCTCGCCACGGGCCGGGTGGTCCGGGCCGATGTTCAGGGCGTCGAAGTTGAACCACTCGGCCTCGGCCTCGGGGCCCTCGGCGACCTCGTAGCCCATGGCCACGAAGACGTCCTCGATGCGCTCCGAGAGCGTGGTCAGCGGGTGGCGGGCGCCGGCCGGCACGCGAGCGTACGGCAGCGTGACGTCGACGTCCTCCTCGACCAGCACGCGGGCGTCCCGCTCCGCCTCGAGCTCGGCCTGGCGGGCGGCGAGGGCCTTGTTCACCGCGCCGCGGGCCATGCCGACCCGCTTGCCGGCGTCGGCCTTGGCGTGCGGCGGCAGGGCGCCGATCTCGCGGTTGGCGAGGGCCAGCGGCGAGGCGGGGCCGGTCTGGGCGACCTTGGCCTCGTGGAGCGCGTCGAGGGAGTCCGCGGCGGCGAAGGCGGCGAGCGCCTCGTCCCGCATGCGCTCGATCTCTTCCGGTTTCAACGCCTCGACCTCGACAGGGTCGTACGACTTATTGGGTGCCGACATCTCTTCCCGTGCTTCCGATTGGCTGGCTGGAGGTCCCCGTCACCGACTTGCACCGACTCGCGGACAGATCGTCTCGGTTTTCGGGACACAAAGGTGCCAAAGGCCGAGTCTAACGGGGGCCGGGGAAAGCGAATGCGCCCGTGGGTCCTCGGCGGGTGCTCAGAGCAGGTGTGCCGGGGTGCCCACGGGCAGGGTAAATCGGATCTCCGCTCCGCCGCTGCGGGCGCGGCCGACCGTGATGGAGCCGCCGTGCGCCTCGACGATGCCCTTGACGATGTAGAGCCCGAGGCCGGTGCCGCCGCGCTTGCTGCCCCGCCAGAAGCGGGTGAAGACGCGGTTCATGGACTCCTCCGGGATGCCGGGTCCCTCGTCGCTCACCGTGACCGACGTGGCGGTGTTCTCGATGGTGCCGGCGGCTTCCCCTTCCCGTGGGGACGGCGCCGGTGTGACGTCAATGGTGACGGATCCCTCGCCGTGGCGCACGGCATTTTCCACGAGGTTGCTCAGCACCTGGTCGATCTTGTCGGGGTCGGCCCACAGCTCGGGCAGCGGCTGCTCGACGCGCACCAGGAACCGGTCGGCGGGCTGCCCGGCGGCGACGTACGCCTGGACGTGCCGCCCGACCGCGGCGCCCATGTCGACGGGCTGGCGGCGCACCTCCAGCCGGCCGGAGTCGATGCGGGATATGTCGAGCAGTTCAGCGATGAGCCGGGTGACCCGGTCGGCGTCGGCGTCGACGGTCTCCAGCATCAGCCGCTTCTGGTCGTCGGTGAACCGCTCCCACTTGGCGAGCAGGGTCGCCGTGAAGCCCTTGACGGAGGTGAGCGGCGAGCGCAGTTCGTGCGCGACGGTGGCGATCAGCTCGGCATGGCTGCGCTCGGTGCGGCGGCGGGCCTCGGTGTCGCGAAGGGAGACGACGAGGCGGCGGACCGGCCCGGTGGGGTGGCTGCGCACGTACTTCGCGGAGACGAGGACCTCCCGGCCGCCGGGCAGCAGGAGGTTGCGCTCGGGCTGGCCCACCCGGATGGCCAGCCCGCCGTAGGGGTCGGTCAGCTGCCACCAGCGGCGCCCCTCCAGGTCCTCCAGCGGCAGGGCCTTCTCCAGGGACTGCCCCAGGGCCTGCTCGGCGGGTAGAGCGCTGATCCGGGCGGCGGCGGCGTTGAAGCAGATGATCCGCCCGCGTTCGTCGGCGATCACCAGGCCGTCGGGCAGGTCGTCGGGGTCGACGCCGAGTGCGGCGGTCTCGTCCGGCCTGGGCGCGGGTGGTCGTCGCGCGCCCCGCGCTCCGGGCACGCGATCGGTGCCGACACTCATCCCCTCACCCCACCTCTCAGCCGGTGCAGCAGGCCCCCGGGCTGGTCACCCTACTGGGTACGGGCGGCGGAACGGCATCCTCCGGAGCCGCGCTGTGCTCGGGCCGACGCGTACAGACATACGGCGGCGGCGGTCGCGAGGTTCAGGCTCTCGGCCTTTCCGTGGATGGGGACGCGGACGACGGCGTCGGCGAGGGCGCGGGTCTCCTCCGGCAGGCCCCAGGCCTCGTTGCCGAACACCCAGGCGGTGGGGCCGCCCATGGTGCCCTGGTCGAGTTCGTCGTCCAGGTCGTGCCGGCCCGCGCCGTCGGCGGCGAGGATGCGCACCCCGGTGTCCCGGAGCGCGGCAACCGCCCGCTCGACGGGGACGCCGACGGCCACGGGCAGGTGGAACAGGGAGCCGACGGAGGCACGGACGGCCTTGGGGTTGTACAGGTCGACGGAGGCGTCCGTGAGGACGACCGCCTCGGCTCCGGCGGCGTCGGCGCAGCGCAGGACGGTGCCGGCGTTGCCGGGGTCGCGGACGTGGGCGAGGACGGCGACGAGCTTCGGGCGGGCCGCGACGACGTCCTCGAAGGGGGTGTCGAGGAAACGGCAGACGCCGACGAGTCCCTGCGGGGTGACGGTGGTGGAGATGTCGGCGATGACGTCGTCGGCGGCGAGGTGGATCCGGGCCCCCGCGACGCGGGCCTCCCCCACGATGTCGGCGTACCGCTCGGCGGCCTCGACGGTGGCGAACAGTTCCACGAGGGTGGGCGTCTCGCCGGCCCGGTGCGCCGCCGCCTCCCGCACGGCCTGCGGCCCCTCCGCGAGGAACAGCCGCTCCTTGCCCCGGAAGTTCCGCTTGGCCAGCCGCCGCGCTGCCGAGACGCGGGGCGAGCGGGGGGAGATCAGGTCAGGGGTGGCGGGGGGCATGGAGAACTTCACCTTCGGTAGGAACGTTCCGCCGCGAGGGCGGCCGGCCGTGGGTCCACAGCGGTCGGCCGGGGTTCCGGGCGGTACCGAACGCGCCTCGGGCACCGCGCGGCGCACATACGACGGACCCGCAGGCAGAGCCCACGGGTCCGTAGGATCGCGCCGGCTCGGCCGGCGCGGGGTCACGCTGCCTTGGGCGCGTTGACGTCGCTCGGCAGGGCCTTCTGCGCGACCTCGACGAGCGCGGCGAACGCGTTGGCGTCGTTGACGGCCAGCTCGGCCAGGATCTTGCGGTCGACCTCGACGTTCGCGGCCTTCAGACCCTGGATGAAGCGGTTGTAGGTGATGCCGTTGGCGCGGGCAGCGGCGTTGATGCGCTGGATCCACAGCTGGCGGAAGTCACCCTTGCGCTTCTTGCGGTCGTTGTAGTTGTAGACCAGCGAGTGGGTGACCTGCTCCTTGGCCTTGCGGTACAGGCGCGAGCGCTGACCGCGGTAGCCGGAGGCCTGCTCGAGGATCGCCCGGCGCTTCTTGTGGGCGTTGACTGCCCGCTTGACGCGTGCCACTTGATTAACTCCTTGTAGCGGGGCCGTGGTTGTCCTCACACGGCCCGGAAACGATTGGGTCCCGGTCCTGGCGTACGGCGCGCGGGGATCGGACGATCACGCGCCGCCGCGTCACTTGCCGAGAAGCTTCTTGATCTTCTTGGCGTCGCCCGGGGCCATCTCGGCGTTACCGGTGAGGCGACGCGTCAGACGGGACGACTTGTGCTCGAGCAGGTGGCGCTTGCCGGCGCGCTCACGGAGCACCTTGCCGGAGCCGGTGACCTTGAAGCGCTTGCTGGCACCGCTGTGCGACTTGTTCTTCGGCATAGCGCCGTTCTCTCCTCGTCGGTGGCGCTCCGATGCCCGGTCGCGAGAACCGGGCACGGTGGAGCGTCGCTCTTTTGTCGGTTTACATCCTGGGACGGGGGTCCCGGGGGGGTCACGCCTCGGCGTGCTCCTCGGCCGGCGCCTCGGCGTCCGCGGCGTTCTGCGAGCGGCCCGGGTTGGCCTTCGCGTCGGCCTTGCGGGCCTCCTGCGCCTGGCGGGCCTCGGCCATCGCCTCGGTCTTCTTCTTGTGCGGACCGAGAACCATGATCATGTTGCGGCCGTCCTGCTTCGGGTTCGACTCCACGAAGCCGAGGTCCTGGACGTCCTCCGCGAGCCGCTGGAGCAGCCGGTAGCCCAGCTCGGGCCGGGACTGCTCGCGACCACGGAACATGATCGTGATCTTGACCTTGTCGCCCTGCTTGAGGAACCGGACGACGTGACCCTTCTTGGTGTCGTAGTCGTGCGGGTCGATCTTCGGCCGGAGCTTCATCTCCTTGATGACCGTGTGCGCCTGGTTCTTGCGCGCCTCACGGGCCTTCATGGCCGACTCGTACTTGAACTTCCCGTAGTCCATGAGCTTGCACACGGGCGGGCGGGCGTTCGCCGCGACCTCGACCAGGTCCAGGTCGTACTCCTGCGCAAGCTCCAGTGCCTTCGCAAGCGGCACGATGCCGACCTGCTCGCCACTGGGACCGACAAGTCGCACCTCGGGAACGCGAATCCGGTCGTTGATGCGGGGCTCGGCGCTGATGGATCCTCCTCGGTTAGCACCACACGGCGGTCTGGCGGACGGCCGCGTACTCTGTGTTCGACAGACCTAACCGCGCCGAAGCACGAAAAATGCCCCGGACGATCACAGGCGGGGCTCCTCGAACTACCGGAGCGACCGCCGCGATGGTCGCGGGGCGCACTATCGGACGGATCGCCGCCGCTGGGGCGGATCCGTCTGACCGGTGACCCGCCGCCCCGGAGGGCGGTCAGGTGGGAGTTCGAAGCCTCCACTTGTGGGCCGGGCCCGTATGCCTTGGCTACTGCCCTGTGCATACACGTCCAGCCGGTCGTCACACAAGGCTAGCAGCATCGGGTGGGAAGAGCTAATTCGGGCGGACCGCGGCCGACGACCGCCCACCACGGCTGACTACGGGAGCTCCCCGTTCTGCGCCTATCGTGTGGGGCATGAGTGAGACCTCCCCCTCCGGTACCGACGAGCAGCCCGACTTCGACGCCATGACCCGCGACATCGCGGAGGTCCCGGCGGTCGAGGTGATCGTGACGGTCGCCGTCAACCTGATGAGCGCCGCCGCCGTGAAGCTCGGTCTGACCGAGGAGGGCGACACGTACAAGGACCTGGACGAGGCGCGCAAGCTGGTGAGCGCGCTCGCCGGACTGCTGGACGCGAGCGCCACCGAGATCAGTTCCTTCCACGCGGCGCCGCTGCGCGACGGCCTGAAGTCGCTGCAGCTGGCCTTCCGCGAGGCCTCGGTCGTCGCGGACGAGCCGGGTCAGGGCCCGGGCGAGAAGTACACCGGGCCGATCTACGGCTGAGCCGCTCCCGCCGATCCCCGTTTCCCGACGCGGCGGATCACCGCCGCGTCACGCGGCCGATCCCCGCTCCTTCACGTACAAGGGCTCGCCCGGCGGCGTCGCCCCGGCCGGCAGCAGTGCCAGGTCGAGGCCGCGCACCAGGCGGGCCCTCAGTGTCTCGCTGGCGGCGAGCCGCTCGGCGACGGCGCGGGCGGCCTCGGCCGGGGCGGTGGGGACGGACGGGTCGAGCACCAGCGCCAGGGTTCCGTCGGCCTGTCCCCGCCCGAGGTGGGCGCGCAGCACCGCGGGCTCCGCGGCGACGGCCTCGCGCACCGCGGTGACGACGGCCGGGTCGGCCAGCGGGTCGGTCGTCGTACGGCCCTCGGCGAGGGCGAGCAGCGCGGGTCCGGTCAGCTCGAACGGCACCGGTCCGGCCAAGTCCAGCACCACCGTGTCCGCCTTCTCGTGCGCGGCGGCCTCCAGGACCTGGTGCAGCCGTACGGCCACGGGCCGGGCGGCCGGGTCCCAGCGGGCCAGGGAGTCGGTGGAGGTGAAGGCGGGCAGCGCGGTGCGGTGCCCCGCCTTCAGGGTGGGCACGGCCATCTCGCTGGTCTTCTCCCGGCGCAGCCCGTTCTCGTCCTCCTCCACCTCGCCGAGGACGGCCACCACGGGCACGAGCAGCCGTGCGCTCCTGAGCGCCTCGAGGACGGGTCCCACGGCGGTGCGGTCCTCGGCCCAGGCGGCGAGCGCCGCGCTCAGCCCGGGGTCGACGGATCCGTCGTCGTCGGAGAAGCCGGAGTCGGGAATGTTCTTCTTCGCCACGGTGCCGACCCTATCCGGGACCGTGCCCGTTTCCTCAGGGTCCCCCGGCCCCCGTCCGACCCTCCTCCCGCGGGACGTTCGGCCCCGTATCGTCGGCGGCGGACGGGCTGCGGGCGCGGAGGCGGCGGGAGCACGGGCCGCGAGCGGGGAGGCGGGCGGTGGAGACGGCGAGCGGAGGACCGATGCCGGGGCCGGTGACGGTGAGCGGCGACGCGACCGTGGCGGTGGCGGTCCGCCGTCTCGGCTCGGGGGCGAGCGCCGGGTACGGCGACGCGGTGTTCGACACGGCGAGCATCGTCAAGGTCGACATCCTGGCGGCGCTGCTGCTGCGGGCGCAGGACGCGGGGCGGCGGCTGACCACGCGGGAGAGGACGTGCGCCGCCGCGATGATCGAGCACAGCGACAACGACTCGGCGACCGCGTTGTGGCGGGTCATCGGCGGCGCCGACGGGCTGGACGCGGCGAACGAGCGGTTCGGACTCACGGAGACGACCGGCGGCGACGGTCCCCTGTGGGGTCTGACCCGTACCACGGCCGCCGATCAGCTGGTGCTGCTGGAGCAGGTGTTCGGCGCCCGCTCGGAGCTGGGCGGGGCCTCGCGGACGTACCTTCAGGGGCTCATGGGGCGGATCGTCCCGGGCCAGGACTGGGGCGTGTCGGCCGCCGCCGACGGCTCCGGGTGGGCCCTGAAGAACGGCTGGATGCCGCGCGACGCGACCGGTCTGTGGGTCGTCAACAGCATCGGGCGGGTGACGGCCGGCGGCGACGACTACCTGGTGGCCGCCCTGTCCAGCGGCAACCCGACGAAGGAGCAGGGCATCGCCCTGGTGGAGGAGGCGGCACGGTCGGCGGTGTCGGCGTACGGCCGTTGAGGGCGTGATCCCCGGCCGTTGAGGGCGCGATCCCCCCGGCGTGGCCGGGAGACCCGGGCTCTACAGCCGGAAGTCGCTCGCCCCGTCCTCGCGGCGGCCGCGCCACAGGACGACCGCCACGACCAGCATCACTCCCCCGGCACTGCCCGCCAGGGGCCCCGCCCAGCCGGAGCCGGCGTCGGCCGCCTCGGCGGAGTCGGGGCCGGGACCGAAGTACCGCTCGCCGTAGGACGCCGCGGTCAGGCCCTCGGGCCGAAGGCGGCCCGCGGCCTTGATGGCGGCGGCGGGATCGACCATGCCGAAGCCGCGGGAGTCGTCGCGGCCGCCGACGGGGGCATTGCGGGCCGTGTCCTCCAGGAGCTTCTTGATCTGTGCGGGGGTCAGCCCGGGGTGGGCTGCCTTGACGAGGGCGACGGCGCCGGAGACGAAGGCGGAGGCGGCGCTCGTGCCCCAGCCCTCGTAGTAGCGCCGGTCGGGGTCGGCGATGACGACGTCGACGCCGGGCGCGCTGACCGTCGCGTACCAGCGGCGGGTGGAGAAGGAGGCTCGGGTGCCGAAGCGGTCCACGGCGGTCGCGGCGATCACGCCCGGATACGCCGCCGGGTAGGAGATGTGGTCGCCCTTCTCGCCGCCGTTGCCGGCCGAGGCGACGACGACGGCGCCCTTGCTCAGCGCGTACTGGACCGCCTGGTCCTCGGCGGGCTCGGGGTGCGCGGAGTCCGAGTCGTCGCCGAGGGAGAGGTTGATGACGTCGGCGCCGTGGTCGGCGGCCCAGCGGATGCCCTCGGCGAGGGCGTTGCCGCGGGTGGTACGGGCCTTGCCGCGGGCGGAGTCGTCCTCCTCCAGGATCACCCGCACGGGCAGGATCGTGGCCTCGGGCGCGATGCCCATGACCCCGTCGGCGTTGCCGACGCCGTGGCCGTGACCGGCGATGATGCCGGCCATGGCGGTGCCGTGGCGGGCCCAGGGGCGATCGCCGCGCCGCGCGCCGAAGCCGATCATGTCCTTGCCGGGCAGGACGTTGCCGCGCAGGTCGGGGTGGTCGTCGTCGACGCCGGTGTCCAGGACGGCGACGGTGATGCCCTTGCCCTGGGTAGTGCGCCAGGCCTCCTGGGTGTGCAGGGCGTCGAGGCCCCACTGCTGGGCGCGGATGCTGTCGGCGTGCGCGGCGGCGGACGGCACGAGGGCGAGGCAGGCGGCGAGGAACAGACTCGGCACACCCATGGCGAGCACCCTGCGCGGCGTACGGTTCCCGGACGTCGCGGCGGCTGTCACGAGGGCTCCTCCGTGGCGGACTTGACGGTTTGGCGCAGGCCCCGTTCGATGCGGTCGGCGAGGCCCTGGGCCTCGTTTCCGAGGCCTGCCTGGGCGACGGGGGTGGTGGCTCCGGACTTCGTCGCGTCGGCGGCGGCCTGCGGGGTGCCGGCCGCGCGGCCGTCGGCCCAGCCGGACACGGCGTAGACGACCACCGGGGCCTCGGTCAGCACGGAGACGGTCCACGCCGCGCGCTGCTCGTCGCCGAAGGCCGCGGCGACGGTGCCCTTGGCGGCGTACGGGCGCGGCACGAGGTCGGTGCGCCGGGCGAGCCCCTCGTTCTCGTAGCGGGTGGCGAGGGACGTCATGGCGGACGCGTCGGCCTTGGTGAAGAGCAGGCCGACGGTGGTGACGTAGCTCTGGGTGGCGTCCGTGTAGGTGGCGCGCAGCAGGCGGGCGCAGCCGACGGGGGCGAGGACCTTGCGCAGCAGCGGATCGAAGGCGCCCGCGCAGCCGCTGTCCGGGGCGACCGCGACGCGGGTCCAGGTGCGGTCGGCTCCGCCGGGTCCGGCGCCGCGGCCGTCCACGGTGGGCGGGAAGAGCTGGTCGACGGGGACGCTGTGCCACATGGCGCCGGCCGCGGCGAAGCCGCTCGCCGCGCCGGGGCTGCCCGGCTCCCCGGTGAGCCAGCTGCCGGTCACGGCGCCACCTATGAGCCCGATCCCCAGCACCAGGCAGGCGGCCGCCGCGGCGACCCGTGGCCGCACCAGCCGGCCGGTGGCACGCGCCCGCCGGTCGTACCCCTCCGGATCCCCGAACCCCATGCCGAGCCCCGTCGTCCCCGGGGCCATGGCCGCGCTCCAGGACAGCGCCGGATCGGGCGCCGCGGGGACACCCGCGGCAGGCGGCGGTGTCCCGGCAAAGGCGGCGGCAGCATGCGGGAAGGCGCCGGACGGCTGCGTCCGGCTCGTACCCGCCGCCCCGTTGCGCTGCGGGGCGTCGAAGGGGGGACGCGGCGGCACCGCGGTCCAGGCCGTGTCGGCCGGCCGCTGGGGCCGGCCGGTGGGACGGTTGCGGGTGTCGTCCGGGCTGCCGGGGACGCCGGGTCCTCCGGATCCTCCAGGTCCTCCCGGAGAGGGGCTCTGGACGGAGACGGGGCGCAGGCGCGTGGTCGTCTCGGAGGGGGTCTCGACGGGCGCGCGGCCATCGCGGGCCGCCGTCGGGGGGCGGTGCCCCGGACGCGGGGGTATGTTCCCGTGCCCACGTCGGCCGGGTATCGCCGGCTCACCGGGGAGCGGAGCGGCGGTCCCGCCGTCCCTGGACCCCGCGTTCCCTGACACGCCGTCAACAGGGCCGCGGCCCTCCGGGTCCGGGAGACGCGCCGAGGCGAGGGGCGGGGGCGGTGTCGTGGGGGGCGTGGTGCGAAGGGAAGGGGGACGGAAGTCCGGGAAGCGGGGGCGGCCAGCGGTGGTGCTCCGGGGGTCGTCGGTGGCGGAACCGGTGCGAGGCGAGGGGAAACCGGTACCGCGCCCCGCGCGGAGGTCCGTCTCCGGACCCACCGCTCCTCCACCCGTGACGGCACGCGGGGAACCATCCGCAACCGAAGCCGCGGAACCCGTCGAAGCGCCGCGCGTCTCCGCGGTCGTGGCGCCGTCGGGCGCCGTCCGTGTTGGGCCCTCGGCCGTGCCGGGTGCGGCCTGGGCGGGCGGGCCGTCGGCGGCGGGGGCCGTCGCGTCCGAGTCGCCGTCGCCCCCCGCGGGCCCCACGGGCCGTGGGGGGACGGGGGCGTGGCGCGCTTCCGTGCTCATGCACCCCCCGTTTCCTCGTGCCCGTGCCGCTTCGCCGGGCACGGCCGTCCTCGTCGCCCCGCCCGGCGCGGACTCGCCGTCACCGGACACGCATACCCGTACGAGCGAACCGCCATCCCGGCTCAACTCCACGGCCGGAATCACATCGCGGCTCCGCCGTGCGTGCGCGTCACTCTACGGGCTGCCCCGGCCCGGTCGGGAACCAGTCCACAAGCCCAGGCGGATCTGCCCGGAACATCCCCCTACCCCGCGGTAATCAGGTCTGGCAGGCTGCGACCATGACTGCGCGCGCCGCCGACCGGGCCCGTTACGACCGGGCCGCCGCCCATCTCGACGCCCCTGTCGCGATCGTGGACCTGGACGCCTTCGACGCCAACGCGGAGGACCTCGTCCGCCGGGCCGGCGGCAAGCCGATCCGGGTCGCCAGCAAGTCCGTGCGCTGCCGGGCCCTGCTCGAACGCGCCCTGGCGAAGGACGGCTTCGCGGGCATCATGTCGTTCACCCTCGCCGAGTCCCTGTGGCTGGCCCGCTCCGGCTTCGACGACGTGCTGCTCGCCTACCCGTCCGCCGACCGCGCCGCCTGCGCCGAACTCGCCGCCGACCCCAAGCTCGCCCGCGCCGTCACGGTGACGGTCGACGATCCGGCGCAGCTCGACCTGATCGACGCCGCACGCGGGGACGGAGGTGAAGTCGTCCGGGTCTGCCTGGAGTTGGACACCTCGCTGAGGCTGCTCGGCGGGCGGGTGCGGGTCGGCGCGCGCCGTTCCCCGCTGCACTCCCCCGCCCAGGTCGCCGACATGGCCCGTACGGTGGCCCGGCGCCCGGGGTTCGCGCTCGTGGGGATCATGGCCTACGAGGGCCATGTGGCGGGCGTGGGCGACGCGGTCGCGGGACGGCCGCTGCGGTCGCGCGCGATCCGGCTGATGCAGGCCGCGGCGCGCAGGGAACTCGCCGAGCGCCGTGCCGCGGTGGTGCGGGCGGTCCGGGCCGTGGCACCGGACCTGGAGTTCGTCAACGGCGGCGGCACCGGCAGTGTGCAGCACACGGCGGCGGAGGACGCCGTCACCGAGGTCGCCGCGGGCTCCGGGCTGTACGCCCCGCGGCTCTTCGACAACTACACGTCGTTCCAGGGCCGTCCGGCGGCGCTGTTCGCCCAGCCCGTGGTGCGGCGCCCGGGGGTCGGGGTCGTCACGGTCCTGGGCGGCGGCTACCCGGCCTCCGGTGCGGCCGGCGCGGACCGGCTCCCGGCGCCGTACCTGCCCGAGGGGCTGCGCTACGACCCCCAGGAGGGTGCGGGCGAGGTGCAGACCCCGCTGCTCGGCTCCCCCGCCGACGACCTGCTGATCGGCGACAAGGTGTGGTTCCGGCACGCCAAGGCGGGCGAGTTGTGCGAGCGGTTCGACACGCTGCACCTCGTCGAGGGCGACCGTGTGACGGCGTCCGTTCCGACGTACCGGGGCGAGGGGCACACCTTCCTGTAACCCGGTGCTCGGGCCCCGCTGCGCCGTCTCGGGATCAGCTCGACGGGCCGATGCTGCTGCCCACGCCGCCGCTGCTCGCGGTGTCGCCGACGGGCCGGATGCCCTTGGTGATCCTGTCCATGTCGGCCAGCGGCGGGCCGTCCGGACCGGCGTCGAAGACGAAGCGGACGAGGACCGGCGCCTGGATGCCGGTGCTGGACGGGAAGACGAGCGACTCGACGTAGCCGCCCGGCCCCTTGGCGGTTCTGACCAGCCGGCGCACGAAGTAGCCGGCCCGGCCCGCGACCGCGACCGGCCCGGACGCGACGGTCCGCTGGGAGGTGATGCCGCCGTAGAGGCGCTGACCGATCACGTTCTGCTCGTACGCCTCGTCGGTCGCGTCGTCGATGTCCCGCTTGGCCAGGGTCTCGGGGGAGGCGCCCTCGGCCGCGGACGCCGTACGGGTGATGACCAGGCCGTGCCGGCAGTACCCCACCCCGGCGGGGCAGTCGTAGACGCCGTGGGTGGTCATGACGACGTCGTTCTGGGCGACGTTCTCCGGTTTCTCCCAGCCCTCCGGCAGCGGCAGGGTGATGCCGTTGAGCTGGTCGACGGCGACGGAGGGATCGTCGTCGGGGGCGGTGGGTTCGTCGGCGGAGGAGGCCGGGGACGGCGATCCGGTCGTGGCGGGAGCGCTCGTGGGCGGGGCGGACGGTGTGCCGCCGGCCGTGTCCGCCGGGCCGCCGTCCGTGTCGTCGCGGTCCAGCAGGACCGCGCCCGTGACGACCGCGGCGACCAGGACGGCACCGGCGGCGACGAGGGCGACGGCCTTGGCCCGGGACGGTCGCGCACCGGCGGGCGGTGACGCGGACGGCTGCCCGGGCGCCGCGGGGGCGCGCCGGTGCTCGGTCCAGGCCGTGCCGTCCCACCAGCGTTCCTGGTGGGGGGCGTTGGGGTCGCGGTACCAGCCGGGCGGGGGCGTCATGCTCACCAGGTCACTCTATGCACCGGGCCCGGCGGATTCATCGGCGCGGCGGTTCCACCGGCCGGGCGGGCGGCCCCAGTTCACGCTCCGCCGTGGCGAACAACGGTGCGTCGGGCCCGGGATGGGTGAACCGGGTGCCGTCGTCGGCGCGGGAGCCGAGGCCGTCGATCGTCACGACCGCGTCAGGGACAGCAGTTCGCGGGCCGGGCCGACGGGGCGGTGACCGGTGGGCCAGACGGCGCGCAGGTCGCGTTCGAGGGTGACGCCGTCCACGGGCACGGGGACGAGCCGGCGCAGGGACAGCTCCTCGCCCACCGCGAGTTCGCTGAGCACCGCCGGTCCCGCCCCGCTCACCACGGAGGCCTTCACCGCCGTCGTGGAGGACAGCTCGATCAGCGGGCGCGCCAGACCGCCGAGAGCCGCGTCCAGCACCTGCCGGGTGCCGGAGCCCTTCTCGCGCAGGATCAGCGGTGTGGCGGCCAGTTCCGCCGCGGGCAGCGGCCGCCGGCGGCGGGCCCACGGGTGGTCCGGGGCGGTCACCACGATCAGCCGGTCGTGGCCGATCACGACGGAGTCGAGACCGACCGGCACGGACACCCCCTCCACGAAGCCGAGGTCCGCCTCGTCCCCCAGCAGCCGCTCCGCCACCACCGCCGAGTTCCCGGCGAGCAGGGACACCGCCGTGTCCGGGCGCCGGGCGCGCAGCGCGATCAGCCATCCCGGCAGCAGGTACTCCGCGATCGTCATGCTGGCCGCCACCCGCAGCCGCGAGTCCCGCCGGTCCCGCAGCGCCTGCGCGCCCGCGTCGAAGGCCTCCGCCGCCTCCACGATCCGCCGCGCCCAGTCGGTGACCAGGGCTCCGGCGTCCGTGGGCCGCGATCCGCGCGGCGAGCGGTCCACCAGCGCCACGCCCAGCTGCCGTTCCATGGAACGGATCCGGCTGCTCGCCGCCGGCTGGGTGATGCCCAGCTCCCGCGCCGCCCGGCCGAGGCTCCCCAGCCGCGCCACCGCCAGCAGCAGCTCCAGCGCGCCCAGGTCGGGCACCCGGTGCGCCAGCGAGGTTCTCTCGGTGTTCCCCATAAGGCCAGCTTATGTCGTGATAGACGCAAATCCCCTGGTGGGAGCGTATGGACCAGGAAAAACTGGCGTCATGGTCACCGCAGCCCACTCCCTGCCCCGGCAGGCCGCACCCCGACCCCGCTTCCCCGCCGTCCGTCATCTGGGCCCCCACTGGTACGCCTCCGTCATGGGCACCGCCGCCGTCGGCACCGCGGGCGCCGCGCTGCCGCCGCACGTTCCCGGACTGCGCACCGTGTGCACCGCCGTGTGGGCCCTCTCCCTCGTGTGGCTCACGGTGCTGCTGACCGCCCGCACGCTGCACTGGATCCACCACCGCGACCAGGCCCGCGCCCATCTGCTCGACCCGATGGCGGCGCCGTTCTACGGCTGTCTGTCCATGGGGCTGCTGGCCGTCGGCGGCGGGGCCCTGTCCGTCGGGCGGGACTGGATCGGCACCCCCGCCGCCGTCGCCCTGGACGCCGTGCTGTTCACCGCCGGTACGGTCGTCGGGCTCGCGGCCGCCGTGGCCGTGCCGTACCTGATGGTGGCGCACCACCGGATCGAGCCGCACCAGGCGACGCCGGTGTGGCTGCTGCCGCTGGTCGCGCCCATGGTGTCCGCCGCCCTGGGGCCCGCGCTCGTGCCGCACCTGCCTCAGGGACAGGCGCGGGCGACCCTGCTCCTGGCGTGCGTGGCGATGTTCGGGCTCAGCCTGCTCGCGACCCTGGTCGTACTGCCGGTGGTCTTCGGCCGGCTGCTCACGGGCGGCCCGCTGCCGCTCGCGCTCACCCCCACGCTGTTCCTGGTGCTCGGCCCGCTCGGGCAGTCCACCACGGCCGTCGGCGCCTTCGCGGACACGGCGTCCGGTGTCGTAGCGTCCCCGTACGCCGGCGGCTTCGCCGTGCTCGCGGTCCTGTACGGCGTCCCGGTCATGGGCTTCGCGCTGATGTGGTGCGCCTTCGCCGCCGCCCAGGTGCTGCGCGCCGCCCGCCGGGGCATGGGGTTCGCCATGACGTGGTGGTCGTTCACCTTCCCGGTGGGCACCTGTGTCACCGGCGCCGCGGCCCTGGCCCGGCACACCCACCTCGCCGCCTACAGCGCGCTCGCGGTCGGCCTGTACGCCGTTCTGGTGACCGCCTGGGCCGCCGCGGGCGTGCACACCGTCCGCGGGCTGATCAGCGGCGCGCTGCTCGCAGCGCCTCGCCCAGCACCCGGGGAGCCCGCGCGAGCGACGGCCCGTACCACGTCAGGTGCCGCCCGCTGACCAGAGCGCAGGGCAGTCCGGGGAAGGCCTCGGGACCGTCGTCGGCGGCGAAGCGGTACGGCTCGTCCGGCAGCACGACGACGTCCGGGGCCGCCGCGCGCAGTTCCTCCAGCGGGACGCGCGGATAGCGCTCGGCGTGCCGGGCGTAGAGGTGGTCGACGCCCAGGCGGGCCAGGACGTCGCCCGCGAAGGTGTCCCGGCCAAGCACCATCCAGGGCCGCCGCCAGATCGGTACGACCGCCGTCGTACGGCGCGGGAGCACGGGCGGCGACGACCAGGCCGCCTCGGCCTCGTCAAGCCACCGGGGCCGGCCGGTCCCGCCGCACGCGCGCAGCACCCGCGCCAGCTCACGGAAGGCCTGCGGCAGGTCCCTGACCTCGGTCACCAGAACCTCGATGCCCGCCGCGCGCAGGGCGTCGAGGTCGGGTGCCCGGTTCTCCTCCTCGTTGGCGATCACCAGGTCGGGGGCGAGGGCGGTGATCCGGTCCACCTTGGGGTTCTTGGTGCCGCCGACCCGGGTGACGTCGAGACCCGCCGGGCGGACGCACCAGTCGGTGGCGCCGACGAGCACGCCGGGCAGGGACACGGCCACGGCCTCGGTGAGCGAGGGAACCAGCGAGACGACCCTCATCAGCGGGACCGGTCCTGTACGGCCTCGATGTGCTCGGCGACCGCGACCACGATCACCCGGGTGTCCGGCACGGTCGCCCGCCAGCGGTGGCGGACCCCGCCGGTGAGGTACATCGTGTCGCCGCGCACCAGCCGGTAGGCCCGGCCCTCCGCCTCGACCTCCACCGCCCCGTCGGCGACGTACATCAATTCGTCGTTGCGGTGCTGGAATTCACGGCCGACGTCGTGGTCGCCGGTGAACTCCGAGGCGTGCAGCTGGTGGTGGCCGCGCACCAGGGAGCGTACCCGGGGTTCGGGCTCCAGCTCGGTGACCTCGGCGCGCACGACGTCGACGCTGCACGCCGGATCGGCCGCCGCCAGCAGCTCCACGGCGGTGGTGCGCAGGGCGTCGGCGACCTTCTCCAGGGAGTTCTGGCTGGGCCGGGCCCGGTCGTTCTCGATCTGGCTCAGGAAGGGGACCGACAGGCCGCTGCGGTCGGCCACCACGGCGAGGGTGAGCCCGAGCGTGCGGCGGCGCCGCCGGACGGCCGCGCCCACCCGAAGGGGCCGTTCTTTGTTGTCGCCCATGGCTCCGGCTCCCTCCTTCGCTCGTCGGTCCGCTCCTCGTGGGGCCGCTGCCCGCGGGCCCGGTTCCGGGCGCACTCCCTCTGATGAGTTCTCTGCACCCTATGCATGTCCGGCAAACAGTTTCCTGTCGCCGTCACATGCCTGTAAGGATCGCGCGGCCCCGGGGCGCGTGGGGGTGGCTCTGCGTGGTTGGCCGGATTCCTCCTGTGGACAAGCGTGCGGGGCGGGCCCGTCCTGCGCATCGCGGGCGATGCGGGACGGGCCCGCCCCTTCGGCGGTGTCCGGGGCGGCGACTACTGCGGAGTCATCCGCGCCGGAACGTCCGGGTGCTGCTTCAGCCAGGCGGTGACGGCGTCGTCCTCGTGGCCCTGACCGAGCTTGTTGATCTCGCTCTCCAGGCTGCCGAGCTCGTCCTCGCTCATCCTGAAGTTCTTGATCCACTTGGTGAGCTGCGGGTACTGCTCGGGGAACTTGGCGCTGGAGATGGTGCGCACGGTGTTGCCCTCGCCGAACAGCTTCTTGTCGTCGGCGAGCTTGGTGAGGTCGTAGCGGCTGTACGCCCAGTGCGGCGACCACAGCACCACGGCCACCGGCTGCTTCTTGGCGTAGGAGCGCTTGAGCTCGGCCAGCATCGCGGGCGTGGAGCCGTCGACGACCTTGTACTCCTTGTCCAGGCCGTAGCCGGGCAGGACCTTGGTCTTCAGCAGGTCCATCTCGCCGGTGCCCGGCTCGATGCCGATGATCCTCCCGCCGAACAGGCTCGCCTTGCCCTTGAGGTCCTCCAGGGACTTCACGTCCTTGACGTAGGACGGCACGGCGATCTCCAGGGACGTCGGCTCGTACCAGGTGCCGAGGTCCCTGAGTCTGTCCTTGTTCCGGTCCCAGTAGTTCTTCTGGGCGTAGGGCAGCCAGGCGTCGAAGTTGAGGTCGATGTCGCCGCCGGCCAGGCCGGTGTAGACCGGGCCCACGTCCATCTGCTTCATGTTCATCCGGTAGCCGCGGCGCTCCAGGACGTTCTTCCACAGGTGGGTGACGGCGATGTCCTCGTCCCACGGGAACCAGGCCACGTTCAGGGTCCGCTTGGCCTCGGCCGGCTTGGCGGTCGAGCCGCCGGGCAGCGGGGCGAGCTTGTCGACGACGCCCGGGTTGTCCTTCAGCCAGGCGCGGACGGCGTCCTGCTGGCGGCCCTTGCCCGCCTTGTTGATCTCGGCCTCGAGGCCGGTGAGCTGCTTCTCGGTCAGCTTGAAGTTCTTCAGCCAGGCGCCGACGGTCGGGTCGTCGTTCGCGAAGCCCTTGCGGGCCAGCGTGTGCACGCCGTCGCCCGTGCCCCAGGCGCCCTTGGGGTCCTTCAGCTTCTTCAGGTCGAAGTCGCTGTACGCCCAGTGCGGTGACCAGAGCGTGACGACGATCGGTTCCTTCTTGCTGTAGGCGCGCTTCAGCTCGGCCAGCATCGCGGGCGTGGAGCTGTCGACGACCTTGTACTCCTTGTCCAGGCCGTACTCGGGCATGACCTTGCTCTTGAGCAGGCCCATCATGCCGGCGCTCGACTCGATGCCGGTGATCTTCCCGCCGAACAGGCTCGCCTTGCCCTTGAGGTCCTCGAGCGAGTTCACGTCCTTCATGTACGAGGGGACGGTCAGCTCCAGGGACGTCGGGCCGTACCAGGAGCCGAGGTCGTCGAGCTTGCTGCCGTACTTCTTCCAGTACTCGGCGTGGGTCGTCGGCAGCCAGGAGTCCGTCTCGAAGTCGACGTTGCCCTGGGCAAGCGCGGTGTAGAGCGGTCCGGCGTCGAACTGGCGGGCGTCGACCTGGTAGCCGCGCTGTTCGAGGACCTCCTTCCACAGGAAGGTGGAGGCGACGCCCTCGTCCCACGGGATGTACCCGATGGTGATCTTCTTGCCGTGGCCCACGTCGGTGCTCTCACCGGCGGCCGTCGCGCTGCCGCCGCCCGCGAAGAGGCCCATGCCGCCCGCGACCAGGGCGAGGACCACCACGCCGATCACGGCGATCTGCGGCCGCGGCCGGTAGGACCAGATCTTCAGGCCCTTGGCGGCCCGCGCCTTGGCGGCGGCACGCCGGCCGAGCGGCGAGACCTCGGTGCCCAGGGCACTGGTCATGCGGTCGAGGTAGATCGCGAGGATCACGATGGCGATGCCGGACTCGGAGCCGAGGCCGACGTTGAGCTGGCCGATGGCCTCGTTGACGTCGCCACCGAGACCGCCGGTGCCGACCATGCCGGCGATCGCGGCCATGGACAGACCGAGCATGATCACCTGGTTGACGCCGGCCATCACGGTGGGCAGCGCCAGCGGCAGCTGGACGCGCAGCAGCGTGTTGCGGGGCGTGGTGCCGAACGCCTCGGCCGCCTCGACCAGTTCCTTGTCGACCTGGCGGATGCCCAGCTCGGTCATGCGCACACCGGGCGCGAGGGCGAAGATCAGGGTGGCGACGATGCCCGCGGAGGCACCGGTGCCGAAGAACAGGATGGCCGGGATGAGGTAGATCATCGCGGGCAGCGTCTGCATGAAGTCCAGGACCGGCCGGACGACGGCGCTGACCCGGTCGGAGCGGGCCGCCCAGATGCCGACCGGCACCGAGATCACCAACGCGATGATCGTGGCGACGAGGACCAGCGACAGGGTCACCATCGCGTCCGACCACAGCTCCATGGAGTCGATGAACGCGAACCCCACGAAGGTGAGCACTCCGGCGAAGGAGCCGCGCAGCCACCAGGCGAGCACGGCGAAGATGCCCGCGAGCAGCAGCGGCTGCGGCGCCTGGAGGACGGCGTTGATCCCGTCGTAGGTGCCGGTGAAGACCGCCTTGAAGAAGTCGAAGAGCCAGGACATGTGGCCGAGCAGCCAGTCGACCGTGGAGTTGACCCAGTCGCCGAGCGGGATCCTAGGCACGGGCCACCGCCTTGTCGCCGCCCTTGTCCCGTGGCGCGTCGCAGCTCACCTGGGCGCTCTGCTCGTCGCCGAGGAAACCGACGAGGCGCTGCCGCGGGACGATGCCGACGAGGTCGTGGTGCTCGTCCAGCACGGCGACCGGGTGGGACACGCGGGCACTGATCGCGCACAGCTCGGTGAACGGGGTGTGCGGGGTCGCGGTGTCGCAGCCGCAGTCCGCCTCGTCGCCGCGCACGTCGCGGTCCATGACCGACTCCGCGGTCAGCACCCGGGAGCGGTCGACGTCCTGGGTGAAGGAGGCGACGTAGTCGTCGGCGGGGCGCAGCAGAATGTCCTCCGCGGTGCCGGTCTGCACGATGCGGCCGTCCCGCATGACGGCGATCCGGTCGCCCAGACGCATGGCCTCGTTGAGGTCGTGGGTGATGAAGACGATCGTCTTCTTCAGTGTCTTCTGGAGCTGGAGCAACTGGTCCTGCATGTCGCGGCGGATCAGCGGGTCCAGGGCGCTGAAGGACTCGTCCATCAGCAGCAGGTCGGCGTCGGTGGCCAGGGCGCGGGCCAGGCCCACACGCTGCTGCATGCCGCCGGAGAGCTCGTCGGGCCAGGAGGACTCCCAGCCGGCCAGACCGCACAGGGCGAGCGCCTCGTCGGCGCGGCGTTCGCGCTCGGCGCGGGGCACGCCCTGCACTTCCAGACCGTAGGCGGCGTTCTCACGGACGCTGCGGTGCGGGAAGAGCGCGAAGTGCTGGAAGACCATGCTGATCTTCTTGGAGCGGACGTCGCGCAGTTCGCGGTCGCTGAGCGCGGTCAGGTCCTGGCCGTCGAAGCGGACGCTGCCGGCGGTCGGCTCCAGCAGCCCGTTCAGCATCCGCAGGAGCGTGGACTTGCCGGAGCCGGACAGGCCCATGACCACGAAGATCTGGCCGGGATCGACGCTGAAGGAGGCGTCGATGACGGCGGCGGTGGTGCCGTCGGCGCGCAGGTCCTCGCGGTCGACACCCTGCCGTAGCTTTTCCACTGCCTGGTCCGGTCGTCGGCCGAACACCTTGAACAGGTGCTGGGCCTGAAGTCTTGAAGACACGCCTACCTCTTGTCTCGGGGCCAAGGACTGGATGCGGAGAGTCACTGACAGTTGAAGAAAGCAACCACCCTTCGATCCGAGGCGCGCCTGCCCAGACCCTTTTGGCTCAAACCAAACGTGGCCTGGTTCACAGTTCCCTCGCCCTGCGTCCACCAGGAATCCACGGTTTCCGCCTGCCCGGTGACTGTCGGTGCCGTACGGCATGATGCGGGGCGTGACCGGACGACTGATGCTCCTCGACACCGCCTCCCTGTACTTCCGCGCCTATTTCGGCGTGCCGGAGTCGATCAGGGCCCCGGACGGCACGCCGGTGAACGCCGTGCGCGGGCTGCTCGACTTCATCGACCGGCTGGTCAGGGACCACCGGCCCGATCGCCTGGTGGCGTGCATGGACGCCGACTGGCGGCCGGCCTGGCGGGTGGAGCTGATCCCGTCGTACAAGGCGCACCGGGTGGCCGTGGAGCACGCCGGCGGTCCGGACGAGGAGGAGGTGCCGGACACCCTGTCCCCGCAGGTCCCGGTGATCGAGTCCGTCCTGGACGCGGTGGGCCTCGCGCGCGTGGGCGTCGCGGGGTACGAGGCGGACGACGTGATCGGCACGTTCACCGCACGGGCGAGAGGCCCGGTCGACATCGTCACCGGCGACCGGGACCTGTACCAGCTGGTGGACGACGCCCGCGGGGTGCGGGTGCTGTACCCGGTCAAGGGCGTCGGCACGCTTCAGGCCACCGACGAGGCGGCGCTGCGCGAGAAGTATGGGGTCGACGGCCGGGGGTACGCGGATCTTGCGCTGCTGCGCGGCGACCCGAGCGACGGGCTGCCGGGCGTGCCCGGCATCGGGGAGAAGACGGCGGCCAGGCTGCTCGCCGAGTTCGGCGACCTGGCCGGGATCATGGCGGCCGTGGACGACCCGAAGGCGAAGCTCACGCCGTCGCAGCGCAGGCGGCTCGACGAGTCGCGGCCGTATCTCGCGGTGGCGCCGACGGTCGTGCGGGTCGCCGCCGACGTCCCGCTGCCGGACGTGGACACGGCGCTGCCGCGCGCCCCGCGCGATCCGGCGGCGCTCGACGAGCTGGCGGCCCGCTGGGGCCTGGGAGGCTCCCTCCAGCGGCTGCTCACCACCTTGACGGCGTGACGTCCGTGGCGACGCGCGCCGCCGGAGTCCGGACGGGAGGGGTACTCACCGGGTCGAGGTGTTAACTTAGGTAAACCTAAGCGAGGGGAACTGGGAGGCCGTCATGGCAGAACGTCCGGCGCGCAAGCCGCGCAGGGTTCACTCCGCGCAGGTCGTCCGGACCGAACGGCTGACCCCGCACATGCAGCGCGTGGTGCTCGGCGGGGAGGGCCTG
The DNA here is from genome assembly GCF_044548235.1 of Streptomyces sp. NPDC052043. Lineage (NCBI taxonomy): Bacteria > Bacillati > Actinomycetota > Actinomycetes > Kitasatosporales > Streptomycetaceae > Streptomyces > Streptomyces sp. NPDC052043. The sequence continues at coordinate 232,397 of NZ_JBIUBT010000008.1, forward strand.
GCCGACTTCTCGGCGGACACCTGCACGGACCACTACGTCAAGCTGCTGTTCCCGCCCGACGGGGTCACCTATGCCGAGCCCTTCGACATGCAGCGGATTCGCGAGGAGCTCCCGCGCGAGCAGTGGCCGGTGACCCGGACGTACACCGTGCGTGCCTGGGACCCCGGCCACCGCGAGCTGACGCTGGACTTCGTCATCCACGGCGACGAGGGTCTTGCCGGACCCTGGGCGTTGCTGGCGCGACCGGGCGAGACCGTGCGCTTCCTGGGTCCCGGCGGCGCCTACGCCCCGGACGCGAGCGCCGACTGGCATCTGCTGGTCGGTGACGAGAGCGCCCTGCCGGCGATCGCGCGCTCCCTGGAGGCGCTGCCCGAGGGTGCGACGGCCCACGCCTTCGTCGAGATCGCGGGCCCCGAGGAGGAGCAGAAGATCGACTCCGACGTGGAGGTGGTCTGGCTGCACCGCGGCGAGCGGCCCGTCGGCCGGGCGCTGGTGGAGGCCGTACGCGCGCTGCGGTTCCCCGAGGGCCGGGTGCACGCCTTCGTGCACGGCGAGGCCGGTTTCGTGAAGGAGCTGCGCCGGCTGCTGCGGGTCGAGCACGCCGTCCCCCGCGAGGACCTGTCGATCTCCGGCTACTGGCGCCTCGGCCACGACGAGGACGGCTGGCAGGCCTCCAAGCGGGACTGGAACGCGCGGATCGAGTCGGAGCAGGAGGGCGGCGCGGCGCCGGCCGCGTGAGCCGCACGCGAAGCGGCGGTACCCGGGCCGGTACCGCCGCTTCGCGTGGCTCAGACCGACCGCTGGTAGGAGCGGAACGTCCGTATCGACAGCCACACCGCGGCCACCGCGAGGCCGAGCAGCGCACCGCCGCGGCTGCCGACGAGGCTCCAGTCGGGATGCGCGGACATCGCGGAACGTCCCGCCACCATCGCCCAGTTGAGCGGGTTGAAGTCGGCGATGTGACGCATCCAGCCGGGCATCTGCGCCGGCGCCATGAAGGCGGAGGACAGGAACGTCAGCGGCAGCAGCAGGAAGGTGTTGATCCCGATGAGGGACTCCCGCTCCTGCACCAGCATTCCGAGCGCGTTGGACAGCGCCCCGAAGACCGTTCCCAGCAGCACCGAGGCGAGCACCAGGATCAGAACGCCGCCGACTCCGCCGGGGTAGTCGGCCCCGCCCAGCAGGCCGAGCAGCACGATGACGACCGACTGGAGGGCGGTGACCAGGCCGTTGTGGACCACGTTGCCGTTCATCAGGGCGGCCCGGCTGACCGGGGTGGTCAGGAAGCGGTTGAGCGTGCCGCGCTGGATCTCCTCCAACGTGCCCATGCCGGCCCACATGTTGGAGCTGAGCGCGCTCATCACCACCACGCCCGGCACCAGGTAGTCCAGGTACGAGGTGGTGCCGAAGCCGCCGAGCTCGACGACCTTCCTGAAGAGGTTGCCGAACAGGAACAGCCAGATCACCGGCTGGATCAGGGTGATGACCGCGTAGGCCGGCTGGCGCGCGAACACCATCATCTGACGCTGGGTCATGTACCAGGTCTGGGAGATCGCGGCGCTCATCGGGCACCTCCGGCAAGGGCGAGGGCCTCGGTCCCGGCGGCCGCACTCTCGGCTTCCGCCTCTGCGTAACGGCGGCCCGCGTAGCGGAGGTAGACGTCGTCGAGGGAGGGGCGGGCCACGGTCGCCGCGGCCACGGTGACCCCGGCCCGCTCCAGGCCCGCCAGGAGCGCGGGCACGGCGGCGGCTCCGTCGTCGGCGCGGGCGCTGATCCGGCGCCCGTCGATCAGCACCTCGTGCACACCGGGCAGGGCGCCCAGGGCGTCGGCGAGCGCCGTGCGTCCGGCCTCACCGACCGCCTCGCGCAGCTCCATGTGGACCGCGTCGCCGCGCAGTTCGCCCTTGAGTGAGTCCGGGGTGCCCTCGACGACGACCCGGCCGCGGTCGACGATGGCGATGCGCTCGGCGAGCCGGTCGGCCTCCTCCAGGTAGTGCGTGGTGAGCAGGATGGTCAGGCCCTCCTCGCCGGCCAGGCGGCCGATCTCGTCCCACATCGCCGCACGGGCCTCCGGGTCGAGGCCGGTGGTGGGCTCGTCGAGGAAGAGGACCTCGGGCCGGTGCACCAGTCCGAGCGCGACGTCCAGGCGCCGCCGCATTCCGCCGGAATAGCCCTTGACCGGGCGGCGGGCGGCGTCGGCGAGGCTGAACCGCTCCAGCAGTCCGTCGACCCGCCGGTCCAGGCCGGCGCCCTTCAGCCCGTAGAGCCGGCCCTGGAGCCGGAGGTTCTCGCGGCCGGTGGCGACCGGGTCGGCGCCCGAGCTCTGCGCGACCACGCCGATGGCGCGCCGCACCCGGTCCGGGTGGCGCAGCACGTCGTGGCCGGCCACGGTCGCCTCGCCGGAGTCGGGGCGGGCCAGGGTGGTGAGGATCTTGACGGTGGTGGACTTGCCGGCGCCGTTCGGGCCGAGGAGGCCGAAGACGGTGCCCGGCTCGACGGTGATGTCCATGCCGTTCAGGGCGGTGACGTCCCCGGGATAGGTCTTGGTCAGTCGGCGTGCCTCGACGGCGGGCGCACGGGTGGGACTCATGGCGGAGCTCTCCTGGATGAGTGGGTGTGGAGGGATGGCGAAGATCGCCGAATGATCCACGTGAGCGCGCCGGGCTATCCTGGGTGTGCCGCACCTCGATCGCCCGTTGAAGCCTCACGGTGGATTCGGCTCGGGGTTCGAGACCCTGGCGGGGCTGCTGCAACAGCCCTGCCGGGGTCTGTCTCATGGGTTCACTTCTGGTAGTGGCGTTCCTCGACTTCCTTGAACTCCGCGGGGATCTCCCCCGTCTCGTGGAACCGGCGCCAGCTCTCGACGCCCGGCAGTGAGCCCTCGCGGATCTCGCGGGCAAAGCCGCGGACCCACTCCGCCTCCGCCTCGGCCATGTGCTGGTGGTACTCCACCTCGACGACGAACAGACGCGGCAGCGTCTCGTAGAGCTTGTCCAGCACCGCACGTCCGCTCGCCACCCGCATCTCCAGGGCGGTCAGCCGCTCCTCCAGCAGCCGCACGACGTCGTCCGGGGGCAGCGCCCCCAGGAGCGAGAGCGCGGTCTCGAAGATCGGATACTCCTTGGCCGGTACGGCGACCAGGTCCGACAGCCAGCGCGTCATCTCCTCGCGGCCGGACTCGGTGAGCGCGTAGATCGTGCGCTCGGGGCGGTTGCCCCGCCGCTCCACGTCGACCACCTCGACGAAGCCACGCTCCTCGAGGTTCTGGACGACCGTGTAGAGCGAGCCGTAGTTGATCTTGGTGCTGGCGTCCTTGCCCTGGCGGCGCAGGGTCTGCGCGATCTCGTAGGGGTGCATGGGCTTCTGCCAGAGCGTGGTCATCACGGTCAGCGCGAGCGGATTGCTCAACTTCCTGCGCCCGCCGGCCATACCCATCACCTCGCTTCCGAATATCCGTAGCCGAACATATCGCGACTCGACTCCCTCCGTCAATGCACGCGATATATCGTGGCGCGCCTGGGCGCGGGAGCTCCTCCTCAGTCCCCGCGGACGCGCGCGTGCAGATGCATGTCGTGCCAGCCGTCCGCGTGGAGGCAGGAACTGCGCTTGGTGCCCTCCAGGGCGAAGCCGGTCCTGGCGGCGACGCGGCAGGAGGCGCCGTTGCCCACGGAGTGCAGGAGCTCCAGGCGGTGGAATCCGGTGTCCTCGAACGCCCAGTGGACGAGGGCCGCGGTGGCCCGCGAGGCCACCTGCCGGCCACGGGCCGTGGGAGCGGTCCAGTACGCCACCTCCGCCGCGCCGTCCTCGAACCGCACCTCGCGCAGCGCGACCCGCCCCACCGGGCGGCCGGTGTCCGCGTCGGCCACCGCCCACTGGGCCTCCCGGTCCGCCGCCCAGGCGGCACGCCACTCCTTGATCCAGCCCGCCGCCTCGGACTCGGACTCGGCGGCCCTGGCGTGCCACTGGTGCATGACCGGATCCTGGAAGACTTCGTGCACGAAGGGTGCGTCCTCGGGCGTCCAGGGCCGCAGGAGGAGACCGTCACCGGTGGCCAGGGTGGGCTGAGCGGTGCGTGCGAAGGTGCCGGCGGGAAGTACCGGGCTGGTGAGAAGAGGCATGGCCCCAGCCTGCCCGCCGTCGGGCAACCGGCGCAGGGGTTTTCCCGGGCCGCGGTCGGGCTCGTAGGCTTCGGTCGATGCGACGCAAGACCCGTACCCCGCCCTCCCCCCTGCCGCAGCGCCACGGGGTCGACCCGGTGCGGGTGCGGCTGCCCGTCGCCGGGGCGTGGGCCACCGTGCGGGCGTACCTCGTGGAGCGGCTGTCGGGGGCCGGGCCCGGGGTGGTCGGGGGCATGGTCGACGCGGGCCTGGTGGTCGGGGCCGACGGACGGGCCGTGGCGCCCGACGCGCCGTACGAGCCGGGGATGTACGTGTGGTTCCACCGGGAACTGCCCGAGGAGGTGCCGGTGCCGTTCCCGCTGCGGATCGTGTACCGCGACGAGCACCTCGTCGTCGCCGACAAGCCGCACTTCCTCGCCACCACCCCGCGCGGCGCGCACATCACCGAGACGGCGCTGGCCCGGCTGCGGCGGGAGCTGGGGATCCCCGCCCTGGGCGCCGCGCACCGCCTGGACCGGCTCACCGCCGGTCTTGTGCTGTTCACGGTGCGGCCCGAGGAGCGCGGCGCCTACCAGACGCTGTTCCGCGACCGGCTGGTGCGCAAGGAGTACGAGGCGGTGGCGCCCTACGACCCGGCGCTGGTCCTGCCGCGGACCGTGCGCAGCCGGATCGTGAAGGAGCGCGGGGTGCAGGCCGCCCGCGAGGTGGCGGGCGAGCCGAACGCCGTCACGCGCGTGGAGCCGGCCGAGCACCGTGCGGACGGGCTCGGGCGGTACCGGCTGATCCCCCGCACCGGGCAGACGCACCAGCTGCGGGTGCACATGAACGCCCTGGGCCTGCCGATCCTGGGCGACCCGCTCTACCCGGTGGTGACCGATCCGGCGCCGGCCGGTGACTTCCGGCGCCCGCTGCAACTGCTCGCGCGGACACTGGAGTTCACGGATCCGGTCACGGGGGTGGAGCACCGGTTCACCAGCGGGCGGGTGCTCCAGGCCTGGTCCGACCCCGCGGCATGGGCCGGTCGGTGACTCGGTGACTCGGTGAGTCAGGTGGTCAGTAGCCGCGCCACCAGCACAGGAAGCGCTGCCAGGCCCCCTGGCGACGGAAGAGGTGACGGACCGGGGGCCCGCTCCGGACATGGTCCCGGCGACGTCCGCCGGGACCATGTGATCGGTGCGATCGTCTCCGCCTAGCCGACCGAGGAGTAGGCCACGACCCCCCGCAGCAGCCCGTCCACCGCCTTGCGCGCGTTCCTGGTCACCGACGAGCCCTCCACCGGCGCCGCCGCCGAGATCTGGCCCAGCACGTCGATCACCTGCTTGCACCAGCGCACGAAGTCGCCCGCCGGCATCTCCGCCTCGCGCAGCACCTCGTCCAGGCCCTTGCCGGAGGCCCACATGTACGCGGCCCAGGCGAAGCCGAGGTCGGGCTCGCGCTGGCCCACCCCCTCGGTCTGGTTGATGCGGAAATCCTCCTCCAGGGCGTCGAGGCGGCCCCAGATCCGCACCATCTCGCCGAGCGCCGCCTTCGCCTTCCCCGAGGGGAGCTTGGGCGCCATGGCGTCGTCACTGACCCGCGCCTCGTACACCAACGCCGAGACGCAGGCGGCGAGTTCGGCCGGGCTCAGCCCCTCCCAGACGTGCTCGCGCAGGCATTCGCTGGCCAGCAGGTCGAGTTCGCCGTACAGCCGGGCGAGCCGCTTGCCGTGCTCGGTGACCTCGTCGCCGCGCAGGTAGTCGAGCTCGGTGAGCAGTGCGACGATCCGGTCGAAGGTGCGCGCGATGGTGTTCGTACGGCCCTCGATACGGTGCTCCAGCTGCTTGGTGTCGCGCAGCAGCCGGTGGTAGCGCTCGGCCCAACGGGCGTGGTCCTCGCGCTCGTCGCACCCGTGGCAGGGGTGGGCGCGCAGCGCGGCGCGCAGCCGGGCGATCTCACGGTCGTCGGCCGCCTGGGAGCGCCGCTTGCGGTGCCGCTCCGCCGAGATGTGCCCGGCCTTGGTGCGCAGCGCGGAGGCGAGATCGCGGCGGGACTGCGGGGAACGCGGGTTGAACGACTTCGGGATCCGCATCCGCTCCAGCGGCTCCACGGGCACCGGGAAGTCGATGGCCGCCAGCCTCTTGACCTGACGCTCGGCGGTCAGCACCAGCGGGCGGGGGCCGTCGTGGTACTCCAGGCCGTGGTGGCCGTTGGACCGACCCGCGGGCAGGCCCGGGTCCAGCACCAGCGCCAGGCCCGCGAACTTGCCGGTGGGGACGTGGATGACGTCGCCCGGCTTGAGCTTCTCGAGAGCGACGGCGGCCTCGGCACGCCGCTGGACCGCACCCTGCCGGGCCAGCTCGGTCTCCCGGTCCTTCAGCTCCCTGCGCAGCCGCGCGTACTCCGTGAAGTCGCCGAGATGGCAGGTCATGGAGGCCTTGTAGCCCTCGATGCCCTCCTCGTTGCGCTGCACCTGCCGGGAGATCCCGACGACCGACCGGTCGGCCTGGAACTGCGCGAAGGACGTTTCCAGCAGCTCGCGCGAGCGGTGCCGGCCGAACTGCTCGACCAGGTTCACCGCCATGTTGTACGACGGCCTGAAGCTGGAGCGCAGCGGGTAGGTGCGGGTACCGGCCAGCCCCGCCAGGTGTTCGGGGCTCATGCCGCGCTGCCACAGCACCACCGCGTGGCCCTCGACGTCGATGCCGCGGCGGCCGGCGCGGCCGGTGAGCTGGGTGTACTCACCGGGGGTGATGTCGGCGTGCTGCTCGCCGTTCCACTTCACGAGCTTTTCCAGCACCACCGAGCGGGCCGGCATGTTGATGCCGAGGGCCAGGGTCTCGGTGGCGAAGACCGCCTTGACCAGGCCCCGCACGAACAGCTCCTCGACGACCTCCTTGAAGGTCGGCAGCATGCCCGCGTGGTGGGCGGCGATACCGCGCTCCAGGCCCTCCAGCCACTCGTAGTAGCCGAGGACGTGCAGGTCCTCGGCCGGGATGGCGGCGGTGCGCTCCTCGACGAGGGCGCGAACCCGCTCGCGCGCCTGCTCGTCGTTGAGTCTCAGACCCGCGTGCAGGCACTGCTGGACGGCGGCCTCGCAGGCGGCCCGGCTGAAGATGAACGTGATCGCGGGCAGCAGGCCCTCGGCGTCGAGGCGCTCGATGACCTCGGGACGGCTCGGGGTCCAGATCCGGGAGCGCTGTCTGCGCTCCCGCTCGCGGTCGGCCTCGCGCATCGCGCGGCCGCGCCGGCGGTCCTGGAACGAGGGGCGGGTGGCCTCCATGCGGGCCATGCGCGTGAGGTCGGGGTTGACGGCCTTCCGATGGCCCTCGCCCTCCTCGAACAGGTCGTACATCCGGCGCCCGGCCAGCACGTGCTGGAACAGCGGAACGGGCCGGTGCTCGGAGACGATCACCTCGGTGTCCCCGCGGACGGTGTCCAGCCAGTCGCCGAACTCCTCGGCGTTGGACACGGTCGCCGAGAGGGACACCAGGGTCACCGACTCGGGCAGGTGGATGATCACTTCCTCCCACACGGCGCCGCGGAAGCGGTCGGAGAGGTAGTGCACCTCGTCCATGACCACATAGCCGAGGCCGAGCAGGGTCTGGGAACCGGCGTAGAGCATGTTCCGCAGCACCTCGGTGGTCATCACGACCACCGGGGCCTCGGAGTTGAGGCTGTTGTCGCCGGTCAGGAGGCCGACCTTGCCACTGCCGTAGCGACGGCACAGGTCGGCGTACTTCTGGTTCGACAGCGCCTTGATCGGCGTCGTGTAGAAGCACTTCCTGCCCTGCTGGAGGGCGAGGTGGACGGCGAACTCGCCCACGATCGTCTTGCCGGAGCCGGTGGGCGCGGCGACCAGTACGCCCTTGCCCGCCTCGAGCGCTTGGCAGGCCTCGATCTGGAACGGGTCGAGACCGAAGTCGTACATCTCGCGGAAGCCCGCGAGCGCGGTGGCCTGCTCGGCAGCTCGCCTGCGCGCTGCCGCGTACCGCTCGGCCGGTGAGAGGTCCTCTGTCATCGTGCTTTCGAGCGTACCGGGCCACACCGACAACAGGACGATCATTATCCCGATCGCCCCGGGGACGAGAAAGCCGGCCGCTCGCGGTGCGAGCGGCCGGCCCGGAGCCTGCGGTGGTGATCAGGTCGCGTCGTCGTACCCGTTGACCCGGCCCGTGTCGCCATCCCCGTCCGTGTCGTTCCGCTCCGGCAGGGCGCGGCGCGCGGTGACGGGTTCGACCTCGCCGATGTCCTCGGGTGTGAGGTCGAGCTCGGACGCCTCGTCGTCCGACGGTCCCTGCGCGGCCAGCCGTTCCTTGCGCCGGTCGTTGAACAGGGAGATGATCACCGCGACGAAGTACAGCGCGCAGATCGGTGCGGCCAGCGCCAGCATCGTCAGCGGGTCGGGGCTCGGCATGGCGACCGCCGCGAAGGCCGTGATGCCGACGACCATGCCGCGCCACCAGCCGAGCATGCGCCGCCCGGACAGGATGCCGGTGAGGTTGAGCATGACGAGCAGGAGCGGCATCTCGAACGAGAGTCCGAAGACGACCACCATGCGCGTGATGAGGTTGAGCAGGTCGTCCAGCGGCAGCAGGTTGTCGACACCACTGGGGGTGAAGTCGATCAGCACCCTGGCAGTGGTGGGCAGAATGTGGTAGGCGAAGTAGGCGCCCCCGAGGAAGAGCGGGAAGCCGGCGGCGACGAACACGTAGCCGTACTTCTTCTCGTGCTTGTGCAGCCCCGGGGCGACGAACGCCCACAGCTGGTAGAGCCAGACCGGCGAGGCCAGCACCACCCCCGTCATCAGCGACACCTTCAGCGCCAGCGTGAACGGCTTCAGCAGGCCGTTGATCGTGAGGTGCGCGCAGGCGCCGCTCTTCTCCGACTTCGCCAAGTCGAGGAACGACTGCCCACACCCCACCGAGTCCAGCACCGGCTTGGTGATGAAGTTGACGATGTCCTTGTAGAAGAAGGCGGCGACGACCGTCACGACCAGGATCGCCAGGACACCTTTCCCCAACCGGTTGCGCAGCTCACGGAGGTGCTCCGCGAGCGACATCCGCCCCTCGGGGTCCTTCTCCTTCTTGTCCCTCTTGCGGGCAGACTTGAGCAACCCACATCCTCATCTCGTACAGCGGACCGGAAGGCCTCCGGTCGTCCGGTCAGCGCTGAGTCGTGTCCGTCGGCTCGTTGACCGGGCGGGAGCTGGTCACGTCGCCGGGCGCGGCCTGGATGGTGCGCTGCGCCGGGGACTGCTGCTGCTCCTCGCCGGCCGGAGTCGCCGAACCGGCCGAAGCAGTCGACTTCTCGTCCTTCATCGCCTTGGCCTCGCTCTTCAGGATGCGCGCGGACTTGCCGAGCGACCGCGCCATGTCCGGAAGCTTCTTCGAGCCGAACACCAGGACGATCACCAGAACAAGAAGCACCAGGTGCCACGGCTCAAACGCACCACGGAACATTCGTCTTCACCTTCTCATCTGAGGCGGGGCGGGCAGGTCCGACCACTGGGACAGGCGTCCGACCATTGTGCTGCCAGCGATCGTAACGCGCAGGGGTGAACGCTGAGCAATCCCTGTGCGTACTCCTGCCGGAGCGGCCCGTGCCTCTTACGCGGGCCATGAACAGCAGCGTACCCGGCCACAGGGGCGACAGGGCAGGGCGTGTCGATCGAAAGCGCACGGCGTTCGGGATTTCCAGGACTTTCCCGGCAGGACTCACCTCGACTCCATCGCCCGGGCGGCGCTCAGGCTCGCCCGCTCCAGCTCCTCGGCGGCCCGGTTGATGCGCCGCGCCGACTCCGTGACCTGCCGGCCCAGGCGCTGCGCCTCGACGAAGACCCGGACGGCGAGCACTCCGAGCACCGCCAGCCCCACGAACCCCGCCGCCACCGCGAACATCGCCCAGAACATGACGCCGAGCCTAGAGGGTCGAGTGCAGGCGCAGCGTGCTGACCCCGCCACCGGTGAGCAGTTCCACGATCCGCTCGCCGGCCGGCTTGCGGACCGCAGCACCGCAGTCGGGGCAGGTGAAGGAGTAGAAGGTGGTACGGCTGCTGGCGCCGACGACCAGGCGCAGCGCGCTCGCGGCGAGCTCGAACCGGCCCCGGCAGTCGGGGCAGCCCGCCCGGAACACCACCGGAGTCACCCTCCGCATTCCGGCGAACGCCGCCGCCACCGACATCCCGGGCACCCCAGCCGTCGCCGACCTGCTCAAAGCCCCTGCTCCTGCCTGTCGTCACGCCCGTCGTGAACCACGTCCGCCCCCCGCGGCCCCCGCACCGCCACGGCGTCCACGGGACCCCCGGCCCCTTCGCACGCCGACTCGTACGCCGCCAGGGCCTCACGGGCCGCCTGCCGGGCACTGTCGGCCAGTTCCCGCGGGCCGACGATCCGCCCGTCCCGGCCCAGGCGCAGCGCCAGCCGCCGGAGCGACGCCGGATCGGGCGTGCGCAACGTGATGCGCAACCCGCCGTCGGGAAGCTCCTCGGCGCTGTCGTGCGGGTAGTACTCGGCGACCCAGCGGCCACCCGGACCGACCTCCACGACCACCTCCGGGTCCTCCGCGGCCGGCTGCACCAGGGCCTGCGACAGGTCGCGCAGCTCCATCTCCGGCGGCGCCGAGGGCTCGTCGAGGATCTTGATCTCGGCGACCCGGTCGAGCCGGAAGGTGCGCCGTGCCTCGGAGCGGCGGCACCAGGCCTCCACATAGGTGTGCCCGACGCTGACCAGGCGGATGGGGTCGATCTCGCGCTCGGTGACCTCGTCACGGGCGGGCGAGTAGTAGCGGATCCACAGCCGTCGCCGCTCGGAGATCGCCCGGTCCACGTCGGCGAAGACGCCGCCCTCGGACTCGAACGTCACCGACAGCCGGGAGCTGGCCCCGGCGGCCTCGCCGGCCGCGGCCTCCACCTTGGCCGTGGCCCGCAGCAGCGCCTGCCGGTCGCCCTCCCGCAGGCCGGGCAGCGTCGCCACCGCGCGGGCCGCCACCAGCAGCGCGGTCGCCTCGTCGGCGGCCAGCCGCAGCGGCTCCGCCGCCTCCGCCCCGAGCGCGGCGGGGTTGTGCCACCAGATGCGCTCACCGTCGGTGTCGATGTCGAGCAGATCGCCACCGCGGAAACTCGTACCGCACATGGGCAGCACGTCGAGGTCGGAGACCAGCTCGTCCTCGGTGATGCCGAAGGCGCGCGCCACGTCCTCGATCCGGGCGCCGGGGCGCTCCCTGAGATACGTCACCAGGGAGAGCATCCGCCGGGTCTGGTCGATGGCGCTCGCGGGCCTGACCGGTTTACCTGCCACAGTGTCGCTCCGCTCCCCCTCAAGCCCCGGCCACGGCACGCAGCCGGTCCAGCACGTCCGCCCGCAGCTCGGCCGGCTCCAGGACCACCACGTCCGGTCCGAACTCCACCAGCCAGGCGTCCAGCCCGTGCCCGTACGGGACGTCCAACTCATCCCAGCCGTCTCCGAGTTCCCGCACGGCGGTGGCCTTCGCCCGAAGGGGGTACCCGGCATCCGCGCGCAGCCGGATCCGCGCGGAGCGGTCGGCGCTCTCGCCCGCCCAGCTCGCCACGGTCTCGCGGACGGTGACGACGTCCGGGACCGGCGCGGTGAAGCCGCTGCCCCGGGAGCGGACCCTGCCGGTGATCCTGGAGAGCCGGAAGACCCGCTCGGCGCCGCGGTCGCGGTCGAAGCCGGCCAGGTACCAGTGGCCGCGCCAGCACTCCAGCGCCCACGGCTCGACGTGCCGGGTGCCGGGCTGGGCGGCGTTGGCCTTGCGGTAGTCGAAGGCGACCGGCCGGCGGTCGCGGCAGGCCAGCATCAGCGGCTCGAAGGCGGCCTCGTGCACCGGGATGCGCGGCTCCAGCGCGCCGTGCGCCTCGTAGGGGTCGACGTCCTCGGGCAGTCCGGCCGCGCGCAGCTTCTGCAGGGCGCCGCTGGCCGCCCCGGCCAGCCGGGCCTGCTGCCAGACCTTGGCCGCCAGGCCGAGCGCGGCGGCCTCCTCGGCGTCCAGGGTGATCGGCGGCAGCCGGTTGCTGTCCCGGCGGGCCAGGTAGCCGACCTCGCCGTCCAGGCTCTCGACGGTCTCGATGACCAGCCCGAGCTCCCGCAGGTCGTCCTTGTCCCGTTCGAACATGCGGTTGAAGGAGTCGTCGGACGCCGCCGCGCCCTTCTCCGCCCCGGCAGCCACGCCCTTGTCGCGGCCGGAGGCCACGCTTCTGTCGCGGCCGGAGGCCTCGACGTAAGCCTCGATGGACTCCCGCAGCTCGCGCTTGCTCAGCGGCCGCCGCGTTCCGAGCAGGCACAGCGCCAGGTTCATCAGCCGCTCGGCCTTGGCAATGGCCATCGACGCCCTTCACCTTCCCTATGGTCCCTATGACCGACGACCGTACCGCCCCGCGACGTACGGACAAAAGCCGAGGCCCATGCCCGGGCGGGCATGGGCCTCGGCTGATCGGATCCCGCGGGGATCCGGCGCCTGACGATCAGACCGCGACCAGGTCGCAAACGAAGATCAGCGTCTCGCCGGGCTTGATCCGGCCGCCCGCGCCGCGGTCGCCGTAGGCGAGGTGCGCCGGAATGGTCAGCTGGCGGCGTCCGCCGACCTTCATGCCCTGCACGCCCTGGTCCCAACCGGCGATGACCTGGCCGACACCCAGCTGGAAACGGAGCGGCGTACCGCGGTTCCAGGAGGCGTCGAACTCCTCACCGGTGGAGAAGGCCACGCCGACGTAGTGGACGGAGACGGTGTCGCCCTTCTTGGCCACCGGTCCGTCGCCCTCCCAGATCTCCTTGATCTCGAGGTCCGCCGGGGGCTCGCCGCCCGGGAAGTCGATCTCGGGCTTCTCGATGCTCACGTGATTCTCCTGCTCATCTACGACAAGGCAACCTGCACAGTCTTACATCCCCGCGGGGTGCGCGCCCGCGCCGGGAGACCGCGGCGCGGCGCTACATCGCCGCCAGGATGTCCACCGTGAAGACCAGCACCGAGTCCTTCTTGATGCCGCTGTTGGGGGGCGGGTTGTCGCCGTAGCCGAGGGCCGGCGGGACGACGATCAGGACCCGGCTGCCGACCTTCTTGCCCGCCAGCCCCTGGGCCCAGCCCTTGACGACCTGCTGGAGGGAGAACGACGTCAGCGCATCGCGCTTGTACGTCGAGTCGAACTCCTTGCCGTCCTGCCACAGCACGCCCTTGTACTGGACGAGCACGGTGTTCTCCGGCTTGACCGCGGGACCGTCGCCCTCGATCACGTAGTCGGCCACGAGGTTCTTGGGCGCGGCCGTCTTGGGCACGGTGATGGACGGGGCGGCGCCGTCGGTGTTGGTACCGACCTTGGGCAGGTCGGCGTTGTCCTGGGCGACGATCTTGCCCTTGGCCGAGCTCTTGGAGTTGAAGGTGTTCTGGATGTCGACGACGAACACCAGCGTGTCGGTGCCCTTGATTCCGGCCTGGGCGTTGCCCTGCGTGCCGTATCCCCAGGTGGGCGGCACGGAGAACAGGACGCGGCTGCCCACCTTCTTGCCGGCCAGGGCATAGCGCCAGCCGTCGATGATCGTGCCCTGGGCGAGCTGGATGACCAGGGGCGCCTTGCGGTCGTAGGAGTTGTCGAAGAGCTTCGCCGTGTCCCAGATCTGCCCCAGGTAGTGCGCCTGGACGTAGTCGTTCTCCGCGACGGTGCGGCCGCCGCCCGCGATCACCGTCTTGACGGCGATGTCCTTCGACGGGGCACCACTGCCCTTGGCGACGGTCGGCTTCTCGCCGAACTTCGTGCCCGCGGTGATCGCCGGCAGCGGCCCGGAGACGATCTTCGGCGAGGGCGCCACGGACGGCTCGGAGGGCGACGGCGACGGGCTCTCGCTGGCCTTGCTCGAACCGGCCTTGTCGTTGCCGCAGGCGGCCAGGGTGACAAGTCCCGCGGGTACGGAAAGAAGGAGTGAGCGACGGCGCACGGTGGGGGCCTCGTAATCGGTCGATCTTCTGATGGCGTGCGCGCTACCTTACTGACGTTTCGCTGCCGATCGGGTCTGCGGCCCGCCCCGGTTTCGGCCGGAGGTCCGGGGTCGTCCCCCGGAAAGCACTGTCGTGGTGAGCAGGGCGCCGTACGGAGAACGTACGGCGCCCGTGTGGCGTTCCGGCTCCTCGAACCGGTATCCGCGTTGCGCCGGGCTCACATTCCGGCGATCAGTTTCTCCACCCGGTCGTCCACCGAACGGAACGGGTCCTTGCACAACACCGTCCGCTGGGCCTGGTCGTTGAGCTTCAGGTGCACCCAGTCGACGGTGAAGTCCCTGCGCTGTTCCTGCGCCCGCCGGATGAAGTCGCCGCGCAGCCGGGCCCGAGTGGTCTGCGGGGGCACCGACTTGCCCTCGAAGATCTTCAAGTCGTTGCAGATCCGGGTGGCTTGGCCCTTCTTCTCCAGCAGGTAGTACAGGCCACGACGGCGGTGGATGTCGTGGTAGGCGAGGTCTATCTGGGCGACCCGCGGATGCGACATGGTCATGTTGTGCTTGGCCCGGTACCGCTCGATGAGCTGGTACTTCATCACCCAGTCGATCTCGGTGCCGATGCGGTCGAGGTCCTCGGTCTCGATCGCGTCCAGCGTACGGCCCCACAGCTCCAGCACCCGCTCCACCGTGCCGGTGCGGATACCGCGCCGCTCGCAGAAGTCCACGGCCTTCTCGTAGTACTCCCGCTGCACCTCCAGCGCGGAGGCCTCGCGGCCGCTGGCCAGGCGCACCTTGCGGCGGCCCGTGATGTCGTGGCTGACCTCGCGGATCGCCCGGATCGGGTTCTCCAGGGTCAGGTCGCGCATCACCGTGCCCGCCTCGATCATGCGCAGCACCAGGTCGGTCGCGCCCACCTTGAGCAGCATCGTCGTCTCGGACATGTTGGAGTCGCCCACGATGACGTGCAGCCGCCGGTAGCGCTCCGCGTCCGCGTGCGGCTCGTCGCGGGTGTTGATGATGGGCCGCGAACGGGTGGTCGCCGAGGAGACGCCCTCCCAGATGTGCTCGGCCCGCTGGCTCACGCAGTACACCGCGCCGCGCGGGGTCTGCAGAACCTTGCCCGCCCCGCAGAGCAGCTGCCTGGTGACCAGGAACGGGATGAGGATGTCCGCGAGGCGTGAGAACTCCCCGTGCCGTGCCACCAGATAGTTCTCGTGGCAGCCGTAGGAGTTGCCCGCCGAGTCGGTGTTGTTCTTGAAGAGGTAGACGTCGCCCGCGATTCCCTCCTCGTGCAGGCGTCGTTCCGCGTCTACCAGAAGCCCTTCCAGAATGCGCTCGCCGGCCTTGTCGTGGGTGACCAGTTCGATCACATTGTCACACTCGGGTGTCGCGTATTCCGGGTGTGACCCCACGTCGAGATAGAGCCGGGCGCCGTTTCGCAGAAAGACATTGCTGCTGCGGCCCCATGACACGACACGGCGGAAGAGGTACCGCGCCACCTCGTCAGGCGACAGGCGGCGCTGTCCCCTGAACGTGCACGTGACGCCGTACTCGTTCTCCAGCCCGAAAATGCGGCGGTCCATGACTGAACATTACGCCCGATCCTCTGCGCTCAAACGGGGTTCGGCAGCACGATTTGGATCATTTTCCGATGAAGCGGCAACCACCGCCCTCCCGGCGGGAGCTGTGAGGACCCGTCCGGTGAGCAGCAGCACCAGCAGCGACACGGCCCCGGCGACGCTCGGCACCGCGAAACCCCACAGCGCGCCGCCCGCCTCGACCACCGGTCCCGCGGCGCCCGTTCCCACGGACGCGCCCACGGTGAACGTCGTCACCAGCCAGGAGAAGGCCTCCGTCACCGTGCCGGCCGGCGCGTGCCGGTCCACGATGATGAACGCGCAGGCGATGCACGGCGCCAGGAACACCCCGGACAGCACCGTCAGCGCCACCATGGCCACCGCCCCCGGCATCAGCAGCAGCGGCAGGTAACACACCGCCAGAAGGGCCACCAGCAGGCGCAGTCGCCGCTCGGGCGCGCCCGCCCACTGGCGGGCGCCGTAGACGGCACCGCCGACCAGCGCGCCGAGCCCCAGCGCGGCCATCAGCCAGCCGTACACCGCGTCCCCGCCGTGGTCGTCGGCGTAGGGCACCGCCGCCACCGTGATGGAGCCCAGGGCGACACCGACGAAGAGGAACGCGCCGAGCAGCGCCAGCAGACCGGGCGAGCGCAGCGCCCCCAGCCAGTGCGCCTCCCGGGGCGCCGAACGCCAGTCCCGCGAGGGCTGCGAGAGGACCACGGACAGCGCGCCGAGCACGCCGACGGCGTTCAGGACCACCAGCGCCGCCTGCGCCGACCACAGAGAGACGCAGAGGGTCACGAGCAACGGGCCGACGGTGAACATCACTTCCTGGGCCACGGCGTCCATCGCGTACGCCGTGTGCACCTGGTCCTCCCGGCGCAGCACCGAGGGCCACAGCGCCCGCAGACCGCCCTCCAGGGGCGGGGTGAAGAGCCCGGCGGCCGCCACCGCCGTGTACGCCAGGGCGGGCGGCTGGGTCCCGTTCAGGGCGAAGACCGTCATCGCCAGCGCCGCGGCGAGCGCGGCCGGCAGCTGGACACGGGGCTGCCCGTGCAGGTCCACGAGGCGCCCCAGCACGGGCTGGCCGACCGCGTTGGCGACGCCGTACACCGCCGCCAGGGCGCCCGCGAGGCTGTACGTGCCGCCCTCCGCGCGGACGAACAACACGATGGCGATCGCCGCGGTGGCGTTGGGCAGCCGCCCGACGAGCGTGCCGGTCAGCAGCCGGGCGGCGTGCCTCGCTCTGAGGATCTCCAGGTATCCCCCGAATCCCACGGCCATCGCCCTACCTTCCACCGGTTCGCCCGAGGCGCTGGAGCAACCTCTGGTGTTACGTATAACGTCCTCGGTCATACGTACCATGTGCGCTGTTCACCAGTCCAGACGAAGGAGCGTCCCCGCGGTGGCACCCAGCAGCACGCGCCCCACCAGCCGCGACGTCGCCCACGCCGCCGGGGTGTCCCAGGCCGCCGTCTCCCTGGTCCTCGGCGACAAGTGGCGCGGCAGGGTGTCGCAGGCGACCGCAGAACGGGTGCGCCGGGCCGCCGAGGAACTCGGCTACCGGCCCAACCTCGCCGCCCGCAACCTGCGCCTGGGCCGCACCCGCACCGTGCTCCTGGTCGTCCCCGCGCTGACCACCGAGTTCTTCGCCGGCGTCTACACCGGCGCCGCGCGCGTCGCCGCCGAGCACGGCTTCGGCCTCGTCCTCTACCCCTCCCCCGAGGGCATCGGCCCGGCGCGCAACCCCTTCGCCTCGGCCCAGGCGGCGCTGGACGGCGTGATCGCCTCCTCCATGGCCGCCGACGCGCTCACCGCGATCCGCGGCGACCAGCTGCCGCTGGTCATGCTGGACAGCGACCCCGCGGGCAGCCCGGGCGCCGCGACCGTCAACCTGGACATCGCCGACGGCGTGCGCCAGGTCGCCGACCACCTGCTCGGGCTCGGCCACCGGCGCTTCCTTCACCTCGCGGCGGACGTGGCCTCCTGGACCTTCGAGGTGCGGGCGGGCGAGCTGAGCGCCCGGGTGGGCGCGGTGCCCGGCACCTCGGTGCGCACCGCCCGCGCCCCGATCTCCATCGAGGGCGCCAGGGCCGCCACCGAGGCCGCCCTGAGCGCCCCCGGCCCCCGGCCCACCGCACTGGTCTGCGACGACGACAAGCTCGCCGCAGGCGCCTACAAGGCCCTGCGCCGCCTCGGCCTGCGCGTGCCCGACGACGTCTCCGTCACCGGCGTGGACGACCTCGCCCTCGCCACCGCCATCGACCCCGAGCTCACCACCGTGCGGCTGGACGCCGAGCTGTTCGGGGAACGGGGCATGCACGCCCTGCTGGCCGTCCTCGAGGGCCGCGCTCCCGCCGGCGGGGACATCCCCGTGGAACTCGTGGTACGGGGCTCCACGGCGCCACCCGGCACCCCCTGAAGCCGTCCAGCCCCCGAAACGCCCGGGTGCCCCGGCCTGCCAGCAGGCCGGGGCACCCGGGAAACGGGGTGAGGGGCGGGACTACTTCTCCTCGGAGCCGTCCTCCTCGGCGCTCTCCGCCTCGGTCGCCGCGCCGTCGGCCTCGAGCAGCCGGGCCAGCTGACGGCCCACGATGCGCTTGAACTTGCGCTTCTGCGGACGCGTACGGTCCAGCACCGCCACCTCCAGGCGCTCGGCGGGGATCTCCCGCTCGCTGCCGTTGGTGTCGCGGGACAGGGCCTGCACGGCCAGCTTCAGCGCCTCGGCCAGCGACATGCCGTCCCGGTGGCGCTGGTCCAGGTAGCCGCTGATCTGCTCGGCGTTGCCACCGACCGCGACCGAGCCGTGCTCGTCCACGATCGACCCGTCGTGCGGCAGCCGGTAGATCTGGTCACCGTCCGGGGTCTGCCCCACCTCGGCGACCACCAGCTCCACCTCGTACGGCTTCTCCGCGGCGCTGGAGAAGATCGTGCCCAGCGTCTGGGCGTACACGTTCGCCAGGCCGCGGGCGGTCACGTCGTCCCGGTCGTAGGTGTAACCGCGCAGGTCGGCGTAGCGGACACCGCCGATGCGCAGGTTCTCGTACTCGTTGTACTTGCCGGCGGCCGCGAACGCGATCCGGTCGTAGATCTCGCTGAACTTGTGCAGCGCGCGGGACGGATTCTCACCGACGAACACGATTCCGTCGGCGTACTGCAGCACGACCAGGCTGCGGCCACGCGCGATGCCCTTGCGGGCGTACTCCGCCCGGTCGGCCATCGCCTGCTGAGGTGAGACATAGAACGGCGTCGACACCGGTTATCCGTCCCTTTCTGTAGAAGTCACTGGATCACCCGGACAAGGACCGCCGGCTAGAGCAGCGCGGCCCGCGGGCCGTCCGGCTGCTCCAGGCGCCGCTGGAGCACCGAGCGGGCGATCTCGGAGGACTCGTCCTCGGTGAGCCGACGGAATCCGTCCTCGGTGATCACGGTGACGATCGGATAGATCCGGCGGGCGACATCGGGACCACCGGTCGCCGAGTCGTCGTCTGCCGCGTCGTACAGGGCCTGGACCACCAGCGTCGTGGCCTCGGCCTCGGTCAGGTCCTCCCGGAAGAGCTTCTTCATCGCGCCGCGCGCGAAGATCGAGCCGGAGCCCGTGGCCGCGAAGCCGTGCTCCTCGGAGCGGCCGCCCGTCACGTCGTAGGAGAAGATCCGGCCCTTCTCGCGGTCCAGGTCGTACCCCGCGAAGAGCGGGACCACGGCCAGTCCCTGCATGGCCATGCCCAGGTTGGAGCGGATCATGGTCGACAGCCGGTTCGCCTTGCCCTCCAGCGAGAGCTGCGTCCCCTCGACCTTCTCGAAGTGCTCCAGCTCCAGCTGGAACAGCTTCACCATCTCCACCGCCAGACCGGCGGTGCCGGCGATGCCGACGGCCGAGTACTCGTCCGCCGGGAACACCTTCTCGATGTCCCGCTGCGCGATCACGTTCCCCATCGTGGCCCGCCGGTCACCGGCCAGGACGACACCGCCCGGGAAGGTCGTCGCCACGATGGTGGTGCCGTGCGGCGCCTCGACCACGCCCTGGGTCGGCGGCAGCCGCCGCTTCCCCGGCAGCAGCTCCGGCTGGTGCTCGGCGAGAAAGTCCATGAACGAGGAGGATCCAGGCGTCAGGAAGGCGGCCGGTAGACGCCCGGTGCTACGAGTGTTGGCTTCCACGCGTTTCCTTCCGGGTAGTCGGCAGCTCGGTCCACCGCTTCGGGATCGTCCCTCAACAGGCCGAGGCCGGAGTTGCAGTTGATGCACAGTACGCCACGGACCCTACCCGCCTCGCGGCGGTGATCCACATGAACGGCCCAAGCCCTGGGGCGGCTCGGTGCGGCTCGCGCACGGCCCCTCACCGAGCCCTCGCACCGAGCCCTCACGCGGGCGGCCGACGCCCGGAAACGAGGGCCGCGCGCGGCACGGCCTCACCGCACCGCACGCAGCTGCTCTCGTCAACCGGCCCGTCCGCCACCGCCACCGCTTGTCAGGCGCTCACTGACCGCCCTTTTGCACGAACGAGCGCACGAAATCCTCGGCGTTTTCCTCGAGTACGTCGTCGATCTCGTCCAGCACGGAGTCCACGTCGTCGCTCAGCTTCTCGTGGCGTTCCTTGAGGTCGTCCGCGGCCTGCGCGTCCTGGGACTGCTCCTCGACCTCCTCGGTGGAACGCGTGGCCTTCTGCTGCCCGCCACCGGTGTCCTTCGTTGCCATAACCCTCACCCCGCTCAGTTCGCCCGACATGGTCGGCATTACGGCCGATCGGTGATGTTCCGACCCTACAAGCCGGGTCCGACATCGGCCCCGCACTTCCTCCAACGCACGAGGGCCACTTCGATGATTCCCGGCACCGGGGGTTTCCACCCTGGGCGGCCCGCCCGGTCCGGGGCCCGCTCAGCTGCCGGAGAGCACCCTGACCAGGTCCTCCGCGGTTCGGCAGCGGTCGAGAAGCTCCTTGACGTGATTACGCGTTCCGCGAAGCGGTTCCAGGGTTGGGACGCGCTGGAGCGAGTCCCGGCCCGGCAGATCGAAGATCACCGAGTCCCAGGAGGCCGCGGCCACGTCGTCGGCGTACTGCTCCAGGCAGCGGCCGCGGAAGTACGCGCGGGTGTCCTCCGGCGGCTTCCTGCGGGCCCGGTCCACCTCGGTCTCGTCCAGCAGCCGCTTGATGCGGCCCCGGGCCACCAGGCGGTTGTACAGGCCCTTGTCGGAGCGCACATCCGCGTACTGGAGGTCGACGAGGTGGAGGCGGGCGGCGTCCCAGTCGAGGTCGTCACGGCGCCGGTAGCCCTCCATGAGCTCCCGCTTGGCGACCCAGTCCAGCTCGCCGGCCAGGCTCATGGGGTCGTTCTCGAGCCGGTTGAGGGTGTCCTCCCAGCGGGACAGCACGTCCTTGGTCTGCTCGTCGGCGTCCGCGCCGAACCGCTCCTCCACGTACTTGCGCGACAGCTCGTAGTACTCCATCTGGAGCTGCACCGCGGTGAGTGTCCGGCCGCTGCGCAGGGTGATCAGGCGCCGCAGGCCCGGGTCGTGCGAGACCTGGTGGAGCGTGCGAACGGGCTGGTCGACGGCCAGGTCGACGGCGATGAAGCCGTCCTCGATCATGGACAGGACCAGGGCGGTCGTGCCCAGCTTGAGGTAGGTCGAGATCTCGGAGAGGTTCGCGTCACCGATGATCACATGCAGCCGGCGGTACTTCTCCGCGTCGGCGTGCGGTTCGTCGCGCGTGTTGATGATCGGCCGCTTGAGCGTCGTCTCCAGGCCGACCTCGACCTCGAAGTAGTCCGCGCGCTGGCTGAGCTGGAAGCCGTGCTCGTGGCCGTCCTGTCCGATGCCGACACGGCCGGCGCCGGTGATGACCTGGCGGGAGACGAAGAACGGCGTCAGGTGGCGCACGATGTCGGCGAAGGCGGTCTCCCGCTTCATCAGGTAGTTCTCGTGCGTGCCGTAGGAGGCGCCCTTGTTGTCGGTGTTGTTCTTGTAGAGGTGGATCGGCTGGGCACCGGGCAGCTGGGCCGCCCGCTCCGCGGCCTCGGCCATGATCCGTTCGCCCGCCTTGTCCCACAGGACGGCGTCTCGCGGGTTGGTGACCTCGGGGGCGCTGTATTCGGGGTGGGCGTGGTCGACGTAGAGCCGTGCGCCGTTGGTGAGGATGACGTTGGCCAGGCCGATGTCCTCGTCGGTGAGCTGGCTGGCGTCCGCGGCCTCGCGGGCGAGGTCGAAGCCCCGGGCGTCGCGCAGCGGGTTCTCCTCCTCGAAATCCCAGCGCGCCCGGCGGGCCCGGTGCATGGCCGCCGCGTAGGCGTTGACGATCTGGGATGAGGTGAGCATGGCATTGGCATTGGGGTGGCCGGGAACGGAGATCCCGTACTCCGTCTCGATGCCCATTACTCGCCGTACGGTCATGCGGCCCTCCTTGCCCGGCTGCGCCCTCGGTCGTGGGCGTCGCTCAAGTACCGCTGGTGCCCGGGTGCCTGTGCGGTGCCCGTCCCCGCACTGCGCGACCCGGCGGTACGAACGAGCCTAGAACGCCTTTGCGCTGGTGGGGAGATCATTTGCGTCATTGCCTGCTCCATGCGGCGGCCCGGAAACAGCCGACTGCGGGTACCCCACCGAGGGCACCCGCAGCCACCCGTGCTTTTACAGGTACTGACCGGTGTTCGCCACCGTGTCGATGGAGCGTCCGGTGTCCGCGCCCTGCTTTCCGGTGATGAGGGTGCGGATGTAGACGATCCGCTCGCCCTTCTTTCCGGAGATCCGGGCCCAGTCGTCGGGGTTGGTGGTGTTCGGCAGGTCCTCGTTCTCCTTGAACTCGTCCACGCAGGCCTGGAGCAGGTGGGAGACGCGGAGGCCCTTCTGGTTCTTCTCGAGGAAGTCCTTGATCGCCATCTTCTTGGCGCGGCCGACGATGTTCTCGATCATGGCGCCGGAATTGAAGTCCTTGAAATAGAGGACTTCCTTGTCACCGTTGGCGTAGGTGACCTCCAGGAAGCGGTTCTCCTCGGTTTCGGCGTACATGTGTTCCACCGCGGTCTGGATCATGCCCTGGACCGTGATGTCCTTGTCGCCGCCGTGTTCCGCGAGGTCGTCCGAGTGCAGCGGGAGACGCTCGGTGAGGTACTTCCCGAAGATGTCCTTGGCCGCCTCGGCGTCCGGACGCTCGATCTTGATCTTCACATCGAGGCGGCCGGGCCGCAGGATGGCCGGGTCGATCATGTCCTCGCGGTTGGAGGCGCCGATCACGACCACGTTCTGCAGGCCCTCCACACCGTCGATCTCGGCGAGCAGCTGGGGGACGATGGTGTTCTCCACGTCCGAGCTGACGCCGGAGCCGCGGGTGCGGAAGAGGGACTCCATCTCGTCGAAGAAGACGATGACGGGAGTGCCCTCGCTCGCCTTCTCCCGGGCCCGCTGGAAGACGAGGCGGATCTGCCGCTCGGTCTCGCCGACGTACTTGTTCAGCAGCTCCGGGCCCTTGATGTTGAGGAAGAAGCTCTTGCCCGCCGCCTGCCCCGTGACCTCGGCGACCTTCTTGGCGAGCGAGTTCGCGACCGCCTTGGCGATGAGCGTCTTGCCGCATCCGGGAGGTCCGTAGAGCAGGACACCCTTCGGCGGGCGCAGCTCGTGCTCCTTGAACAGGTCCGGGTAGAGGTACGGCAGCTCCACGGCGTCCCGGATGGCCTCGATCTGGTTTCCGAGGCCGCCGATCTGCTCGTAGCCGATATCGGGCACCTCTTCGAGGACGAGTTCCTCGACCTCACTCTTGGGCACGACCTCGTAGACGTAACCGGACCTGGGCTCGAGCAGGAGGGCGTCGCCGGGGCGGATGGTGACGTCCAGCAGCGGCTCGGCGAGCCGTACCACCCGCTCCTCGTCGGTGTGCCCGAGCACCAGGGCCCGCTCGCCGTCCTCGAGGATCTCCTTGAGGGTGACGATGTCGCCGACACGCTCGTACTCCATGGCCTCGACCACGTTGAGCGCTTCGTTGAGCATCACTTCCTGGCCGCGCCTGAGCTCGTCGAGCTCCACGCTGGGGCTCACGTTCACCCGCAGCTTGCGACCGCCGGTGAAGATGTCGGCGGTGCCGTCCTCGTTGGCCTGGAGGAAGACTCCGAAGCCGGCCGGCGGCTGGGCGAGCCGGTCGACCTCCTCCTTGAGGGCCACGATCTGGTCGCGGGCCTCGCGGAGCGTGTTCGCGAGGCGTTCGTTCTGAGCGGACACGCCGGCCAGGTTGGTCTGCAACTCGACGATCCGCTCCTCGAGAATCCTCGTGTGACGCGGAGAGTCGGCGAGCTTGCGGCGCAGGACGGCGATCTCCTGCTCAAGGTAGGCGATCTGCCCGGCCGGGTCGTCGGACCCGCGTCCCGGGCGGATGCCGCGGTTCATGTCGTCGTCGTGGGCTGCCACGGTCCTCACCTCCTCCAAGGGGAGCTGGACGCTTCCAGACCCTACCTGGGTGGGTGTCGATTGAAACCCCTAGATCACAAAGACTGCGGGGTGTGTCCGATCTTCACCCTTGCGCTCTCCCTCACGCCAGGGGAATACCCACCGAACATGATTGGAAAGCGGGCACAGGTAGGCTCGACACGTTCAACACCCGTCAGAGCTGGCCGGATTCCCGTACGGCTCGACGTGATACGGCAGGAGAGATGACCGTGCAGCAGCGGACCTCGGACGGTGGCGAGGCACTGGAGGTCTGGATCGACCAGGACCTGTGTACCGGCGACGGCATCTGTGCGCAGTACGCGCCGGAGGTGTTCGAGCTGGACATCGACGGTCTGGCCTATGTGAAGAGCCCGGAGGACGAGCTCCTTCAGGAGGCCGGAGCGGCAACGCCCGTACCGCTCCCGCTTCTCACGGACGTGGTCGACTCGGCCAAGGAGTGTCCGGGCGAGTGCATCCACGTGCGCCGCGTCGCGGACCGGGTCGAGGTGTACGGACCTGACGCGGAGTGACCGCATCGGCGCGAGACGTCACTATTGTCTGGTTTCTCACATTTCCGCGGACTGCGTCCGGTATGTGGTCAGATACCGCGCGCCCCGGCGTCCGTGGAGCGGACGAACGCGCCGTTCTGCCACCGCCACTTCACGCTGTCCTTGAGGTCGGGGCAGCAATTCGGCACGTCGGGTGAGGAGTAGCCGAGCAGGGTGGCGCTCACGGCGCCGTCGCGGACGGCGAAGTCCGTGACCGTGTACCGGTCCTTGACGTCGACGAGGGTGGCGACCACGCGGGGCTCGGCGGTGTCGGCGGCCCGGGTGAGGACGTAGACGGCGTCGGGCGGGGTGCCCATGGCGGCGTCGCAGTGCACCACGGCCACGGTCTCCGGTCTGCCGTCCCCGTCGAGGTCTCCGGAGGCCTTCTTCGCCACCACGGCCCGCACCGGGCCGCAGTCGATCGGGAAGGTGACGCCGGCGGTGCTCGGCGCCGCCTCGGTGGCGGGTGCGGAGTTCGCGCGGGTGCCCTGCGGCTGGGCGGCCGTGGCCGAGCCGGGCTGCACGAGCGAGGAGAGGGCCACCACGCCGGCGACCGCGGTCGCGGTGGCCATCCAGTGGATGGGGCGGGTGTCCGTGTGGGCCAGTTCCGGAACGGCGGACTGCTGCACTAGGAGCATCTCCTGCGAGGGCTGTGCCGGTGGGGGTGGCCAGCATCGTGCCACACGTCACAGTGCGGGGGAACGGCGGGGTGGGGTCAACGCGAGGGCGCCGTGGTGGAGTTCCCTGTGGTCGTCGGGAACTCCACCGCGGCGCCCGTGTGTTGCGTGCGGTGGCGGGGCGCGTCAGCGGGTGGCGCCGCCGTCGGCGTTGGGGCCCTCGTAGTCCTCGCCGTAGGCACCCTTGGCGGGCCGGCGGCGGCGCATGGGCGGCTCGACGCCGTCCGCGAGCCTGCGGGCGGTGAGCAGGAAGCCGGTGTGGCCGATCATGCGGTGGTCCGGACGGACGGCCAGGCCCTCGATGTGCCAGTTGCGGATCATCGTCTCCCAGGCGGTCGGCTCGTTGAAGCAGCCGATCTCGCGGATGGACTCCACGGTCCGGGCGAGCTGGGTGGTGGTCGCGACGTAGCAGCACAGGATGCCGCCGGGGACGAGCGCCTTGGAGACGGCCTCCAGGCACTCCCAGGGGGCGAGCATGTCGAGGATGACGCGGTCGACGTCGGTGTCGGAGAGGTTGTCCTGGAGGTCTCCGACGGTGAGCTGCCAGGCGGGGTGCGGGCCGCCGAAGTAGCGCTCCACGTTCGCCTGGGCGATCTCGGCGAAGTCGGCGCGGCGCTCGTAGCTGTGCAGCATGCCCTGGTCGCCGATGGCCCGCAGCAGGAAGCTGCTGAGCGAGCCGGAGCCGACGCCGGCCTCCACGACGCGGGCGCCGGGGAAGATGTCGGCGAAGGCGAGGATCTGCCCCGCGTCCTTGGGGTAGACGACGGCTGCCCCGCGGGGCATGGACAGGACGTAGTCGGGGAGCAGGGGGCGCAGCGCGAGGTAGGCGACGTTGCCGGTGGTGCGGACAACGCTGCCCTCGGGTGCGCCGATCAGCTCGTCGTGCGGGAAGGACCCCTTGTGGGTGTGGAAGTTCTTCCCGGCCTCGAGCGTGAACGTGTAGTGGCGGCCCTTGGGGTCGGTCAGCTGTACCTGGTCCCCGACCTTGAAGGGCCCGCGGCGGCGGGCGGCACCGGTCGGTTCGGACATGTGACCAGCCTACCGGTCCCCGGCGGGCCCTCCGACCACCTGGAGCGGCCCTACGCGGAGGCCGACGGGCGGGCCATGGCCTTGACGAAGGCGCGCTCCACGTCGGCCGCGGACAGCACGCCGTAGATCTCGCCGCCCTCCTCCACCACGAGGTACTCGGTCGCCGGGGTGGCGCGCAGCATGTCCAGGAGGTCCTCGCCGGCGAGGTCGGCGGGCACGCGCATGCCGTCGGTGAGCTCCTGGGCGAGTTCGCTGGCGTAGACCCAGGGGCGGCGGTGTTCGGGTACGCCGACGATGGCGGACTCGCGGACGAGGGAGAGCGGCTCGCCGTGGCCGTCGACGACGACCAGGGCGCGGGCGCCGGCGGCGTTGGCGCGGCGCAGGGCCTCGGCCAGGGAGGTGTTGGTCTCGACCGGGACGGCGCGGCGGGTGAGGTTGCGGGCGCGCAGTTCGGGGAGGTGTTCGCGCAGCCGGGCCATGCGCAGGCTGTTGCCGGCGCCGGTCCAGATGATCGCGGCCAGGATGGCGGCGAGCAGGGCGTTGGTGACGGTGCTCATGCCGACGGTGTCCTCGGCGGTGTTCCCGAGGGCGTCGGACTGGGTGACCAGGGGCAGTCCGATCAGCACGGCGACCGCGAGCGCGCGGCCGACCCAGGCTGCGGCGACGGTGCCGCTCATCGGTCTGCCGGTGATCTTCCAGACGACGGCGCGCAGCATGCGGCCGCCGTCGAGGGGCAGGCCGGGCAGCAGGTTGAAGGCGGCGACGATGAGGTTGGAGATCATCAGACCGGCCAGCAGGACACCGACGACCGTGCCGCGCTCGAAGGGGCGCAGGGCGGCGTAGAAGACACCGGCGAGGATCAGCGAGAGCAGCGGGCCGACGAAGGCGAGGACGAACTCGCGGCCGGGGGTCTCGGCCTCCTTCTCGATCTCGGAGACGCCGCCGAAGAACTGGAGCTGGATCCGCCGGACCGGGAGCTTGAAGCGCAGGGCGGCGATGGTGTGGGCGAGTTCGTGGACGAGGACGGAGGCGTAGAAGGCGACCGCGAAGAACAGGGCGACGAGGTAGCGGGCGGCGCCGAGCTCGGGCAGGACCCGGTCGAGCTGTCCGCCGAACACCCAGGTGATCAGCGCGGCCACGAGGAACCAGCTGGGCGCCACGTACACGGGCACGCCGAAGGGGCGCCCCATGAGGAGCCCGCCGCGGGGCTCGTTCGGGCGCCGCGGTGGCGTCTGCCCGGTCCCGGAACGGGCGAGAGTGCGGTCGGGGTGCGTCTCGGGGGGCGTGCGGTCGCCGGGTGCGGGGGCGGGACCCTCGGCAGGGGCACCGGCATCGCGACCGGCGGCCGGGGCACCGCCGTGGGCGTAGCCGCGCTCGGGGTGGGCGTCGGGGTGGGCGTCGTCGGTGCGGGGCGGGTCCTGCGGGGTGTCGACGGAGCGCTTCGGCTCCTCCGTCCCCTTGGGGTGGTCAGCACCGGTCGGCTCTTCAGCAGCCGTCGACTCCTCAGCGGCCGTCGGCTCTTCCGCCCCCTTCGGCTCCTCAGCCCCAGTCGGCTCCTCAGCCCTCCTGGTCTCCTCAGCCCCAGCCGTCTCCTCGGCTCCCTTCGTCTCCTCCGTGTCGCCCTCTGTTGTTCCAGTGGCGGGCACGTCGGTCGGCGGGGACGGCTCGGGCGGGGCGGCGTCGGCGGGCTCGGAGCCCCGGCCCACGGAGTCGGGGGTCGGGTCCACAGGGCCCGTGCGGCGATCTGCCGACTCGTCCTTGCCGGAACGCGGCTGTCCGCTCCCGCCGCTCACGTCCACGGTGTCCCCTCGTTCGAAGCGTCTCCCGTGCCTGACGGCCGGAAGGTCTCGGGTCGATGGTATGCGGCCGTCGCAATCGCTCACGCCCGGCACCCCATGTGTTTTCCCCACTTCACGCACAACATGACTGTCCCCGGGTCACTGTCGGTGGCGGGCCGTAGGGTCTGGGGCATGGAGACGAGCACGGAGGGCGAGCCCGGCACCCCGCACGACGCCGTGGTACCGGAGCCGACCCCGCCGGACACGGCGCGGACGGCGGTCCCGGCGCAGAAGGCCGTCGGCCGGGACGCGACGGCCGGCGGGGGCGACGCGGGCCCTGCGGCCGCGGACGA
Organism: Streptomyces sp. NPDC052043; assembly: GCF_044548235.1. NCBI lineage: Bacteria > Bacillati > Actinomycetota > Actinomycetes > Kitasatosporales > Streptomycetaceae > Streptomyces > Streptomyces sp. NPDC052043. The sequence goes on from NZ_JBIUBT010000008.1 coordinate 260,803, forward strand.
TGCGGCTGTGGACGGCGCGGCCACGGACGGCGCGGACGGTCCGGATGGCGGCGGCGCGGAGGTGCGCGAGGCGGCCGCCGGTCGCCCCGTCGTGCACGGCCCGGCGCCGGGCGGACACGAGGCGTGTGCCGCGCCGGGGACGGACGTGCCCGTCGGCGACGGGGGCTCGGGCGTGCGGGCCGCCCGGGCTGCCGTGCCGCCCGGTTCACTGTCTCCTTCCCGGGCCGGGGACTTCATGCAGTGTCCGTTGCTGTACCGGTTCCGGGTGATCGACCGGTTGCCGGAGAAGCCCAGTGAGGCGGCGACGAGGGGCACGCTGGTGCACGCCGTGCTGGAGCGGCTGTTCGACGCGCCCGCCGCGGAGCGGACCGCGCCGCGGGCCAAGGGGCTGGTCCCGGGCCAGTGGCAGCGGCTGCGCGAGGCGCGGCCCGAGCTGCTGGAGCTGTTCGCGGACGACACCGACGGCGAACGGCTGGCGCGCTGGCTGGCGGAGGCGGAGCGGCTGGTGGAGCGCTGGTTCACGCTGGAGGACCCGACCCGTCTCGAGCCGGCCGAGCGGGAGCTGTTCGTCGAGGCCGAGCTGGACTCGGGGCTGACGCTGCGCGGGATCATCGACCGGGTGGACGTGGCGCCCACGGGCGAGGTGCGGATCGTCGACTACAAGACAGGCAAGGCGCCCCGCCCCGAGTACGCCGAGGGCGCCCTGTTCCAGATGAAGTTCTACGCCCTGGTGGTGTGGCGGCTGAAGAAGGTCCTCCCGCGGCGGCTGCAACTGGTGTACCTGGGCAGCGGCGACGTACTGACCTACGACCCGGTCCTCGCCGACCTGGAGCGGGTCGAGCGCAAGCTGCTGGCGCTGTGGGAGGCGATCCGGCTGGCCACCGAGACCGGTGACTGGCGGCCGCGCCCCACCAAGCTGTGCGGCTGGTGCGACCACCAGGCCCACTGCCCGGAGTTCGGCGGCACTCCCCCGCCCTACCCGCTGCCGCTGAGGGCGGCGGAGTCCGGCACCGCGTCGCAGGGCAGAATGGGGCCGGACTAGCGAAGGAGACTCACGTGGCCATCCGCGTCCTACTGGTCGACGACCAGCCGCTGCTGCGCACCGGATTCCGGATGATCCTGGAGGCCGAGCAGGACCTCGCGGTCGTGGGCGAGGCCGGAGACGGTCTTCAGGCCCTGGACCAGGTCCGGGCCCTTCAGCCCGATGTGGTGCTGATGGACATCCGCATGCCGCGGATGGACGGCGTGGAGGCGACCCGGCAGATCACCGGTCCGGAGCGGAACGGTCCGGCGAAGGTGCTGGTGCTGACCACCTTCGACCTCGACGAGTACGTGGTGGAGGCACTGCGCGCCGGTGCGAGCGGCTTCCTGCTCAAGGACGCGCCCGCCAACGAACTGGTGCAGGCGATCCGGGTGGTCGCGGCCGGCGAGGCGATGCTGGCCCCGAGCATCACACGCCGGCTGCTGGACAAGTACGCCACGCACCTGCCCTCCGGGGAGGAGCCGGTGCCGGACACCCTGCACACCCTCACCGACCGTGAGGTGGAGGTGCTGAAGCTGGTGGCGCGCGGCCTGTCCAACGCGGAGATCGCCGCGGACCTGTTCGTCAGCGAGACGACGGTCAAGACGCATGTCGGGCACGTGCTGACGAAGCTGGGGCTGCGCGACCGTGTGCAGGCCGCGGTGTACGCGTACGAGAGCGGCCTGGTGCGCCCCGGCGCGCAGTAGCGGCGCCGGCCGGCGGTACGACGCACCGCGCGACGAAGGGCGCCCCTCCCGGAAGACCGGGAGGGGCGCCCTTGGTGGCGGGGGTGGTCGCGGGTCAGCTGCTCACACCGCGGCCGAGCTCCCACAGCTGAAGCGTCGACGAGGAGTTGAGGGCGTACGCGGTGCCCGTGATGTTGTCGCGGGCGGCGACGTACTGCTTGCCCTGCCACAGCGGGATCATCGGGACCTCACTGGCGACGATGTCCTGAATGTCCGTCAGGCTGGCGGACGCGGAGAGCCGGTCGGCCTGGCGACGGGACTGCGGGATCAGGGTGTTGCGGATCTCGCTGTTGGCGTACGGCGTGTTCAGGGTGTTGCCCTTGTCGAGGAACGGCGCCAGGTAGTTGTCGGCGTCCGGGAAGTCCGGGAACCAGCCCATGCCGTAGACGTCGTACCGGCCCTTCTTCTCCGCCGGGCGGAAGGTGTCCCAGGGGGCGCCCTGGATGTCGATGTCGAACAGGCCGCTGTCGTTGAGCTGCTGCCGAAGGATCTCGAACTCCTTCTTGGTGGCCGAGCCGTAGTGGTCCGTCGTGTAGTGCATCGTCAGCTTCACCGGGGTGGTGACACCGGCCTTCTCCAGCGCCGTACGGGCCTTGGCCACGCTGGGGTCGCCGTACCGGTTGAAGAAGGAGTTGGAGTGACCGGTGATGGTGGCCGGGACCAGCGAGTACAGCGGCTCGGCCTGGGTGCCGTACACCTCGGAGACGAGTTCGCCGCGGTTGATGACCTGGGCCATGGCCTCACGCACGGCCTTGGACTTCACCGACGGGGCGTCGGTGTTGAAGGCCAGGTAGCGGATCTCCAGGCCGGCCGCCTCGACGATGCCGACCTTGCTGTCCTTGTCGGCCGACAGCGTGCGGATCTGCTCGGGCGACATAGTGCGGGTCATGACGTCGATGTCGCCCTTGTCCAGCGCATCGCCCATGGCCTTGGCGTCCGGGAAGGAGCGGATCTGCACCTTGTCGTTGTTGACCTTCAACGTCCCCTGGTAGTTGGGGTTCTTGGTGAAGACGGCGTCGACCATCTCGCCGTTCTTGACGTCGGCCTTCATGGTGTACGGGCCGGAGCCGTCCACGGCGAAGCCGTCGCGGAGCTTGTCCTTCTCGTAGTCCTTGGGGTTGACGATGCCCGCGACGGGCGTCGACAGCTTGTACGGGAAGATGGCGTCGGCGGTGTTGAGGTGGAAGATGACCTCGCGGTCACCCTGGGTTTCCACGGTGTCCACGGTGGACAGCAGGGCGGCCGGACCGCCGTCGACATTGATGGCGAGGGCGCGGTCGATGGAGTACTTCACGTCGGCCGCGGTGACGGGGTCGCCGTTGGCGAACTTCAGGCCCTCGCGCAGGGTGCAGGCGTAGCGCTCGTTGCCGCTGTCCGTGAAGCCGCACTTCTCGGCCGCCTCCGGGACGGGGTCGCCGTCGCCCTTCGGCTGGATCATCAGGGTCTGCACGGTCTGGCGCAGGATGTTCCAGGTACCGACGTCGTAGGCGAAGGCCGGATCGACGGGTGCCGGGGCCTCCTCGTCAGCGGTGAACCGGTCCGTGGTGCCGACGACGATCGCGTCGCCGCTCTTGCTGCCGCTGTCGGAACCGCCGCACGCGGCGAGTACCGGCGCGAGCAGCCCGACCACGGCCGGCAGCACCAAAGTCTTGCGGTTCATGCTCGAGTTTCTCCAGAGCTCTCATGTCCGTGCATCCCGCATACAAAGGTGTTGCGACGGATCACGGGGGCAGGGTCGATGTTCTCGCGACGAGATTAGTCCTCCCTCGCAGAACCGTTCGCGGTCACCGGAGTTGAGTTCCCATCACGCAGCGGAACCGGGTGTGGACGGACCGGAAACCCGTCACCGGAAGGATTCGTGCAGCGTTTCACCAAACGGGACACAAGGACGCCCGCACGGCATCCGAGGGCAGGCGGACAGCACGCTCCGGACCCCTTGTCGACCCCTCGAGGAGTGGGGAACGTCACACGTGAAAGGAGGGGGATGCGGACCGGAATTCAGCCAAAGGCGAGCTTCGAATTCGCTCGGACATCCGGCAGAGGCATTATCCGCGGAGCTTGGCACGCTGGGTGAACAGTTAGCGCATTTCTGTCATCAGACTGTGCAGAAATGGCAGGTTCACGTCTTCCAGGGTGGGAACGACGGTCCGCCGGAAGGCCGGGGGAATGGGAGCGACGGAGGGGACGGCGACGACCCGGCAGCCGGCGGCCTCCGCCGCGGCGACGCCGGTGGCGGTGTCCTCGATCACGGCACACCGGGCCGGCTCCGCGCCGAGGCCGGCGGCGGCCAGCAGGTAGGGGTCGGGGTACGGCTTGGTCCGCGAGACCTCGTCACCGGCCACGGACAGGGCGAAGTGCTGGGGACCGAGCGAGGTCAGGACCCGGTCGATGATGCGGCGGTGGGAGGCGGAGACCAGGGCGGTCGGGATCCGCTGCTCGGACAGTTCGGCCAGCAGCCGTGCGGCGCCCGGCATCAGGGGGAGCCCGCCGTCGATACGGGCCTCGAAGCCCTGGTTCAGCAGGGGGGTGACCTCGGCGAGGGTGACGGCGGCGCCGGTGGCCTCGATGAGAAAGCCCGCGCTGCGGGTCATGGGGCCGCCGACGACGACGTGTCTCCAGGAGTCGTCGAGCGTGTGCCCGAGGGCGGCGAAGACCTCGACCTCGACGTCCCACCAGAAGCCCTCGGTGTCCACCAGGGTTCCGTCCATGTCCAGGAGCACGGCCTGCAAGGCCGAGCCTTCGGCCGTACGGGTTCCGAGCGCCGGTACCGTGCTGGTCATCCGCGCATACCTCCTCGAGGGACGATCAGGCCGGTTCCCACACGGGGAACCGGCCTGCGATGGACCGACAATTGTACGGCGCCCACCACCGAAACGCTTGCACGAACCGCCCGTACCGGTCCCTGCGCAGGGGCCGGAAGGACCTCTCGACCATCCTGGTGACCGGGGGGAACCCGGGTCAGCGGGCGTTGAAGTACTTGGCTTCCGGGTGGTGGATGACGATGGCGTCGGTGGACTGCTCGGGGTGGAGCTGGAACTCCTCGGAGAGGTGGACGCCGATGCGCTCGGGGCGGAGGAGGTCGGCGATCTTGGCACGGTCCTCCAGGTCGGGGCAGGCGCCGTAGCCGAGGGAGAAGCGGGCGCCCCGGTACTTCAGGGCGAACATGTCCTCCATGCCGGCCGGGTCCTCACCGGCGAAGCCCAGCTCGGCGCGCACGCGGGCGTGCCAGTACTCGGCGAGCGCCTCGGCCAGCTGCACGGACAGCCCGTGCAGCTCCAGGTAGTCGCGGTAGGAGTCGGCGGCGAACAACCGCGCGGTCTCCTCGCCGATCCTGGAGCCGACGGTGACCACCTGGAAGCCGACCACGTCCCTCTCCCCCGACTCCTCCGGGCGGAAGAAGTCCGCCAGGCACAGCCGGCGGCCGCGGCGCTGGCGGGGGAAGGTGAAGCGGGTGCGCTCGTTGCCCCGCTCGTCCAGGATGACCAGGTCGTCGTCCTTGGACACGCAGGGGAAGTAGCCGTGGACCACCGCGGCCTCGAGCAGGTTGTCCGTCTGGAGCCGCTCCAGCAGGCCGCGCAGCCGGGGCCGGCCCTCGGTCTCGACGAGTTCCTCGTAGGTGGGCCCGGCGCCGGTGCGGGCCTGCTTCAGCCCCCACTGGCCCTTGAACAGGGCGCCCTCGTCCAGCCAGGAGGCGTACTCCTTGAGCTGGATGCCCTTGATCACCCGCGTGCCCCAGAACGGCGGCTCGGGGACCGGGTTGTCGGTGGCCACGTCGGAGCGGACGTGGCCCTCCTCGGGCCGCTGCTCCTCGACCACCTGGGCGGTGGCGGCCCGCACCCGGCGCTGCCGCAGCTCGGGCAGCTTCGCGCCCGGCACGCCCCGCTTGACCCCGATCAGGGCGTCCATCAGGCGCAGCCCCTCGAACGCGTCACGGGCGTAGCGGACCTCGCCGTCGTAGATCTCGTACAGGTCCTGCTCGACGTAGGCGCGGGTGAGGGCGGCGCCGCCGAGGATGACCGGGTAGCCCGTCGCCAGGCCGCGGGCGTTGAGCTCCTCCAGGTTCTCCTTCATGATCACCGTGGACTTCACCAGCAGCCCGGACATGCCGATCACGTCGGCCCGGTGCTCCTCGGCCGCCTCCAGGATCGCCGAGACGGGCTGCTTGATGCCCAGGTTGACCACGTTGTAGCCGTTGTTGGACAGGATGATGTCGACGAGGTTCTTGCCGATGTCGTGCACGTCACCGCGTACGGTCGCCAGCACGATCGTGCCCTTGCCCGCCTCGTCGGTCTTCTCCATGTGCGGCTCCAGGTGGGCGACCGCGCTCTTCATCACCTCGGCCGACTGGAGCACGAACGGCAGCTGCATCTGGCCGGAGCCGAACAGCTCGCCGACGACCTTCATCCCGTCGAGCAGGGTGTCGTTGACGATGTCCAGGGCCCTGCGGGTGCCCAGGGCCTCGTCCAGGTCCTGCTCCAGGCCGTTCTTCTCGCCGTCGATGATCCGCCGCTTCAGCCGTTCCTCGAGCGGCAGTGCGGCCAGTTCCTCGGCCCTGCCCGCCTTCAGCGACTTCGCCGTGGCGCCCTCGAACAGCTGCATGAGCTTCTGCAGCGGGTCGTAGCCCTCGCGGCGGCGGTCGTGGATCAGGTCGAGCGCGGTGGTGACCTGCTCGTCGTCGAAGCGGGCGATCGGCAGGATCTTGGACGCGTGCACGATCGCCGAGTCCAGGCCCGCCTTGACGCACTCGTGAAGGAACACGCTGTTCAGCAGGATCCGGGCGGCCGGGTTCAGACCGAAGGAGATGTTCGAAAGGCCCAGCGTGGTCTGCACCCGGGGGTGGCGCCGCTTCAGCTCCCGGATGCCCTCGATGGTGGCCACACCGTCACCGCGGGACTCCTCCTGACCGGTGCAGATGGTGAAGGTCAGACAGTCGACGAGGATGTCCTCCTCGCGGATGCCCCAGTTGCCGGTGAGGTCCGCGATCAGCCGCTCGGCGATCTCCACCTTCTTCTCGGCGGTACGGGCCTGGCCCTCCTCGTCGATGGTCAGCGCGATCAGCGCCGCCCCGTGCTCCCGCGCCAGGGCCGTCACCCGCGCGAACCGCGACTCGGGCCCGTCGCCGTCCTCGTAGTTCACCGAGTTGATCACCGCTCGGCCGCCCAGCTTCTCCAGGCCGGCCCGGATCACGTCCACCTCGGTGGAGTCCAGCACGATCGGCAGTGTCGAGGCCGTGGCGAACCGGCCCGCCAGCTCCCGCATGTCCTCGACGCCGTCCCGGCCGACGTAGTCCACGCACAGATCCAGCATGTGCGCGCCCTCGCGGATCTGCTCGCGTGCCAGCTCCACGCAGTCGTCCCAGCGGCCCCCCAGCATGGCCTCACGGAACTTCTTCGACCCGTTGGCGTTCGTCCGCTCGCCGATCGCCAGGTACGAGGTGTCCTGGCGGAAGGGCACGGTCTGGTACAGGGAGGCCGCGGCCGGCTCCGGGCGCGGGCTGCGCTCCACCGGAGCCAGGCCCCGCGCCCGCTCGACCACCTGGCGCAGGTGCTCCGGCGTCGTACCGCAGCAGCCCCCCACCAGGGACAGCCCGTAGTCGCGGACGAAGTGCTCCTGCGCGTCGGCCAGCTCCGGCGCCGTCAGCGGGTAGTGCGCGCCGTCCTTGGTGAGCACGGGGAGGCCGGCGTTCGGCATGCACGACAGCGGGATCCGCGCGTGCCGGGACAGGTAGCGCAGGTGCTCGCTCATCTCGGCGGGGCCGGTCGCGCAGTTCAGGCCGATCATGTCGACGCCCAGCGGCTCCAGCGCCGTCAGCGCGGCACCGATCTCCGAGCCCAGCAGCATGGTGCCGGTCGTCTCCACCGTCACCGACACGATCAGCGGGACCTCGTACCCGGCGGTCTCCATCGCGCGGCGGGCCGCGATGACGGAGGCCTTGGTCTGGAGCAGGTCCTGGGTGGTCTCCACCAGCAGCGCGTCCGCGCCCCCGGCGAGCAGGCCCTCGGCGTTCTGCCGGTAGGCGTCGCGGATGGCGGCGAAGGTGGTGTGGCCCAGCGTCGGCAGCTTGGTGCCCGGGCCCATGGAGCCGAGCACCCAGCGCGGGCGGCCGTCCGCGCTGGTGAACGCGTCCGCCGTCTCGCGGGCGATGCGGGCGCCCGCCTCGGACAGCTCGGCGACCCGCTCGGCGATGTCGTACTCACCCAGGGCGGTCAGGTTGGCCCCGAACGTGTTGGTCTCCACGCAGTCCACGCCGGCGTCGAAGTAGGCGGAGTGGACCGAGCCGACGATGTCCGGGCGGGTGACGTTCAGGACCTCGTTGCAGCCCTCCAGCTGCTGGAAGTCGTCCATCGACGGCTCCTGGGCCTGGAGCATGGTGCCCATCGCCCCGTCGGCGACCACCACTCGGGTGGCGAGCGCCTCACGCAGGGCGGACACGCGGGTCCGGCTGTCGGCGGAAGGGGTGGACGGCAACGAGGCCATGAAGGGGCTCCCTTGGGGTGCGACGGCTGTCGGCTTTGCGCGTTCCCGGGGGCGAGCACGGGGCTGCCCCGGGCGAGGCGCACGCCGCCAGAGTAGCCGGGACCGGCCCCTGACGTTCGCGGAGTCCACCAAGCGGACGAGGATGACGGCGGGAACACCCCGGGTGGCCGGTGTCGAGCGACAGGAGTCGGCTCAGCATTGGCGGGGGATCGGCACGGACCGGTAGTGTTCGGCATTGTCGAACGGGCGTCACGGCGGGAGTCGTTCCGCCGGCGGTCGAAGGGGACGGAGGCGGGACGCCGATGGCACGGAACATCCAGTCGCTCGAGCGGGCGGCCGCGATGCTGCGGCTGCTGGCGGGCGGTGAGCGGCGGCTGGGCCTGTCGGACATCGCCTCCTCGCTGGGCCTCGCCAAGGGCACCGCCCACGGCATCCTGCGCACCCTCCAGCACGAGGGCTTCGTGGAGCAGGACGGGGCTTCCGGGCGGTACCAGCTGGGCGCGGAGCTGCTGCGTCTGGGCACCACCTACCTCGACGTGCACGAACTGCGGGCGCGCGCCCTGGTGTGGACGGACGACCTGGCCCGGTCCAGCGGGGAGAGCGTCTACCTGGGCGTGCTCCACCAGCACGGCGTGCTGATCGTGCACCACGTCTTCCGGCCCGACGACAGCCGGCAGGTGCTGGAGATCGGGGCGATGCAGCCGCTGCACTGCACGGCTCTGGGCAAGGTGCTGGCGGCGTACGACCCGGTGGCGCACAGCGAGGCGGTCGAGGCGGACCGCAAGGCGTTCACGGACCGGACCGTGTGCGGGATCGACGACTTCGAGCACATCCTCGACGTCACGCGCGCGCGTGGCTACGCCGCCGACGTGGAGGAGACCTGGGAGGGCGTCGCCTCCATCGCCGCCCCGATCCACGACCGGCGGCGGATGCCGGTCGGCGCGGTCGGCATCACCGGCGCCGTGGAGCGGGTGTGCCGGGACGGCGAGTTGCGCCAGGACCTCGTCGCGGCGGTACGCGACTGCGCCCGCGCGGTCTCACGCGACCTGGGCGCCGGCCGGTTCTGACCCCCACGGAGCCATGGCGCGGGCAGAGCGCCGCGCCCTCGTAGTCTCCCGGGCCCGGCGGGCGGCCGGCCTCCCGTGCCTGCGCGGTCCGCTCGCCGCCATGCTTCTACGACCCGGCCACCGCGCCCTCGCAGCCCCGGCCAGGCCCACTCGGCGACGGCCGGTGCCCCAAGGCCGGCCACAGATGCTCACAGACGGCGACCACCCGCCGCGCCCCGGCGGGGTCGGCCACGACGGCACGGCCCACCGCCATGCCCGCACAGACGGCCACCCCGCCCTCCGGCCACCAACTCCGCCCACGGCAGTCGCCGCCCTGCCCTCCCGGCCCGTCGTCCCGCCTTCGCGGGCGGCCGCCGTGGGCGCGTGGACGGGCCGCCGTGGGCAGGTGGCTCGTGGCCGGCCGGTGGGTCCCGGTTCGGGGCGGGGGATCAGTAACGATCGCGGTTTCGGTGACAGGGCCCTTGACGGTCGCGTGGTGCGAGACGAGACTCCCGTCCAGCGGTCGGCATTGTCGAACACCTTGCGGCAATACGCGTTAGAGTGTGACAACGCCAGGGCCGGCATCGCCCTCACCCCCGAGGGCACGAGCTCCCGGACGGAGGGACCCGGGGTTCGGCTACCTCTGGACGAAGGACAAAGGAGTCGCGGGTGTCCAGCTCCGACATCTTCATCGGCGAGACCATCGGTACCGCCGTACTCATCCTGCTCGGCGGCGGGGTCTGCGCCGCGGTGACGCTGAAGGCCTCCAAGGCCCGTAACGCCGGCTGGCTCGCCATCGCCTTCGGGTGGGGGTTCGCCGTGATGACGGCCGTGTACATCTCGGGCCCGCTCTCCGGCGCCCACCTCAACCCGGCCGTGACGGTCGCCCTCGCGATCAAGAACAGCGACTGGACGAACGTCCCGACCTACCTCGGCGGCCAGATGCTCGGCGCCATGATCGGCGCGACCCTGGTCTGGGTGGCCTACTACGGTCAGTTCCACGCCCACCTCACCGACCGGGAGATCGTCGGCGGCCCCGGCGCGCAGGCCACCGCCGCCAAGGCGGTCGAGGCCCAGGAGAAGAGCGCCGGCCCCGTCCTCGGCATCTTCTCCACCGGCCCCGAGATCCGGCACGCGGCGCAGAACCTCGCCACGGAGATCGTCGGCACCACCGTGCTGATCCTCGCAGTCCTCACCCAGGGCCTGAACGACCAGGGCAACGGCCTCGGCATACTCGGCGGCCTGATCACCGCGCTCGTCGTCGTCTCCATCGGCCTCTCCCTCGGCGGCCCCACGGGCTACGCCATCAACCCCGCCCGTGACCTCGGCCCCCGCATCGTCCACGCCCTGCTGCCGCTGCCGAACAAAGGCGGCTCCGACTGGGGCTACGCCTGGATCCCGGTGGTCGGCCCGCTGATCGGCGGCGCCATCGGCGCGGGCATCTACAACGCCGCCTTCGCCTGACGCCGCCCTCGCCCGACGGGCACCGCGCCGCACCAGAACGCCGTATCCCGCCCCATCGACCACGGACCCCAGGAGCAGAAAGTGACCGACGCCCACTCCGCCGGCCTCGCATCCCACGGCCAAGGGCCCTTCATCGCCGCCATCGACCAGGGCACCACCTCGAGTCGCTGCATCGTCTTCGACCGGGACGGCCGGATCGTCTCCGTCGACCAGAAGGAACACGAACAGATCTTCCCCAAGCCGGGCTGGGTCGAACACGACGCCACCGAGATCTGGACCAACGTCCAGGAGGTCGTCGCCGGAGCCATCGCCAAGGCCGGCCTCACCCGCGACGACATCAAGGCCATCGGCATCACCAACCAGCGCGAGACCACCGTGCTGTGGGACCGGAACACCGGCGAGCCCGTCCACAACGCCATCGTCTGGCAGGACACCCGCACCGACGCCCTGTGCAAGGAACTGGGCCGCAACGTCGGCCAGGACCGCTTCCGCCGCGAGACCGGCCTCCCCCTCGCCTCCTACTTCGCCGGCCCCAAGGCCCGCTGGCTGCTCGACAACGTCGAGGGCCTGCGCGAGCGCGCCGAGGCGGGCGACCTGCTGTTCGGGACCATGGACACCTGGGTCATCTGGAACCTCACCGGCGGCACGGACGGCGGCGTACACGTCACGGACGTCACCAACGCCTCCCGGACCCTCCTGATGAACCTGCACACCATGCAGTGGGACCCGAAGATCGCCGAGTCGATCGGCGTACCGACGCGGATCCTGCCCGAGATCCGCTCCTCCGCCGAGGTCTACGGCGAGATCAGGGGCGGCAGGCTGGGCGACCTGCTCGGCGGCGTCCCGGTCGCCTCCGCGCTCGGCGACCAGCAGGCGGCCCTTTTCGGCCAGACCTGCTTCTCCGAGGGCGAGACCAAGTCGACGTACGGCACCGGCACCTTCATGGTGATGAACACCGGCGACAAGATCATCAACTCCTACAGCGGGCTGCTGACCACCGTCGGCTACCAGATCGGCGAGGACAAGCCGGTCTACGCCCTGGAGGGCTCGATCGCCGTCACGGGCTCCCTGGTCCAGTGGATGCGCGACCAGATGGGCCTGATCTCCACCGCGGCCGAGATCGAGACGCTCGCGCTCTCGGTCGAGGACAACGGCGGCGCCTACTTCGTACCGGCCTTCTCCGGTCTGTTCGCCCCGTACTGGCGCTCCGACGCCCGCGGCGTGATCGCCGGCCTGACCCGGTACGTGACCAAGGCGCACCTCGCGCGCGCCGTCCTGGAGGCCACCGCCTGGCAGACGCGGGAGATCGCGGACGCCATGACCAAGGACTCCGGTGTCGAGCTGACGGCGCTGAAGGTCGACGGCGGCATGACCTCCAACAACCTGCTGATGCAGACGCTCTCGGACTTCCTCGACGCGCCCGTGGTGCGGCCGATGGTCGCCGAGACCACCTGCCTCGGCGCCGCCTACGCCGCCGGTCTCGCCGTCGGCTTCTGGAGCGGCACCGACGACCTGCGCGCCAACTGGCGCCGGGCCGCCGAATGGACCCCCCGCATGGACGCGGACACCCGCGACCGTGAGTACAAGAACTGGCTCAAGGCCGTCGAGCGGACCATGGGCTGGCTCGAGGACGAGAGCTGACGAGGAGCAAGAACCAGCATGACCAGTCAGTCCACCCTGCAGTCCGTGCCCGCCCTGGGGACGGTTCCGGTCCTCGGCCCGAATCCGAGCCGTGCCGAGACCCGGGACCAGCTCTCGAACGCGGCCTACGACCTCCTCGTGATCGGCGGCGGCATCCTCGGCATCTCCACCGCCTGGCACGCCGCGCAGTCCGGTCTCAGGGTGGCCCTGGTCGACGCCGGCGACTTCGCCGGCGCCACCTCCTCCGCCTCCTCCAAGCTGCTCCACGGCGGTCTGCGCTACCTGCAGACCGGCGCGGTGAGGCTGGTGGCGGAGAACCACTTCGAGCGCCGTGCGGTCTCCCGCCAGGTGGCCCCCCACCTGGCGAACCCGCTCACCTTCTACCTCCCCGTGTACAGGGGCGGGCCGCACGGCGCCGCGAAGCTCGGGGCGGGCGTGTTCGCCTACTCCGCGCTGTCCGCCTTCGGCGACGGCGTCGGCCACCTGCTCAGCCCGGCGAAGGCCGCGCGGGACGTGCCGGAGCTGCGCACCGAGAACCTCAAGGCCGTGGCCGTCTACGGCGACGACCAGATGAACGACGCGCGCATGGCGCTGATGACGGTCCGCGCCGCCGTCGAGTCGGGCGCGGTCGTCCTCAACCACGCCGAGGTGACCGGTCTGCGCTTCACCCGGGGCCGGGTCACCGGTGCCGAGCTGCGGGACCGGCTGTCCGGCGAGGAGTTCGGGGTCGACGCCCGGCTGGTGCTGAACGCGACCGGCCCGTGGGTCGACCACCTGCGCCGCATGGAGGACCCGAACGCGGCACCGTCCATCCGGCTGTCCAAGGGCGCGCACCTGGTGCTGAAGCGCACGGCCCCGTGGAAGGCCGCGCTGGCCACCCCGATCGACAGGTACCGCATCACCTTCGCCCTCCCCTGGGAGGACATGCTGCTGCTCGGCACCACCGACGAGGAGTACGAGGGCGACCCGGCCGACGTCGCGGTCACGGACAAGGACGTCGCCCAGATACTCGACGAGGCCGCGTTCTCCGTACGCGACCAGCAGCTCGACCGGGAACTGATCACGTACGCCTTCGCCGGGCTGCGGGTACTGCCGGGCGGCCCCGGGGACACCGCCAAGGCCAAGCGCGAGACGGTGGTGACCGAGGGCAGGGCCGGCATGCTGTCCGTGGCGGGCGGCAAGTGGACCACCTTCCGGCACATCGGCCGTACGGTGATGAGGAAGCTGGAGTCCCTGCCGGGCCACCCGCTGGGCGACGACTTCGAGCCGATCTCCTCGCTGCCCGGGAAGCTGCCGCTGCCGGGCATCGCCAACCCGCGCGCGGTCGCCCACCGGCTCCTCGTGGACCGTCCGGCGCCCGGCCCGCGCATGGCCGCCGACACCGCCAAGCACCTGGCCACGCACTACGGTTCGCTGGCCTTCGACATCGCCCGGCTGGCGAACGAGACCCCGGAGCTGGGCGAGCGGATCCACCCGGACGCCCCGGAGATCTGGGCGCAGGTCGTCTGGGCCCGCGACCACGAGTGGGCCGAGACGGCGGACGACGTGCTGCGCCGGCGGACGACGCTGACGATCCGCGGCCTGGCCACGGACGAGGTACGGACGAAGGTGCGGGACCTGCTCGACGGGAGGTGACCCGGCCTGGCCACCGTGGGTGTTCGAAGGACTCGGACGGGGCAGTGATCCGTTCACTCCCCCGTGCAAGGGGGCTGCGGGCGCCCCCGCCGAACGCCGTAAGGTTGGTGGGTCAGGCGAGGGCACGTCGGAAGGAGGCACTGGGTGATCGAGCTCGAGGGGGTTCCCGAGCTGATCGACCCGGTCATGGTGGCCGCGTTCGAGGGCTGGAACGATGCCGGCGACGCCGCCTCCACCGCGGTCGCGCATCTGGAGAGGGAGTGGAAGGGCGAGGTGTTCGCGGCGCTGGACGCCGAGGACTACTACGACTTCCAGGTCAACCGCCCCACCGTGTTCATGGACGGGGGCGTGCGCAAGATCACCTGGCCGACGACCAGGTTGTCGGTGGTCCGGGTCGGCGGAGAGAAGCCGCGCGACCTGGTGCTGGTCCGCGGCATCGAACCGTCGATGCGCTGGCGCTCGTTCTGCAACGAGCTGCTCGGTTTCGCGCACGAGCTGGGCGTGGAGCTGGTGGTCATCCTGGGCGCCCTGCTCGGGGACACCCCGCACACCCGTCCGGTCCCGATCAGCGGGACCACGTCGGATCCGGATCTGGCCCGCAGCATGGACCTGGAGGAGACCAAGTACGAGGGGCCGACGGGCATCGTCGGGATCCTCCAGGAGGCCTGCACGCACGCGGGTGTCCCGGCCGTCTCACTGTGGGCGGCGGTCCCGCACTACGTGTCGCAGCCGCCGAACCCGAAGGCCACGCTGGCCCTCCTCAACCGCCTCGAGGACCTGCTCGACCTGCGCATTCCGCTGGGCGAGCTGCCGGAGGACGCGCGTGCCTGGCAGGTGGGCGTGGACCAGCTGGCCGCCGAGGACAGCGAGGTCGCGGAGTACGTCCAGACGCTGGAGGAGGCCCGGGACACCGCCGAGCTGCCGGAGGCGTCGGGCGAGGCGATCGCCCGTGAGTTCGAGCGGTATCTGCGGCGCCGGGACGGCGGCGGCCCCTCGTCGGGCGGCCACGCCACGGCGGACGGCGGCGAGGGCGGCCCGTATCTGCGGGACGGCCCGGGCAGCAGGCCACGGCCGTCGATGCCGCCGAAGGCGGAGTCGGACGACGGGGACGCCGGGAACGACTCGTCGGACGAGTGAACGGATCAGGGGCGGTGCGCGCGACGCGCACCGCCCCTGATGCCGTGTCCGGCCGGACGGGTCAGACGGCCACGCCCAGCAGGGCGTCCACGGCGCGCGAGACGAGACCGGGGGCGCCGGTGTCCTCACCGCCGCGCTCCTGCTGGAGGGCCACCCAGCGGTCGACCGCGGCGAGCGCCGCCGGGGCGTTCAGGTCGTCGGCGAGGGCGTCGCGGATCTCCTCGACCAGCGCGTCCGCCGGCGGGCCGTCGGGCCGGGAGACGGCCGAGCGCCAGCGGCCCAGACGTTCGACGGCTTCCTCGAGCACCTGGTCGGTCCACTCCCAGTCGGAGCGGTAGTGGTGGGCGAGGAGCGCGAGGCGGATCGCGGCGGGGTCGACGCCGTCGCGCCTGAGCTGCGAGACGAAGACCAGGTTGCCCCGGGACTTGGACATCTTCTCGCCGTCGAGCGCGACCATGCCGGCGTGGACGTACGCCTTGGCCATGGGGAACTCGCCGGTGAGCACCTGGGCGTGCGAGGCGCCCATCTCGTGGTGCGGGAAGGCGAGGTCGGAGCCGCCGCCCTGCACCTCGAAGCCCATGCCGAGGTGGTCCAGGGCGATGGCGACGCACTCGATGTGCCAGCCGGGCCGGCCGCGGCCGAGGGAGCCCCCGTCCCAGCTCGGCTCGCCGTCCCGGGCGGCCATCCACAGCATCGGGTCGAGCGGGCTCTTCTTGCCCGGACGGTCCGGGTCGCCGCCGCGCTCGGCGGACAGCAGCCGCATGGCCTCGGCGTCGAGGTGGGAGACCTCGCCGAAGTGGGGGTCGGACCCGACGGAGAAGTAGACGTCACCCTCGAGCTCGTACGCCGCACCCAGGTCCCGCAGCCTCTCCACCAGCGGGACGATGCCGGGTATGGCCTCCACGGCGCCGATGTAGTGGCGGGGCGGCAGCATCCGCAGGGCCGTCATGTCCTCGCGGAACAGGGCGGTCTCCTGCTCGGCCAGCTCCACCCAGTCGACGTCGTCGCGCTGCGCCCGCTCCAGCAGCGGGTCGTCGACGTCGGTCACGTTCTGGACGTAGTGCACCTGCCGCTTGGTGTCGAGCCACACGCGCTGCACGAGGTCGAACGCGTTGTAGGTCGCCGCGTGCCCCATGTGGGTCGCGTCGTACGGGGTGATGCCGCAGACATAGATACGGGCGACGGGACCGGGGTCGAGAGTGACCAGGCCGCCGGTCGCGGTGTCGTGGATGCTGAGGTCGCGGCCCTCACCAGGCAGGGCGGGGACTTCGGAAGCGGGCCAGGCATGCATGTCATGAGCGTAACCGGACCGCGGTCCCGTCTACGAACCGGACCACCCCGGATGGCCGGATCACCCCGCCTGGTCTCAGACAGGGGGCCAGGGGATCGCCGGCCAGTCCCCGTTCGGCTCGGGGTGTGCGCCGGTGGTGAGCAGTGTGGTCACGCGTGCGCGGGTGGCGTCGAGTTCGGCCGGGGTGATCAGGGCGGACAGCCGGGCCGCCAGGGGGGCGCCGTCGCGCAGGGCGTCCTTCAGGGCCTTGAGGACGGCCAGGATCCCGGGCGGGAGCGGTTCGCCCGCCCAGCCCCACAGGAGCGTGCGCAGCTTGTTCTCGACGTGGAAGGTGACGCCGTGGTCGATGCCGTAGAGGTGTCCGTCCGGGGTCGGCAGCAGGTGGCCGCCCTTGCGGTCGGCGTTGTTGATCACCGCGTCCAGCACGGCCATCCGGCGCAGCCGCTCGTCGTCGGCGTGCACAAGGAGCGCCGTGCTCCCCTCGCCGACCTCGGCGAAGCCGATTGCCTTCCACCCCGGGCCGGGTTCCTCGGCGTCCAGCAGCGCGAGCAGCTCGGCTTCCGGGGTCGCCTCGATCCACAGCTGGACCATGCCCTGCCCGTAGGGGCCGTCGCGCAGCACGGTGGGCGGTACCAGGGACCAGCCGGTCGCCTCGGAGACCTCGTACGCCGCCACCTCGCGGGCGGCGAGGGTGCCGTCGGGGAAGTCCCACAGCGGACGCTCCCCGGCGACCGGCTTGTACACGCAGGACGCCTCCCGGCCGTCGTGGGCGACCGTGCAGAACAGTGCCGCGTTGGAGGCCTCGCGGATGCGGCCGCGCACGGTCAGCTCACCGCGGGCGAGCAGCTCGGCGGCCTCGGCGCCGGGCGTCACGCTCCGCGGCGGTATCCGTTCTGGCGCGGACATACGTGTCCTTCCGGGTCGAGCGGGAGACTGCACAGCGGACACGGCGGCCGCCCGGCGTTGACGACGTCGAGGGCGCGCTTGGCGAAGGCCCTGGCCTGCGCGCCGGTGAGCCGGACCCGCAGCATCGGGGGGCCGTTCTCCTCGTCCTGGAGCAGCCGCTCCTCGGCCTCGGCGAGGTCCTCCTCGGACTCCGCGTCGAGTTCGACCAGGGCCTGCGCCTCGACGATCATGCGCTGTTCCTCGCCGTCCCAGGCGAGCGCCATGGTGCCCACCCGGAACTCCTCCTCGATGGGAGTGTCCAGCGGACCGGTGTCGGCGACCTCACTGGGCGCCATGGCGGGCACGGCGGCGCTGCCGCCGCTGCGCCGCAGCACCTCGTCCAGCAGTTCGTCCATGCGCTCGGCGAGCGCGGCGACCTGGGTCTTCTCCAGGGCCACGCTGGTCACCCGGGGGCCTGCGGTGGCCTGGAGGAAGAACGTACGGCGCCCGGGCAGTCCGACCGTACCGGCCACGAAGCGGTCCGGCGGGTCGTAGAGGAACACCTGACGGGACACGTCCTGTCTCCATGGGAATCGTGAGAACGTCTGAATCGGGAAGTCGAGAGCGACCGCTTCACCCTACTGCGGCCGACGATCACGGTGCGCCCGCGCCGCCGCCGACCGGTGCGTCGCCGCCTTCGGGCTCCTCGCGCGGCGCCAGGGACGCGAAGTTCCCGGTGTCGCCGAGCCGCACCAGGAAGGGCCGCAGCCTGGTGTAGCGGATCGCGGTGACGGAACAGGGTTCGACGGAGATCCTCTGGAAGAGGTCCAGATGAAGGCCGAGCGCGTCCGCGACGAGGGACTTGATGATGTCGCCGTGGGAGCACATGAGGTAGACGGCGTCGGCGCCGTGGTCGCGCTCCACGCGCGCGTCCCACTCGCGCACCGCCTCGGCCGCGCGGGTCTGCATCGCGCGCATGGACTCGCCCCCGGGGAACGCGGCCGCCGAGGGGTGCGCCTGCACCACCTCCATCAGCGGCTCGTCCTTGAGCTCGGCGAGCTTGCGGCCGGACCAGTCGCCGTAGTGGCACTCGCCGATCCGCTCGTCCGTGTGCGCGGTCAGTTCCGGGCGGGCCGCCAGCAGCGGTTGTACCGTTTCCCGGCAGCGCTGGAGCGGGCTGGTGACGACTTCGGCGATCGGCAGTCCGTCGAGCCGCCCCGGCAGCGCCGCGGCCTGCGCGGTGCCGCGTTCGTCCAGGGCGACCCCGGGGGTCCAGCCGGCGAGCAGCCCGGCGGTGTTGGCGGTGGAGCGTCCGTGCCTGACGAGGATCAGCGTGGGCATGCGGCCAGGGTAGGCGTACGGACGCTCCGGGTCGCGACCGGACGAAGGGAGAACACGCTCTGTGATCGTCGACTGCGCCGTCTACCGTGACGGCCACCGCGCTTCGGGCCACGCCGACCTCTCCGGTGCCCTGACCTCGGCCCGGGCCGCCGGGGGTTTCGTGTGGGTGGGGCTGCACGAGCCGAGCGAGCAGGAGTTCGGCCTGGTCACCGAGGAGTTCGCGCTGCATCCGCTGGCGGTCGAGGATGCCCTGAAGGCGCATCAGCGGCCCAAGCTGGAGGTCTACGACGACTCGCTGTTCGCGGTGCTCAAGCCCGTGGTGTACGAGCAGCGCGGCGACGCCGTCTCCACCGGCGAGATCATGATCTTCCTCGGCGACTCGTTCGTGGTGACGGTCCGTCACGGCGAGGGCGACGGGCTTGCCGCCGTGCGGCGCCGTCTCGAGCAGGACCCGGAGGTGCTCGGACACGGCCCGACCAGCGTGCTGTACGCCATCGCCGACACCACCGTCGACCACTATCTGGACGTGGCCGCCGCGCTCCAGACCGACCTGGAGGAGCTGGAGACGGAGGTCTTCTCGCCGGACGGGGGCGGATCGCGGAGCTCCGCCTCACGGATCTACGCCTTCAAACGGCGGATCACGGAGTTCCGGCGGGCGACGGGCCCGCTGGCGCTGCCGATGTCCCGCCTGGGCGGCTCCGGCACGAGCCTGTTCACCCCGGCCGTGCCCTTCGTGGACGACAGGGCGCGGCCCTTCTTCCGGGACGTCAGCGACCATCTGACCCGGGTCAACGACTCGGTGGAGAGCCTGGACCGGCTGGTCTCGGACATCCTGTCGGCGCATCTGGCGCAGACCGGCGTCCAGCAGAACGACGACATGCGGAAGATCTCCGCGTGGGCGGCCATGGCCGCGGTGCCCACGATGATCGCCGGCGTCTACGGCATGAACTTCACGCACATGCCCGAACTGCACTGGCTCTGGTCCTACCCGGCGGTGATCCTGCTGATGGCCGCTCTGGAGGCGCTGCTGTACCGGCTGTTCAGACGGCGGGGCTGGCTGTAGCTCCCGCGCCCCCGTCAGGCGTACTCGGGTGCCGGGGACGCGGGTCCGCCGAGGGCGTCGCGGCGCGCGGGCATGCGCAGGGTCTCCATCCGGCGCCTGCCCACCAGCCGCTCGTGGACGTACACGGCGTGGATACCGGCCACCAGGAGCGCCGACCTGGCCGCGGACCAGCCGAGGACGCGGCCCATGCGGGCCATGACGGCGAGGCTGACGTCGCGGTGGACGCGGATCTCGGCGAGCGCGCACGCGTGCAGCGTCCGCTGGATGGTCCGGCCGTACCCGGCGGCGGCGAGGCGCAGCAGTTCCTCGTGGCAGTAGGCGAGGTGGTTGTCCTCGTCCCGCGCGATCATCCGCATCGCCCGCCCCATGTAGGGGTGGTCGCCGAAGTGCCGGCACAGCAGCCTCATCTGCTCGCAGGCGCGCTGTTCGGTGACCCGGCTGTGGGCCAGGTAGACGACGATGTCCTCCACGGTGAGCGGCTCGTCGGTGCGCAGCCGCTCGTGTGCAAGACCGATGCCCCGCCGTTCCAGGAGCATCGTGTAGTCGGTCTCCGGGGGCACCGGAACGGGTTCCAGACCGCGCTTTTTCAGCAGGGCGCGGAAGATCCGGCCGTGCTTGTCCTCGTCCGCCCCGTGGCGGGCGATCCGCGGGGCGAGGCCGCGCTCGGCGGGCGGTACGAGCGCGGCGATCCGGCCGTTCTCCCAGCCGCCCTGTGCCTCCCCGCCGGCCGCGACGGAGCAGAACAGCCGGAAGGCGTCGTCGTGGTCGAGGATCTCCTGGAACAGGCTCCTGGGCGTAAGCACCGCGGGCCACCTCCTGCCTGACTGCCGCGCAGCACGAGTCAAGTGCGACCACGCGGGTGCCGCAACAGGGGTGTGGCCGCACTGCGCCGAACGGGGGAGCGTGCGGCGGACGCCGGGTGCCGCGGAGCGGGGCCGGACGCGGGCGTAACCGCGCGGCGGCGGGCGCGTTGTTCTCCGTGACGGCCGTGGCGGGGAAGACCCCCCGAGCCCCCACCACGGCCGCGAAAAGCCCCCGACGTACCGCCCGCCGCCCGCCCTTGTCGCGGCGGGCGGTCACGCCAGTCCGGAGCGCTCCAGGGCCTCGGTGCCGGCCCGGAGCGAGGCGAGCCGCTCCTCCAGCGTGAAGCCCGCGGGGGCGAGGGTCAGCGTGGTCACCCCGGCCGCCGCGTAGGCCTTCATGCGGTCCGCGATCCGGTCGACGGAGCCCAGCAGCGTGGTCTGGTCGATGAGTTGCTGCGGCACGGCGGCCGCGGCGCCCTGCTTGTCGCCGGACAGGTACGTGTCCTGGATCTCGGCGGCCTCCTTCTCGTAGCCCATGCGGCGGGCGAGCTGGTTGTAGAAGTTCTGCTTGCGGCTGCCCATGCCGCCCACGTACAGCGCGGTGTAGGGGCGGAAGGTGTCGGCGAGGCGGGAGACGTCCTTGTCGTCGCCGACGGCCAGCGGCAGGGTCGGGCAGACGTCGAAGCCGTCCAGGGTCCGGCCGGCCTTCTCGCGGCCGGCGCGCAGGTGCTTGACCGCGGTCTCCTCGAGGTGGTCGGCGGAGGGGAAGATGAGCAGCGCGCCGTCGGCGATCTCGCCGGTCTGCTCCAGGTTCTTCGGGCCGATGGCGGCGATGTAGAGCGGGATGTGCTCGCGCTGCGGGTGCACGGTCAGCTTGATCGGCTTGCCGGGGCCGCCCGGTAGCGGCAGCGTCCAGTGCGCGCCGTCGTACGTGAGCCGCTCGCGTGTCATCGCCTTGCGGACGATCTCGACGTACTCGCGGGTGCGGGCCAGCGGCTTGTCGAACTTCACGCCGTACCAGCCCTCGGACACCTGCGGTCCCGAGACGCCGAGGCCGAGCCGGAAGCGGCCGCCGGAGAGGGAGTCCAGCGTGGCGGCCGTCATCGCCGTCATCGCGGGCTGCCGGGCGGGGATCTGGAAGATGGCCGAGCCCACGTCGATGCGTTCGGTCTGCGCGGCGACCCAGGTGAGCACGGTGGCCGCGTCCGAGCCGTAGGCCTCGGCGGCCCAGCACACGGCGTACCCGAGCCGGTCCGCCTCCTGTGCGACGGCCAGGTTGTCCGCGTCCATGCCGGCACCCCAGTAGCCGAGGTTGATCCCGAGCTGCATGCCGTTCCCCTTACCGATCAGTAACGTCCGTTGTGCGGGGAACACTAGCGCGGGCCCGCCGCACGCGGCAGTGCACGGCCTGCGGCACGCCCGTTCGCGGCGCCGCCCCGGGCGGGGCCGGGTTGTCCACAGGTCACCCACGTGTCGGCCGTGGCCAGTAATCTCGGCGACCATGGAGCAGAGGCATCTCGGCCGTACGGGCCTGCGCGTGTCCCGCATCGGCCTCGGCACCCTCACCTGGGGCCGGGACACCGACGAGCACGACGCCGCGGACATGCTGAAGGTGTTCTGGGACGCGGGCGGCACCCTCGTCGACACGGCGGACGTGTACGGCGACGGCCAGGCCGAGTACCTGCTCGGCCGGCTCATGGACGGCCTCGTGCCCCGCCGCGACCTGGTCCTCTCGACCAAGGCGGGCAGTGTGCCGGACCCGGACCGGCGCTTCGACGGCTCCCGGGGCCATCTGCTGGCCGCGCTGGACGCCTCCCTCGCCCGCCTCGGCACGGACTACGTCGACCTGTGGCATGTCCACGCCTTCGACCCGCACACGCCCCTGGAGGAGACCCTCCACGCCGTCGACCTCGCCGTCGGCAGCGGCCGGGTGCGGTACGCGGGCGTCTCCAACTTCTGCGGCTGGCAGTTGGCCAAGGCGGCCACCTGGCAGCTCGCGGCGCCCGGCGCGCGGACGCGGCTGGCGAGCACCCAGATGGAGTACTCGCTGGTGCAACGCGGCGTCGAGCGCGAGGTACTGCCCGCCGCGCTGGACCTCGGCGTCGGCCTGCTGCCGTCCTCCCCGCTGGGCCGCGGCGTGCTGACCGGCAAGTACCGCAACGGGACACCACCGGACTCGCGGGGCGCCTCGGAGCACCTGGCGCCGTTCGTCGAGCCGTACCTGGACGACGCCGCGGGCCGCATCGTGGACGCGGTGTCCACAGCGGCGGACGGGCTGGCGGTGAGGCCCCTCGAGGTGGCCCTCGCCTGGGTCCGGGACCGGCCCGGCGTGACGGCACCGATCGTCGGCGCCCGCACCGCGCAGCAGCTCACGGCGGTGCTGTCAGTGGAGGCGCTTAGTCTTCCTGACGAGATCTGCCGGGCACTCGACGACGTGTCGGAGCCCGTGCACCGCTATCCCGATCACGACTGGAGCACGCTGTGAGCACGGAGCCGGAGACCACGGAACAGACCGGGCCTGGCACCCCGGACCCCGGGGCGGACAACGGCCCGCGCCACGACGGCCCGGACAGGGACGAGCCGCCGGGCGTGGCGGCGGAGGGCTCGGAGGGCTCGGGCGGGGAGGAGAAGTCCGAGGCCGAGGCCGAGTTGGCGGCTCAGCGGGTCGAGCGGGCCCGGATCGAGCAGCGGAAGGCCGAGCGGAAGGGCCCGATCGAGAGCGGCGGCAGGCTCAGCGGCACGGCGGCCGACCTGCTGGCCGCGGTGCGGGCCGTCGAGAGCGGCGAGAGGCCCTCGGCCACTGTCTTCGCCGAGCCCGATCCCCCACCGCGCCGCGCCGCGCCCGAACCGGCACGGGCGCCGGGGACCGCGGTGCCCGAGGCCGTCACCGCGCCCGCCGGGCCGGCGCCGGAGACCGTCCAGGCGGTGCGCCGGGTGCTGGCCCGCGGCGGCGCCCCGGAGACGCTCGCCCCGCAGGTCGCCGCGTCCCTCGGCGAGGGTGCCGAGGAGCGGCTGCACGCCGACCCCTGGCAGTTGCTGCACGTCACCGGTGTACGGCCGGAGCAGGCAGACGGGTTCGCGCGCGCCCTGCTCGGCGCGGAGTGCCGCCCGGACGACGAGCGCCGCGGCCGGGCCCTCACCGTGTGGCTGCTGGAGCAGGCCGCCCTCGCCGGGCACACGGCCCTGGAAGCCCCGGCCCTGACCGCCGCGCTGGCCCAGCGGGCGGTGCCCGACCCCGAGGCGGCCCTGCACGGCACGCTGGCCCAGGGCGAGGCCCTGATGTTCCAGGACGCCCTGGAGGACGCCCCGGCCACCGAGGAGGCGGGCGAGGACGACGAGCATCCGGTGCGCGCCCTCGTCGGCCTGGAGCGGTACGCGCTCGCCGAGGAGAGCCTGGCCGACGGACTCGCCCGTCTGATCAACTCCGCGCCGAAGGAAGCCGGTTCGGCCTCGGACTGGGAGCGGGCCGCCGCCTCCGCCCAGGGCTCGACCGCCGAGTTGCTCCGCGCCGCCGCGAGCCACGGCCTGGTGCTGCACACGGGCGGGGAGGCGTCCCGGGTGGAACCCGCGCGGCTGCTGGGCGAGGCGGGTCGTCTCGGGCTGCGCGCCTGGGCCGCCGCCCACAGCCCGCTCGGCCGGGACGGCTTCGGGCAGCTCCTCCGGGACGTCTCGCAGGCGCGGGAGCCCGCGGAGGCACAGGAGCACTCGGAGGCGCCCGCGCCCGCCGTCGCCACGGTGGCCGGACTGCTCTCCGGCGCCGAGGGCCCCGGCCGGGACGCGGACGGTTCGCTCGCGCTGGACCTCCTCGTCGTGCTCGACGCGCCCCAGTTGGACGTGGAGACGGCGGCCCTGCTGGTCGAATCGCTGCCGGACGGGGCGCGGCTGGTGCTGGCCGGGGATCCCGCGGTGCTGTGGTCCGTGGGGCCGGGACGGGTGTTCGCGGATCTGCTGGCGGCCCGGGTGTGTCCGCAGGTCGCCTCGCGCGTGCCGGACCCGGGCCCGCTGGGCGAACTGGTCTCCGGCATCGGCGCCGGCGAGCTGAACCAGGTGGCGGCGCCCGGCAAGGAGGTCGTGATCGTCCCGGTGCGGGACGCGGGCGAGGCCGTGCACCGGACCGTGCAGCTCGTCGCGGACTCGGTGCCGCGGGCGATCGGCGTCCCGGCCGACCAGACCGTGGTGATCACCCCCGGTCACGGCGGCGCGGCCGGCACGCGTGCGCTGAACACGGCGCTGAAGGAGCGGCTCAACCCGGGCCCCGGCCGCTTCGGCGGTTTCGACCCGGGCGACCGGATCGCCTACTCCCCCGCCCCGGGCCGTACGCTGCCCGGTCAGGTGGTGAAGGCCGACGCCGAGGGGCTGCACCTGTCCTGCTCGGGTGCTCACGTGGTGGTCCCGAAGGAGCGGGTGGAGACGCATCTGCGGCACGGATGGGCGCTGACGGCGCACCAGGCCGTGGGCGGCCGGTGGCCCGCGGTGGTCGTCGTCCTGCCCGGCGACGCGGCGCGGGCGCTCAGCCGCCCGTGGGTCTACACGGCGTTCGGCCGGGCCGCCCGGCATCTGTCCGTGGTGCACGGCGTGGAGCAGGCGCTGCCCCGAGCCGTCGCCGAGATCCCGGCCAAGCCCCGTACGACCCGCCTGCCCGTCCTGCTCCAGCCCCCGGCGCAGGATTCCGGGACGGCCCCAGGGACGGACTCCGGAACACAGGAGCGCACGGGCGGCTGACCTGCCGGAACGCACGCCCCGTCCGCCGTGGACCCGCCCTGCGTGCGACCGGGCGGACCGGCGGTCGCCGGTCCGCGCGCGGCCTCAGCGGTCGTTCGCGTCCAGCGGTTCCAGGTCCTCGTCGTCGAGGGGCGCGTCGAAGCGGTCCTCGCCCAGGTCGTCGTCCTCGTCGTCCTCGTCGTCGAAGACCGCGCTGACGTCGAAGCGGCAGACGACCCGCTCGGGGTCGACGTGCTCGAAGGGCGCTTCCAGCCATTCGCCCGGGTCGGCGGGCTCGTCCGCGGCGACGACCCACACGGTGGAGTCGCCCTCCTCCAGACCGAACTCCTTGTGCCGGGAGGCGATCTCGTCCGGTTCGAACTCGCCGAACAGGATGCCGATCGCCCCGTGCACCGTGCCGGAGGCGCCCTCGGTGGTGCCCAGGACGGCCTCGGAGTCCGCGTCCTCCACCCGCTGGGCCTGTGCCCGCAGCCGCTGCGGCTCGGCCACGGCGTAGTCGCGGCGGATCAGCACGCTGAGCGCGTTCGGCTCCTCGGGACCCGTGTACGGCGGCAGCGAGTCGTCACCGGGGATCTCGAAGGGCGTGACCTCGTCGTGGCGGTCGTAGAGCAGTTCGTCGTACGCCTCCGCGGCCGCGGCCAGCTGGTTGAACGCCTCGTAGACGGCCGGGTCCTCGTCCCCCGACTTGCGTTCGACCGCGGCCAGGTGGCGGTCGAGCGCGGTCTTGACCGCCTCGGCGGCGGCGCGTACCTCGGCAGCGGTGGGCTGCGCAGCATCAGACATAGTGCAGACGCTATCCGTACCGGGCCCCAGCCCGCACAATAGATGCGATGCCGGAATACGAATTTGTCGACGTGTACGTCCCGCGCGGGGTGTCCCGCAAGGAGACGGCACGTCTGCTGACGGACCACGCCGAGTACGGGCACTGGGAGTTGTGCCGTCTGAGCCTGCTGCGCGACGGCAGCCGCAAGGTGCGGTTGCGCCGGCGGATCATCCGCCAGGTACGCGCGACCTGGTGAGCTGAGGCGGCCCGAGCCACGGCGGGCCCCGCCGATGCGGGGCCCGCCCTGTCATGCACGTCGCCGAATGCGGGCTACCTGGCGCAGGCCCGGGCCCTGCGGTACAGCACGACACCCGCGAGCAGCGCGCCCGCGCCCACCGGCAGGACGGCGTCCATCGGCAGTTCGCTGCCGGTCCGGGCGAGCTGTGCCCGGTCGTGGGCCGCGGCGACGGTCTGCACGCCCGGCTGGTTCACCCGCGTCGAGCCGCCGGTCGACCCACCGGAGGTGCCGCTGCCGCCCCCCGTCGAGGGCGGCGTGGTCGGGGTCCCAGGAGTACCGGGGGTACCGGGGTGGCTGGGGATGCCCGGATGACCGGGATGTCCCGGGTGGCCCGAGTGACCACGGTGGCCCGGGTGGCCCGGGTGACCACGGTGGCCCGGGTGACCCGGCGTGCCGGGCGGGATCTCCCGGTCGCCGCCCGGGGGCGTGGTGCGGCTCCCGCCGCCGATGGCGCAGTGGTTGCCCAGGGCCGGGTTGGCCGCACCGATCACGTCGATGCTGTTGCCGCAGACGTTGACGGGCACGTCGACCGGCACCTGGACGTGGTTGCCGGAGCCGACTCCCGGCGAGCCACTGGTGCGCCCTTCGGCGTGCGAGCCGCCGTGGTGCCCGGACGCGCTGCCGCCGCCGTGCTGGGCGCAGGTGTTGCCCGCCGCCGGGTTGAGCAGCCCGACGACGTCGATGGTGTTGCCGCAGACGTTCACCGGCACGTGCACCGGCACCTGCACGGTGTTGCCGGACAGCACGCCCGGTGAGCCGGACGCGGCGCCGAACGCGCCCGCGTCGGCGTGGGCGTAGCCGCTCGCCGCGGCGATCACGCCGGTGGCCGCGGCCATCGTCATCAGGCCCTTGCGGGTGACCTGTCGCATGTTGCTGAATACCTGCCTTCGACCTTCTCGAACCTTCCGGAACGCGCGGTCACGTCCGCCGGGATTCCGCCGTCGCGACCTCGCCGTGAACCGGTCGGTCCCGGAGCGCATGGCGGGCGCTCCGGGGCCGACGGGTTCGGACCCCCCACGGAGTCGATGGAGTCAGACCCTCACGGGGCGGGGCACAACGTCAGTGGTGGGCGCAGGTGTTGCCGAAGGCGGGGTTCAGCAGCCCGATCACCGAGATCGTGTTGCCGCACACGTTCACCGGCACGTGAACGGGCACCTGGATGACGTTGCCGGAAAGGACGCCCGGGGACTGCACGGCAGCACCCTGGGCGCCCGAGTCGGCGGCGGCCATCCCCGCGCCCGCGAGAACCAGTCCACCGGTGGCGACCGCGGCAGCGACGACCTTCTTGATCATTATTCCTCCTCATTGACAAAGGCGATCTCATGTTGCTGATCGCATCACCTGTAACGAGGAGGAACTAATCGGGATACGAGCTTATGGTCGCATTCACTCGTCCCGGTCTCTCCCGCACGCGCGGTCGATTACCGAGGTCAAGCCGGTGATGACGGATCCCGGCGGACCTCAGGACGCGTCGATGAACCGGTCGAGCACGCGCACCCCGAACTTCAGGCCGTCCACCGGCACCCGCTCGTCCACGCCGTGGAACATGCCCGCGAAGTCCAGCTCCGGGGGCAGCTTCAGCGGCGCGAAGCCGAAGCCCCGGATGCCCAGGTCGTCGAAGGACTTGGCGTCGGTGCCGCCGGAGAGCATGTACGGGATGGCCTTCGCGACCGGGTCCTCGGCCAGCAGCGCGGACTGCATCGCCTCGACCAGGTCCCCGTCGAAGGTGGTCTCGACGGCCTTGTCGGAATGCACGTCCTCGCGCCTGACCTTCGGTCCCAGGATCCGGTCGAGGTCGGCGAGGAACTCCTCCTCGAAACCGGGCAGGAAGCGCCCGTCGACGTGCGCGGTGGCCTCGCCCGGGATGACGTTGACCTTGTAACCGGCGCCCAGCTGCGTGGGGTTGGCGGTGTTGCTCAGGGTGGCGCCGATGAGCTTGGCGATGCCGCCGAGCTTCGCGATCGTGCCGTCCATGTCCTCCGGGTCGAGCCTGGTGCCGAGCGCGTCGCCCAGTTCGTCCAGGAAGGCGCGGGTGGTCTTGGTCACGCGCACCGGGAACCGGTGCCGCCCGAGCCGGGCGACGGCCTCGGACAGCTCGGTGATCGCGTTGTCCCGGTGGATCATCGAGCCGTGCCCCGCGGTGCCGGCCACGGTCAGCTTCATCCAGTGCATGCCCTTCTCGGCCGTCTGGATCAGGTACAGCCGCCGCTGTTCGCTGACGGTGAAGGAGAACCCGCCCACCTCGCTGATCGCCTCGGTGACCCCCTCGAACAGGTCCGGGTGCTTGTCCACCAGGTACCGGGCGCCGTACGTGCCGCCCGCCTCCTCGTCGGCGAGGAAGGCGAGCACGATGTCCCGCGGGGGCCTGCGTCCGCTGCGCAGCCGGTCGCGCACGACCGCCAGCGTCATCGCGTCCATGTCCTTCATGTCGACCGCGCCGCGGCCCCACACGCACCCGTCCGCGACCTCGCCGGAGAAGGGGTGGTGGGTCCAGTCGTCGGCGTTGGCCGGTACGACGTCGGTGTGACCGTGGATCAGCAGCGCGGGCCGGGAGGGGTCCTCCCCCTCGATGCGGGCCACCGTCGAGGCCCGGCCCGGGTGCGACTCGAAGATCTTCGGTTCCAGCCCCACCTCGGCGAGCTTCTCGGCGACGTACTCGGCCGCCGCGCGCTCACCGGGTCCGGAGTGGTCGCCGTAGTTGCTGGTGTCGATCTGGATCAGCTCGCGGCAGAGGTCCACGACCTCGTCCTCGCCGGTGACGCCCCTGGCCGTGCCCGTCTCGCTCACGCTGCTTCCTCCCGCTGTGTGCTGGTGGCCACCCCGTGTACCGGTGGTCCACTCATCCTCCCCCTCCCCCGCGCCAACCCCAAGAGAGCCTCCGTCCCCGGCCGCCCGCGCGCGGGGGCGGGGTGATCGGGCCTGCCCGAAAGCCTGGTAATGTTTCCTTCGTCGCAGCGGGAAGCCCCGCACGACAGACACCTGGTCCGGGTGGCGGAATGGCAGACGCGCTAGCTTGAGGTGCTAGTGCCCTTTATCGGGCGTGGGGGTTCAAGTCCCCCCTCGGACACCATCGGAAAACGGCGTCGACCTTCATCGGTCGGCGCCGTTTTCCGTGTTCCCGTCGCGGGCACGCCTGCGCGCGCCCCGCGCCCCGCAGCCGTGCGCAGCCCCGGGCCTACACGTGCGCCGGTGCCATGTGGTCCGTGAACCAGTCCCGGGCCAGGTCGGTCACCGCCTCCAGGGTGCCGGCCTCCTCGAAGAGATGGGTGGCGCCGGGGACGACGGCGAGCCGGCTCTCGCAGCGCAGCAGGGACTGTGCCCGGCGGTTGAGGTCGAGGACGACGGTGTCGGCGCCGCCGACGACGAGCAGGGTGGGCGCGGTCACGGCCGGCAGGCGCGGCCCGGCGAGGTCGGGACGGCCGCCTCGGGAGACGACCGCGGCTATGCGCGCGCCGGGTTCCGCCGCGGCCCAGAGGGCGGCGGCCGCGCCGGTGCTGGCACCGAAGTAGCCGATCGCCAGTTCTCCGGTGCCGGGCCGGCCGCGCAGCCAGTCGGTGGCCCCGGTGAGCCGGTCGGCCAGCAGCGTCGTGTCGAACACGTTGGCCCGGTCCCGCGCCTCCTCCTCGGTGAGCAGGTCGAACAGCAGGGTGCCGAGGCCGGCCCGGTTCAGGCCCTCGGCGACGAACCGGTTGCGCGGGCTGTGCCGTCCGCTGCCGCTGCCGTGTGCGAAGAGCACGATGCCGACGGCGTCGGGGGGCACGGTCAGGTGGCCGCCGAGCCGCACGGCGCCGGCCGCCACCTCCACCTCGCGATCGAGGTTGAACCGGTGGGGACGGTTCGCCGCCCGACGGAGGCAGGCGACCACGTCCTCGTCGTCGAGCTGGGCGAAGTCGGCGTAGAACTGGCCGACCGCGAAGAAGTCCGGCGGGGTGGCCAGGGACACGAGTTCGTCGGCCTCGCCGGCGAGCCGGTGCGTCCAGTCCGGCGGTGCGACGGGGACCGCCAGCACGGTCCGCGCCGCCCCGCGGGCGCGGACCGTCCGGCAGGCCGCCCGTGCGGTCGAGCCGGTGGCGACGCCGTCGTCGACGACCACGACGGTCCGGCCCGCGACGCCGACCGGCGGCCGTTCGCCCCGGTAGCGCGCGGAACGCCGGTCGAGCTCGCCGCGTTCGCGCTCCTCCACGCGCGCGAGTTCCCCAGGGGTGACGCGTGCCTCGCGCAGCACGTCCTCGCCCAGTACGCGTACGCCGTCCTCGCCGATCGCCCCCATGCCCAGCTCCGGGTGGGAGGGCACGCCGAGTTTCCGTACCAGGCACACGTCCAGTGGGGCGCCGAGGGCGTCCGCGACGACCTCGGCCACGGGGACGCCGCCCCGGGGCAGGCCGAGCACCACGACGTCCCGGCCGGCGAGGTCTT
Organism: Streptomyces sp. NPDC052043; assembly: GCF_044548235.1. NCBI lineage: Bacteria > Bacillati > Actinomycetota > Actinomycetes > Kitasatosporales > Streptomycetaceae > Streptomyces > Streptomyces sp. NPDC052043. The sequence goes on from NZ_JBIUBT010000008.1 coordinate 291,552, forward strand.
CCAGGCGGGCGGCCAGCCGCCGTCCCGCGTCGAGGCGATCCGTGAAGAGCACCGTTCGTTCACTCCCTGGAGGTCCACAGGGGGACGGGAGGCGTCGCCTCGGGCGCTCCCACCGCGTCGATGTCGCCCGCGGCGGCGCGCAGCAGCTCACGGCCGAGCGCGATGAGCGCGCGGCCGGCCGCCAGTTCGTCGCCGATCTCGGGCACCGCCCTGTCGTACGGATTGCGGCGGGCCTCCGCCCGGGTCTCCACGACGTTGTCGCCGGTGTCCAGGACGATCCGGGCGGTGGTGTCCGGGTCGTGTTCGGACAGGTACAGGCTGAGCCGCCACTCCTTGACGGACGGAAGCCGGCTGCCGAGGGGTCGAGTCATCGTCCGTGTCTCCTCAACTCCGCTAGGAGGCAAGGCCACACTGTCGAGGCGACGAGCCACCCCGGCGTGGCCTCCGTCTTCCACTGTGCCCCCGTCGCGCGCGTGCCGCACGGGCGCGACGGGGAAGCGGGCGCACCGGGGGCCGGGCAGTGCGCCGGCGCGGGCAGAATGGGGGCATGACCACGCGTTCCTGCCCGTGCGGACTGCCCGAACCGTACGAGAGCTGCTGCGGCCGCTGCCACGGAGGTGCCGCCGCGCCGACCGCCGAGGCGCTGATGCGGTCGCGGTACAGCGCCTTCGTGCGGCGGGACGCGGGCTATCTGCTGCGGACCTGGCACCCGCGGACCCGGCCGGCCCGGCTCGACCTCGATCCCGGGATGCGCTGGACGGGGCTGGAGATCCTCGGGACGACGGACGGCTCGGCCTTCCACAGCACCGGGACGGTGACGTTCCGGGCGTCCTACCGTGGGGGTTCGCTGCTGGAGCGCAGCCGGTTCGAGCGGGTCGACGGGGCCTGGGTGTACGTGGACGGGGACTTCCCCGAGCAGTGAGGACGCGCCGGGCTACGGTGCCAGGACGTCCAGTTCCTGGAGGGCGCCGACGGTGATCTCACGGGTCAGCCGCTCGGCGCGGTCCGCGTCACGGGCCCGGACCGCCTCGGCGAGCTGGACGTGGAGGGTGACGGCGGCGGGGTCGGGCTCCTCGAACATGACCTCGTGGTGGGTGCGGCCCGCCAGGACCTCGGCGACGACGTCGCCGAGGCGGGCGAACATCTCGTTCCCGGAGGCGCTGAGGATCACGCGGTGGAAGGCGACGTCGTGGACCAGGTACGCCTGAAGCCGGTGGTGGCCGCGTGAGTTGGCGACCATGCCGAGGGCGCACTCGGTGAGCTCGGCGCACTGTTCGGAGGTGGCGAGCCGGGCGGCCAGGCCTGCGGCGACCGGTTCGACGGCGGAGCGCAGCACAGTCAGCGACCGCAGCTGCCGGGGCCGGTCCGCGCCGGCCAGGCGCCAGCGGATGACCTGCGGATCGTAGACGTTCCACTCGGTCTGCGGGAGCACGGTCACGCCGACCCGGCGGCGCGAGGCGACCAGGTGCATGGACTCCAGGACGCGGACCGCCTCGCGCATCACGGAGCGTGACACGTCGAAGCGCTGCGCCAGTTCGTCGGTGCGCAGCACGCTGCCCGGCGGATACTCGCCCGCGGTGATGGCGGGGCCGAGGGTGTCCAGTACGCGGCCGTGCAGCCCTCGGCCCGGTGTGCTCATGCACTCAGCGTACGGGGCAGATCACGTTCCCAAAAAGTCAGACTTATATGTCACAGAGACTTGAATTAGTCGTACCTATGGGTTTCAGTGTGGCGGACGCCGGATGTCGGCGTCCCATGTCGAGGAAGACAGCGAGGCAGTGATGCGCACCCCCCACGTCGTCGTGGTGATGGGCGTCGCCGGCACGGGCAAGACCACGATCGGTCCCCTGCTCGCCGCCCGGCTCGGCGTCCCGTACGCCGAGGGCGACGACTTCCACCCGCAGGCCAACATCGCGAAGATGACGGCCGGGATCCCGCTCGGCGACGAGGACCGGTGGCCGTGGCTCGACGCCATCGGCGCCTGGGCCCACGGGCGGGCGGGGCTCGGCGGGGTGGTGAGCAGCTCCGCGCTGAAGCGGTCGTACCGGGACCGGCTGCGGGCCGCGGCTCCCGGCGTCGTCTTCGTGCACCTGACGGGCGACCGGAAGCTCATCGAGGAGCGGATGGCGCACCGCCGGGGTCACTTCATGCCGACGGCGCTGCTGGACTCCCAGTTCGCCACGCTGGAGCCGCTCCAGAGGGACGAACGGGGCGTCGCGGTCGACGTCTCCGGGTCGCCCGAGGAGATCGCCGCACGCGCGGTGGCCGCGCTGGACGGCCTCGACAGCTCCACGCAGTCCCCGCAGGACCAGCGGCTCTGAGCCCCGGCGCCGCTCCCCCGCACTCGCCGACTGCGGCACTCCCCTCCCCACCGTCCCTCTTCACCTGCAAGGGAACACCGTGACCAGACTCAGCGTCGAGATGCTGGCAGCGGACGCGCCCCCGCCGATCACCTCGGCCGGCCACGCTCAGCTCGGCATCGCCGTCCTCGCGGGCATCGCCGTCATCGTCCTGCTCATCACCCGGTTCAAGCTGCACGCCTTCCTGTCCCTGACCATCGGATCGCTGGTGCTCGGCGCGGTCGCCGGGGCACCGCTCGACAAGGCGATCACCAGCTTCACCACGGGCCTCGGCTCCACCGTCGCCGGCGTCGGCGTGCTGATCGCCCTCGGCGCGATCCTCGGCAAGCTGCTCGCCGACTCCGGCGGCGCCGACCAGGTCGTCGACACGATCCTGGCGAAGGCCAAGGGGCGGGCGATGCCGTGGGCGATGGTGCTGATCGCCTCCGTGATCGGTCTGCCGCTGTTCTTCGAGGTCGGCATCGTGCTGCTGATCCCGGTCGTGCTGATGGTGGCCAAGCGCGGAAACTACTCCCTGATGCGCATCGGCGTCCCGGCGCTGGCCGGCCTGTCCGTGATGCACGGTCTGATCCCGCCGCACCCCGGCCCGCTGGTCGCCATCGACGCGGTCAAGGCCAACCTGGGCGTGACGCTGGCGCTCGGCATCCTCGTCGCCATACCCACGGTGATCATCGCCGGTCCGCTGTTCTCCAAGGTCGCGGCCCGCTGGGTGGACGTCCCCGTCCCGGACCGGATGCTGCCCCAGCGTCCTTCGGAGGAGCTCCAGCGGCGTCCGGGCTTCGGCGCCACGCTGGCCACGGTGCTGCTCCCGGTGGTGCTGATGCTCGCCAAGGCCCTGGTCGACATCGTCGTGGACGACCCGGCGAACCTGACCCAGCGCGTCTTCGACGTCATCGGCTCGCCGATGATCGCGCTGCTCGCCGCCGTGCTCGTCGGCGTGTTCACGCTGGGGATGCCGGCCGGGTTCAGCAAGGAGCGCATCTCCTCGACCGTCGAGAAGGGCCTCATGCCCATCGCCGGCATCCTGCTGATCGTCGGCGCGGGCGGCGGCTTCAAGCAGACGCTGATCGACTCCGGGGTGGGCCAGATGGTCCTGGACATCTCCAAGGACTGGTCGATCCCGGCACTGCTGCTGGCCTGGCTGATCGCGGTGGCGATCCGGCTCGCGACCGGTTCGGCGACCGTGGCGACCATCTCGGCGGCCGGTCTGGTCGCCCCGCTCGCGGCCGACATGTCGACCACGCACGCCGCCCTGCTGGTGCTGGCGGTCGGAGCCGGCTCGCTGTTCTTCAGCCATGTCAACGACGCCGGGTTCTGGCTGGTGAAGGAGTACTTCGGGCTGAGCGTCGGCCAGACGATCAAGAGCTGGTCGGTCATGGAGACGATCATCTCGGTGGTGGCGGGCGCCCTGGTCCTGCTGCTCTCCCTGGTGATCTAGGGCCTCTCGTTTGGATCATGCCGGGCTCGCGGGGTCCGGCCTGATCCAAACGAAAGACCCTAGCCGTACGCCGTAGGCGGCGGACGTGCCCCGGACACCACCCGGTCACGGCCGCCGCCTTCGTACGTCCCCGCATCCCCACGAACCGACGGTGCCCTGCGAGCGGCCGGGTGGCCTACGAACCGCCGACGGCCCTATGGGCGCCACAGCGGGTGCTGTTCCGTCGCCCACGCGCGCGTCACCAGGCCGGTGCGCAGGCCGCGGCGGGCCTCCGGGTCACCGAGGGCCATGCCGATGTGGCCGGCCAGGACGACGCCGACGGTCAGGGCGAGCCAGTCGTGGACGAAGGTCGCGCTGGTGCGCCAGGCCACGGGGGTGAGATGGGTGAACCACATCATCAGACCCGTACCGAGCATGACCAGGCCGGCGCCGGCGATCCAGGCGGCGTAGATCTTCTGGCCGGCGTTGAACTTCCCGGCCGGGCGGGAGGCGGGCCGGTGGTCGCGGCGCAGGGCGGCGCGCAGCCAGACGCGGTCGTGCCGGCCGAAGCGGTTGAGGAAGCGCAGGTCGGCGCGGAAGGCGCGGGAGGCCAGGCCCAGCAGGACCGGTACGGGCAGGGCGACACCCGCGCACTCGTGGACGCGGACGACCAGTTCGCGCCGGCCGACCAGTTCGGCGAGCTGGGGGATGTACAGGAAGGCCGCCGTCATCACGCACACGCCCATGAGCGCGGCCGTGGTCCGGTGCACCCAGCGCTCGGCCCGGGTGAAGCGGCGGACGCGGGTGCCGGGCGGGGCCGGAGTGTCAGCTCGTAGGGGCATCGCCGCGTCCGTTCGAACGGCCGACCCAGGCGTCGACGTCGTAGCCGAGGTGCTCCCAGTAGCCGGGCTCGACGCGGTCGGTGACGGTGATGCCGGAGAGCCACTTGGCCGACTTGTAGAAGTACATGGGGGCCACGTACAGGCGGACCGGACCGCCGTGCGCGTAGGTCAGGTCCTCGTCCCGCATGCGCAGCGCGACCAGCACGTCGGGACGGCGGGCCTGGGCGAGGGTGAGGCTCTCGGTGTAGGTGCCGTCGAAGCAGGTGAAGCGGACGGCTCCGGCGCCCGCCCGCACTCCGGCCGCGTCGAGCAGCCGGGAGAGCCGTACGCCCTCGAAGGGGGTGCCGGGCACCCGCCAGCCGGTGACGCACTGGACGTCGCGGACCAGGCGAGTCCGGGGCAGGGCCCTGAGGTCGTCCAGCGTGTAGGTGGCGGGGTGGTCGACGAGGCCGTCGACGGTGAGGCGGTAGTTCGTGGCGTCCTTGTGCGGGACCGAGGCGGCGACCGAGTAGTAGCGGAAGCCGCCGCCGTTCGGCAGCAGGCCGGTCAGACCGGTGGGGTCCTTGCCCGCCACCGCGCCGAGCAGGTCCTCCATGCCGCGTTGCAGCGTGGGCGCGGTGGCCAAGCCGAGGGCGCCGAGGCCGAGGGTGGCGAGGAAGATCCGGCGGCCCATGGGGCTGCCTTCCTCCTCGGGCCGGCCCTCCTCCTCCGGGAGTCGGGGGTTCACCCCTCCATTCGAGCACCCGCGCCCCCGGGTGGGCCAGGGATCGCGGGTGCTCGTCAGGCTTCCGTCACCGTTTCCGGTGGCCGGGGCTCAGGACGCCGTCTCGGCCGCCTCCGCGGTCTCCTCCGCCTCCGCGGCCTTCTCCAGCTGGAAGGCCTCGTTGCCCAGTCCGATGCGGGCGTGCGCCTCCGGCCGGCGGGAGCGCAGTACGGCGCCCTGGACCAGGCCGACGACGAGGGCGAGGCCGATGATGCCGGGCAGCACCCGGCTCAGGGCCGAGCCGGGGCCGGCGTCGACCAGGACGTCGAAGTCCTTGACCGTGTAGGTGGCGATGACCAGCAGCGCCACCGCGGCCACGGCGGAGGTGACCAGCCGCCAGGCCTGCGCGGCCGCCGCGCCGCGCCGGACGAAGAAGACGATCACCGACACGCTGGCCGCCGCCATCAGCACGATCACACCGAGCGCGCCGAGGTTGCCGAACCAGGTGAACAGGTGCAGCACGGGCGCGGTCGGGTCGCCGGCCGGCTTGTCGTCGGTGACGGCGAAGGCGATCACGATGACCAGCGAGACGATCGTCTGCGAGAGGGATCCGGTCGCGGGCGCGCCGCTGGAGCTGGACGTGCGCCCGAAGGCGGCCGGCAGCAGGCCCTCGCGGCCCATGGCGAAGGCGTACCGGGCGACGACGTTGTGGAAGCTCAGCATGGCCGCGAACATGCCGGTGACGAACAGGACGTGCAGGACGTCGGTGAAGGTGGCGCCGAGCCGCGACTCGGTCAGGGTGAACAGCAGCCCCGCGCTCTCCTTCTCCGCCGTGCCGATGATCGCCGAGGGGCCGGTGGCGACGGTGAGGGCCCAACTGCTGATCGCGAAGAAGACGGCGACGCCCGCGACGGCGAGGAACATCACGCGCGGGACCAGGACGTGGGGGCGGCTGGTCTCCTCGGCGTACACCGGGGCCTGCTCGAAGCCGAGGAAGGCCGCGATGCAGAAGCACAGCGCGGTGCCGATGCCGGCGCCGGCGAGCGTGTCCGGGTTGAAGGCGTGCAGGGACAGGCCCTCCTTGGCGGGGTCGGCGACGGCCGCCACGTCGAAGATCACGACGAGTACGACCTCGATGACCAGCAGCACGCCGAGCACGCGCGCGTTGACGTCGATCTTCAGCCAGCCGAGCGCCCCGACGACGGCCGCGGCCACCAGCGCGGGGATCCACCAGGCGACGCTGAGGTCGGCGTACGTGGCGAACAGGTTGGAGACCTCGAAGCCGAAGATCCCGTAGATGCCGGCCTGGAGCGCGTTGTAGGCGACCAGGGCGACGAGCGCCGCGCCGGCGCCCGCCGTGCCGCCCAGGCCGCGGGAGATGTAGGCGTAGAAGGCGCCCGCGTTGTGGACGTGGCGGCTCATCTCGGCGTACCCGAAGCTGAAGAGGATCAGGACGGCGCCGAGGAGTACGAAGAGCAGCGGCTGTCCGACGATCCCCATCACCGCGAATGTGGTGGGCATGACACCCGCGACCACCATGAGCGGGGCGGTCGCGGCGAGCACGGAGAGCAGCAGACCCCCCGTGCCGAGGCGGTCGGCGCGCAGGGCGCGCTCCTGCCCCTTGAAGGTGCTGATGCCGCCCTCGGCGGTGGTTCTGCTCGTGCTCGAACTGCCCGTCGTCATCGGGGGTTCGTCCTTTCGGGCGTCGGGGTCGTGGTGCGTACGGGATGTGCGGGGCACTACACCGCACCGAGCGCGCCGGCGCGCGCGATGCGGAAGGCGGTGTACGGATCTCGGTCGGGGTACGCCCACGGCGCCTGCGTGGGATGGTCACCGATGCGGTGGAACAGGGCGGCGGCCTCGGCGCCCCGGCCCTCGCAGTGCTTGGCGTGGGCGAGGAAGTTCAGATCGACCAGGCGGCGCGGATGGCCCTCCTGCTCCCACTCCAGCCACCAGTCGAAGGCGGACTTCATCACCTGGCGGGCCCGGCGGCCCGTCCAGTGCCCGGAGGCCGCCGGGTCGGCCTGCGCGTGGCCGGCGCCGGCCAGGACGCGGTAGCGCTCGGCGTGCGCGACCACCGGGAGCATGGCGAGGGGGGAGTCGGCGGGTGCCTGCTCGGCGGCCCAGTTGGCGAAGTCGTAGACCTCGTGCAGCGGGTCCGGGCCGGCGTCGGCGTGCCGCTCGGCCAGCTGGGCCACCATCAGGTGGTGGGCGTGGTGGTGCTCGGGATGGCGGTGGCGGACCTTGTCGAAGAGGCGGACCACCTCCTCCTCGTCGCCCAGGCCCCGCTCCAGCAGGAGCAGGCCGAACCACGGCGTGGGGTCGGCGGGCGCGAGCTCGGCCGCCGTCCGGCAGGCCTCGCGGGCCCGGTCGGGCTTCTCCCGGCCGCACAGGGCCTGCTGGACCAGGGACAGGCCGAGCAGGACGGAGGCGTCGGCGGATTCGGGCTCGGCGAGCAGCCAGTCACGGGTCCAGGCCGTGGTGTGGGACTCCTCGGCGAGGACGGTGAGGCGGTGCCCGCGGCGGTCCCAGTCGTCCTTGGTGCGGACCAGCAGCGAGCGCACAGCCTGCCACCGTCCCTGTGCCAACGCCGTGCGCGCCTCATGGAGTTCGGTGTCGTCGAGAGCGGTGTCGAAGGCCTGGGCGGCTCGCTTGCGGCCGCGTCCGAGGGGAGGCGGGGGTGGGGACACCGCGGAACTTCCTCACGCGCTCTTTGTTCGTGGCCTGGTACGCCCAGGGAGCGGCCCCCGTTCGGCCCACCGGCCTCGGCTGCTCGTCGGTCATCGGCTTGCCATCGGCTGATCACGGACAGCAAACCCCCAGCCCGTGCTCTCCGTCAAGGGTCGCCCGTGCGTTACACGCGTCAACTGCCTTTTAGCAGACGGTACTTGTGAGGGCGTCCGGCGGCCGTGCCGTGGCGCCGGTCCGTCCCGCGGGAGGGTCACTCCCCTGGCGTACGCCAGGGCGCGGCGGTGCCTCGAGTTCGCCCGCGGCCCGGAGCTGCGCCCTCGCCGCTGATCGCGGGACGTCGCGACCGGGCCGGCCGAGCGGATCCGGGTCGTCCCGGCAGCGGGGCGGGCCCCGGGACGCTACAGTCGGCCATTACGCACCCCGTGGCCCGGCCGGATGATCGAGGTACGCAGCGTGTCGGTTCTGGTTGTGATTCTCGCCGTGAGCGCCGCCTGCTGCCTGGGCTTCGGTTTCGTGCTCCAGCAGAACGCGGCCCAGCGGGCACCGCTGAGGGACTTCCTCTCGCCCCGGCTGCTCCTTGACCTGATGAAGGTGCCGCGCTGGCTGGGCGGTCTGGGGCTGATGATCGGCGGCATGATGCTGGGCGCCTTCGCCCTGGGCCGGGGCGAGATCTCGCTGGTGGAACCGCTGCTGGCCACGAACCTGCTGTTCGCCCTCGCCCTGTCCCGCCGGCAGACCAGACAGCCACTGGGCCGCCAGGGCTGGGCGGGGCTCGTCCTGCTGGCCGGCGGCGTGACCGCGTTCATCGTGGCGGGCCGGCCGCGCGCGGGCAGCGCCGTCACCGATCCGCTGCGGCACTGGCTGATCATCGGTGCGGTGGTGGGCGTGGCCCTGCTGCTGACGGCGTTCGCCAAGCACTCGCGGCTGAGCTGGGGACCGGTCCTGCTGGCGGTGGCCGCCGGGCTGCTCTACGGCGTGCAGGACGCGCTGACCCGGGTGAGCGGGCAGCGGTTCTCGGCGGGCGGCTGGGCGGAGCTGTTCACCGGCTGGCAGCCGTACGGGCTGCTGGTGATCGGCGTCACCGGGCTGATCCTGGTGCAGAGCGCGTTCGAGACGGCACCGCTGCGCATGTCCCTGCCGGCCCTGACCGCGGCCGAGCCGCTGACCGGGATCGCCTGCGGGGTGGGGTTCCTCGGCGACCGGCTGCGCACCGACACCGGGGCGCTGGCCTGGGAGGCGTCGGGCCTCGCGGCGATCGTGGCGGGCATCGTCCTGCTCGGGCTGCACCCGGCGATGCCCTACGGGTCGGGAGTGCCGGCGCAGAAGCGCGACCTGCAGGCACGCTGAGCCAGGCGGGGCCCGCGGCACCGGCCTGACCGGCGGCCCGCATGAAGGCGCGGCCCGCCCCGGAGATGCAGCCCGCGTGGAGGCGCGGCCTGCTTGGAGGCGCAGCCTGCTTGGATGGCGGTATGAGCGCTTCAGACGAGATCCTCGACATCGTCGACGAGCACGACCGGGTCGTCGGACGGTCCCCGCGCGGCGAGGCCTACGCCAGGGGACTGCGCCACCGCTGCGTCTTCGTCCAGGCCCGGGACGCGGAGGGCCGCCTCTTCGTCCACCGGCGCACCCCCACGAAGCTGGTCTTCCCGTCCCTCTACGACATGTTCGTCGGCGGGGTGGTCGGCGCGGGCGAGGCCTACGACGACGCCGCCCTGCGCGAGGCCGAGGAAGAACTGGGGGTGACGGGGCTGCCCCGCCCGGAGTACCTCTTCACGTTCCTGTACGACGACGGCGCCGGCCACACCTGGTGGTCGGCTGTCTACCAGGTCCGCTGCGACCTGCCGGTACGGCCGCAGGTGGAGGAGGTCGCCTGGCACGACTTCCTGCCGGAGGCCGAGGTGGAGCGCCGCCTGGGCGAGTGGCAGTGGGTACCGGACGGACTGGCCGCCTACGAGCGCCTGAAGGCCCACCGCTCGCCGGGGTGACCCGGACCCGACGACGACACCGGGCTTGTGGGGGCTTCGGTTTGCGCACTGGACGGCATACCGACCGGTCGGCATCATGTGGGGGACCCGTTCGTCCGTCAGAGGAGCGTTGATGAGCCCCGACCACCCGCCCGGACTCGATCTCGACCAGCTGCGCGGACTGCTCGACCGGGAGCGGCCCGGTCTGGTGCGGGGCCCGCTGACCGGCCGGCTGATCGAGGGCGGACGGTCGAACCTCACCTACGCGGTCTCGGACGGCGCCTCGCGGTGGGTCGTACGGCGTCCCCCCTTGGGCCACGTCCTGGCCACCGCGCACGACATGGGGCGCGAGCACCGGGTGATCAGCGCCCTGCACCCGACCAAGGTGCCGGTGCCGCGCCCGGTGCTGCTGTGCGAGGACGAGGACGTGCTCGGCGCGCCGTTCTACGTCATGGAGTTCGTCGAGGGCACCCCGTACCGCACCGCGCGGCAGCTCGCCCCGCTGGGCGAGGAGCGCACCCACGGCGCCGTGCTGTCCCTGGTGGACACCCTCGTCGAGCTGCACACGGTGGACCCCGCCGAGGTGGGCCTGGCCGACTTCGGGCGCCCCGAGGGCTTCCTGGACCGCCAGCTGCGCCGCTGGGGCAAGCAGCTGGCGGCCTCCCGCAACCGCGAGCTGGCCGGTGTCGACGAACTGCACGCGGCGCTCGGGCGCGCGCTGCCCGCCTCCCCCGCCCCGACCGTCGTGCACGGCGACTACCGCCTCGACAACGTGCTGCTCGGCCCGGACGACCGGATCACGGCGGTCCTCGACTGGGAGATGTCCACCCTCGGGGACCCGCTGACCGACCTGGGGCTGCTGGTGATGTACAGCACGCCGCTGGGCATGCCCGACTCGCCGGTGTCCACCACCGCCGAGGCCCCGGGGCACCCGTCCGCTGCGGAGCTGGTCGAGCGGTACGCGGAACGCTCGGGGCGCGACGTGCGGGCCGTCTCCTGGTACACGGCGTTCGCCTGGTTCAAGCTCGCCGTGATCCTGGAGGGCATCCACTACCGGTACACGCTCGGCCAGACGGTCGGACCGGGCTTCGACCGCATCGGCGACCTCGTCCCCGTCTTCGTCGACCACGGACTGACCACTCTTCAGGAAGGCTGACGGACATGGACTTCGCGTTCGACGCGCGCACCGAGGAACTGCGGGCCAGGCTCCTGACCTTCATGGACGAGTACGTCCACCCGGCCGAGGCGGTGGCCGAGGAGCAGCGGGCCGCGCCGGCCTCCCCGTGGGACACCCCGGCCGTGGTCGAGGAGCTGAAGGCCGAGGCGCGCAGGCAGGGCCTGTGGAACCTCTTCCTGCCGGACGCCGAGTACGGCGCCGGGCTGACCAACCTCCAGTACGCCCCGCTCGCCGAGATCACCGGCCGCTCCCCGCACCTCGCCCCCACCGCGCTGAACTGCGCGGCGCCCGACACGGGGAACATGGAGGTGCTCGCGCAGTTCGGCGACGAGTGGCAGAAGAAGCAGTGGCTCGAACCGCTGCTCGCGGGCGAGATCCGTTCGGCGTTCGCGATGACCGAGCCGGAGGTGGCCTCCTCGGACGCCACCAACGTCACCACGCGCATCGAGCGCGCCTCCGACGGCTCCGACGAGTACGTCATCACCGGCCGCAAGTGGTACATCTCCGGCGCGATGAACCCGGACTGCAAGATCTTCATCGTGATGGGCAAGACCGACCCGGACGGCCCGGACATCCGCCGCCAGCAGTCCATGGTGCTCGTGCCGCGCGACACACCCGGCGTCACCGTGCGGCGCGCGATGCGGGTCTTCGGCTACGAGGACCACTCCCACGGCGGCCATGCCGAGGTGGTCTTCGACCACGCGCGCGTACCCGTCTCCCACCTGATCGGCGAGGAGGGCGGCGGCTTCGCCATCGCCCAGGCCCGGCTCGGACCCGGCCGCATCCACCACTGCATGCGGCTGATCGGCATGGCAGAGCGGGCGATCGAGCTGATGTGCCGGCGGGCCGTGTCCCGCACCGCCTTCGGCAAGGCGCTGGCCCAGCAGGGCGTGGTCCACAACTGGATCGCGGACGCGCGGGTCACCGTCGAGCAACTGCGGCTGCTGGTGCTGAAGACGGCCTGGCTGATGGACACCGTCGGCAACAAGGGGGCGCACACCGAGATCCAGGCCATCAAGATCGCCACGCCGCGCGCGGTGGTCGACATCCTCGACCGGGCGATCCAGCTGCACGGCGCGGGCGGTTTCAGCCAGGACCTCCCGCTCGCCGAGCTGTACGCGGGCGCGCGCACGCTGATGATCGCCGACGGGCCGGACGAGGTCCACCAACGGTCGCTGGCGCGGCGGGAGCTGAAGAAGTACCTCTGAGCACCCGCACGGGCGCGTGCGGGTGCGGGACGGGGTCGGCCGGCCGGCCCTACGCGCGCCCGCCCGCTACGGCCGCAGCGCCCGCAGCAGCAGGTCGGCCAGGTGGTCGGCAACCTGCTGGGGGCTGAGCGGGCCCTCGGGGCGGTACCAGGTCGACAGGTGGTGGACGGAACCGAAGTGGTAGTCGACCACCAGGTCGGCCGGGGTCGCCGTGGAGAAGACGCCGGTCCGCTGGCCCTCCTCGACCAGCGCGCGGAAGCGTTCGTGGTAGCGCCGGCGCTCGGCCCGCACCTGCTTGTTCTTCTCCGGCCCGAGGTGGTGCATCGAGCGGAAGAAGATCATGGCGTCGTCGAGGTTCTCGATGGTGGTGACCACCACGTCCGCCGCCGCGTCCCGCAGCCGCTTCTCGACCGGTTCGTCGGCGTCCGCGAAGGCGTCCAGGCGCTCCTGCTGGACGCGCAGCACGCGCGCGTACACCTCGTGCAGGAGGTCGTCCTTGGAGCCGAAGTAGTGGTACAGCGCCCCCTTGGTGACACCGGCCGCCTCGACGATCTCCTGCACCGAGGTGCGGTCGTAGCCCTGTTCGGCGAAGAGCCGGGTGGCGGCGGCCAGGAGCCGCTGCGGCACCGGAGCGCCGCCTGAGTCCGTCGTTCTGGGCACCTGCCGCCACCTGCCTTCCGTGTTCCTGTTCGTTTTCGTTCCTGTTCGCCCTGCTGCCTACGGGAACGCGGTTCCCGACGGAGGATCTTCCCATTCGCCGTCCCCGGCAGGTCCGGCAGGATCCCGGTCGGCCCCGGTCGCCTGCGCCCCGGGTGTCACTGGATCTCCTCCCATTTCCGCTGGAGGTGGTTCATGTTCGTGAGCCAGCGGTCGGGGTCGACGGCCCGGGCCCGGTAGAACCCGGCGACCTCGGGGTGCGGCAGGATCAGGAAGCGGTCCTCGGCGATGCCCTCCAGCAGGGCGTCGGCCACGTCCTCGGGTTCGATCGCGGTGGGTCGCAGCACCAGGTCGCCGGCGCTGCCGGTGGCGGCCAGCATGTCGGTGCGCACGCCCTGCGGGCAGATCGCGTGCACCTTGATCCCGCGGTGGCGGTAGGTCAGCGACAGCCACTCGGCGAAGGCGTAGGCGCCGTGCTTGGTGACGCTGTACGGGGCCGCGCCGATCATGGTGAGCAGCCCGGCCGCCGACACGGTGGACACGAACCGGCCACTGCCGCGTTCCAGCCAGGCGGGGAGCAGCGCCTGGGCGGCGCGGACGTGGGCCATGACGTTGACGTCCCAGGCGTGTGCCCACACCTCCTCGCCGGCCGCCTCCGAACCGCCCGAGCCGAGGCCCGCGTTGGCGCAGTAGACGTCGACCGTTCCGCCAAGGGCGTCGCGGGCCGCGGCGACGACCTCGGAGGCGTCGCCCGGGAGCGCGATGCCGCCGATCTCCCCGGCGACGGACGCGGCCCGGTCGGCGTCGAGGTCGTTGACGACGACCCGGGCCCCCTCGGCGGCGAACCGGCGGGCCAGCGCGGCGCCGATGCCACCCCCGGCTCCGGTGACGACCACTCCCGCATCCCGCACGGCTCGCACCATCGGTCTCCTTCGTCATGGCTCCGACACGACGCGGATCGGCTCCGCCGCATCAGACTAACCAGTCGGTATGTGGTACTGGAAGGGATCTCCGCAAGGAGGCGCGGTCCGCTTCGTTCCCTGGAGCACGGGCGCACGCTAGCGTGCGTGAACATGACACCCGCAGCGATCACGGAGGTCACTGTATGAAGCTGTCCAGACGGAGCCTGCTCGCCACCACCGCCGCCGCGGCGGCCACCGGGGCCATGGCGGCCCCGGCCCAGGCCGCACCCGGAGGCAACAGCCCGCTGCGCACCGGTTTCGAGCGCCTCGACGCCGGGGGCTACGCCTCGCTGCGCGGGCAGCGGGTCGGGGTCGTCACCAACCCGACCGGCGTCACCCGGGACGTGCGGCACATCGTGGACGTGATGCACGCCGACCGCCGGGTGAACCTGGTGGCCGTCTTCGGCCCCGAGCACGGCTTCCGCGGCACCGCGCAGGCGGGCGGCTCGGAGGGCCGCTACGACGACCCGGCCACCGGGCTGCCGGTGTACGACACGTACCTCAAGAGCGGGCAGCTGCTCGCCGACGTCTTCACGGCCTCCGGCGTGGACACGGTCGTCTTCGACATCCAGGACGCGGGCGCCCGCTTCTACACCTACATCTGGACGCTCTACGACTGCATGGAGGCCGCGGCCCTGGCCGGCAAGCGCTTCGTGGTGCTCGACCGGCCCAACCCGGTGACCGGCCGGGAGGCCCTGGGGCCGGTGCTGCACCCGGAGTTCGCGACCTTCGTCGGACGGAAGCCGATCGCGCAGGCGCACGGCATGACCGTCGCCGAACTGGCGCGGCTGTTCAACGGCGAGTTCCTGACCACGCCGGTCCCGCTGGAGACCGTCCAGATGACCGGCTGGCGGCGGTCGGACTTCTACGACGCCTCCGGGCTGCCCTGGGTGCCGCCGAGCCCGAACATGCCGACCCCCGACACCGCCCTGGTCTACTCCGGAACGTGTCTGTTCGAGGGCACCAACCTGTCGGAGGGACGGGGCACCACCCGCCCCTTCGAACTGCTCGGCGCGGCGGGCGTCGACGGGCGCTGGGCGGCCGCGGCCAACGCGCTGCACCTGCCGGGCGTGTACTTCCGGGAGGCGTACTTCGCGCCCACCTTCTCCAAGTTCCAGGGCACGACCGTCGGCGGCGTGCAGATCCACGTGCACAACCGCAACGCCTTCGATCCCGTGCGGACCGGGATCGCGCTGCTCGTGACCGCCCAGCAGGTCTGGAGCGGCTTCGAGTGGCGCTCGGACAACTGGATCGACACGCTCACCGGATCCACCCGGGTGCGCACGGCGATCGACGCCGGCGCGGGCACCGACGAGGTGGTGGCGGCCTGGCAGCAGGAGCTGGCCGCGTTCCGGAAGACACGGAAGCGGTACCTCCTCTACTGATGAGCCGTGCCCCCTGGTGCTGATGAGCCGTGCCCCCGGCCGGCCGCCCGGTCGGGTCGACCGGGCGGCCGCCATCCCTCGTCCACCGGCACCTAACGGTGGCTGGTGTACTCCACGACCTGCTGGAAGGTCGGGCGGTTCTGCCAGCCGATCCTCCCGTGCCCGATGCCGCCCAGGGCGCGCTGGACGATCGAGTCGGCGCACCACTGGTCGCCCGCGGAGCACTGGTCGTCGCCTGGGTAGACCTGGGCCGGGGTCGCCGCGGCCGCCTGCTTCAGGGTGCTGATCAGGGTGTCCCGGCAGGAGCTCGGGCTGCCGCCGCCGCAGAACGTCCGTGCCAGCGGACCCCGCACCGGCTCACCGAGCACCGCCCGGATGTCCTTGTCGACATAGCTCCACCAGCCGTACTGGAAGGCGCTTCCCGCGTGCGAGCCGGTCGGGCCGTGCCCGGCCGACGGGGACTCGTCCACCGGCAGGTTGGCGGTGAAGGCGCCGTACAGGTCGCTGCCGAGCCCCGGTTCGAACTCGGCCTTCACCAGCAGCGGCCACCAGGCGTCCAGGATCCTGACGGCCTCGGCGTCGGCGTAGGTCCTGGAGCCCGCCGAGGTCTCGGTGCGCCTGGCGCCCGCGGACAGCCATGTCTGGAGCTTGCCCACCGCCGCCGCGGCCGCGGAGTCGGTCACCGGCGAGCTGTTGATCACCTTCAGCAGGTTCGGCAGCACGTCCTCGGCCCTGAGGTCGGTCACAGCCGCGTCCGCCATCGCCTTCACCAGCGAGGCACGGGTCACCCCGCCGGCCGCGACCAACTTGCTCACCCGGTCCTCCAGCAGGTCGCCGCGGTGCACGGAGCCGTTGCCCCAGGAGGCCGCGGAGTAGTCCAGGGCCTGCCTGTTGTTCCAGGAGATGTAGTAGTCCTGGTCGACGGAGGCGGGGTGGGCGGAGGGCGGGGTGTAGTCGGCGGTGTTGGCCGCCGGGTCCCAGTTCCGCCACTCGTACGCCGGCCGCGCCCACACCGGGAACTCGGCGTCCACGCCGTTCGCCCGCACCGGGTTGTCGCCGCTGTTGTAGTACGCGGTGTGCCGGGAGTCGGCGTAGAACCAGTTGAACGTGTAGTTGATGTGCTGCGTGGCCTTCTGGAAGCCCTCGGGGCCCTGGACGAAGTCGGGGTCGTTGAGCATCTGGAAGCCGACGATCGAGTCGGCCTCGTGCAGGAAGGAGGAGCGCAGGGTGGTGTAGGCGACCTTCTTGCCGCCGACGGTGGCGCGGTACTCGACCGGGCCGTACTTCGTGCGCCACACGCGCATGGTGTAGGAGCCGGCCGCCGTTCCGTCGGCGACGGTGGGCTTCCAGGAGTTGGTCTGCTCGACCTCGTCCATCGCCGTGCAGGTGCCGCGGTACAGGTAGTGGTGGTCGTCCTGGCACAGTTCGACGGCGTAGGTGTCGATGATGTCCTGGCCGGAGGTCGTGGCGCTCCACGAGTAGTCCTGGCCGCGCCCGAGTTCGACGTACATGCTCAGGCCGGCGAAGGAGGCGCCGCGGGCGCTGATGCCCGGACCCTGGATCTCCTGGAGCATCAGCAGCTGGGGCGCGAAGTAGCCGGTCTGCGGGCCGAAGACGGCGACCGGGTGGCCGCTCGCGGTGTGCTCGCCGCTCACGACGAGGGCGTTGGACATCCCGCGCCGTGCGGAGGACAAGGCGCTCTTCGCGGCCGAGGAGGTGGCGCCCCGCGCGGCCGCGGTCGCCGCGCTGCCGGTGCGGTCGTACACCAGCGGCTCCTGGGTCACCGAGCCGGCGTCGGGCAGGGCCAGGCCCTCGGGGGCGTCGGGCTTCGTCGCGTACGGGTAGCTCCTGCCGTCGTGCACGGTCAGGACGGCCTCGGGGTCGTTGCGCTCCCGGAAGGACTCCCAGACCCTGGTGCCCTCCTCGACGCCGAACTTGGCCTGGGCGGCCAGCAGGGACAGCGCGTTGTCCACCTCGCCGCCGCCGCCCGAGCCGAACAGGGCGCCGACCACGGAGCCCAGCGCCACCAGGTCGGTGACCTTGAAGTGGGCGATGGTGCCGGCGTTGGTGATCGAGTCCTTGTGGCCGGTCAGGACGTACTCGCCGGGGAAGTAGCGGCCGGGGTCGGAGGCGTCGATGTAGGCGTTGATGCCGTCGAGGTAGGCGGTCACGTCGGCGAGGACCTGCTGCCCGCGGGCGCCGTTACCGGCCACGGCGCGGTCGATCTGCGCCTGGAGGTCGGCCTCGGTGTACGGGGCGTTGCGCCAGAACTCCTGTTCCAGGCCCTGGTTGGCGGCCGCGCCGCCGGCGAAGGCGGTCAGCTGCCCGCGGCCGACGTGCCGGAAGACGTCCATGAGCCACAGCCGGTCCTGGGCGGCGGCGTACCCGGCGCCGAACTCGGCGCCGTAGCGGGTGGTGCCCGTGATGTGCGGTACGCCGGTCTTCTTGTCGCGGACGATCGTCACGTCGGCGCGGCCCGCGGGCCGCACGGTGGAGGCGACCTGTCCGGAGGGGACGCCGAACGAGGCGTCGTTGAAGAAGGAGTTGATCTTCGCGTCGGTGAGCGCCGGGTAGCCCGTGGCCAGGTCGGCGTACGGGCCGAGCTGGTCCTCGGCGTGGCCGGGCTGGATGCCGAAGGCCTGGTTGAGGAGGATCTCGGCGAGGGTGGCGTTGCCGTTCTCGCCGGGCGGCAGGATGTCGGAGCACCGGCCGCCGCAGTGGTCGGCCGGGGCCGCGGCGGTCGCGCCCGCGGTGCCGGCCGGCGTCCCGGCCGCCGCGGCTTGGGAAAAGGGTGACAAAAGACCGGTAATGAGGACGCATACCGATGCGGTCTTCAGGAACCCGGGGAATCCGCGGGGAGTTCTCAGTCTGTCGAGCGCGATGCGTGGGGTGCGCCGTGGCATGGCAACTCCTCCCTGACGGGGGTGGTGCCGGACGTTACCGCCGGTATCCCCCCGGGGGAAGATGAACATGCGTCACTTTTTGGCGGCACCCCGTGAAGGTCAACCAGGGCGGCGTTATGGCGGACATCGGAAAACGGATGGAGCCGGATCGGGCGTCGGCACGTCTATCCGGCGGAGCAGTCGTGACGGCTCCGTACGACGACGCCGCAGTGACCGAAGTGCGGATGCAGGTGTGACGGAGGTGCAGGGCGATGGCCGGTTTCCGGAGTCTGGCGAGACAGGTGAGGGACCCGCGGTGCGATCTGGCGCTGCGGCGTTACTCGCTGCGCAAGTGCCTCGAGCGGTTCGCTCCCTATGGGCACAGGGCGACCTGGGACCATCTGTGCTCCCGGGCCGGGTTCGGTCCCGAGGACAGGTCCCCCGATCCGGTGCGGCTCGTGGCCGCATTGGACGAGTTGGAGGAGGCGCGTTCGGTGTGGCTCGACTACGAGGCCGGGTTCGCCAGGCGCCGTAAGCAGGAGAAGCACGACGGGCTGCGCAGGCCGGGCAGCGTGGACGACTGGCACCGGATGACCTGGGGCGGCTTCGGGGTCGCCTGGTGCGACGACCCGCGGGTGCACCCGCGCGAACCGCTGGCCGAGGTGCTGCGCCGGCTGATCGCCGCACTGGAGCGCGAACCGGGTGCCGCGTGCCCGGTGTGCGGCGGGGAGCGGCTGGCCTGGACGTACGACCTGGATCACGAGCCGTCGTCCGGACCGGTCTGCGCGGACTGCGGGATCCTGGTCCCGCTGCCCGTCCTCAAGCCCGAGGCCCTGGCGTACACGAGGCGCGGGCGGCTGCTGATGTCCGCCTGACCCACGACGACAGGCCTTCCACGAGGGGTGCGCCGGTCCTGCCGGACGGACGAGAGGACGCCGCGCAGCCCGCCCGGCAGTCCGGAGCCCGCCCGGCGGATCGGCGGCGCGTCGGCGTCGCCGGCCCGGCGGCCACGGCGCGCGGTCGACGGGCGGTTCGTCGAGCCACCGGTCCGCGCTCGCGCACCGACCGCAGGCTACGCGCGGCCGGTACCGCTCCCCCGCTCCGCCATCAGACGTGAGCCCGTCAGACGTTCACCGAACACGTCGTCCGGGTTGGACAGCACACAGGTGTCCAGGGACAGGCAGCCGCAGCCGATGCAGTCGGTGAGATGGTCGCGCAGGCGGTTGAGCTGCCTGATGCGCTCGTCGAGTTCGGAGCGCCAGGCCTCGGAGAGGCGGGCCCAGTCCTCCCGGGTGGGGGTGCGCTCCTCGGGGAGCCGGGCGAGCGCCTCACGGATCGTGGCGAGCGGGATGCCCACGCGCTGCGCCGCCCGGACGAAGGCGACCCGGCGCAGGGTGTCGCGGGAGTAGCGGCGCTGGTTGCCCGAGGTGCGGCGGCTGCTGATCAGGCCCTTGGACTCGTAGAAGTGCAGGGCGGAGACGGCGGCGCCGCTGCGCGCCGCCAGCTGGCCGACGGTCAGCTCGTGGATCTTCTCGGGGATCTGGGGCACCTCTCAGAGCCTACCCACCGCGCCGCCCGCCCGGTCCGTTGACAGGGGCCCCGCGGCCGACCATGCTAAGCAGTTGCTTAGACTTCGTCCCCGAGGTGGGAGGCCCGACACATGGCAGAGCCGAGGATCTTCACGTCCCCCGGCGAACTCAGGGCGGCGGTGGGTGAGCGGCTGGGGTACACCGACTGGCTGGAGATCGACCAGAAGCGGATCGACCTGTTCGCCGACGCGACCGGCGACCACCAGTGGATCCACGTGGACCCGGAGAAGGCCGCCGCCGGCCCCTTCGGCACCACCATCGCCCACGGCTATCTGACCCTGTCGCTGCTCCCGGTCTTCGGGCCGCAGCTGATCGAGGTCGAGGGTGTGCGGATGGGCGTCAACTACGGCACCAACAAGGTCCGTTTCCCCGCCCCCGTCCCGGTCGGCTCACGGCTGCGGTGCACCGCCGTGATCACCGGCGTGGACGACGTGCCGGACGGGGTGCAGGTGACCGTCGCCTTCACCGTGGAGCGCGAGGGCGGCGACAAGCCGGTGTGCGTGGCGGAGTCGGTGGTGCGGTACTACCGGTAGGCCGGCCCCCGGGGGACGTGCTCCCCGGCCCCGACCATCCGCAGCACGAGGTCGGCGTACAGCGCGCCGACCTCCTCGGGGGTGCGGGGGCCGCCGACGTCGAACCAGCGGGCGACGTCCACGCACAAGGACAGCACGGCCAGCGTGGTGCCGCGCACGTCCAGCACGTCGAACTCGCCCGAGGCCACACCCTCCTCGATCACCCCGCGCACCTCGGCGTCGACCTGGCGGCGCAGCGCGAGGATCTCCGCGCGGGCGTCCGGACCGAGCGAGTCGAGTTCGTACTGCACGACCCGGGCGGTGGTGCGCCCGCCCGCGTGCCAGCGCACGAAGGAGCTCACGGCGTCGGCGAGCCGCTCGGTCGCGCTGCCGTCGCGCCGGGTGGCGGTGCGCAGGACCTCCAGCGCCTTCTCGTGGCCGATCCGGCTGATGCGGTGGAGGAGTTCCTCCTTGGTCCGGTAGTGGATGTAGAGGGCGGCCGGGCTCATTCCGGCCCGGCCCGCGATGTCACGGGTCGTCGTCGCGTGGTAGCCCCGCTCGGCGAAGGCCTCCACGGCGGCCACGAGCAGCCGCCGGGCCGCGTCCGGGGTGACCTCGCCCCACGGCTCCGGGTCACCGCCCGTCGTCTCCTCCGCCGTAGTCATCGCTCGCTCGCCCCTCCTGGTCGCGTCAGGGGGTCCACCATACCGCCGAGGGTGAGCGCTCGCTTAGCCTGCCGGGTCGGCACCGTGCGCGGCCCGCGGCCTCACAGCTTCTCGAACGGATCGTGTTCGGCAAGCAGCTTCTCCAGGCGGGCCTGGTCGACCCGGCTGACGATCCGCCCCGCCTCCTGGCGGTCCCTGATCACCTTGGCGAGCGTGAAGGAGGAGGTGACAAGGTACAGGACGGCGATGGCGAGGAAGGCGCGCACCCAGGCGTCGGCGTTCAGCCTGAAGATGCCGACGGTGGTGGCCGCCATGGCGATGGCGAAGGAGGCGACCGACTGGCCGTAGAAGGCGGCCGTGCTCTGCTGTTTGACCGGTGTGTCACTCATGGCGACCAGCGTCGGCCCACGGTCCCGCCGCCGCATCCGCCCGGATACTCAGCTCGCCTACTCAGAAACCCGGGTACCGGGGCATATCCGGATACCGGCGCCGGGACCGGAGCGTCCGTGCGGACGGCGCCCGTGCGGTCCCGCGGCTCTACGATGTGCGCCATGGCCCGACCCCGCACCCCGCTCCTCAGCACCGGCCGCATCGTCGCGACGGCGCGGGAGCTCGTGGACGCGGAGGGCCTGGCGGCCGTCTCCACCCGCCGGCTCGCCGCCGAACTCGGGGTGAGCGGGCCCTCGCTCTACAACCACTTCCGGACCAAGGACGAGATCCTGGAGGCGGTCGCGGACTCGGTGAGCGCCCAGGTCGACCTGTCGATGTTCGAGGACGGCCGGGACTGGCGGACCGCGCTGCACGACTGGGCCGTGTCCTACCGGGCCGCCCTGCGCGCGCATCCGAACATCGTCCCGGTCCTCGCCCGCGGCCCCGGCCGCCGTCCCGCCGCGCTGCGGCTGGCCGACGCGGTCTACGGCGCGATGGCCGACGCGGGCTGGCCCCCGGCACAGGCGACCTCGATCGGCGCGCTGATGCGGTACTTCATCATGGGCTCCGCGCTCGGCTCCTTCGCCGGCGGTTTCGTGGACGACGCCGGCGCCTACGACCCGGCCGACTACCCGCGCCTCGGGCAGGCCCACCTGCTGGCCGAGCAGCAGGAGAAGATCGACGAACGCGCCTTCGAGACCGGCCTCGCGGCCCTGCTGGACGGGCTGGCGCGACAGTACGAGCAGGTGGAGCGGAGCGCGTGAGCACACCGCCGCGCCGAGTGCGCCGCCGGCCGGTCCTGGCCGTCCGAAATCCGCGAGCCCTGCCCTTTTCGCCCACCTAGCCTCAGGAAGCATGATGAGCATCCCCCCGTCCCGCCTGGCCACCGCGGCCGCCACGGTCACCGTGGTGCTGTGGGCCTCCGCCTTCGTCTCCATTCGCAGCGCGGGTGCCGCGTACTCACCGGGTGCGCTGGCCCTCGGGCGGCTGCTGGCCGGGGCCCTGACACTGGGTGCGATCTGCCTGGTGCGGCGGGAGGGGTGGCCGCCGCGGGCGGCCTGGCGCGGGATCGCGATATCCGGGCTGCTGTGGTTCGGCTTCTACATGGTGGCCCTGAACTGGGGCGAGCAGCAGGTGGACGCCGGTACCGCGGCCCTGGTGGTCAACGTCGGCCCACTGCTGATCGCGCTGCTCGGGGCGCGGCTGCTGGGGGATCCGATGCCGCCGCGGCTGCTGGCGGGCATGGCGGTGTCGTTCGCGGGGGCGGTGACCGTGGGCCTGTCGATGTCGGGCGGGGGCGGCTCCTCGGTGCTGGGCGTGGTGCTGTGCCTGCTGGCGGCGGTCGCGTACGCGTCCGGGGTCGTCGCTCAGAAGCCGGCGCTGGGCCGGGCGAGCGTGCTGCAGGTGACGACGTTCGGGTGCCTGGTCGGTGCGGTCGCCTGCCTGCCCTTCGCGGGCCGGCTGCTCCACGATGCCGCCCGGGCCCCGCTGCCGGCCACGCTCAACATGGTCTACCTGGGCGTGTTCCCGACCGCGCTCGCCTTCACGACCTGGGGGTACGCGCTGTCCCGTACGACCGCGAGCCGGATGGGCGCGACGACGTACGCCGTCCCCGCGCTGGTGGTGCTGATGTCGTGGCTGGCGCTGGGTGAGGTGCCGGGGCTCGTCACCCTGGTGGGCGGGGCCCTGTGCCTGGCCGGAGTGGCGGTGTCCCGCTCCCGCCCGCACCGCCGGACTTCGCGGACGGCGCACGAGGAGCCCCGGCCGGAACGCGTGTCCTGACCCGGGCCCGAGCAGCGCGCCTCAGAACTCCACCAGCGCCCGGCCGCCCTTGCCGGCCAGCATGTTCTCGAAGGCGGCCGGGATGTCGTCCAGGGAGATCCGGTCGGTGACCAGGGTGGCCAGGTCCAGCCGGCCGGTGCGGACGTGCTCGGCGAGCACGGGCAGGTCCCTGGCCGGATCCGAGTTGCCGTACACGCAGCCGGTCAGGGTGCGGCCCCAGTGGAAGAGTTCCAGCGCGTTGAAGGTGACCTGCTCGTCCTTGCCGCCGATGCCGACGACCGTCGTGCGGCCGCCGCGGCGGGTGGAATCCCAGGCGGCGCGGATGGTGACCGCGCGGCCCACGCACTCCACGGCGGCGTCGACCCCCTGCTTCCCGGTGAGGGCGCGGATCTCGCGCGGGGTGTCCGCGGTGGCCGGGAGGAAGTCCGTGGCGCCCGCCCGGCGGGCGAGTTCCTCCTTGTCCGGGGAGACGTCCACGGCGACGATCCTCTCGGCGCCGGCGATCCGGGCGGCCTGGAGGGTGGCGAGGCCCACTCCGCCGACGCCGAACACCGCGACCGTCTCGCCGGGGCGCACCTTCGCCGCGTGGTGGACAGCGCCGTAGCCGGTGAGGACGGCGCAGCCGAGGAGCGCGGCCTCGGTGACCGGGACGCCGTCCGGCAGGGGCAGCACGCACGAGGCGGCGACCACCGTCTCCTCGGCGAAGGCGGCGACGTTCAGGCCGGGGTGCAGTTCGGTGCCGTCGCCGGTGCGGGCGTGCACGTCGGCGGCGCCGTTCATCGCGCGGGCGCACAGCCAGACCTCGCCGAGCGAGCAGGCGTGGCACTTCCCGCAGGACGGCGCCCAGTTGAGCACCACCGGGTCGCCGGGCGCGACGTGGGTGACGCCCTCGCCGACCGCGAGGACGGTCCCCGCTCCCTCGTGGCCGAGGACGGCGGGCACCGGTACCCGCAGGGTGCCGTTGGTCAGGGACAGATCGGAGTGGCAGACCCCGGCGGCGGCGAGCCGGACGCGGACCCGGCCGGGCCCGGGCTCCGGCAGTTCGATCCCGGTGATCTCCAGCGGGGAGCCGATGGCGGGCAGGACGGCGGCACGTACGGCCATGACGCGGGACTCCCTTAGAACTGGAGGGACTTGGTCTGGAGGTACTCGGTGAGGCCGTGGGCGCCGAGTTCGCGGCCGACACCGGACTGCTTGTAGCCGCCGAACGGCGCGAGCGGGTTGAACCGGCCGCCGTTGATGTCGACCTGGCCGGTGTCCATCCGGCGGGCGAAGGCCACCGCCTCCGCCTCGTCGCCCGCCCAGACGGCGCCGGCGAGACCGTAGACCGTGCCGTTGGCGATGCGCAGGGCGTCCTCCTCGTCGTCGTAGCGAAGGACGGTGAGGACCGGGCCGAAGATCTCCTCCTGGGCGACGGTCATAGCGGGGGTGACGTCGGCGAGGACGGTGGGGCTGACGAAGTAGCCCCGCTCGCGCGGGGATTCGGGGCCGCCCGCGACGAGGCGGGCGCCCTCGGCGACGCCCTTCTCGATGTAACCGCGCACACGCGCCCGCTGCTTGGCGTTCACCACGGGGCCGATGCGCTCGCCGTACTTGGCGGCGGCCGTCGCGGCCAGGGCGACGGCCTCCTCGTACTGGTCGCGGTGGACGAGCATGCGGGTCCAGGCGCTGCACGTCTGGCCGGAGTTGGACATGACGTTGGCAACGCCGACGTTCACCGCCCTGGCGAGGTCGGCGCTCGGCAGGATGACGTTGGCGGACTTGCCGCCCAGTTCCAGGGCGACCCTCTTGACGGCGCCGCCCGCGATCGCGCCGATCCGTTTGCCGACGGCCGTGGAGCCGGTGAAGGAGACCAGGTCCACGTCCGGATGCTCGGCGAGCGCCTGCCCGGCGGCCGGGCCGAGGCCGGTGACCAGGTTGAACACGCCCGCCGGGAGTCCGGCCTCGTCGACCGCCCCGGCGAACAGCCGGGCGGTGAGCGGGGTGTCCTCGGCGGGCTTGAGGACGACGGTGCAGCCGGCGGCCAGCGCGGGGGCGGCCTTGGCGACGATCTGGTGGAGCGGGTAGTTCCAGGGGGTGATCGCGCCGACCACGCCGACCGGCTCGTGGTACACGGTGGAGTTGCCGACCTTCTCCTCGAAGGCGTACGTCGCCGCCAGGTCGGCGTAGGAGCCGGCGACCGCGATCGGCAGGCCCGCGTGGACCGTCCGGGCGAAGGCGGGCGGGGCGCCGAGTTCGGCGGTGACGGTCTCGGCGATCTCCTCCTCGCGGGCCGCCAGCGCGTCCCGCAGGGCGGCCAGGCGGGCGGCCCGTTCGGCGGGCGGTGTGGCGGACCAGCCGGGCAGGGCGGCGCGGGCCGCGCGTACGGCCGCGTCGACGTCCTGGGCGGTGCCCGCGGGCACGGTGCCGATCACCCGTTCGTCGGCCGGGTTCACCACCTCGATGACGTCCGGGCCCGCGGCGGGACGCCAGGCGCCGTCGATGTACATGCCGTCGTGTGCCTTCATCGTGCTCCTCCGGGCGGGGCCGTCGCCGGTCTTGTCCGCGTGGACAGGCTTCCGCGTGGACAGGCTACTGACAGCCCATAAACTAGCGCCGGTAGCTTTCGGCCGCCGCACGCCCCTCACCCGGCCGGCCCGCGGCCCGCGCAGGCGCCGTCACTCCTCCAGGTCGGGCAGGCGGTCCGGGGCCGGGCAGATGCGCTCGCCGCGCTGGTCGAAGACGAACAGGCGGGCGAGGTCGACCAGGAGCGGCACCTGCATGCCCTGCCGCAGTTCGACGTCCGGCGTGGTCCGCACGACCAGGTCGCCGGGCAGGCGCGGCTCGGGCGCGGCGACCGGTTCCGGCGCGGTGTCGGCGGGGTGCTCCAGCACCACCACGGGGCCCGCGCGCAGGGCGTCCGCCCGGTCCCGCAGCCGGTTGAGGACCGTGCCCTCGCGCCGGCGGCGCCGGGTCGGGCGCCGGACGGGGCGCGGGGCCTCCAGATCCGGTACGACGGCGGGGCGGGAGCCGGTGTTGAAGTGGACGAGGACCTCGTGGCCCTGGAACTCCACGTGCTCCACCAGCCCGGTGATCGCCACCTCCCCGGGCCGGGCGACGGGCGCGGGGGCTCCCGTTCGCCGGGCCGAGGCCGAGAGCCTGGGGGCGATCCGGACCGCCTCCGAGCGCAGGCCCACGATCACCTCGCGGCCCTGCTGCACGCGCAGCAACTGGTGGTCCAGGGAGAGGGGTTCGGGCAGGCGCAGGAACTGCTTGCCCAGGCTGATGGTCATGGCGCCGTCGAGCGGGGCGCGGACCAGACCGCGCAGCAGGTTGATGCGCGGGGTGCCGATGAAGGCGGCCACGAAGACGTTGCGAGGCATGGCGTACACCGCGCGCGGGGTGTCCACCTGCTGGAGGA
Organism: Streptomyces sp. NPDC052043; assembly: GCF_044548235.1. Lineage (NCBI taxonomy): Bacteria > Bacillati > Actinomycetota > Actinomycetes > Kitasatosporales > Streptomycetaceae > Streptomyces > Streptomyces sp. NPDC052043. Next base: position 318,177 of record NZ_JBIUBT010000008.1, read on the forward strand.
CGCCGCCGCGCAGGACGGCGACCCGGTCGCCCAGGGACATGGCCTCGGACTGGTCGTGGGTGACGTAGACCGTGGTGACGCCCAACTCCCGGGTCAGCTTGGATATCTCGGCGCGCAGGTGGTTGCGGAGCTTGGCGTCGAGGTTGGACAGCGGCTCGTCCATCAGGAAGGCCGAGGGGTGCCGGGAGATCGCGCGGCCCATGGCGACGCGCTGGCGTTCACCGCCGGAGAGCTGGCTGGGGAAGCGTTCGAGGATGTCCTCGATGCCCAGCATCCGGGCGGTGGCGTCGACGCGGCCGCCGGGGTCCGCGCCGGGCGACTCGATGCGCAGCGGGAAGCCGATGTTGTCGCGGCTGGTCATGTTGGGGTAGAGCGCGAAGTTCTGGAAGACCATCGCCATGTCCCGGCCGGAGGGCGGTAGGTCGTTGCCGTACTCGCCGTCGAGCAGCAGCTGCCCCTCGGTGATCTCCTCGAGTCCGGCGATCATCCTGAGCACGGTGGACTTCCCGCAACCGGAGGGGCCGAGCAGCACCAGGAACTCGCCGGGTGCGATGTCGAGCGAGAGGCGGTCCACCACGCGGACGCCCTTGGCGTAGGTCTTGCTCACGTCGTGCAGAGAGATGGCGCGTGTCATGAGGCATTCCCCCGGGACTCACCAGAGCACTGTGGCTCCGCGGGTCGAACGCCTCGTGCGGGTCGTACGGGGCGTATGAGTCACGGAAGTTAACGGAATGTACGCACCTGGGGGAAGAGACCGGGCAGGATCCGATACCGCCGTCCGCCCGGCGAGGAAGCGGACGATCACGTTCAGGGGCGGGCGGCCGGCGGTGGACCACCCGCCCGCCCCGCCGCGCGGGGTCAGCGCGTCGAGGTCAGGTGGGCGAAGACGACGACGTTGCTGGAGTAGCCGGCTCTGTGGGTGTAGAGGCCGCCGCAGGTGATCACGCGCAGCTCGGGGCGGCGGGACGTGCCGTACACCTCCTTGTCCGGGAAGCGGGCCTTGTCGAAGACCCGCACCTTGTCGACGGTGTAGACGGCGGTGCGGCCGTCCTGGCGCCGGACCTCGATGCGGTGGCCCGGCCCCAGCTGGCCGAGCGCGGCGAAGACGGCGGCGCCGGACCTGGTGTCGCGGTGCCCGACCGCGACCGCCGTGCCGGGTTCCCCGGGCGTGGGGCCGCCGTCGTACCAGCCGACGAGCCTGGGCTTGTCGAGCGGCGGCGTCCGGAGCTCCCGGTGGTCGTCGAGGCCGACCCCGGTGATCGGCGCGTCGACGTGGAGGAAGGGGATGCGCAGGGTGGTCGCGCGGGACCGGGGCAGCGGCACGGGCGGGCGGGAGGAGGAGGCTGCGGGCGCCGGCGAGGCGGACGTCCCGCGGGCCGGGCCGGAGCCGTTCGCACCGTCCGTGCCCGAAGCGCCGCGATCGGGACCGCCGCGGTCCGGGCCGCGGTCGTCCGGGCCGCCGTCGTCCGTCCTGCCGCCGTTCTCCCCGCCGCCGTCCGTCCCGGAAGGACCCGGGTGGGCGGGGGCCACGGCGCCCGGCCCGGCGGCTCGCTCCGGCGCACTGCCGTCGTGCTGCCCACCGCACCGGTTCCCTGCCGTGACCAGGACGACCGCGAGCACGGTCGTCCTGGTCAGGCGGTAGGCGCGGGTCCGGTACCAGGGCCTGCGTCCGCGCCTACGCGGCGCCATGCGGGCGCCGGCGGACCAGCCGCATGTACACGACCCCGCTGACCACGACCAGCCCCACGGCGCCGGCCCCGGTCACCGGAGAGAAGGCCGCGACCGAGGAGGCGAGGCCGCCGCCGCCCGCGTGGACGCCGCCCAGCGGGCCGCCGCGGTCGATGCGGCCCGCGCCCGGCACCTCGTGGCCGCGGCCCGGGTCCTCGATCCGGCCGCCCGGACCGTGCGCCCCCTCGCGCCGGCCTTCCTCACGGCAGTTGACGCGGAAGATCTTCTCCTTGGGGGTGCCGGCGACGGTCCAGGAGAGCTTGTACTGACCGTCGGCGAGCCCCAGCGGGTCGGTGTGGCCGGCCCCGGTGGCCAGGGGGATGGTGCCGGTGACGGTGGCACTGTTGGGCAGCGGTGGCTGCGGCTGGATGGTGTAGCCGATGCTGGGCAGGACGTCGAAGTTGACGGCGTCCAGGTAGAACCGGCAGACCACGGGGTCGTCCTTCGAGACGCCGAAGGGCACGCCCACCCGATGGATCTTGATGTCGCCGGCTTCCCCCTGGGCCGCGGCGGACGGCGCCGCCAGCCACACGGCGCCCGCCGCGGTCAGGGCCGTCAGGGCGGCGGCACTGACGCGGGAGCCGACGGTGCGTGGGTTGGTCAGGGTGGGCATGCGCGTTCCTCCGAGTCAGACGATTTTCATACAAATCGCTCTTTCGTCTGACTGCCTTTCACATGCGTTCGCGACCCATGGCGAGCGGCACCCGACGCGCCGTCAGCTTTCCCCCACCCGGCGCAACCCTTTCCCGCCGTTGGCGCCGAAGGCCGCGCGGCATGGCGGGAATCGGCCTCAGTCCAGCACCCGTGCCAGGTAGGCACGCAGCATTCGCCGCATCTCCTCGATGATCCGCTCGTCGCCCTGTGCGTCGACGCGGAAGGCGAGTTGGACCAGGGTGTCGGCGGTCTCGACGGCGATCAGGAAGGTCCGGCGAAGGTCGTCGTCGGGCGGGCGGCGCAGATGGCCGGACAGGAGGTCGGTGAGCCGGTCGGCGACGCGGTGGTTGGGTTCGGCGCAACGGGCGCCGACGGGGATCTGGTTGCCGAAGTCGACGAGGGAGAATCCGGGGGCGGTCCGCTTCATCGCCAGGTACTCGTCCAGGACGGCGTCCATGGCGGCGCGCCACCCGCCGTCCCCCGCTTCCCCCGCCTCCCCTGCCTTCCTCAGCCGCTCGGTGACGCGCTCCGTGTACCGGTCGAGGTTGCGCTGGGCGAGCGCGTCCACCATCTCCCGCTTGTTGCCGAAGAACCGGTAGACCGAGCCGATGGGCACGCCGGCGCGCACCGCGACGGCACGCGTGGTCAGCTCGTCGTAGCCGACCTCGTCGAGGAGATCGGCGCAGGCGTCGAGGATCCTGGCCAGCCGTTCGGCGCTGCGCCGCTGCACGGGCGCACGGCGAAGCGGGGTCGAGTGGGACACGGCTTCATCATGCCTTTCCCCGGCGAGCGGGTGAAGCGCGCCCGGCGGCAGGCCGGACCGCGCCCCGGCGCGGCTCCGCGATCACGGCCCGGGACGCGTCCTGCGGAGGCAGCGCCGGGGAGGAGTCCCTCGACGACGCGGCCCGGGACGACTCCGGGACCGAGGCCGTGATGTCGACCGTGCTCTGCACCGGGTGGCCGGCGACCGCCCAGACCGTGCCGTCGTCGGCGTGGAGGCGGACGGTGACGTGATGGGTGCCGTGGGGGACGAACCGGCCGGAGAGGCGGTACTCCGGGGCGCGCAGGCGGCCGACGAGCCGGCCGTCCACCAGCAGATGGGCGAGGCCGCGGCCCGCCGCCGCCCGGGCCGCCGTGCCGTCCGGGGAGAAACGGAAGCGGCGCACGGTCAGCCGTACGTCCCAGTCGCCGTCGGTGTCCGGCCACACCTCGACACGGACCTCGGGAGCGGCCTTCCGCTCCACCTCGCGGTAGCGCCGGCCCTCCTCGTCGGTGTGGTCGAGGAGCTTGCCCACGGGCTCGGCCGGTTTCCCGTCCGCCGGCCCGTGGGCGGCCTTTGGTCCACAGCCCACCGCCCCGGCGAACAGCAGAGCCGAGGCCGCGAGCGCAGCGAGTGATCCCCGCGTCCACGACGACATGACGGGGAGCGTAGAGCAGGGGCAGGCCCCGCCGGATCCCCCTGGAGTCGGGTTCCCTCCTCCGCCCGGAGTAGGGGGTCTTGCGCCCCGGAAAACGCAATCCTACGGTGTCCCATAGGAATCAGGTTGCAAGGGAGCGATCATGAGCGGGGACGCACGCAGGACCGCCGGGAAACCGACCTACCTCTCCGGTTTCGGCAACGAGCACAGTTCCGAGGCGGTTCCGGGCGCACTGCCCGAGGGCCGCAACTCCCCGCAGCGCGCCCCCCTCGGGCTGTACGCGGAGCAGCTCAGCGGTACGGCCTTCACCGAGCCGAGGGCCCACAACCGCCGCTCGTGGCTGTACCGGATCCGCCCGTCGGCCGCGCACCCGGCGTTCACCCGGACCGGCAACGGCACGATCCGCACGGCGCCGTTCACCGAGACGGTGCCCGACCCCAACCGGCTGCGCTGGAACCCGTTGCCGGAGCCCGCCCCGGGCACGGACTTCCTCGCCGGACTGTGGACCCTGGGCGGCAACGGCGACGCCACCCAGCGCACCGGCGTGGCCGTGCACCTGTACCACGCCGACTCCTCGATGGAACGCGTCTTCAGCGACGCGGACGGCGAGTTGCTGATCGTGCCGGAGCGCGGTGGGCTGCTGCTGCACACCGAGTTCGGGCTGCTGCAGGCCGGGCCGGGGGAAGTGGCGCTCGTCCCGCGCGGGGTGCGCTTTCGCGTGGAACTCCTCGACGCCACCGCGCGCGGCTACGTCTGCGAGAACTACGGCGCCCCCTTCCGCCTCCCCGACCTCGGCCCGATCGGCGCCAACGGCCTCGCGAACGCCCGGGACTTCCGCGCTCCGGTCGCCGCCTACGAGGACACCGAGGGCCCGGTGGAGGTGGTGAACAAGTTCTGCGGCACCCTGTGGACCGCGACCTACGACCACTCCCCGCTCGACGTGGTGGCCTGGCACGGCAACCTCGTGCCGTACGTCTACGACCTGCGCCGCTTCAATGTGATCGGCACGATCTCGTACGACCACCCGGACCCGTCGATCTTCACGGTGCTGACCTCGCCCTCCGACACCCCGGGCCTGGCCGGTGTGGACTTCGTCGTCTTCGCGCCGCGCTGGCTGGTCGGCGAGGACACCTTCCGGCCGCCGTACTTCCACCGGAACGTGATGAGCGAGTACATGGGCCTGATCGAGGGCGCCTACGACGCCAAGGCGGAGGGCTTCGTGCCGGGCGGCGGCTCGCTGCACAACATGATGTCGGCGCACGGTCCGGACCGGGAGACCTTCGACCGGGCGAGCGCGGCGGAGCTGAAGCCGCAGAAGATCGACGACGGGCTGGCGTTCATGTTCGAGACGCGCTGGCCGCTGACGCTCACGCCGCACGCGGCCGGGGCCGAGCACCTCCAGCGGCGGTACGACGACGTCTGGCAGGGGCTCGAGCGGAACTTCCGGCCCTAGGAGCTTTCCCTTGCCCTGATCGATTGTCTACCGGTACGGATGACCCGTGACCTCCTTCGCCCCCGATTCGATCGTCCTGAACCGCAAGTTGCCGCTGTGGTACCAGGTGTCGCAGTCGCTGCGCGCCTCGATCCTCGGCCGCTCACCCCAGGACCCGCTGCGCCTGCCCACCGAGGAACAACTGGCGGGGCACTACGGCGTGAGCGTGCTGACCATGCGGCAGGCGCTGAAGGAGCTGGAGGACGAGGGGCTGATCACCCGGCACCGGCGGCGCGGCACGTTCATCGAGCCCGGTGCCCGGCGGGGCGCCCCGGTGCGGCTCCTCGGCTCGGTGGACGCCATCGTGGCCCAGCAGTCCGGCATGACCACCGAGCTGCTGGCCCACGGTCCGGAGGCGGTGCCCGCCGAACTCGCCGAGTACTTCCCGGATCTGGGCGAGGTGGCGACGTACCACCGGCTGCGCGGCGACGAGAAGACCGGTGAGCCGACCAACCACGCCCGCAACTACGTCCGTCCGGAGCTGGCCCGCCGGATGGCGCCGGAGGACCTGGTGCGGTGGCCGATGACCAAGGTGCTGCGGGACGTGGTGGGCGCGGACATCAGCCGGATCACGGACACCGTCCAGGCCCGGCTGGCCGACCCGGAGACGGCGCGGCTGCTCCAGGTCCCGCTGCTCAGCCCGATCCTGCACTACACGGGGATCACCTACGACGCGGCGGGGCGGCCGCTGGACGTGGCGGTCATCCACTACCGGGGGGACCGCTTCTCCTTCACGGTCACCCTCGACGCCACCTGACCCGGCCGCCCGGGCCAGGTCGTACGATGCCCGGCGTGACGCACGACGACGCTGTGCCGCTGGCCGACCTCATGCCGTGGTCCGTCGCACCGCCGCGGCTGGGCCGGGGGTGGCCGGTGGCTCCCGACGCGGACTGCCTGAAGGCCCGTTGGGACGCCCTGCTGGCGGCCGAGGGCCCAGGCCGGGAGGCCCTGTTCGAGCCGACGCGCTCGCGCACGCCGTACACGGCCGTCGGGCAACTGCCGGGCCGTACCGGCGGCACCGGGAGGCTGATCCGCGCCTCGGGTCCGTGCCCGGAGCCGGTACGTGTGCTCGTGGCACCCTTCGACGAGCAGTGGCTGATCCCCGACCACCGCCTGATCGACGCGGCCCGCCCCGAGTTGTGGCGGGTGGCGGACGCCCGGCAGGTCTTCGTGGCGGAGACGGCCGCCGCGCCCGGCACGACGGAGCCGCTCCTGCTGGCGACGTCCCTGCTGCCCCTCCTGCGCCCAGGCCGTATCCGGCCCCTGTACCGCCGCCCGGGCGGCGCGGAACCGAACCTGGCACCGGGCCTGCTGGAGCACCTGGCCACCTGCCTCGGGCACTCCCCCACCCCGCTGGACGTCCTCGCCTGGACGCTGGCCGCGGTACGCTCCGGCCCCGGCGGCCCGGTCGTCCCGCTCACCGAGGACGCCGGACTCTGGGGGGCCGGTGTCGAGTGGGGCCGTCGCGCGCTCCGGCTCATGCGCCGCGACGGCGAGCGCCCCAAGCTCCCCGGCGGGCGCCGCCCCTACGTCCGCGCGCCCCTGCCTGCCCGCCCGCTCACCGTCCACTACGACCGCGCCAAGGAAACCCTCCACCTCGACGAGGGCCGGATCTCGCCGGTGCCGTCCGAGGCCTGGGACTTCGCGATCGGGCCGGTCCGTGTCCTGGAGCAGTGGTTCGCGGCGCGGGCTACGGAGGCCGGAGCGGGGACTCTGGCGGCCATCCGGCCTGCGGCCTGGACGCAGGCGTGGACGTCCGAATTGCTGGAGCTCATCACCGTCCTGGCGCTGCTGGCCGAACTCCGTCCGAAGAGAGATGAGTTGGCGATCCATGCCACGATCACGCCGGCCGGGCTGCGCAAGGCGGGCGTGTTGCCCGTACCGGACGCGGCCCGTCGGCCCGCTTCGGTGCTGGACCACCACGAGGAGGGTCCGGAAGGGCAGTTCACGCTGATCTGAGGCGATCTGAGGTGACCTACGCCCGGGCGGGGTCGAAGGCGTCCAGCACCCGCCCCAGAGCCCGCTCGAACACCGCCTCCAGGTCGATCGGCCCCGCGTCCTCCATGAAGGCCGCGGCCATGCGCGGATAGGCGCCGGTGGCGACCTGGCCGCCCAGGTAGGCGATCCGCACCGCGTTCTCCTGCTCCTCGGACCAGGGCAGCGAGCGGGTGCGTTCGGCGGTGGCCAGCTCGTTGGAGACGTACATGGTCACCACGGCGTTGACCATGGCGACCAGTTCCATCTTCGTGCCGTAGGACGCCTCGAGGGGGTCCAGGCAGACCAGGCAGTGCTCCAGGTAGCGCAGGGCGTTGGGGCTGAAGCCGTAGATCGCGGACATCAGGCGGGGCAGCCAGGGATGGCGGCGCATGAGGGCCCGGCTCTGGTGGGCCACCCGGAGCGTGTCGGCGCGCCAGTCGCCGCACGGCTCCCACAGCTCGTGCTCGCCGCTGACGACGTCCACCATCAGCTCGTACAGGTCCTCCTTGCGGGGGACGTAGTTGTACAGCGACATGGTGCCGCAGCCCAGCTCGGCGGCGACGTGCCGCATCGACACCGCGTCCAGCCCGCCGGCGTCGGCGATCCGTACGGCCGCCGCCGCGATGTCCGCACGCGTGTAGGCAGGCCTCGGCCCCCGTCCCGCCCGCTCGGGACGGGCCCAGATCACTTCGGGTTCGGCCGCTCGGCCAGCCATCGATCATCACCTCGCCCCACCATCGTAGTTACGTACACCGTACGCAGTGCGCTATGGTCGACCCATGACTGCTACGTACGCTGTACTTAGTGAAGGTCTGGAGAAGCGGTTCGGGGATGTCCACGCCGTGCGCGGCCTGGACCTGGCGGTGCCCGAGGGCACGGTCTGCGGGGTGCTCGGGCCGAACGGCGCCGGCAAAACGACGGCCGTACGACTGCTCACCACGCTGCTGCGGCCGGACGCGGGCTCGGTCCGGGTGGCCGGGCACGACCTGGTGCGCGAACCCGCCGCCGTCCGCCGCCGGATCGGGGTGACCGGACAGGACACGTCCGTCGACGCGGACCTCACCGGGCGGCAGAACCTGTGGCTGTTCGCCCGGCTGCACCGCGTCCCGAACGCGTCGGCGCGCGCCGACGAGCTGCTGGAGCGGTTCGGTCTCACCCAGGCCGCCGACCGGACCGCGTCCACCTACTCGGGCGGGATGCGGCGCCGCCTGGACCTCGCGGCCAGTCTGCTGCGCCGGCCCGCCGTGCTGTTCCTCGACGAGCCGACCACCGGCCTCGACCCGGCCAGCCGCAACCACATCTGGGACTCCGTGCGCGAACTGAAGCGGCAGGGCACGACGGTGGTGCTGACCACCCAGTACCTGGACGAGGCCGACCGGCTGGCCGACGACATCGCCCTGGTGGACCGGGGGCGCATCGCGCACACCGGCTCCCCCGCCGAGCTCAAGGCGCTGATCGGGACCCACGCCGAGGTCGTCGTCCCACACGCGGACGACATGCCGCGGGCGGCGGCCGTCCTGGACCGGCTCACCGGCTCCGAGCCGCTGTTCGAGCCGGAGCGGCGCGCCGTCGGCGCGGTCACCACCGACCCGACACTCACCCTGCCCCGGCTGGTGCGTGAACTCGACGCGGCGGGCGTGCCGTTGCTCGACGTGAGCCTGCGACCGCCCACCCTGGACGACGTCTTCCTCCGGCTGACCGGAGAATCCCGCGCAACGGAGGAGATCGCGGCATGAGCGCGCTCACGTACGACGGCAGGGCGATGGTGGGCCGGCAGCTGCGTCGGGTCCGCAACAACCCGGGCCTGGCGATCCTGACCCAGGTCATGCCGATCAACATGCTGCTGTTCTTCGGCTACGTCTTCGGCAGCGCGCTGGCGATGCCCGGCCGGGAGTACCGCTCCTTCCTGTTGCCCGGACTGCTCGCGGCGACCGCGGCGGGCGGCATCATGACCGGGATGTTCCAGGCGGCGCAGGACACGCACCGGGGCGTGATGGACCGCTTCCGCACCATGCCGGTGAGCCGGGCGGCCGTGCCGCTCGGGCAGGCGGTGGCCGACCTCGTCGTCACGGCCGTCGGGACGGTGCCGCTGCTGCTGGTCGGGCTGGCAGTGGGCTGGCGGATCGAGGGCGGTGCGGCGGACGCGCTGGGCGCGGTGGGCCTGTTGCTGCTGTTCCGGTTCGCGTGCACCTGGATCGGGATCCTCCTCGGGCTGCTCACCCGCAGCGAGGAGGCCGCCGGGCAGCTCGGCGCCGCCACCTTCGTGCTGCCGCTGCTGTCCAACGCCTACATCCCGACCGACAACCTGGCGGGCTGGCTGCGCGCGACGGCCGAATGGAACCCGATCAGCGCGGTGACCACCGCCCTGCGCGACCTCTTCGGCAACGCCCCCGTCCCCGAGGGCGCCGCCTGGCCGGTGGCCCACCCCGTCGCCGGATCGCTGGCCTGGTGCGCGCTCCTGATCGCCGTGTGCGCACCCCTCGCCGTCCGGCGTTACGCCCGTGGAGAGGACTGACAGCGACTACCGGAACGCCCTGACCGCCGGCCGGCGCGTGCCCCCGCTCGGCGGTCAGGCGCCCCGGCCGTGCCCCCGGCACGCAGGGCGACCCCGTCGGTGACCGGCCACGCCCCGCTGCTGACAAAGCCACCGGGCGCGGGTGATGATCCAGGGCATGGATCAGCTTCCGCCGCCCCTGGAGGGCATCACCGTGGTCGCTGTCGAGCAGGCCGTGGCGGCGCCGTTCGCCACCCGGCAGCTCGCCGATCTCGGAGCCCGGGTCATCAAGGTCGAGCGGGTGGACGGGGGTGACTTCGCGCGCGGGTACGACACCGCGGCGGGCGGACTCGCCTCGCACTTCGTGTGGTGCAACCGGGGCAAGGAGTCGATCGCGCTGGACCTGAAGGACCCGCGGGGTCTGGCCCTCGTACGGCGTCTGGTCACCCGGGCGGACGTGTTCGTGCAGAACCTCGCCCAGGGCTCGGCGGCCCGGCTCGGGCTGGACGCGGCGACACTGTGTGCCGAACATCCGCGGCTGATCGCCGTCGACATCTCGGGCTACGGGTCAGGGGGTCCGTACGCTCACAAGCGGGCCTACGACATGCTCGTGCAGTGCGAGGCGGGGCTGGTGTCCGTGACCGGCACACCGGAGCAGCCGGTGAAGGCGGGGATCCCGGCGGCGGACGTCGCGGCGGCCATGTACGCGTTCTCCGGCGTGCTGGCCGCGCTGGTGCGGCGCGGCGCGACCGGGCGCGGCGGTCCGGTGGAGGTGTCGATGCTCGAGGCGCTCGCCGAGTGGATGGGGCATCCGCTGCATCACGCGCTGCACGGCGGGACCGCCCCGGCGCGCACCGGCCTTGCGCACGCCGTCATCGCCCCCTACGACGCCTTTCCGACCGCGGACGGCGTCCTGGTGCTGCTGTCGGTGCAGAACGACCGGGAGTGGCGCAGGCTCGCCGAACAGGTGCTGGGCCGGCCCGAGCTGGGGACGGATCCGGCGTTCGCGACGAACGCGGCGCGGGTCGAGAACCGGGAGCGCACCGACGAGCTGGCCGGAAAGGCGCTGGGTGCGCTGGATGCCGACGAGGCGATGGCCCGGCTGGAGGGCGCGGGCATCGCCTGCGCGCGGCTGAGGGACGTGCACGAGCTCGCGGGGCATCCGCAGCTGGCGGCCCGGGAGCGGTGGCGGGAGGTGGGGACGCCGGTCGGGCCGCTCAGGGCGCTACTGCCCCCGATCACGCTGCCGGGCGGGACCGGGCCGAGCATGGGGGACGTGCCCGCGCTCGGACAGCACACCGGGCCGCTGCTGCGCGCCGTGGGGATGACGGACAGCGAGATCGCGGAGCTGCGCCGGGACGGTGTGGTGGCCTGAGCGCGGGTCAGGTGAACGGGCCGAGGGGCCGGCGGTCGGGACTCAGCGCGCGCCGAACAGCGAGCGGCGCAGCCGGCGCAGCGGTGCGAACAGCGACACACGGTGGACCCGAGCGCGCCTGCCGGTGCGGTCGTGCGGGCCGCGTGCGGTCAGCTCGCGCATCAGCGACGTCGCCTCGGCCGTCTCCCGCTGCGGCACGGCGGGGCCGGCCAGCACCGACAGATGGCGGTCGAGACGCGAGCTGGTCGCGCTGCTCCCGCAGGTGATCGCAGGGACTCTGGCCCTGCTGCGCACTGTTATCTGCTCCATGTCACTCCCCACCCGTACGAGTCCACCCGGCCCGGGCAGACTAACCCTATCGCCCCGGCCGGGCACTCGTGTATCGCGGTGGCAGGATTCACCTTCTGTGGAGGGGTGTTGACGATTACCCACCGAATCCGACAGATTTCAAGGCGAGTTGAACAATTGCGCCCGTAGTGGGCCGAAGTGACCCACGGCCGGCATGCGCGCAGCCGCGTGAGCGGGCGGAGGCCCCGGCGGTCAGGGCCTCCGCTTCAAGCGCGAAGGAAGTTCTGCCGGCGCCGAGAGGTCAGGCAGCGCTGTTGAACACCGGCAGGTAGCCGCCGGACTGGCCGGCCGCCGTCGGGTGGTACGAGTCGCTGATGTGGAGCCAGTCCACACTGTGCAGCCAGGAGTTGCCGGAGCAGATCTCGTGGCCGGTGAAGGTGGAGCGGACGTCACCGAAAGTGAAGCCGTGGTTGGCGGCGACCTTGGCGATCGCGACGTCCATGTAGTCGGAGGCGGCGTTGATGGCGGAGCGCTTGGTGTCGGAGAGTCCGAGGCAGAGCTGCCCGATCAGGTAGAAGCGCGGGTACCCGATCACGACCACGCGCGCGTTCGGCGCCTTGCCGCGGATCGTCGAGTAGAGGTTGTCGAGCTTGCCGGGCAGCGTCGAGTCGATGTACGCCCTGGCGGTGTTGATGCGGTCGATGCAGCCGCTGTCGGACTGCAGCACACAGGTCGTCATGACGTCGGCGAATCCGGCGTCGTTGCCGCCGATGGTGATCGAGACGAGAGAGGTGGCGGAGTTGAGCGAGCCGAGCTGCTTCGCCAGCACATCGTCCGTACGGGCGCCCGAGCAGGCCTGGAAGTCGAACGAGGACGGCGAGTGGGCCGCGTTCCAGAGGTAGGGGTAGGCGTTCGTGCTGCGGCTGCAGTCGCCGCTGGAGCTGATGTAGTTGCCGGCGCCCACCCCGGAGGAGTAGGAGTCACCGAGGGCCACATACGGGCCGCTCGCCGCCAGTTGGGATGCCTGGGCCGCCGCCGCCCCTGTCAGGGCGAGGCAGACGGCCAGGAGGAGAGAACCGACATAGGCGGAAACGCGGGAACTTCGTCTCATGGAACCTCCCTATTAGCAGGAACTCTGCGGTAACCGTGGTAGCAGCTACGCGTGTTGAGTGGGAAGTGTCCATGTCAAAACTCTTATGCGATCAACGAAAACCGTTGTGACGCACGAGGCCCGGGAGGTCAGGAACCGGCCACTCGAAAGGGTTGCGCGGGCGGGCGAGAGCCCGTACGGGCGGCTTCCGCATCTTGACGGGCGCCGTGGGCTGCGCGACATTGAAGCCCGGCATCCGGCGCTTCGGGGGGCAAAGTCGCCAATGCAGACCATAGGCATCAAGACAGCTTCAACACCGGACACACAGCGGGCGCGGCCAGGGCCGGGGAGGGACCTGTCACCGCTGCTCGCGGGCGCCGCGACGGCAGTCGCGGGGATCGGCGCGCTGCTCGCGCTCACCGGCTCCGGCTCACCGCTGCGCGGTCCGCTGACGCTGTTCTTCCTGCTCGCGGCGCCGGCCGCGGCCATCGCCGCCGCCCTGCGCGGGCTGGATCCTTTCGGCCGTGTCCTCGTCTCGGTGGCGGGCTCCGTCGTTCTCGACATGCTGGTGGCCCAGGGGATGCTGGCCGTGCACCGATGGTCCGTCAGCGGCGGACTGCTGGCCGTCACCGCGTTCAGCTCCCTCGTTCTCCTGCTGGTTCTGGTACGGCGGCGCGGCCGTACGGCGAGAAGACAGGGCTCCTGACGTGGACATCAGCGTGTACCGCCCCGGCGAGCTGACCGCCGCCGACCGCACGGCGTGGACCGCGATGCAGTCCAAGGCCCATCTGCACGGTGCGGAGGAGCTGGCGAACCCCTTCCTGTCCCCCGAGTTCGCGCTCGCGGTGGGCCGGTGCAGACGCGGGGTGCGGATCGCGGTGGTCCGGGAGGACGGCGAACCCGCCGCGTTCTTCCCGTTCCAGAGATCGGCCACCGGCGTCGGCCGGGCCGTCGGGCTCGGCGTCTCCGACTGCCAGGGCCTGGTGCACCGGCCCGGCTTCACCTGGGACACCCGCGAGCTGCTGCGGGCCTGCTCACTGGCCGTCTGGGAGTTCGACCACCTGGTCACCGGTCAGGAGCCGTTCGAGGCGGGAGCCTCCGGCAGCTTCCCGTCCCCGGTCATGGACGTCGACCGGGGCTACGCCACCTATCTGAGTGAACTGCGCGCGCGCTCACCGAAGTTCACCCGGACCACGCTCGCCAAGGAGCGCAGGCTGGGCCGTGACACGGGCCCGGTGCGCTACGTCCACGACGAGCGCGACCCCGCCGTGCTGCACAAGCTGATGGCCTGGAAGTCCGCCCAGTACCGGCGGACCGGGCGCAGCGACCGCTTCGCGCACGAGTGGATCACCCGTCTGGTCACCCGGCTGTTCCACACCCGCTCCGATCCCTTCGCGGGAATCCTGTCGGTGCTGTACGCGGACGGCCGGCCGGTCGCCGCCCACTTCGGACTGCGCACCGAACGGGTCCTGGCCTGCTGGTTCCCGGCCTACGACCCGGCGTTCGCGAAGTTCTCCCCGGGGCTGGTCCTGCATCTGCGCATGGCCGAGGCGGCCGCCGCCGACGGCATCGCGTACCTGGATCTCGGCCGGGGCCAGAAGGAGTACAAGGACTCCCTGAAGACGCGCGAACTCAGCGTGTCCGAGGGGTGGGTGACCAGACGTCACCCGGTGGCGGTCGGGCATCGGGCGCGTCGCGCCCCGGTCCGGGCGCTGCGCAACACGGTGCTGTCGCGGCCGGAACTGTTCGGGCCCGCGGACAGGATCCTCCGACGCGTGGGACACCTTCGCTCCAGGCACTGAACCGCACATACAGGGTTGCGTTACGGCAAAACCAACAAAAACGTGAGGCCTCGTTCCAGGTCTTGCCATACTGGTTCAATCATCAATACCGTCGTACATCTCACCCGCATCGGACCGTCGGCAAGCGGCTCAAGGGGAGGGCTCGGGGCCGAGACGTTCCGGCGCGGAGCGCGGTAGGGGGGTGCCGTGCTCGGTGACCGCAGGTGTGACCGAGCCGTGCCGCGCGACCGGCTGCCGTTCTTCCGGCAGGCCGGGCAGCTTTGCCAGCTCACCCGGCGTGCCAGGAGAACCGTTCCGGCGCGCCCCGGGTGATCAACCCCCCTTTCGAACCGGACACACAGCCGGGCCGCCCGAGGGGCGGGCGACCCGCCGGACGAGAGGGAACACGACTCATGAGCTCCGTTCTGCGCCCGCCTTCGTCGGGACAGGGTCCGACGCTCACCACGGAATATCGGCCCATCTCCTCGCACCTGGCCATCACACCGCCGGTGAGCGTGGTGATCCCCGCCATGAACGAGGCGGAGAACCTGCCCTACGTCTTCAAGACGCTTCCGGAGTGGATCCACGAAGTGGTTCTCGTGGACGGCAACTCCACCGACGGCACCGTCGAGGTGGCCCGGGAACTGTGGCCCAAGGTGAAGGTCGTCGGGCAGCACGGCAAGGGCAAGGGGGACGCCCTGATCACCGGATTCGAGGAGTGCACCGGCGACATCATCGTGATGGTCGACGCGGACGGCTCGGCCGACGGCGGCGAGATCGTCTCCTATGTCTCCGCCCTGGTCTCGGGCGCGGACTTCGCCAAGGGCTCCCGGTTCGCCAACGGCGGGGGCACCGACGACATGACCTTCATCCGCAAGCTCGGCAACCGGGCCCTGTGCGCCGTGGTCAACCGCAAGTTCGGCGCCCGCTACACCGACCTGTGCTACGGGTACAACGCGTTCTGGCGGCACTGCCTGGACAAGATCGAGCTGGACTGCACCGGCTTCGAGGTCGAGACGCTGATGAACATCAGAGTGGTCAAGGCCGGACTGAAGGTGCAGGAGATCCCCAGCCACGAGTACCTGCGCATCCACGGGACCAGCAATCTGCGCGCCGTGCGGGACGGGCTGCGGGTGCTGAAGGTGATCCTCGCGGAGCGGTCCAACCGGCGTGAACTGCGCCGCCGGGTCCGCCGGTCCCCGATGCTCGAAGCGCTGCGGGGAGAGGCGTCTTGAGCGGTCTCGGCATCTCCGTCGTGATCTGCGTCTACACCGAGGACCGCTGGGAGGACATCCTCGCGGCGGTCTCCTCGGTGCGGGCGCAGTCCCGGCCCGCCCTGGAGACCCTCCTGGTGGTGGACCACAACCCGGCGCTGCTGGAGAGGCTGGCCGAGGAGTACAAGGAGTACAGGGAGTACCGGGACGACGGCGGGGTGCGGGTGCTCGCCAACGCGGGCCCACGCGGCCTGTCCGCCGGCCGCAACACGGGCATCGCCGCCTCCCGCGGCGAGATCGTCGCCTTCCTCGACGACGACGCCGTGGCCGAGCGCGACTGGCTGCGGTACTTCGCCGAGGGGTACGCGGACCCGCGGGTCATGGCCGTGGGCGGCCGGACGGTTCCGGTCTGGGCGTCGGGCCGCCGGCCGGCCTGGTTCCCGGAGGAGTTCGACTGGGTGGTGGGTTGCACCTACCGCGGCCTGCCGCCCGGCCGGGTCCGGGTGCGCAACGTGCTCGGCGGCAACGCCTCCTTCCGGCGCACGGCGTTCGAGGCGGCGGGCGGCTTCGCCACCGGCATCGGCCGCGACGGCGACAAGCGCCCGCTGGGCTGCGAGGAGACGGAGTTGTGCATCCGGCTCACCCGGGCCCTGCCGGACGCGGTCCTCCTGATCGACGACCGGGCCGTCATCCACCACCGGGTGCCCGAGGCACGCGAGCACTTCCGCTACTTCCGCACCCGCGCCTACGCCGAGGGCCTGTCGAAGGCGCTGGTCGCGCGGAGCGTCGGCGCGCAGAAGGGCCTCGAGTCCGAGCGCCGCTACAGCACCCGGGTGCTGCCCGCCGGGGTGGCCCGCGGGCTGCGGGACGCGCTGCTGGCCCGACCGGGCGGCGCGGGCCGGGCCGGAGCGATCGTCGCCGGGGTACTCACGGCCGCGGGCGGCTACGCCGTCGGCAACGCCAGGGCCCGGCGGACCGGCACGACGTTCTCGGCGACCGCGATCGACCAGACCCCGCCGAGCGGGACGACCGCGCGGACGCCGCCGGGTGGAAGGGCCGCGCAGGACAAGGGGGGACCTACCGCATGAACGGCCGTATCAGCGTACCCGTGCCGGTGCTCATGTACCACGCGGTCGCGCCGGAGCCCAACGAGGCCACCCGTGAACTGTCCGTGGCGCCGGAGGCGTTCGCGGAGCAGATGGCCGTGCTCAAGGACCGGGGCTTCCAGCCGGTCACCACGGCCCGGCTGGCCGGGCACTGGCGCGGCACGGGCCTGCCGCCGCTGCCCCCGAACCCCGTCCTGATCACCTTCGACGACGGGTACGAAGGCGTGCACCGCTACGCCCTGCCGACACTGGACCACTACGGCTTCCCCGCCACGCTGTTCGTCTCCACGGGCTGGATCCGCGGCGCCCACGACACCGGCGGGGGCCTGGACACCATGCTCGACTGGGACCAGGTGCGCGAACTCGCGGCCGGCGGGGTCGAGATCGGCGGGCACAGCCACACCCATCCGCAGCTCGACCAGCTCGACGACGACACCCTGTGGTCGGAGCTGATCCGCTGCAAGGAGATCGTCGCCGGGGAACTGGGCACCGTGCCCGCCTCGTTCGCCTACCCCTACGGCTACTCCAGCAGCCGGGTACGGGCCCGGGTGCGGGCGGCGGGCTTCACCCAGGCCCTCGCCGTCGGCAACGCCCTGGCCCGCCGGCGGCAGGGCCCGTACGCCCTGCGCCGGCTCACCGTACGCCGCGCCACCACCACCGAGGAGTTCGAGCGGATCGTCCAGGGCCGCGCGATCACCCGGAACTTCGCCAGGGACCGTGCCCTCACCAAGGGTTACGCCATGGTCCGCAGAGCCCGACAGGTCCGCCGGAAGGCCATCCGTACCCGTGTCTGACACGACCACCACCACCGAGGCATCGGCCACCGGGCCCGAGGCGCCCGATCAGCAGGGGCGCCGTCTGCGGCTGCCCGGACGGGGCCGGTCCCCGGGCGGCAACCCGCTGTTCCGCAACGCCTACGCGCTGATGCTCAACACCGGGATCTCCGCGGTGCTGGGCCTCGGCTACTGGCTGGTCGCCGCCCGCTACTACTCCGACGACGCGGTCGGCCAGGGCTCGGCCGCCATCGCCGCCATGAAGCTCCTCGCCGGGCTGACGGCGGTCACGCTCACCGGCGCCCTGGCCCGCTTCATCCCGATCGCCGGCCACGCGACCAGGCACCTCATTGCCCGTACGTACATGGGCAGTTCGGTGATCGTGGGGTGCGCGGCCGGGGTGTTCCTGCTCACCCTCGACGTGTGGGGGCCGTCGTACCGCTTCCTGCACGGGCTCACCCACGGCCTCGGCTTCGTCGTCGCCGTCATGGCGTGGAACCTGCTCACCCTCCAGGACGGGGTGCTGACCGGGCTGCGCAACGCGCCCTGGGTCCCGGTGGGCAACACCGCGTTCTCCGCGGTGAAGCTGGCCCTGCTGGTGGGGCTCGCCGCCGCGATCCCGACGACCGGCGTCTTCGTCTCCTGGGTCGCGGCGATCGCCTTCTCCATCGTGCCGCTGGGCTGGCTGGTGTTCCGGCGCCTGGTGCCCCGGCACGTACGGGCAACCGAGGACCACGCCAAGCCGCCGACGGCCAAGGAGCTCGGGCGGTTCCTGGCCGGCGACTACACCGGCTCGCTGTTCTCCCTTGCGGTCGTCTACCTGGTGCCGGTGATCATCGCCGCGCAGGTCAGCTCCGCCGACAACGCGTACTTCTACATCACGACCACGATCGGCGGCACGGTCAACCTGCTCGCCATCAACATGGGTGCCTCGCTGACCGTCGAGGGGTCGCACGACCCGGCCCGGCTGGCCGCCAACACCCGTGCGGCACTGAAGCGGATGACCCGCATCATGCTGCCCATCTGCGGACTGCTGTTCCTGCTGGCCCCGTACATCCTGCACGTCTTCGGCGAGGGCTACGCGCACGCGGCCACCCCGCTGCTGCGCTGGTTCGCCGTCGGCGCGCTGCTGCGGGTCGTGATGGAGACGTACTTCGCCGTGCTGCGCGCCCAGAGCCGTACCGCCGGACTGGCCTGGTTGCAGGGTCTGTTGTGCGCGCTGGTTCTTGGCCTGACGGTGCTGCTGCTCCCCCGGATGGGACTGACCGGCGCCGGCGTCGCGGAGATCTCCAGCCTGGCCGTGATCGTCGCGATCGCCGCGCCGAAGCTGTACCGGACCGTCAGGGCCGCGCCCGCCGCCGGCGTCCCCGACGAGGCGGCGCCCGACGGGGACCTCGCCGACCTGGGGGCGCGCGAGGCCCCCGCCGACACCTCGCCGCCCCGGCGGCCCGCCTGGGCGCTGGACTCCGACACCGTCGCCCTGGGCCTCCACGTCGACTTCGATCACGTGGAGCGCCGGCCTGACGTACGCCCCGGACCGGGCACCCCGCCCGGCGGCACCGCGGCGGCGGACCCCGACCTGCCGCCGGCCGGGCCGCACGGCCCGCAGGCGCTGGGACTGCCGGTGGAGGAGCGGAAGCCGGACCCGCCGTCCTCGCCGGAACCGGCCGAACGGGAGGTGGACGCCCCGTTCGGGACGGAGGAGCGGGCCGTGCTACCGGACGGTGCGTACTCCCCCGCCGAGCGTGCCGCCGCACCGAACGGCCCGTCCACCACCGGCGATCGGGGCGCCGCACCGGACGGGTCGTACACCACCGAGCCGGCCGTAGCACCGGACGGCCCGTACTCCACCGGCGAGCGTGCCGTCGTACCGGAGGCGGGCTTCGCGGCCGGGGACCGGGGCGTCGTGTCGGAGGTGGGGGTGGGGACCTCGCCGCGGGAGGTCGCGGCGGAGGAGGACGCCCTCGCCCCGAGCGGGCCCGGCCCGTCCTGGCGGCAGCGGCTCGTGCCCACCCGGGCCGGTGTCCTGCTCGGCTGTCTGCTGACCGCGGCCCTGCTGCTGTACTGGGTGCCCGCGCTGCGTCTGGACGACTCCGACCTGGACCGGATGGGCGGCCTCGGCCTCGTCTCGGTGCTGCCGCTGCCGACCCTGGCCGGCGCCGCGCTGCTGATCGGGGTGTTCGCCGCGCTGCTGTGGCTGCGCCGCGAACACCGGGCGCTGCTGCTGGTCACCCTGGTCGCCACCGTCGTCTCCCTGCACGCGCTGCCCGCGGTGATCGAGAGCGCGCCGCGCTTCGCCACCGCCTGGCAGCACCTCGGCTTCCTCGACTTCATCGACCGCACCGGAGCGGCCGTACCGGACCTGGACGCGCGGTGGAGCTGGCCCGGGTTCTTCGCGGTGGCCGCCTTCGTCGCCCGCGCCTGCGGTCTGAGCGACCTCACCGAGGTCATCCGCTGGTGGCCACTGACCGTCCAACTGCTCTACCTGCCCCCCATGTTCCTGCTGACCCGCTCCCTACGGGCGAGCTGGCGGGCCAGGTGGACCGGCGTGTGGATCTTCGTGCTCGGCGGCTGGGTGGGCCAGGACTACTTCTCCCCGCAGGGCTTCACCTATCTGCTGTACCTGGCCTTCGTGGCGATCCTCCTCGTCTGGTTCCGGGCGCCGCGGATGCTGTGGACCAAGGCCCGGCCCGGCGAGGCCGAGGTGGAGCCGACCGACCGCCGGCAGCGGGCGGTGCTGCTCCTGGTGCTGATCGGCCTGTTCGCCGCCAGTGTCCCGGCGCACCAGCTCACCCCGTTCGTGATGCTGGGGGTTCTGGCCGTGCTTGTCCTGGTCCGCAGGTCCGAACTGCGCGGTCTGCCGGTGCTGTTCGCGGTGCTGGCGGCGTTCTGGCTGGGGTTCATGGCCGAGCCGTACTGGTCCGGGCACTTCGACGAGCTGTTCGGCGGGGTCGGCGGGGTCGGCAGCAACGTCTCGACGTCCGTCTCCGGCCGGATCCAGGGCGGCGACTCGACCCACAAGCTGGTGCTGTACACGCGCGTGCTGCTGGCCGGTTCCGTGATGGCCTTCGCCTGCTGGGGCTGGTGGCGGCGGCGCGAGCACAAGTACCGCGAGCGGTCCCTGCCGGTGCTCGCCTTCGTGCCGTTCCTCGGCTTCGGCATGCAGTCCTACGGCGGCGAGATGGCGCTGCGGGTCTTCATGTTCGCCCTGCCCGGGGCCGCCCTGCTCGCCGCGCTCGCGCTCTTCCCGCGCACCGGCGCCACCGCGGAGGAACGGGACAAGGACCGGGTGAGCCTGGCGCCGCTGGCCGCGCTGATGGCGGGCCTGCTGCTGATGGGCGGCTTCCTCGTCGCCCGGTGGGGCAACGAGACCTTCGAGCGGATCCGGTCCGGCGAGGTCGCGGCCATGGACTACGTGTACGCCCACGACAGGCCGACGGTACGGCTGCTGTGGCTGAGCAACGACCCGGCCACCAACGTCACTCCGGCCATGCCGTGGGGCGCGCGGGACATGGAGCGCGTCGACTACGTGCCCACCCTGGCGCCGACCGACCCGGTGCTGGTCTCCGGACTGGTCAAGTCGCTCAAGGACGCGGGCCCGAACGCGTACCTGATGGTCAACCGCAGTCAGGTGACGTATCTGCGGATGGACGTGGGCTACTCGGCCACCTGGGAGTCGCGGCTGGTGCGCCACCTCGACGACCGGCGGGAGCTGAGGAAGGTCCTCGGCAACGACGACGTGAGCCTGTACGAGCTGCGCGAGCAGCCCACCGGTCCCGTGCCCGAGCCGAACCCGGGGCCGATCGGGCCGCGGGTGACGTGGACGCCGTGGTCGGTGGTCGGCGCGCTGGCGGCGCTGGCGCTGACCGTGATGCTGACGGCCCGGGAGCTCGTCCGGGTCGCGATGCGGCCCAGTGTGCGCCGGCTGCGGTGGCTCCAGGGCAGCTTCTGGTTCTCGCTGCCGCTGCTGGGGGTGCTGTTCGCCTCGCTGGTGCAGCGGTTCCTGACCCTGGGAGGCGGCTGAGCGGACGGCGGGCGGAGCGGCTGCGGCGGACTACCGCCGCAGCCACTTCACCTCGTACGCCTTCATGTCGAAGCGCCTGCCGTCGACCTGCGCGCTGATCGTGCGGTTCAGGGTGTTGACCACCAGGACCGTCCGGTCGTCGGCCAGGACGCGCACGTTGGGCACGTCGTCCGGGGCGACGGAGACCGTCCGGTACCCGGTGCCCGGCGGGAACGCCCGGTGGAAGCGGGAGACCAGGTCGTACATGGGCAGCGCCCGGCCGCCCCCGGAGGAGTCGGTCGGGGTCCACAGGCAGCCGGGGCAGTCGCCCGTGCGGTTCTCGGGGTTCCAGTAGAAGCCGGTGGAGGCGCCGCCCCTGGCCATGGCGATCAGGCCGGCGGCCTGGACGGCGACACGGTGCGGTTCGGACCAGTCCTTGCGGTCGTCGTTGCGGTCGGCGGGCTCGACGTAGTACTCGGCCCACCACAGCGGCAGGCCGCCCGTCTGCCGCCGCACCCAGCGGCCGACGTCCGTGAGCTTGTCGGTGGCGCGGAACTCGTCGGGCAGCAGGTCGTCGTCCTTGGTGTAGCTGGAGCCGTCCACGACGACGAAGTCGGCGCCCGCCC
Source organism: Streptomyces sp. NPDC052043 (assembly GCF_044548235.1). Classification (NCBI taxonomy): domain Bacteria; kingdom Bacillati; phylum Actinomycetota; class Actinomycetes; order Kitasatosporales; family Streptomycetaceae; genus Streptomyces; species Streptomyces sp. NPDC052043. The sequence goes on from NZ_JBIUBT010000008.1 coordinate 340,196, forward strand.
TGTGCTCGTTCCAGTAGGCGAAGGCGTCCAGGACCCGCTGGTCCATGGCTCCCCAGGGGCCCCGCAGGACGGTGGAGGCGTCCTGCTTCTGCCGCGGGTCGACGCTGTCCATCACCAGGTACGGCCCGCCCACCATGATCGTGGGGTCGACCCGTTTGAGCGCCTTGTAGACGAGGTTGTAGAGGTCGGTGTAGCCCTCGTAGTCCCAGCGGCCCTCGGCGTTGTTCCAGAAGCCCTTGAACTCGTTCCAGACGATGAAGTGGCGTACGTCCGGGTAGCGCTTGGCTACGGTCGCGGCGAGTGCCGCGTAGTCCTTGTAGTGGCCGCGGGTCGGGGCGGTCTCCAGGGCGTCCTGGCTCCAGTCGGTGTTGTCCACGCCGGCCCGGCCGCCCTTCATCCAGTCGGGCGCACAGCACAGCGTGATCACCGGGGTGCCGCCCGAGGCGCGGACGAAGTCGATCCGCCGGTCCAGCGCCTCGAAGTCGTAACGCCCCTTGACCGGCTCGGGGTTGTCGGCGCCCCAGCCCATGATCGCCTGGTTCTGCGGCAGGCCGCCGTCCCTCGCCAGCAGCTTTCCGGCCCGGCCGGTCGCGGCGGCGCTGCCCTCGTCGGCGCTGAACTGGGTGTGGGTGAAGCCCCAGCCGACGTCCGGCCCGTCGTCTTCGGGCGGGGTCGCCGGTGTCCCGTGCACCCTGCCGCCGTCGCGTGTGGTGCCCTCGGTGCTCGCGCCGCCGGGAAGCGTGCTGAGCAGGGCCACGACCAGGGCCACCGCCGTCACTCCCACGCCGAGCAGCGCGGTGAGCCGCCACCGCCCCGCCTCCGGATTCCCCCCATGACGTCTCATCAAGGACAACAGTACGGGCGGACATCATCCACGGGACAGGGTTCGGGCACGCTCGGCCCGCCGGGTACCTTGTCGGAGCGCCGGGCGCGGGACGCGCGGGGAAACCGGGTGCGCACGGCGGCCTCGTGACAGATCATGGCGGCATGTCCGCGAACCCGCACGACGCTCTGCCGATCCGGCTCAACGTCGACGACTCCGACTCGCCGTCCGACGTCGTCGACGCGCTGTTCCTCGGCCGCTTCGCGTCGGGCGAGCAGCCGTACTCGCACGCGGTGAACATCGACCGCGTACGCCCCGGCGCCGCCCTGCTGCCCCAGGACGCCCGGGTGCTGCGCGCGGCCCGCGACGACGACCGCAGCGCGACCCTCGCCGAGGGCGAGGGCTGGACGCTGCTGGTCTCCCGGTGGAACCGGGGCGCCGACGTCACGGTCACCGCGACCAGCCCCGAGCTGGCCGATAAGGTGCTGGAGGAGGCGACGGACGGCGCCACGGACGAGCCGGAGCCGCAGCCGGAGAACGTGACGATGGGCTTCTGGTACGTCTCGCCCCGGCGCGGCCCGCACCGCACCACCCGGCAGATCTCGGCGGGCACCTGGGACGAGCTGCGGCCGAACTACACCGCCCCGGTCGCCGACGCCATGGACCGGCTGATGAAGACGACCCCCGAGGACATCGCGGGCCGGCTGCTCCTGCTGCACGGGCCGCCGGGCACCGGCAAGACCTCGGCGCTGCGGACCCTGGCCCGGTCCTGGCGCGACTGGTGCCAGGTGGACTGCGTGCTGGACCCGGAGCGGCTGTTCGGGGACGTCGGCTACCTCATGGACATCGCCATCGGCGAGGAGGACACGGCGGGCAAGGGGCGCTGGCGGCTGCTCCTGCTGGAGGACTGCGACGAGCTGATCCGGGGCGAGGCCAAGCACACCGCGGGCCAGGCGCTGTCCCGGCTGCTGAACCTCACCGACGGCCTGCTCGGCCAGGGGCGCAACGTGCTGGTCGGGGTGACGACCAACGAGGACCTGGAGCGCCTGCACCCGGCCGTGGTCCGCCCGGGCCGGTGCCTGGCCCGCATCGAGGTGGGCCGGCTGACCCGCCGCGAGGCGGTGAACTGGCTGGGCACCGAGGAGGGCGTGGGCCGCGAGGGGGCGACCCTCGCCGAGCTGTACGCGCTGCGGCGGGGCACGTCGCCGACGGCGCTGCCCGAGCCGCGCGAGGGGGCCGACGCGGGCCTGTACCTGTGACGGGTCCCCGGGCGGGCACCGGTGCTTTGATGGGCGTATGACCCTGTTCGTCGGGACATCGGGCTGGCAGTACAAGGACTGGCGGGGCGTGCTGTACCCGCAGGGGTGCCCCACACGGCTGTGGCTGGAGGAGTACGCCACCGCCTTCGCCACCCTGGAGGTCAACAACGCCTTCTACCGGCTGCCCGCGCGGGAGACCTTCGAGGCCTGGCGGGAGCGGGTCCCGGCGGACTTCGTGGTCGCGGTGAAGGCGAGCCGGTACCTCACCCACATCAAGCGGCTGAAGGACCCCGAGGAGCCGGTGCACCGCCTGATGTCGCACGCGGCGGGCCTCGGCGACCGGCTGGGTCCGGTGCTGCTCCAGCTCCCGCCGAACCTGCGCGCGGATCCGGACCTGCTGGACGCGTGCCTGGCGTGCTTCCCGTCCGGCACCCGGGTCGCGGTCGAGCCGCGCCACGAGTCGTGGTGGACGCCGCGGGTGCGCGAGGTGCTGCGGGCCCGGGGCGCCGCCCTGTGCTGGGCCGACGCCTACGCCCGCCCGGTCACGCCGCTGTGGCGGACGGCCGGCTGGGGATACGTCCGCTTCCACGTGGGCCGCGCCCGGGCCTGGCCGCACTACGGCCGGCGGTCGCTGGAGACCTGGGTCGACCGGATCGCCACCACCTGGCCGGGCGAGCGGGACGTGTACGCCTACTTCAACAACGACCCGACGGGGGCGGCGGTCCAGGACGCGGTGGTGTTCGCGCGGGCGGCCGGGAGGGCGGGCCTGGCGGTGACCCGCACCCCGGCGCTCACGGGTGACCGGCCGAAGGTCCCGCCGGGCCGGTGACGTCGCACGGCCACCATCCCTGAAGGCCCTACCGCTCCCCGTAGGCCGCCCGCAGGGCGTCCCGTACGGCGGCGAGCGCGTCCTCCTCGGGGAGCCCGAGCCGGCGCACCCGCTCGGCGTACGCCTGGGCGGCGGCCGCAGTCTCCCGCGCCGCCGCCGAGTCCGCGGCGGCCACGAACGTGCCGTTGCGCCCGCGCGTCTCGATCACGCCGTCCGCCTCCAGTGCCCGGTAGGCCTTGGCGACGGTGTTCGCCGCGAGCCCGAGCGACTCGGCCAGCCCGCGCACCGTGGGCAGCCGGTACCCCACCGGCAGCACCCCCGACCGCGCCTGCTCGGAGATCTGCGCCCGCACCTGCTCGTAGGGGGGCGCCCCGTTCTCGATGTGGATCTTCAAGGTCACGGGGTGATTGTCCCGCACGCGTACGCGTCCGACCCAGCGGAAAATGGGAGGCGTCCCAGCGGTCCCCGCCGTAGCGTGCCCCACCATGACCGTGATGATCCGGGAGCTGCGCCCCGACCTGCCGGCCGACCTCGAGGGCTTCGCCCGCGTCCGGCACCTCGCCCTGCCGTACATACTCGTCACCCCCGACTCGCTCGTCCACGACCTCACCCACATGCACCCCGACGCCCACTACCGGCCGCTGGTCGCCGTGGCGGACGGCGAGGTGATCGGCACCGCGCAGGTGCACTTCTCCCACGAGAGCACCGAGCCCGGCCAGGGCAACGTCAACGTGTACGTGCACCCCGGGCACACCCGCCGCGGCGTCGGCACACAGCTCGTGCGGGCCGCCGAGGAGCACATGGCGACGCACGGGGCGGCCCGGCTGCACTCCTGGGTCCTGGACGAGCCGGGCAACCATGCCTTCGCCCGGTCGCACGGCTACCGCCCCAGCCGCTCCGCCTACTTCCTGCGCCTGGACCTGGCGAACGGCACGCTCCCCCCGCTCCAGGACCCGCCCCCGGGCGTGGAGCTGCGCCGGGGCTCGGACTTCGCCGACGACCCGCGTCCCCTGTTCGAGCTGGACGCGGAGACGACCGCGGACGAGCCGGGCGACGTGGACTTCGAGTTCACCGACTACGAGGCCTGGCTGGAGGAGACCTGGCGGCACCCGCTGCTCGATCTGGAGCTGACCTCGGTGGCGGTGGCCGACGGCCGGCCCGCGGCCTTCACCGCGGCCCGCACCGACGGCGGCACCCGCTACAGCACCGGCATGACGGGCACGGCCCGCGCCTTCCGCGGCCGGGGCCTGGCCAAGCTCGCCAAGAACGACTCGCTGCACCGCGCCCGGGCCGCCGGGTACACGGAGGCGTTCACCGGCAACGACACCGGCAACGCCCCGATGATCGCGATCAACGAGTGGTTCGGGTACGAGGTCTGCGCGACGGAGGTGCGCCATGTCCGCGAACTCGGCTGAGACCGGCGGTCGCCCGCAGGCGCCGGCGGAGGTGGAGGTCGTCCTCGTCAAGGGCGGCCGCGTCAAGATCCGCTACCGGGGCGTGCTCGTGTCCGACGACGGCACGCGCGTCACCGTCCGGGCCGGTTGGGCGGGCGAGGGCGTCCGCGACTTCGGCTTCGTGCGCTTCGAGCCGGGCGACGTCTTCACCGAGCACTACTGGCGCGACCGGTGGTACTCCGTGAAGGAGGTCTGCGACGCCGGGGGCGCGCTGAAGGGCTGGTACTGCGACGTCACCCGCCCCGCCACCCGCTCCGGCACCGACCTCGTCGTCGAGGACCTCGACCTGGACCTGTGGCGCTCCGCCGACGGCGCGGACGTACGGCGTCTGGACGAGGACGAGTTCGCGGCGAGCGGCCTGGCGGACACCGACCCCGCGGCCGCGGCCGCCGCCCTGGCCGCCCTCGACGAACTGGAGGGGCTGGCCCGCGCGGGTGGCTTCGAGTCGCTGCTGACCTGATTCCCGCGCCGACGCGCGCCGGCTCAGTTCGAGGCCACCACCGAGTACCGCTCGTCGTCCACCTCCCGGCCCCACAGCCGTGCGTCGGCCGACAGTGACTCCAGGTGGATGTGGGCGGCGAGTGGCCGAAGAAGCATGGTCAGCCGGTCCGGGGGTATGCCGACGGGGGTGAGCGTGCCCCAGACACCCGAAGCGCTCCCCGCCCACCGGCGGGTCCGCCGCGTCACCGACCAGCCCCGGAGTGACACCCACCACTGACAACCGAATCGTGACAGCCGCCACAGACAGACCCGCACCGATAAGCGACTCTCGCCCGAAAGGTCCTACCTCCGTACGCAGACGGATCCGGTAGGCCTCGAAGGAGGCAGCCATGCGCCGAGCGACAGTGCACAAGCCCCTGAGGAAGACGGACACCCGCCGCGTCAGCGAGGAAGCCGACGAGCGCCCCGCAGGACGGCCCGAGGTCCGCAAGGACATCGCGCGCACGTGGTGGCCGGACACATGACCGGCGGCCGAGCCGTGAGACGAGGAAGAGGTGGTCCGCGCGCGTCTCGATCACGACGAGCCCCGTCACCCTCTCCCCTTCGGGCTGCCGGACGACGAACACCTTCCCCGCCGCCACGTTCGCCGCGTGGTCCGCCTCCATGGGCACCGGGACGACTCCGATGCGTTCGATGTAGGGGCGGTAGGCCGCGTCGGTCACCGCCTTCACGGCCGGTACATCGGCGGCCGTCGCCGCCGTGATCCCCTCGTCCCGGACCTCGCCTTCATCGACCAGGTCCAAGCACGTGATCGGCGACCGCCGCCTCTGCGCGGCCATCACTGACCGCCTGACCTTCCGCGGCACTCTGCTCCAGACCGGCACCGAGTCCTACCGACCCCAGGCCACCTGCGACGAACGCGAAAACCACTGCTGGAGGCCCCCTGTGACTTCGCGCCTGAGGGCGATCCCGACACTGTCACAACGACAGCGCCCGTGGTGAGTCACAGACGCACGAAGCTCACCATGAGCACAGCCAGGGACAGCAGTAGCATGCCCAGGCAGTTGACCCAGAACGCGGAGTTCAAGGCTCGCGCGCGCATGTGGGATGCGGCGGCCGCCAGGAAGTAGACAACGATCGCAGCAGTGGTCGTCATGGCGACGCCGGGCACCCAGAGTCCGACGACGAGCCCCACTACGGAGGCCGCCTTGAGGGTGATCAGCGCCCACCACCAGTCGCGCGGGAACCGTACGCCGTCCAAGCAGTCGACGATGAATCTCGGTGGACGGAGCATCATCGCGGCGTCGCCCGCCTGTATCCCGAGCAGGATCAGGATTGGCCAGACGGGAGACGGGAGTTCAGAGAGGGTCATCGGTCATCCTCTTCGTATGCGGTGACGAATTCGGCGGTGCGCCGGATCCCGGTTGCCGTCTGCTGCCGGTCGGTGGATCCCGCGGCAAGCAGCATCAGCTCCCCCAGGTAGCTGGTGAACATCACCTGCGCACCGTGCCGGGCGCGGGGGCCGGGTATTCCCGCCTTCACCATCGCGGCGGTGAGATTGTCCTCGGTCAGCGTGCGCAGCACGCCGAGGGCCGCCTTCTCGGGTTGACCGCGGGTCAGCGCCCGGAAGTACGAGCGCGCGAGTTCGTCGTTCTCGGCGAACAAATCGAGGAACGGGTCGAAGTAATGGGCCAGGTAGTCGACTGCGGAGGCTGCGGACTCCGCCGCCGGTGGCGCGGGGATGCGGGCGGCGATGGCTTGGTCGTAGACAAGGCTCAACAGAGACTCCTTGTCCCCCACTGCCATGACGGCACCCACGGAAACACCCGCCTCCGTCGCGATCTGCCGCACCGTTGTGCCCTGGAAGCCACGCTCCTGGAAGAGTCTTTCGGCGGCTTCGATGATGCGGGTGGTGGTCCGCCGTTTTCGTTCGGCGCGAGTTGCCTGAACGCGTTCAGTGAACATGTTCAGAAGGTAGTCGGCGCGGCTGCACCGAGGCAATAGTGTCGGTCGGCACGGTTTCAGAACTCGGCACGCCGGGCCGGGGAGGGCGCGTGGGCACGCACGCGGAGTGACACCACAGCGCGATGACGACGTCTTGCATCTGAACAGCGCTCAATGTCTCGCAGGACGAGGAGCGTGGGCAGCGCGCGGCACATGCCAGGCAGGCGTCTCCCCGATCAAGACCACGCTTGATCGTGTGGATACGCGTGGCGCAGGCCCAGTCCTGCCCATCACGGGTGCAGTGGAGGCAGCTTTCGGCGCTTCCGGCCGCCGCGACCGTTTCGGAAGATGTCGCGGTCGCGCACCACCAGAATGAAGCCAGTGATGCTGAATGCCGCAGAACCGGCAGCCAGGATGTGGCCGAGTGGCTGGCGGCTTCCGGCCCAGGAGCCGGCTGCGTGAAACAACTGCCCCAGTCCGATCGCTATGGCGCCCCAGCCCGCCCGGGTGTCCGCGCGCCGGCGGTACTGCCACCCGACGAGCCACGCGCCGAACGCCATGCAGATGGCACTGCCAACGCCGATGATCACCGCATCGAACATCCCCACCTCCGCGGGAAGCGTAGCGATGGCGGGGCGACGACAACCAGAGAAATGACGGCAACTACGGCACGCAGAGACCGGCGATCACGAGCGTCAGCGATCAGTCCGGAAGAAGGCGGAGCCCCCGCTCAACGGGTTGCCCGATCCTACGGATCAGAAGGTCTCTGACTGCCCATCGACTTCTGTTTCCCCCAGGCGTCCCCCGGCGGCGCCAACTGCCAGGGAAACCGCAGGGCGTAGGCGGAGCCCGATGTAAATCTGCTGGGTCGCGCGTCGGGCCGTCTCTGGGCCGTCCGAGGTCGGCCCACAGCAACCAACGACGGCCAACATCGACCGTTCGACTACCGGTCTGCGCTGCGCCGGCCTTGATCGCGTGAGGTCGCTCGCAACCTGCGACGCCGACACCCGGACCACGACGGACCCGGTGGCGCCGGCGTCGGCGGACCCGGCCGCGAGCCCGGCGCCGGACCCGGCCGTACGGTCGGCCGGGGACACAGCCGCGGCGGACCGTACTGTGCGGGCCGCCGACGAGCCGAACCGGCCGCGGGCCGACGGCGGCCCGGTGAACCTGGCCGAGACCGGCGGCGACGGCCGCACCCCGTACCTCGCGGTCGGCGGCGCGGCCGCCCTGGCGCTCGGCTCGGCGGCCCTGTTCGCCGCGGCCCGCCGGCGCGCCGCGGCCGGCGGCGGGCGAGGCCGCACGCGGCCCGTTGAACGCGGGGCCCGCCCGGTGGCTCAGGACGGGCAGGCCCCGCGGCACGTCAGCTGAAGACCGACAGGCAGGTGGTGGCGGTGGCGTGCGCGGGATCGAGCGCGTTGGCCACCTCGTGGAAGGCGACGCGGTCGATCGTGCCGATCGCCACGTGCTCGGACAGGTCGACCGCGCACAGGTCCTGCAACAGGACGTTGCGCACGTCGGGGCCACTCAGGTACTGGCTGCGCCACGGCGTGGCCACCTCGTCGTACTGGGTGGCGATGACCGTGTAGTGCACGCCGGGCACGGTGTCGCCGCCCGCGTTGAGCTTGGTGAGGAAGGCGGACCCGGTTATCTGGTCGGCGAGGCCGGGGGTCGCGGACTTGAGCAGGTCGCTCGCGCCCGGGAAGTAGGGCAGGAGGTGGGTGAGGCCGCTGAGGGTGGTGCCGTGGTTGTCGGGTGCGATGCCGACGAGGGCGTTCACCTTGGCGGCTCCACCGAGGAACCTCAGGTAGTAGCGGGGCATCATCCCGCCCTGTGAGTGGCCGACGAGGTCGGCCTTGGCGGCGCCGGTCGCGGCGAGCACCTGGTCGACGAACGCGGACAGTTGCTCGGCCGACTGGTCGATGGGGCCGAGGCCGTGGAAGAGCGGGACGCCCGGCAACTGGCCGTAGTCGAGGGAGAAGACGCAGTACCCGCGGTCCTTCAGGTACGGCGCGAGGGACAGCCAGTTGTCGACGGAGTTGCCGAAGGTGCCGTGGACGAGGACGACGGGGCGGGGGTGGGCGGCGGAGGGCTTGCAGCCGTAGTCGTTCCAGCCCCTGCTCGGAGCGCCGGCCGCATGGACGGTGGCGGCGGGGGCGACGGCGAGGGCGGCGGCCAGCAGCAGGGCGGCGAGGGGTCTGAGGGCGCGCTTGAAGGGCAGCATCGAGTGATCTCCTTGCGGCTCAAGGGAGGTGCGACGGCACTACGCCCTGTGATCCGGATCACGGGATGCTGTTCACTCGTCAAGTTACGGACGAGTAGTCCAACTGTGAAGTTACGCGTCAGTAAAAACTTCCACGGGTAACCGGGGGCCGTGATAATGCCCCTGATGGGCCGTCACGAATATTTGGCCGAGGGCCTGTTGCCATGGGTTCGGGAGGCACGGCCGTTTCCTATAGGTTCGATCACATCCCGTTGGAGGACGGGACCGGACCTGCGCGTGAGGGAGTTCGCATGGCCTTCATCCACCACACCACCTTGACGCCCACCAAGCTGGAGTTGCTTGCCGACTGGCTGCCGAAGCAGAGCTGGTACGTGGGCGGCGCATCGACGCCGGAACTGGTCAAGGCCGGTGGGTTCCGCCTGGACGATCCGGAGGGAGCGGTCGGGATCGAGTTCATGGTCGTGGTGGACGCGACCCCGCAGGAGCCGGTGGCGTATCTGGTGCCGATGGGCTACCGCGGTGCGGCGCTGGAGGGCGTCCCCGGTGAGGCACTGATCGGCACCTCCGAGCACGGGGTGCTCGGTACTCGGTGGATCTACGACGGCGTCCACGACCCGGTGGTGATGGCGCAGTTGCGCGCGCTCCTGCGCGGCGAGGCGATACCGCAGCACCAGAGCAGGAGTGACACCCCCGACCCGACGGTCACCGTGCACGGCGCCGACCCCGACGGCGGGCTCGACGTTCGCATCAACCGCGTCCTGCGGCCGGCGGAGGCCGCGCGGGGGTCGTCCGGACACCTCGTCGCCGGGTGGACCTGGCCGGACGGCACGACCGCACGGAGCGTACTCGCGACCATGGCGTCACGGTAGGAGATCGCGCGGACGGACGAACGGTCAGTCCGCCAGAGCGGCCGGCCGTACGGCCTCGGGTCCGAAGCGGCGACGGGCCCGGTCCGCGGCCGCTTCGGCGGCGCGGGCCCGGGCGTCACCCGGATCCAGCGAGAGCTGCGCGTAGGCACTGCCGGCCGACAGCAGGTCGTCGGCACGGATCGCGTAGGCGCGCACACGCGCCCGCTGCAACCCGAGCGCGGCCAGCAGCCCCAGGGCGGTCGCGGCAAGGACCGGAGAGTGGTTGGTGGGTTCCGGCAGCGCGCGGGTGCGCGTGGTGGAACTGCGGTCGGCGTACCGCACGGTGAGGGTGAGCCGGCCGGCGACCCGGCTCTCACCGCGCAGGCGTTGGCCGATCCGGTCGGCAAGTCCCAGGACCGCCCGGTGGTGTCGCGCAGGGTCCAGGCAGTCCCGCTCCAGCACGAGATCGGCGACCAGATGCTCCGCCGGTTCCGTGCGGGCGACCGAGCGGGGATCGTGGCCGCGGGCGCGTTCGGTCAGCAGACGGGCGGGACCCGCGCCGAGGAGCCGTTGCAGGGTCACCGGGGGCAGGTCGGCGATCTGGCCGATGGTGTGCAGGCCGTACCTGGCGAGCGTCGAGGCCGTGGCGCGGCCGACCCCGGGCAGCGCGGTGAGCGGGCGCGGATACAGCCATTGGGCGGCCCGGTCCACGGGGACCCAGGTGGTCTCCTCCGGCGCCGAGGCGTCGGCCGCCATGGCCGCGAGCATGCGGTTGCCGGCGAGCCCGGCGCTGCTGTCGATGCCGTAGAGGGCCTTCAGCCTGATCTTCGCCAGCTGGACCACGTCGTAGGGAGACAGGTCGAAGTACCGGAGCGCCGATGTCAGGTCCAACTGCACGGCGTTGGGCGGGACGGCCTGGACGTGGGGCGTGATTCCGGACATCAGTTCGATTACATCGGCGTACTGGTCCTCGGTCAGCGAGGCATGCAGATGGAGGTGGGCGATGTGCCGCTGACGTGGGGTCATCCCGCACTCCCCGGACTGCGGTGGCCGAACTTCTTCAGGTCGGCCGAACGGCTGCCGGCGGGCTGCAGATCGGCGTACGGGTGCAGCCGGGCACCGGTGGTGCCGTTGACCAGGGTGCGCCGCGGCTGCGCGGGGGTCGGGTGCGGACGGCTCTCACCGAGGAGGGCGAGCGCGGCCTCGGGACCGTTGTCGCGACGGGCCGCGGCGATCTCGTCCAGGTCCCAGGCCATCGTGCCGACGACGGTGCGGCGGGTGCCGCGGACCTGGACCGTGCCGCGGACCAGCAGCAGCCCGCTGTGGAAGACGGTGTGCGCGCAGGCCGGGTGGGAGTCCTCGAAGAACGCCAGGTCGACCAGCCCGGAGCCGTCCTCCAGGGTGACGAAGATGATCCGCTTGCCGCTCGCGATCGGCGGGGTCTGGGTCGAGGCCCGCACACCGGCGACGAGCACCTGCTGACCGGCGCGCATCCCGGTCAGGTGCGCCGCGTCGGTGGCGCCGATCTCGCGCAGCAGCCGGTGGTGGTGCTCCATCAGATGCCTGGAGACGTCGACGCCGAGGGTGTTCAGCTCCGCGCTCAGCGCCTCACGACCGGTCATCTCCGGCAGACCGCTCGGCTCCGCGCCGCCGACCGCGCCCGCTTCGATGGGCAGTTGTCCTGATCCCGCGGTCCGGTTGCGGGACTGCCGGTGGAGTTCGGCGATCTGCAGCAGCAGGTCGCGGCGGGTGAGCCGGCCGTCGTGGAGGCAGCTCAAGGCGCCGATCTCCGCGAGGCGTTCGGTGGTGGGCCTGCTGGGGCGGGCCCGCTGCCAGAAGTCGGACAGCGATCCGTACGACTGGCCCTCCTCGATCCGGGCGCACTCCTCCTCGCTGATGCCGTGCACCGCGGACAGCGCGAGCCGCACTCCCCACTGCTCCCCCTCGGCCTTCTCCACGGTGTGCTTCACCTTGGAGCGGTTGACGTCGACGGGCAGGACCTGCACGCCGCGTCGGCGGGCGTCGGAGACGAGAACACGCTTGGGCCACATACCGGGGTCGTGTTCGAGTAGGCCTGCCAGCAGGAACGCCGGGTAGTGCGCTTTGAGCCAGGCGCTCTGCAGGGCCGGTACGGCGAAGGCGACCGCGTGCGCCCGGCAGAAGCCGTACGCTCCGAAGGCCTCGACGGTCTTCCAGACCTCGTCCCGGACGGCCGCGCTGTAGCCGCGCGCGCATGCCAGCCGATCGAACCAGGCCCTGATCCTGGGCAACCGGTCCTTGTCACCGAGCGCCCGCCGGGCGATCTCCGCCAGCGCCCGGTCGCAGCCGGTCATCACGGACAGCGTCTCGATGATCTGCTCGTGCCAGATGGTCACGCCGTAGGTGTCGGCGAGCACCGGCTCCAGATCCGGATGGGCGTACGAGGGTGTGCCGCCGTGCCGGGCGGCGATGTACCGCTCGGGCATGCCACCGGCGACCGGACCGGGCCGGAAGAGACTGATGTCGGCGATGACGTCCTGCGGATCACGCGGCTGCATCCGGGCCAGAAGATCCTGCTGCCCGGGCGACTCGAGCTGGAACAGACCCAGGGTCTGGCTCTCCTGGATGAGCTTGAAGGCGAAGACGTCGTCGAGCGGCACCTGCCGGGGGTCGTCCAGGTCGACGCGGTTGCCGGTGGCCCGTTCGATCTCGGCGACGGCGTGGGCCATGGCGGACTGCATGCGCACACCCAGGACGTCGAGCTTGATGTTGCCCAGCGCCTCGATCTCCTCCTTCGCCGCCATGGCCATGGGGTAGTCGCCCTGCGGGGTGGGCTGCACGGGCAGCCGGTCCAGCAGGGTCGCGTCGCTGACGACCACGCCACAGGGGTGCATGGCCATGCTGTGGACCAGGGAGTCGAGGCCTTCGGCAAGCTCCCACAGGGGCCCGTACCGATGTGCCTCACCGGCCAGTTGCCGCAGCTCGGGCAGCTCGGCGAGCGCGCCGGTGATGTCGCAGGCCCGCAGGTGCGGGAAGCTCTTGGCGATCCGGTCGACGTCGGCCGGGGCGATCCCCAGCGCGAGCCCGGTGTCGCGCAGGGCCCGGCGGGCGCGGTAGGTCTCGGGCATGGCGGTGACCGCCACCCGTTCCTTCCCGAACCGTTCGAAGATCGCGTCGTAGCACTCCAGCCGCCGGGCGGACTCCACGTCGATGTCGATGTCGGGCAGCGAGCCCCGGCGCACGCTCAGGAAGCGTTCGAACAGCAGGCGGTGGTCGAGTGGATTGGCGGTGGCGATGTCCAGCGCGTGGCAGACCATCGACCCGGCACCCGATCCGCGGGCCGCGACCCGGACGCCCTTCGCCCGGATATCGGCGACGACCTGGCCCACCGCGAGGAAATACGAGTCGTAGGACAGCCGGGAGATCACGTCGAGCTCTTCCTCCAGCCGCTCCAGCACGGCTCGGTCGCGGTCCAGGCCACGCCGGAGCAGTCCCTCCTCGCACCGCCGGCGCAGCAGCCGTGCGGCCTCTCCCGCTCCGGGTCCGGCGCCGAAGAGGGCCGGTTCCGGGAAGTGCCGGGCGCCGAGCCCGAGGTCCGCCGCCGGATCGACGACGCACGCGGCCGCCGTGGCGGCGGTGTCCGCCAGCAGACGACGCGCCCGCCGGACATCCGCCCCGGCGCACTCGGCGACCATCCGCGCCACGCCCGCCATCGCCCTCCCGTCCTTGAGCCAGCGCTGTCCGCCGTCCAGGTGGCGCCGGTCGATCGGGCGCAGCAGCCGCGCGGCGTCCAGGACATCGGCGAGCCGATGCTGTTCGGGATCGGCGTAGCGGACGGCGTTGGAGAGCACGGCGGTCGTACCGGTGCGGTCGGCCAGCGCCAGCGTCCGGGCAGCCAGTCGAAGGGATCCCGGACCGATGCCGAAACGTTTCTGCGCAACAGCTTCCAGCCGGACCCCCCTCCCGAAGATCTCCTTCCAGGGCGCCAGCAGCCTCACCGCGACGTCCTCCCGCCCCACCGACAGGGCCCTCACCGGCTCCGAGAGCGGCCCGAGCAGGACCACCAGGCCGGGACCGCCGTGCTCGCGCAGCGCCTCCCACGGCACCACCGGCGCCCTGCCCCCGAGGGCGTCGGCATGGGCGGCCGAGGTGATGCGGCACAGCCGGGCCCAGCCCTCCCGGTTCTGCGCGAGCAGCACGAACCGCAGCGGCGGCTCGATCACGTGCGCACCACCACGCACCGGAGTACGGCGCCGCTGCCCGGGTGGTGGAGGCGCGAGCGCCGCCACGGCCAGGTCGACACCGAAGACCGGCCGGACCCCCTCTTTCGCACACGCCCGGGCGAAGCGAACGGCACCGGTGACCGTGTCCCGGTCGGTCAGCGCGAGCGCCGCCACGCCCCGCTCGGCCGCCCTTCGCACCAGGTGCTCCGGATGGGCGGCGCCATAGCGGGCGGAGTAACCGGAGGCGACATGCAGATGAGCGAAGCCCGCCATGTCACACCTCCTTCACTCCACCCCTTTTCAGCTATATGCCCGATACGTTCATCGTACGCTCGTTCGATTACTCTAACCCCCGTCACCCCTGGTCGGCGACCTCGATTCGAACACATCAGCGATTACCAGGCGAGGTGGGCACTACGGAAACGAGGGGAAACGAGTGCCGGGCAACGACTTGCAGCAAAGACGGCACTTTCCGTGACGGGTCGGGTTCAGGTCACCCGTCGGTGTGCGGGGCCGTCGCGGGCAGTTCCACCGTGACGCGGATCCCGCCGGCAGGGCGCGGGGTGAGGGTGAGTGTCCCGTCGTGTGCGTGGGCGATGGTCTTGACGATGGCCAGGCCGAGACCGACGCCCGCCTGGTCGGCGTGCGTGCGCTCGGTGCCGCGCTGGAACGGTTCGGTGAGCGTCGAGGCCAGCTCGGGGGTGAGCTTCTCGCCGGTGTTCTCGACGGTGAGCAGCACCGTCCCGGGGCGGACGCTGGTATCGACCCACACGGTGCCCTGTTCCGGCAGGTTGTGGACGATCGCGTTGTGCACGAGGTTCGTGGTCAGTTGCAGCAGGAGCGCCTGCGATCCGGTCGTGGGGGTGATGTCGCCGGAGGTTTCGAGGGTGACGCCGTGCCTTTCCGCGAGGGGGAGGAGTGTTTCGGCGGCCTCTTCCACCAGCAGGGACAGGTCGACGGGTTCCCGGGTGAAGGACCTCTGGTTGGCACGGCTGAGCAGGAGCAGTGCCTCGGTGAGGTCGATCGCCCGGGTGTTGACGGCGTGGAGGCGGTCGAAGACTTTGCCGGCGTCGTGGTCCGGATCGGTGCGGGCCACGTCGAGGAGCGCCTTCGAGATCGCCAGCGGGGTGCGCAACTCGTGCGAGGCGTTGGCCGCAAATCTCTGCTGTTCGGCGACGTGTGCTTCGAGCCGTTCGAGCATCGTGTCGAAGGCGTCGGCGAGTTCGCGGAACTCGTCCCTGCGGCCCGGCAGCCGGATCCGGTGGGAGAGCGATCCGTTCGTGGCCATGCGGGTGGCGCCCGTGACGCGGGCCAGCGGGGCGAGCATCCGGCCGGCCAGGATCCACCCTCCCACGAGGCCGAACACCAGCAGGAACGCCAGCACCACGGCCGCCCTCGGGGCAAAAACGCGCAGAAGGTTGAACCGGACGGGGAAAACCTCAGGGGTGAGGGTGCCGGTGGAGCCGGGGACGATGAGCGCGCGGTCGGGGACGTACCGCAGGAGGAACACCCACACCGCCGCGAGCAGCAGGACGCCGGCCAGCATGAGGAATCCGGCGTAGCTGAGGGTGAGCTTGAGGCGCACGCTCAATCCGGGTGCTCTATCCACGCTCGCCTCCCCCGGGTCCGGATCCACGCTCCTCTCCCTCGTGTCCCTCGCGCCCCTCGTGTCCGGCCTCCGGTTGCGTGTCGATGCGGTAGCCGACGCCCGGCACGGTGGCGATGATCCAGGGTTCGCCGAGGCGCCTGCGCAGTGCAGAGACGGTGATGCGTACGGCGTTGGTGAACGGGTCGGCGTTCTCGTCCCACGCGCGTTCCAGGAGTTCTTCGGCACCGACGACACCGCCCTCGGCGCCGACGAGGACCTCGAGCACGGCGAACTGCTTCCGGGTGAGCGCCACGTAGCGGCCGTCCCGGTAGACCTCGCGGCGGAACGGATCCAGCCGCAGGCCCGCGAGCTCCCGCACGGGCGGCCTGCTGTGGGCACGTCTGCGGTCGAGCGCTCTGAGCCTGAGCGCGAGCTCGCGAAGCGCGAAGGGCTTCGTGAGGTAGTCGTCGGCGCCGAGTTCGAACCCGGAGGCCTTGTCGTCGAGACGGTCGGCCGCGGTGAGCATGAGGATCGGCATGCCGCTGCCGGAGGCGACGATACGTTGGGCGATCTCGTCACCGGTCGGTCCGGGAATGTCCCGGTCGAGGACGGCGATGTCGTAGGCGTTGACGCTCAGCAGTTCCAGCGCGGTGTCGCCGTCACCCGCGATGTCGGCCGCGATCGCTTCCAGACGCAGGCCGTCGCGGATGGCTTCCGCCAGAAAGGGCTCGTCCTCGACGATCAGCACGCGCATGCTGTCGATGCTACGAGCCCGCGCATATCGTCGGCGTATCGAAAAACACATACGCGCCGGCAACACCGCGCCGCCTTGACTGGCGGCATGACTCGAACCCCACCCGCAGCACGACCCTGTACCGACCCCGCCCGGGATCCGAGGACGCTGCGGTGACCGGCGGTGAGCGCGGACAGACGATGACGCAGGTGGACACGGCGGAGGCGGAGACCGGGCAGGGCGGTGCCGACCGCCGGGAGACCGGCGCCGGGACCTGGCGCGCGCGCGTCCGCCGGGCGGCACGCGCCGTCTTTCGGCCGGGGCCGTGGAAGCGCGGCCCGCTGCTCGCGGCGCTGACGCTGCTGCTGGGCCTGGTCATGCTGCTGCACGCGAAGATCCCGAACCGGATCGGGAACCTCGGCAGCCTGGCGGAGACCTTCCTGCCATGGTTCGGCCTGTTCGTCCCGGTGCTGCTGGCCGGGGCGCTGTGGCGCCGCTCCGCCTCCGCGGTGGTCGCGCTGCTGCTGCCGGTCCTGGTGTGGCTGCACCTGTTCGGCGGGCTGCTCAGCGACAAGTCCCACCCGGGCAGCGACCTCACCGTGGCCACCCACAACGTCAACGCCGACAACCCCGACCCGGCCCGCACCGCCCGCGACCTGGCCGCCTCCGGCGTGGACGTGCTGGCCCTGGAGGAGATCACCCCGCAGGCGAAGCCGCTGTACGAGAAGGAACTGGCGAAGGCGTACCCGTACCACACGGTGCAGGGCACGGTCGGGCTGTGGAGCAAGCTGCCCCTGTCGGACACCCGGCCGATCGACATCGTGGACTACGGTCCGCTGGCGGACACCAAGCCGCTCGACAAGAAGATGGTCACGAACCGGGCGCTGCGCACCACGGTGGCCACGGACCGGGGTCCGCTGGCGGTGTACGTGGCCCACCTGGGGTCCGCACGGGTGAATCCCCGGGCGGGCTTCTGGACGGCCTCACGGGACAGAGGCGCGCAGGCGCTCGGCGAGGCCGTCGCCGCCGAGCGCAATGAGCGGGTGGTGCTGCTCGGCGACCTGAACGGCACCATGGACGACCGCGCGTTCGCCGGCATCACCGCGCGGTTGCGCTCGGTCCAGGACGTGGCGGGGAAGGGCTTCGGCTTCACCTGGCCGGCGACGTTCCCGATGCTGCGGATCGACCAGATCCTGGTGCGCGGCGTGACACCGGAGAGCTCGTGGACCCTGCCGGACACGGGCAGTGACCACCTGCCGGTGGCGGCCGGGATCAGCTGGTGAACACCGCGACAAGGGCCGGCGCTCCACCTGCCGAGGGGCGTGACGGCCATGCGAAAGCCCCGCCTCCGGACTCGGGGGGCGGGGCCTTCGTCGGCCGTGGGGAGGCCGGGGCCGGGGTCAGCCGATCTGGGCGCCGGTCGCCGAGAGGGCCTCGGTGACCGGCTGGAAGAAGGTCACACCGCCCGAGGTGCAGTCACCGCTGCCACCGGAGGTGAGGCCGATCGCGGTGTCGCCGTCGAACAGGGAGCCGCCGCTGTCACCGGGCTCGGCGCACACGTCGGTCTGGATCAGACCGCTGACCGTGCCCTCGGCGTAGTTCACGGTGGCGTTCAGACCGGTGACCGTGCCGCTGTGCACCTGGGTCGTCGAGCCGCTGCGGGTCACCCTCTCGCCGACGGTCGCCGCGCCCGCCCTGGTGATCGCCTGCGTCGAGCCGTTGTAGAGGTTCACCGCGCTCGGGTGGTCGACGCTCGCGGTGTACCTGACCAGACCGAAGTCGTTGCCCGGGAAGCTGGACCGCTCGTTCTGGCCGATCACCGTGCCGGAGGCGTCCGACCAGGTGGAGATCGCCGCCGTGCAGTGGCCCGCGGTGAGGAAGTACGGCTGGCCGTCCTTGACCACGTTGAAGCCGAGCGAGCAGCGGCCGCCGGATCCGGTGATCGCGTCACCGCCCGCGACGAAGGGCTTGAACTCCCCCTTCGACCGCGTGAGTTCGGCCTTCTCGCCGAGCCCGTCGACGACCTTGCTCAGGGTGGTCCACTCGGCCGCGGAGACCGTGCTGTCGGCGGTGACGACGACCTTGTTGGTCACGGGGTCCGTCGCCCACGAGGTGCCGGGGATGGCCGCGTCCTTCTCCAGCGCGGCGCGGGCGCCGGCCAGTTCGGTGAGGGAGTTGCCCACGACTCTCGCCGTGGCGCCCGCCCGCTCGACGGTCTCGGCGCTGCTCGCGTCGAGCACGTTCACCACGAGGCTCTTCGTCTCGGCGTCGTAGTACGTGCCCGCGGCGTCGGCGCCGAGGTCCCGCACGAGTGTCGAGGCGAGCTTTCCGGCCGCCACAGCCGAAAGGGTCCGGGCCTCGGGGGTCTTCGCGGGTTCACTGGCGTTCGCACTCTGGAAGGTGAATCCCGCGACGAGCAGGGCGGCGACGCCCGCTCCCGCCACGGCCGCACGGCGTCCGGGTATGCGTCGGTGCTTCAACTGTCGTCCTCCTGTGGGGGGATCGGCCCGATGGGTAGTGGGGACCCGACGAGCCGAAAGGCGGTGGAACGGCGCCCACTATTCCGATGCCCCCGGCAGCACACAAGGTCGACTTCTGGACGTGTGTACCTCAACGGACGTACTCCCCCTGCGTATCGGCCCGTCGACCAAGGTCACCGCGGGGCCGTTCACGCAACATTCACAGCGCAAACACCCTGTGCGGATGTCCGGCCCGCGTTCCCCTCTCTAGCCCTGGCTCGAACTCGACCCCTCGGGCTCGGCATCCCCCCGGGGCTCGGACGCCGGGGCCGGCGCGGGCAGTTGCTGCTGCGCCCTCTCCAGGAACCGCAGCAGCTCGACCGGGAAGGGCAGGACCAGGGTGGAGTTCTTCTCGGCGGCGACCGCCGTCACCGTCTGGAGCAGGCGCAGCTGCAGCGCCGCGGGCGTGTCCGCCATCTGCTGGGCCGCCTCGGCCAGCTTCTTGGACGCCTGGAACTCCGCGTCCGCGTTGATGACCCGCGCCCGCCGGTCCCGGTCGGCCTCCGCCTGCCGGGCCATGGACCGCTTCATCGTCTCGGGCAGGGAGACGTCCTTGATCTCCACCCGGTCGATGGTGACGCCCCATTCCACGGCCGGGCTGTCGATCATCAGCTCCAGACCCTCGTTCAGCTTCTCGCGGTCGGACAGCAGATCGTCCAGCTCGCTCTTGCCGATGATGGACCGCAGCGAGGTCTGCGCCATCTGCGAGACCGCGAAGCGGTAGTCCTCCACCTGGACCAGTGCCTCGGCGGGCGAGGTCACCTTGAAGTAGACGACGGCGTCCACACGCACCGTCACATTGTCCCGGGTGATGCCCTCCTGCGCCGGCACGGGCATGGTCACGATCTGCATGTTGACCTTGTGGAGCCGGTCCACGAACGGGACGACCAGCGTGAACCCGGGTCCGCGCACCTGCGGGCGCAGTCTGCCGAGGCGGAACACCACGCCCCGCTCGTACTGCTTGACGACCCGCGCCGCCGCCATCAGGCCCACCGCTCCGACGGACGCGAGCGCCACCCCCGCCGTCACCAGTTCCTCGACCATCACGGCCCCCCAATCCGGCACGGGCGCGCCGGCTCACGGTCCTTCGACCGTAACCCGCGCCGCGCCCAAGGGCGAGCCCCCGCACGCCGGTTGCGTACGGGGGCTTCGCTGTCGAGCGCGGGACGGGCGCCGGGCCGCGCACATCACGGCCCGGCACGGGGGGAGATCAGCCGATGTGGACCCCGTACGCGCTCAGCGCGGCGGTGACCGGCTGGAAGAAGGTCGTGCCGCCGGAGGAGCAGTTGCCGCTGCCACCGGAGGTCAGACCGTAGGCGATGCCGCTGTTGGAGTAGAGCGAGCCGCCGGAGTCACCGGGCTCGGCGCAGACCGTGGTCTGGATGAGGCCGTTGACGATCTCGCCGTTGCCGTAGTTGACCGTCGCGTTGAGCCCCGTGACCTGGCCGCTGTGGATGCCGGTGGTCGAGCCGCGCCGGTAGACGGTGGTGCCGACGGACGGCGTGGCCGCGCTGGTGATGTTCACGCTGCCGACGGCGCTCGGGTGGGCCACCGAGGAGTTGGTGTAGCGCACGATGCCGTAGTCGTGGCCGGGGAAGGAGGAGCCGGCGGTGGTACCGAGCACGGTCGAGCCGGAGGAGTTCGCCCACCAGGTGCCCGCACCGTCGGTGCAGTGACCGGCGGTCAGGAAGTAGGAGTTGCCGCTGTTGTCCTTGACGTTGAAGCCCAGCGAGCAGCGCCAGCTACTCGCATAGATGGCGTCGCCGCCGGAGATCAGCTTGTTGAACTTCCCGGGGGTGTGCTTGATGGTCAGGGCGCCGGAGTTGTTCCCCGCCTGCCGCTGGATCCGGGCGATGTCGGCCTGGGAGACCGTGCTGTCGACGGTGACGACGACCCGGTT
Source organism: Streptomyces sp. NPDC052043 (assembly GCF_044548235.1). NCBI lineage: Bacteria > Bacillati > Actinomycetota > Actinomycetes > Kitasatosporales > Streptomycetaceae > Streptomyces > Streptomyces sp. NPDC052043. Next base: position 360,960 of record NZ_JBIUBT010000008.1, read on the forward strand.
GGTCTTGCTGTCGACGGCCCAGGCGGTGCCCGGGATGTCGGCCTTGAGCACGGAGTCGCTCGCGGTGGTGAGCTGCGCCGCGCTGAAGGTGGTGGGGGCGTCGGACGCGTTCGCGCTGGGGACCGCGAACGCGGCTGCGGCCACGAAGCCGGAGGCAATGGCGATCAGCCGAGTCCGTCTCGTCATGCCGCCGCGGGGGGTGGTGCGCTTGATCCTCACTTTACGTTCCTCCACAAAGGAAGTTGGGGGCCCGCGTGGGGTCGGGGCCCGTGAGGCGCAGTCAGAGGACGGCCGTTCGGATTCCGAACATGCCGTGCCCCTGACAAGCGCTGTGGGGGAGTATTCGGCCGAACGACCGGTCGGCGCAAGGGTGCCTTTCGGCCGTGCGACCATGAGCGATTCGAGTGAACTATGCGCGATCAGGTCGAATTGACATGTGGTCAACAGTGGGAGGACGACCCCGGGGCGGGCCGTGCTCTCCGGCCGCCGTCACGACGTCGTGACCCCCGCGCCCCCTATGCCCTCGCGGCGCCGTCCGGCCGGGCACTCTCCCAGGTCGACCCGGGAGGCCCACGCCGCGCCGGATCCGGCGGCGGGTCGCACCCCGCCGCCGAAAGGCCGCCCGCCGACGGTCGGTTCGCCCGCCTCGGCGGTGGCGGTCACGACCGCCCCGCCCGCGATCGTCCAGGCCCGACAGATGTCCGGAACTCGACGCTCCGGATAGTCCACGGGCCCGCACCCGTCGGTCCGGGCGGGCGGGACGGAAACGCGGCCACCGCCACGGTACGGGGCCCACGGCCCTGCTTGCACTGATCGGACAGGTCCCTCATGAGATGAGCCCTTCCATACGCGGCCCGGCGGCCAAACCCCGCCACCCGCACCCCGTCCGGACCCGTGACCCGCGGGCGGCCGGCCGCGGTCAGCAGTCGCAGCACGAGCAGCCGTCACAGCAGTCGCAGCCGTCACAGCAACACTCGCAGCCGTCGCAGCAGTCGCACCCTTCGCAGCACGAGCAGTCGCAGTTGCAGCAGCCCGAGCGCTTCCTGCCCGACCACGGCCCCTCGAACTCGTTGGCACAGCACACCTTGCAGGTGCAGCACAGCCCGACGGCCACCGCGCACCCGGCCCAGAACCCGCGCCCGCGGGGCCGCGGCGGCTCACCGCCCCCGGTGTGGGGGGCGTTCGGGTCGTACGGAGCCTGCGGGGTGTACGGGCTCTGCGGGGCGTACGGCCCCTGCGGCGGTCCGAACGCCCCCTCGGGCGTGTGCCCGCAGGAGTCGGTACCGAAGGCGCGGTCGACGGAGCGCGGCAGTTCGTGCACGAGCAGTCGATGGACGAGCCGCCCGTCGCCGAACTCCGCCTCGCGCAGGGCGAGCCGGATGCCGTGCACCGCGTCGTCGGCGAGCCGGCGCGCCTCGCCGAGCGGCGTCCGGGTGGCGGCGAGCGGGTTCCAGGCGCCGGTGGCGGCGTCGGACGCGCGGTCCTCCACGGCGTCCAGAAGGTGCGCGAGCCGCCCGAACAGGCGCCCGGCCTCGGCGAGCGGGGCGGCGTTGCCCGGCCGTCCGGCGAGGACCGCGGTGTACGCGAAGGCCGCGGCGGTCGCGGTCTCGGTCGGCTCGGTGACGGCCAGGATCGGCGTCCCGGGGCCGGCGATCGCCTCGACGCCGGTCTGCCGGTCCACCGCGTCCAGAAGGACGGCGGTGTCGAATCCGACACCGGCCCCGGTCCTGGCGCCCGCCCGGCTCCAGCGGTCGGCGACCCGGCGCGCAGCGAGAGCCACCGGCCGGCGCGCCAGCAGTCCGTCACCGTCGGCGACATGGTCGCGCACCTTGGCCGAGGCCAGCACCAGGGAGACGGCTGCCGCGAGCCGCGGACCCTCCCCCAGGGCGACGGACGCGGTGCGCATGCCGCGCAGCGGACACGGCCCGGCGGTCCGCCGCAAGCCGTCGGCCCCGCCCGTGCGTTCCGCCTGAGCCTCCGTCAGGACCGAGAGCAGCAGCCCGTCGTAGTTCGTCACGATCCGCGCGAACTGTCCGTGGTCACCGCGCAGAGCCAGGCACAGCCCGCACAAATGGGCCATCCACTGGGCTCCGAGTCCTTCCCCGAGGCGGTGACGGCAGGGCCTGACGATTCCGAACACGACCATCCCCCTTGGTGTGCTGAACGTTGAGTCGCGGCATCGTATCGACCCCTTCGTTCACCCGTACGCACCGTGCATCACCCATGTGCCGAGGACAATCATATTTCACTCTCAGTCAGCAGCCGTGTAGCGCAGAACCCTTGGGGCACACGGGCTCTCGACGTATTCGTCGTGCACCAGTACCGTCACAAACCCCCCGTGCGGCGCCTGTTCGCTTGGCACGTTGTCAGCATCATGGATGACCATAGGGATGCGGAATGCAGAAAAGACCGCTGTGAAAGGAGGCGTCCATGGGATCGGTGCGCAAGGCGAGTGCGTGGCTCGGCCTCGTCGACGACAACGATGACGAGCGCTACTACGACGACGACTACACGGAGGGGACCGAGTCCGGGGACGCCTGGGTCACCGACCCCCGGGTGAAGGTGGCGACGGACACGGCAGAGGACAGGGGCCGCCGGATCGGCACGGTGACACCGGACAGCTTCCGGGACGCCCGCGCCATCGGCGAGCTGTACCGGGAGGGCGTGCCCGTCATCATGAACCTGACGGCCATGGAAGCCTCCGACGCCAAGCGCGTGGTCGACTTCGCGGCCGGGCTCGTCTTCGGTCTGCGCGGTTCCATCGACCGCGTCTCCACCCGGGTGTTCCTGCTGTCCCCGGCCGACACCGAGATCGTCAACGGGGACCCGGCGGTGCATCGCTCGGACGGGTTCTTCAACCAGAGCTGAGGCAGGGCCGTACACCGGCCCTGCCCCGTCCGGGGCTCACCGGAAGGCGTCGAGCCCGGTGAGCGCCTTGCCCAGCACGAGCTGGTGCATCTCGACGGTGCCCTCGTAGGTGAGCACCGACTCGAGGTTGGTCGCGTGCCGCATCACGGGGTACTCCAGGGAGATCCCGTTCGCCCCGAGGATCGTTCGCGCCGTGCGGCAGATGTCCATTGCCTCGCGCACGTTGTTGAGCTTGCCGAAGCTGACCTGCTCGGGACGCAGGCGGCCGGCGTCCATGCGCCGCCCCAGGTGGTGGGCGAGCAGAATCCCCTTGTGCAGTTCGACCGCCATGTCGGCGAGCTTGGCCTGGGTCAGCTGGAAGCCGCCGATGGGCTTGCCGAACTGTTCGCGCGTCGTCGCGTAGTCGAGGGCGGCCTGGAAGCTGGAGCGGGCAGCTCCCATGGCACCCCAGACGATGCCGTAGCGGGCGTGGGACAGGCAGCCGAGCGGTCCGCGCAGACCGGTGGCCGTTGGTAGTACGGCGTCGGCGGGCAGCCGTACGTCGTCCAGGACCAGCTCGCTGGTGACGCTTGCCCGCAGGGACCACTTGTGCTTGATCTCCGGGGCGGAGAACCCGGGGGTGCCGGACGGCACGAGGAAACCGCGGATGCCGTCCTCGGTCTGCGCCCAGACGACGGCGACGCCGGCCACGGAGCCGTTGGTGATCCACATCTTGCGGCCGTTGAGGACCCAGTCGGTGCCGTCGCGCTTGGCGTGGGTGCGCATGGAGGCGGGGTCGGAGCCGTGGTCGGGCTCGGTGAGCCCGAAGCAGCCGATCACCTCGCCGGCGGCCATGGGCGGCAGCCACCTCTGCTTCTGCTCCTCGCTTCCGAACCGGTGGATGGCGTACATGGCGAGCGAGCCCTGCACCGAGACCAGGGACCTGATGCCGGAGTCGGCGGCCTCCAGCTCCAGACAGGCGAGCCCGTACTGGACGGCGGTGGCGCCCGCGCAGCCGTATCCGGTCAGGGACATGCCGAGAGCGCCGATGCCGCCCAGTTCGCGGGCCAGTTCCCGGATGACGGGCAGCTCGCCCTTCTCGTACCACTCGGCGACATGCGGCAGGACGCGGTCGGCGGCCCACTGCCGCATGGTGTCGCGGACGGCCAGGTCCTCCGCGTCCAGCAGGTCGTCGATCCCGAGCGGGTCGGCGGGATCGAAGGGGGGCAACGGGGACGACTGCGAGGACATGAGGACACCCTCCGGCGACGGCAACTGAAACCTAGCACCGCTAGTTACACGACTCCGGCCAGACGTTACGACGTGGAGCCGCCCACGTCCAGCGTGCTCCTCTGCCGCGGCACCGCTACGGGACCGGAGCGGAGGGGCACTCAGGCCGAGACGCGGGGCCGCTCGGCCTCCCGCTGCGCGGGCAGTTCGACCGCCGGCTCCTCGCAGTGCATCACCCGCGGCAGCCGCAGCGCCATCACCGCCCCCAGCAGCAACAGCCCCGCGCTCACCAGCAGCGTGACGTGCAGTCCGTGCACGAAGGCGTCCCGGGCCGCCCGCCGCAGCGCGGCCCCGACCGGCCCGCCGAGCTGTTCGGCGACCCCGTACGCCTCCCCCAGCGAGTTCGCCGCCGCTCCGGACGCCTTCGCCGGCACCCCCGGCACATCGGCGAGCCCGGGCGCGTAGGCCGCGTTCATCACCGTGCCCAGCAGGGCGATGCCCATCCCCGCGCCCAGCTGGTACGACGTCTCGCCGATCGCCGCCGCTCCGCCCGCCTGCGCCGCCGGTGCCTCGCTCAGCATCGACTCGTACGCCCCGAACAGCGTCGTCTCCAGGCCGAAGCCGAGCAGCGCGAAGCCGGTGAGGAGCAGTCCCGGGTTGTCGCGCCCGCCCATCGCCGTGAGCACCACCACCGCGGCGGCGGTCAGGCAGAACCCGAAGCACACCATCCGCCGCGGCCCGAACCGGCGCAGCATCCGCGCCCCGGCCAGCCCGGCCGCCATCGCGGCGAACGTCAGCGGCAGCAGCCGCAGCCCCGTGGCGAGCGGCGACAGACCGAGCACCAGTTGCAGGTACTGCGCCGCGATCAGTTCCAGCCCGACCAGCGCCAGCATGGCCAGCACGATGCAGCCCACCGACGTGCTGAACGCCGGACGCGCGAACATCCTGAGGTCCACGAGGGGATGCGTCCGCCACCGCTGCCGCCGTACGAACATCACCAGCAGCACCGCGCCGACCACCAGCGGCCCCACGGTGAGCACGCTCAGCACCGGCTCCCCGCCGCCGAGCCGCTTCACGCCCAGCACCACACCGAACAGTCCGGCCGCCGCCAGCAACGCCCCGACCACGTCCCAGGGCCCGTCCCGGTCGCCGGTCGACTCGGGCAGCAGCAGCCGGCCCACCGGCAGACTGACCAGCATCAGCGGGATGTTGACGAGGAAGACCGACCCCCACCAGAAGTGCTCGAGCAGGAAGCCGCCGAGCAGCGGCCCGACCGCCGCGCCCACCGCGGCGACCGCGCTCCAGACCCCGATCGCCAGCGCCCGCTCGCGCCGGTCCGGGAACACCTGCCGCAGGAGCGACAGCGTGGCGGGCATGATCATGGCGCCGCCGACGCCGAGCAGCCCCCGCGCGAAGATCAGCATCTGGGGGGTCGGGGCGAAGGCCGCCACGGCGGAGGCGATGCCGAAGAGGGCGTAACCCAGCAGCAGGATCCGTCTGCGCCCCACCCGGTCGCCGAGCGTGCCGAACAGGATCAGCAGCGAGGCACAGACGAGGGGATAGGTGTCGACGATCCAGAGCAGTTCGATGGCGCCGGGCCTGAGATCCTCGGTGACCGCGGGCACCGCCACGTGCAGCACGGTCGCGTCCACCGCCACCAGCAGCAGGCTCGTGCAGAGGACGATCAGGACGACCCAGCGGTTGGCCCCGGCCGCCCGACGGCGCAGCCGGTCGGTGGCCGCGGTCGTCCCGGACATGTACGTACCTCCCAGATGAGCCCTCGCGTGCGGCGACCCGCGGGGTGGGGACTCCCCGCGACCCGGCCGGGGCGGAGCGGTGGCCCCCGACCTGCGCGACGGCATGCGAGTGACACGTCAGGGTACGCTCATTCGCCCGAATGCCGCGTGGCCCACCTCTCAGTGCACGCGATCAACCGGTGTGGCGTACGCCACTCCCCCGCCCCCCGAGTTTCCCCGGAATCCCCCGGGCGTCCCCCTGGCGTCCCCCCGGACACCCCCTCGGCGCGCGCCCCGGTGGCCGGTCCGGTTCCCGGCAGCGCCGATAATCGAGTCCGTGAGCGATCTTGCGACGCGCGTGACGGTGGCACGTGCCGGGGCCCTGCGCCGGGCCGCCCCGGCACTTCTCGGGTACGCCTCCGTGCGCGCCACGGGCCTGATCGTCCTGGCGCTGTGGAGCGCCGGACACGGCAAGCACTGGTACACCCTGCTGACCGCCCGCTGGGACGCGCTCTGGTACACCGGCGTGGCCGGGCTCGGCTACGGATACGAGGTACGCCTGCCGAACGGGGACGTGCACTCGAACCTGGCCTTCTTCCCGCTGCTGCCCTGGCTGGAGCGGCTACTGGCCGCGATCGGCCCGCTGTCGTACGCCGACGCGGGCTTCGCCGTCAGCCTGGTGGCCTCGCTCGCCGCGGCCTGGGGAATCTTCGCGGTGGCCGATCACGTGTACGGCCGCGAGGTCGGCATCGGGGCCGCGCTGCTGTGGGCGGTGCTGCCGGTCGGGATCGTGCAGTCGATGGCCTACAGCGAGTCGCTGTTCACGGCGCTCGCCGCCTGGGCGCTGTACGCCGTGCTCACCGGCCGCTGGGTGACGGCGGGCATCCTGGCCCTGCTGGCGGGACTGACCCGGCCGGTGGGTCTCGCGGTGGTCGCGGCGGTGTGGGCGGCGGCCCTTGCCTCGTTCGTGGGAGAGCGGAGCGCGACGGCGGCGGACGGCGCACGGGACGCCCTTCGCGCCCCGGCCGTCACCGGGCAGGCCACCGCCCGCCGTCTGCTCGGCATGGCGCTCGCCCCGCTCGGCGCCGCCGGTTACGTCCTGTGGGTCGGACACCGCACCGGCAAGGGCCCTTTCGGCTATCTCGACGTCCAGGCCGGCTGGCGCAACGGCTTCGACGGCGGATACGCCTTCGCCCGCTTCGTCGCCGACAAGTTCACCTCCTTCCCCTCGGCCCTCGCCGGGGCAGGGCTGATCGCCGGGACCGCCGGGGTGATCTGGCTGTACGTCATCGGCGTACGGCAGCGGCAGCCGCTCGCACTGCTGGTGTACTCGGGGGTCGTGACCGCGCTCGCCCTGTGCGCGTCGAGCTACTTCGGCTCCAAGCCGCGTCTGCTGCTGCCCGCCTTCCCGCTGCTGCTGCCGCTCGCGTCGGCCCTCGCCCGCCGGCACGTGGCCCGGTCGGCGCTGGTGGTGGGCGGCGTCGCGGTGGCCTCGGCGCTCTACGGGGCGTTCTGGCTGAACGGCTCAGGCCCCCCGTGACCGGCCCCGACCGGCCGAGGGGGCACGGAATTCCATCCGGGTGTGCGGCTAACACATTCATAAGAACCGCATAAGCGTCCACCGGAATGATCAAAGGAAATGCGGGACGGGGTTCGACCGTGATTGCGGATTCCGCGGATATAAAGCCCCGTTGAGAGCAATCCCACATCACGTCGTCATCACAAATCACGTGCTTCGTCAGGGAACACACCTCACTCGCTGTAACGTCGATTGGGTGCGTACCGAACGAACCCTCACCCGCCTGGACCGGGTGTTCGCCAGGCTGGACCGTGAGCCGCAGCGGCCGGCGCACATCGACACGCCGCGCATGAGCCGCCACCGGTTCGTGCTCTTCTCGGCGACCCTGGCCTTCTACCTGTCGATCGTCTGGGCGGTGATCACCACCTCGTGGCTGGTCCGGCTCGACTGGCAGGTCATGTTCTTCCGGCCGTACCAGCAGTGGCCGCAGATCCACGCGTTCCTCGACTACTACGTGGTGCTCGGCCAGCGCGGCCCCACCGCCGTGATGGTCGCCGCGTGGCTGGGCTGGCGCTCGTGGCGGCAGCACACGCTGCGCCCGCTGCTGACCCTCGCCACCTCGCTGCTGCTGCTCAACGTCACGGTCGGCGCAGCGAAGATCGGCATGGGGCGCCTGGGTCCGCACTACGCGACCGTCATCGGCTCGAACGAGATGGGCCTGGGCGGCGATATATTCCCCAGCGGCCACACCGCCAACGCCGTGGTGACCTGGGGCATCCTGGCCTATCTGGCCTCCACCCCGAGAGCGCGCCGCTGGCTGTCGGCGCTGTCCGCGGTGACGGCGCTCGGCGTCGGTCTGACCACGGTCTACCTGGGGACGCACTGGCTGAGCGACGTGCTCCTCGGCTGGGCCGCGGGATTGCTGATCCTGCTGGCACTGCCGTGGTTCGAGCCGCTGATCGCCCGGGTCGAGGTCACCCTGTTCGACCTGCGCGACCGCTGGCGCGCCCGTCGCGGCCGCCGGACACCGGTACCCGCGCCCGCCCCCGCCGCGCCGGTCGGCGCCCCCGTCGTGCTCACCCCGCGCGCCTCCGCCTCGGACGAGGCGCCGGCGGCCCGCGAGACGGTCGGCGCCGGACGCACGTCCCGCACGTCGGGCCACCTCACCCCCGGGCGGTACACGAACCGCCCGGAGCGCACACCGGGCACCCCGGCCGGCAGCCGCAGACCGCCGCACCCCGACCGCGTCCCGCGCGGCACGGCCCCGGCGGCCCGCCCCCTGACGGGCAGTTGACGACGGGCCGCCGCGGCACCCGGAGCGCCCGCGGCGGTTCAGCCCTTCCAGGCCCGCACCACGCGGCCTTCCCTGACCTCGAAGTTCAGCCGTCCGAACCGGTACTCCATGGTGATGATCGCGCCCGGCGGCAGTGACCTGACCGTGCTCCAGCCCCGTTCACGCGCGAGCCGTTCGGCCTGTGGGGCCTCGAGGCCGACGTACGCGTCGGGGTTGTCGTGGGGTTCCGCCGGCGGAGTGGGAATCGGTGCCATACCGCCACGCTAGGCGCCGTCCGGCGGCAGGGAAAGCCCACCCCGGCACGTGGGTCACTCCGGTTCGCCGCGCCCCCTCCTGTCACACTTCTGTCACAGGCCCGGGCCCGGCATGCGGTCTCGCTCCGTCACACGGACGGGCGGATCCGTCCCTCTTCCGCAGCCCTACGAACACAATTCCCAACGGCCGGGACAGCCCCCGGAGATATCCGGCGGAATGCGCCGTGAGAAGCGTTTCCGAACCTCACCGGGACGCCCTCGCATTCCGAATCCGCGGGCGTTCCCCGGGATCTGACGCGGCAGGGGAATTCCGCCGTCCCGCTGCTGAAGTGAGCCCCCGCCGGACGGCGACCGGGCCCCGCCCGGACGGCGGACCGGGCGGGGCGGGCAGCGCCTCCCCGGCGAGAGCCGCCGTCGTGCACGGAACGGTTCGATTCCGTTCGCCGGAGGGCGTGACTCACGCCGCAGATCACCCGTTGTCTTCTTCATGAGCCGGGTCCCTCCCGGCTCATGGGCCGGGAGCCACCCGGCTCCGCCACGCACCGCATCCCGAGGGAGCCACCCGTGCCGCGCATGCTCGACGTCAGCGACGCCGTACGCGCCGAGATCGGCGACGAAGAAGCCGACCGGCTGCTCGCCGGACAGAACGCCCCGGGCAGTTACGACTGCACGTCCTGCCGCACCCCCGGCGACTCCGCACTGGAGCGCACCAGCACCGTCCTGTTCGTCGGGGACGAGACCGCCGTCCTCGCCTTCGCCCACGCCACCTGCCTGCCCTCGCAGGTCGTCCAGGTCACCGAGGAGCAGCTGCGGGGTGCGGTCCGCTCCATCAACGCGGACACGAACCCCCCCGGCAGGGTCCCGGAGCAGACCCCGCCCCAGTGGAGCGCGGCCGAGCAGGCCGTGCCCCAGAAGGTGGTGCCGGAGCAGGCCGTGCTCGGAGTGACCAGCGGACTCGTCCTGATCAGCGGTGAGTTGCACCCCGCCCTGGTCGTCGAGCCGACCGCGCCCATCGCGCGTCCCGGCTCCCTGGGCACCAGCGACGAGTTCCTGCTCCTGCTCGTCGAGCAGGGGTATGTCCCGGTGACCGAACTCGCCGCCGTACCGCCCGTGCTGCACGGCTGGTCGGTGCTGCTCGCCATGGGCCAGCTGCACGCCGTCCTCCAGCCCCAGGCAGGCGGCGGCCAGCCGGTGGCCTGGTGGCAGGCGCACCAGCCGCTCCAGGTCACCGACGGCTGGCGGGCGGCCGCCAACAAGCACCAGCAGGTGATCATGTTCGCCGCGCCGGTCGGGTCCATCGGCCGGCAGCCGCGGGAGGACCTGCTGCGGGACGCGCTGGACAAGGCCGCGGCGGGTGGCAGGCTGGTCGCGGCGACGCTGCCGCTCGCCGGGACCTGAGCCGCATCTCTTCCGGTTCGGGGTCGTTTGGAGATACGTGCACGCATATGACGTTCCCCGCCGCCAGTCCTACCCGCCGCCCCCTCCCCCAAGTTCTCGACTGCGCTCGGGCAGGGAGGTACCCCCGCCGCGGGCGCCCCAGGACTATCACGGCGGTCCATCGGCCACGCCGATCTACGACGCGCTCTACGCCGAGTACGTCAAGTCCTACCGGACCCTGCCCGGCGACCGCAGCGGCGAGGAGGATCTGGGCTTCGTAGCCTTCGGGAACCTGCCGCACGACACGGGCTCCACCGTGTACGGCGCCTACAGTCTGGGGGCCTACAGCACCCGCCATGTCACGGGACGGCAGCAGTCGCAGTGGCAGCGGGTCGGGACGATCGGGCGGCAGGAGAGCGGGACGCACCACGTTCCGGCGGCCCTGCCACCCGCTCCGCGCCGCGGGATCTGATCCGGTCCACGGCGAAGGGGCGGCCCTGGAACCCAAGGTTCCGGGCCGCCCCTTCGCCGTCTCCGCTCCGTCTGCTCCTTCTTCTACTTCCTCTACTTCTTCTTCGCGCCGCGCTTCTCCCGCACCCGCACCGAGATGTGGATCGGCGTGCCCTCGAAGCCGAACTCCTCGCGCAGCCGTCGCTCGATGAACCGCCGGTAGCCGGCCTCGATGAACCCGGAGGCGAACAGCACGAACCGCGGCGGCTTGGTGCCGGCCTGGGTGCCGAACAGGATGCGCGGCTGCTTGCCGCCCCGGATCGGGTGCGGGTGGGCGGCGACCAGCTCGCCGAGGAAGGCGTTCAGACGGCCGGTCGGCACCCGGGTCTCCCAGCCCGCCAGCGCGGTCTCGATCGCCGGGACCAGCTTCTCCACGTGCCGCCCGGTCTGCGCCGAGACGTTGACGCGCGGGGCCCACGTGACCTGCGCGAGCTCGGTCTCGATCTCCCGTTCCAGGTAGTAGCGGCGCTCCTCGTCGAGGGTGTCCCACTTGTTGTAGGCGATGACGAGCGCGCGGCCCGCCTCCACGGCCATGGTGATGATCCGCTGGTCCTGCACCGAGATGGACTCGGAGGCGTCGATCAGGATGACGGCGACCTCGGCCTTCTCGACGGCGGCCGCGGTGCGCAGCGAGGCGTAGTAGTCGGCGCCCTGCTGGAGGTGGACACGCTTGCGGATGCCGGCCGTGTCGACGAACTTCCAGGTCTTTCCGCCCAGTTCGATCAGCTCGTCGACCGGGTCGCGGGTGGTGCCGGCCAGTTCGTTGACGACGACGCGCTCCTCGCCGGCCACCTTGTTCAGCAGCGAGGACTTGCCGACGTTCGGGCGGCCGATCAGGGCCACCCGGCGCGGGCCGCCGATGCCGCCCCCGCCGAACGTCTCGCGCGGCGCCTCGGGCAGCGCCTCCAGGACGCGGTCCAGCATGTCGCCGGTGCCGCGGCCGTGCAGGGCCGAGACCGGGTGCGGCTCGCCGAGGCCGAGCGACCACAGGTACGTGGCGTCCGCCTCGCCGCTCTGGCCGTCCACCTTGTTTGCGCACAGCACGACGGGCTTGCCCGCCTTGCGCAGGAGCCGCACGACGGCCTCGTCGGTGTCGGTGGCGCCGACCTTGGCGTCGACGACGAAGACCACCGCGTCGGCGGCCTCGATGGCGTACTCGGCCTGCGCGGCCACGGAGGCGTCGATACCGAGGACGTCCTGCTCCCAGCCGCCGGTGTCGACGACCTTGAAGCGGCGGCCCGCCCACTCGGCCTCGTAGGTGACGCGGTCGCGGGTGACGCCCGGCTTGTCCTCGACGACCGCCTCGCGGCGGCCGATGATGCGGTTCACCAGAGTCGACTTGCCGACATTGGGGCGGCCGACGACGGCGAGGACGGGCAGCGGGCCGTGTCCGGCGGCCTCGATGGCGCCCTCGACGTCCTCGATGTCGAAGCCCTCTACCGCGGCGAGCTCCATGAACTCCGCGTACTCGGCGTCGCCGAGCGCCCCGTGCTCGTACTCGTGCTCTGCCGAGCCGTCGGGCTGGATGTCGTCGTTCATGAAGTCCGTACCTCGTCGTTCATCGTGGTGGTCGGTGGACCACCACCGGTTCGCGGTGATCCACTACTCAAGTGTCGTCCAGGGCCCGTCCGGCGGATCCCGCCGGAGAGGCCCTAGCGCCCGGTCAGTCGCCGGGCGTTTTCCAGGTGGTCGGTGAGCTGCTTCTGGATGCGCTCGGTCGCCTCGTCCAGGGCCCGGCGCGTGCGCCGGCCGCCGTCGTCGCCCGCCTCGAACGGGTCGCCGAAGACGACGTCGACCCGGTGGCGCAGCGGAGGCAGCCCCTTTATCAACCGTCCGCGCCGCTCGGAACTTCCCAGCACGGCCACCGGGACGATCGGGGCGCCGCTGCGGACCGCGAAGTAGGCGAGCCCGGCCCGCAGCGAGGCGAAGTCGCCGTCGCCCCGGGTGCCCTCGGGGAAGATCCCGAGGACGCCGCCCTGCTTCAGGACGCCGAGCGCCCGCGTGATCGCCGAACGGTCCGCGGAGTGCCGGTCCACCTGGAGCTGGCCGATGCCGGTCAGGAAGGAGCCGAGCGCGCCGACGAACGCCTCCTTCTTGATCAGGAAGTGCACCGGCCGGGGTGCCACGCCCATGACCATCGGGCCGTCGACGTTGTGCGCGTGGTTGACCGCGAGGATCACCGGGCCGGTGGCGGGCACCTTCCAGGCACCCAGCACACGCGGGCGCCACAGCCCGTACATCAGCCCGACGCCGATCCGCCGGCCGACGTCGGCTCCGCGCTCCGACGGAGGGCCCGCCCCGGGCTCCGGCGGACGGCTCACTTCGCGGCTCGCTTCTCCTCGACGAGGGTGACCACGCACTCGATGACCTGTGCCAGCGTCAACTCGGTGGTGTCCACCTCGACCGCGTCGCCGGCCTTGGCCAGCGGGGAGGTCTTGCGGCTGGAGTCGGCCGCGTCCCGCTTGATCAGTGCCTCGCGGGTGGCGTGGACGTCGGTGCCCTTGAGTTCGCCGCTGCGCCGGGCGGCGCGGGCCTCCGGGGAGGCCGTGAGGAAGATCTTCAGGTCGGCGTCGGGCAGCACGGTGGTGCCGATGTCGCGGCCCTCGACGACCATCCCGGTCTCGGCGGCCACGGCCAGCGAGCGCTGGAGCTCGGTGATCCGGGTCCGCACCTCCGGCACGGCGCTGACCGCGCTGACCTTGGCGGTGACCTCCTGGGTGCGGATCGGACCGGCCACGTCCACGCCGTCGACGGTGATCGTCGGGTGGGCGGGGTCGGTGCCGGAGACGATCTCGGGCTTGCCGGCCACCGCGGCGATCGCGGTGGGGTCCTCCAGGTCGATCCCGTTGGTCACCATCCACCAGGTGATCGCCCGGTACTGGGCCCCGGTGTCCAGGTAGCTCAGGCCGAGCTGCGCGGCCACGGCCTTCGATGTGCTCGACTTGCCCGTGCCGGAGGGGCCGTCGATGGCGACAATCACGGGCTGGGCGGTCCGGGCGGCGCCGTTTTCCACAGCGGGGCACCTTCCTGGTGAAGGGTGGTGGGTGGTGTGCGGGACGCGAGGGCGCCCCGCACAAGGTTACTGGCTTCCCGGAGGCCCTCTTACTGGCGGATGGCCCAGCCCCGTTCCCGCAGCGCGGAGGCGAGGACCGGTGCCGCCTTCGGCTCGACCATGAGCTGCACCAGACCCGCCTGCTGCCCGGTGGCGTGCTCGATGCGCACGTCCTCGATGTTGACCCCGGCCAGCCCCGCGTCCGCGAAGATGCGGGCCAGTTGGCCGGGCTGGTCGTCGATGAGGACCGCGACGACCTCGTACACCCGCGGCGCGGACCCGTGCTTGCCGGGGACCCGGACCTGGCCGGCGTTGCCGCGCCGCAGCACGTCCTCGATGCCGGCGGCGCCCTCGCGGCGCTTGGCCTCGTCGGAGGACTGGAGGGCGCGCAGGGCCTGCACGGCCTCCTCCAGGTCGGTGGAGATGTCGGAGAGCAGGTCGGCGACCGGCCCCGGGTTGGCGGACAGGATGTCGATCCACATCCGCGGGTCGGAGGCCGCGATCCGGGTCACGTCCCTGATGCCCTGCCCGCACAGCCGTACGGCCGTCTCCTCGGCGTTCTTCAGGCGCGCGGCGACCAGGCTGGAGACCAGGTGGGGCATGTGGGAGACGAGGGCCACGGCCCGGTCGTGGGCGTCGGCGTCCATGACGACCGGGACCGCCCGGCAGTGCGAGACGAGCTCCAGGGCGAGGTTGAGGACCTCGGTGTCGGTGTCCCGGGTGGGGGTGAGCACCCAGGGGCGGCCCTCGAAGAGGTCGGCGCTCGCCGCCAGCGGACCCGACTTCTCGCGGCCCGACATGGGGTGCGTGCCGATGTAGCCGGTCAGGTCCAGGCCCATCGACTCCAGCTCGCGGCGCGGGCCGCCCTTGACGCTGGCCACGTCCAGGTAGCCGCGGGCCGCGCCCCGGCGCATGACGTCGGCGAGCACCTCTGCCACATGCGCCGGCGGCGCGGCGACGAGGGCGAGGTCGACCGGGCCGTCCGGGGCCTCCTCCGTGCCGGCGCCGAGCGCCGCCGCCGTGCGGGCCTGCTCCGGGTCGTGGTCGACGAGGTGCACGACCACCCCGCGCCGGGCGAGGGCCAGGGCGGCGGAGGTACCGATCAGCCCGGTGCCGATCACGAGTGCGCTTCTCACTGGGCGATGTCCTTGCGCAGGGCGGCCGCCGCGCCGAGGTAGACGTGCGCGATCTCGGCGCGCGGCCGGTCGGACTCGATGTGCGCGAGGACGCGGACGACACGGGGCATGGCGCCCTCGATGTCCAGTTCCTGGGCGCAGATCAGCGGCACGTCGACGATGCCGAGCTTGCGGGCCGCGGCGGCCGGGAAGTCGCTGTGCAGATCGGGGGTGGCCGTGAACCAGATGCTGATCAGGTCGTCGGCGGTCAGGCCGTTCCGTTCCAGGACGGCGGTGAGCAGGGCCCCGACCTGCTCGTCCATGTGGCCGGCCTCGTCCCGTTCCAGTTGGACGGCTCCCCGGACCGCTCGTACCGCCACGGCGCTGCTCCTTGCTGAGGTGAATCGGGTCTCGGACGTCCAGCCTAGTCAGACCGTGTGGGACGGGTGGGTGGCGCCCGCCCCCTGAGACAGCGTGTGAAATGGGTGGTTTATCGCGTGCTGCTCGGATTTGCTTCGACTTCACCGTATTCGATGCGAGGATGCTGCTGCTCCGCTCGGAGCTCTTCCCTCCCCCCGGAACCCCCGGAGTGATGACATGACCCAGGGCTCGACGCGGCGCACGGTTCTCGCCACGAGCGCGGTGGCGCTCGTGGCGGCGGGCTGCGGCACCAACGGCAGCAGCACCTCCGAGGCGTCACCCGCCACGGGGACGACTCCCCCCTCGGGGGCGTCGCCCACCCACACCATGGAGGGGACCGCCACCGGTCCCAAGCTGGCGAGCACGACCGACATCCCGGAAGGCGGGGGCAAGGTCTTCCCCCAGCAGGAGGTCGTGGTCACCCAGCCGACGAAGGGCGAGTTCAAGGCCTTCTCGGCGATCTGCACGCATCAGGGCTGCACGGTGAGCAAGGTCGCCGGCGGCACGATCGAATGCCCCTGCCACGGCAGCGGTTTCCGCATCGCCGACGGCTCGGTGGCCCGCGGACCGGCGGTCACCCCGCTGGCCGCCAAGCAGATCAAGGTGGAGGGCAGTTCCATCCACCTGCTGTGAGGATCCGCTCCCCGCGGAGCCCGATCACCGACGCGTGGCGGACTTCCTGCGCCGTGTCCGCCACGCGTCGGCCTGCCCGGGAGACGTCCGGCCCTACCCGGGAGACGTCCGGTCCTAGAGGTCGACCTCGTTCATCAGCATGCCGACCTCGGTGTTCGACAGGCGGCGCAGCCAGCCCGACTTCTGGTCGCCCAGGGTGATGGGGCCGAAGGCGGTGCGCACCAGCTTGTCGACCGGGAAACCCGCCTCCGCGAGCATGCGGCGCACGATGTGCTTGCGGCCCTCGTGGAGGGTGACCTCCACGAGGTAGTTCTTGCCGGTCTGCTCGACGACCCGGAAGTGGTCCGCGCGCGCGTAGCCGTCCTCCAGCTGGATGCCGTCCTTGAGCTTCTTGCCCAGGTCGCGCGGGATGGGGCCGACGATGTGCGCGAGATAGGTCTTGCGCACGCCGTACTTCGGGTGGGTCAGCCGATGCGCCAGCTCGCCGTGGTTGGTGAGCAGGATCACGCCCTCGGTCTCGGTGTCGAGGCGGCCGACGTGGAAGAGACGCGTCTCGCGGTTGGTGACGTAGTCACCGAGGCACTGGCGGCCCTCCGGGTCCTCCATGGTGGAGACGACACCGGCGGGCTTGTTCAGCGAGAAGAACTGGTACGACTGCGTGGCCACGGTCAGCCCGTCGACCTTGACCTCGTCCTTCTCCGGGTCGACCCGGCGGCCCTGCTCCAGGACGATCTCGCCGTTGATCTCGACCCGGGCCTGCTCGATCAGCTCCTCGCAGGCGCGCCGCGAACCGTATCCCGCGCGGGCGAGCACCTTCTGCAGCCGCTCGCCCTCCTGCTCGGCGCCCGGGAAGGTCTTGGGCAGCTTGACGTCCTTCTTGTCGGCGTACCGCTCGCGGTTGCGCTCCTCCATCCGCGTCTCGTACTCGCGGGAGCGGGCCGGAGCCGTACGGCCGCCCTGCTGGGGCTGCCTGGGGCCGCCCTTGGCGCCACCGCGCGCGGCTCCGCCGCGCCCTGCCTTGGGGCCGTCCTTCGTCGCACCGGGGCCGACGTCGTAGCGGCGCTCCTCGGGTCGGGGCTTGCGGGGGCGGCCCTGCCCCTGCCGCTCGTCCCTGTTGTTGCCGGCACCGCGGTGGTTGCCGCGCCCGCCGTTTTTGCCGCTGCCGCTGCTTCGCATCAAAGTTCCGTCGTCGTGTTCGTCGTGTGGTCGCCGTCTGCGCCCGGCGCGTCATCGGGAGCGTCCGGGTCGAACGACGGTACGCCCTCCTGGGTCTCGGCCTCGATCGCCTCCGCCTCCGGGAGGAAGGGCGCGAGCTCCGGGAGCTCGTCCAGACCGCGCAGGCCCATCCGCTCCAGGAAGTAGTTCGTCGTCCTGTACAGGATCGCACCTGTTTCGGGTTCCGCGCCCGCCTCCTCGACCAGACCGCGCTGGAGCAGGGTGCGCATGACGCCGTCGCAGTTGACTCCGCGGACGGCCGAGACGCGGCTGCGGCTGACCGGCTGGCGGTAGGCGACCACGGCGAGGGTCTCCAGGGCGGCCTGGGTGAGCCGGGCGTGCTGGCCGTCCAGGACGAAGCCCTCGACGGCGGCCGCGTACTCGGGGCGGGTGGAGAAACGCCAGCCGCCGGCGATCAGCCGCAGCTCGAAGCCGCGTTTCTGCACGGTGTACTCGTCGGCCAGTTCGCGCAACGCGTCCGCGATCTGCCGGCGGGGCCGCTCGAGGATCTTCGCCAGGTGCTCCTCGGTCGCGGGCTCGTCCACGACCATGAGGACGGCCTCCAGGGCCGGCTTGAGGTCGAGGCCGGCGACGGTGGTCGGGCCCGCGGACGGGTCGGTGGTCTCCTCGCTCACGCTTTCTCCTCCTGCTCCTCCTGCTCGGGCTGCTCGGGCTGCTCGGGCTGCTCGGTGTCCTCCGGCTCCTTGGACTCCTCGTGCTCCTCGGGCACCTCTGGCACCTCGGGCGGACGGTCGAACTCGTCCGTCACCGTGGGCGTCCCGTCCCCGTCACCGCCGGTCCAGCGCACGGTCAGCTCGCCGAGGGCGGTCTCCTGGTCCAGGGCCACGGCCTTCTCGCGGTACAGCTCGAGGAGGGCCAGGAAGCGGGCCACGACGGTGAGCGTGTCGTCGGTGTCCGCCACCAGGTCCCGGAAGTCGGCCGCACCCAGTTCCCGCAGCCGGGCGATCACGATCCCCGCCTGCTCCCGCACGCTGACCAGCGGCGCGTGGATATGGTCGACGTACACCTGCGGCGTGGGCCTGGGCTGCATCGCCTTGACCGCGAGTTCGGCGAAGCGTGCCGCGCCGATGCCGATGACGACCTCGGGCAGCAGTTCGGCGTGGTGGGGTTCCAGCCCGACGGTACGGGGGTGGCGCCGGCCCTCCTCGTCCAGCCGGCGGCTGAAGATGTCGGCGATCTGCTTGTACGCGCGGTACTGGAGCAGCCGTGCGAACAGCAGGTCGCGTGCTTCGAGGAGCGCGAGGTCGGCCTCGTCCTCCACCTCGGCCGCGGGCAGCAGCCGGGCCGTCTTGAGGTCGAGCAGGGTGGCGGCCACGACCAGGAACTCGGTCGTCCGGTCCAGGTCCCAGTCGGGCCCCATGGCCCGGATGTACGCCATGAACTCGTCGGTGACCTTGGACAGGGCCACCTCGGTGACGTCGAGCTTGTGCTTCGAGATCAGCTGGAGCAGCAGGTCGAAGGGCCCCTCGAAGTTGGCCAGCCGAACCGTGAACACCCCGTCCCCGGAACCGTCTGCGCCCGCCGGTTGCGCGACAGCGCCGGCCGCTCGCGCGGCCTCCGCGCCAGAACCGGCAGGGGGCACGGTCGAGCCGTCCGGCTCGGCCGCCCCGCCCTCGGAGACGTCGATCGCCGGCTCGGCCGGCTGCTCGGCGGCCGGGCCCGGCGGGCCGTTCGCGGGGAGATCCGCCGAAGGCTCAGGAGCCGGCGTCGACCGCCGGGAAGGCTGCGCGGCGTCCCCGGATGCGGGCACGGGCTCCGCGGGCACGGTCGGCGGTTCGGGACGCTCGTCCCGGGGCGCGGGCGAAACCGGCGGGGCGGGTGAGTGAGCCGGGGGTGGGGATGCCGTTCCCGGGCCGCGGCCGAGGGTACGTCTGCGGCCGGTGGGGGTGGGAGCGTCGTTCGAGGTCATGGCCGTCGCAGGCTACCGCTTACCGCCCGCTCGGACGGCTAACGACCGCGCAGCCGCCGTACCAGGATGCTCGCCTCGCCCCGGGACTCCAGGTCGGCCAGCACCACGGCGACCGCCTCGCGGACGATGCGCCCGCGGTCCACGGCGAGTCCGTGCTCTCCGCGGAGCACCAGCCGGGCGTGTTCGAGGTCCATGAGCTCCTCGGCGGACACGTACACCGTGATCTTCTCGTCGTGCCGTTCGCGTCCGCTGGGCCGGCGCGCCGCGCCGCGGCCCCGCTTGCGCGGCTGTGCGGCGGCAGAACCTTCCTGCGCCGCCGCCGAACGCCGCGCGGTGCGCTCCGCGGTCGCGGACCGGCTGCGGGACTCGCCCGCGTCCGCCGGGCCCGCGTCGACCGCCACGTGCTCCGCGCCCTCGCCGTCGCCGCCCTGGGCGGGCACCGAGTGCGGCGCGTCCTCCGCCGCGGCCGCGGCGTCGCCCTCCGCCGCGGGGGCGGGCACCCGGGCCTCGCCGCCTGCCTGGCGTCGGGGAGTGGACGGCTGGAGCGCCATTCCCCCTGTCGTACGGAACAGTTCGTCGGCCCCCGGCAGACTCACTCGGCGTGACACCGGGCGAGCACCTCCCTGGCGAGCTGGCGGTAGGCGGCGGCACCGACGGAGTTGGAGGCGTACGTGGTGATCGGCTCTCCGGCGACCGTGGTCTCCGGGAAGCGGACCGTGCGTCCGATGACCGTGTGGTAGACGTGGTCGTCGAACGCCTCGACGACGCGCGCGAGCACCTCACGGCTGTGCACGGTGCGCGAGTCGTACATCGTGGCCAGGATCCCGTCGAGCTCCAGCTCCGGGTTGAGGCGCTCCTGGACCTTCTCGATGGTCTCGGTCAGCAGGGCCACACCGCGCAGCGCGAAGAACTCGCACTCCAGCGGCACGATCACCTTGTGCGCGGCGGTGAGGGCGTTGACGGTGAGCAGGCCGAGCGAGGGCTGGCAGTCGATGACGATGTAGTCGTAGTCGTCCATCAGCGGCTTCAGGGCGCGCTGGAGCGTCGACTCGCGCGCCACCTCGCTCACCAGCTGGACCTCGGCGGCCGACAGGTCGATGTTGCTGGGCAGCAGGTCCATGTTGGGGACCGCCGTCTTCAGCAGGACCTCGTCCGCGGACATGCCCCGCTCCATGAGCAGGTTGTAGACGGTGAGGTCGAGCTCCATGGGGTTGACGCCGAGACCCACCGACAGCGCGCCCTGCGGGTCGAAGTCCACGAGCAGCACCCGACGGCCGTACTCCGCGAGCGCGGCACCCAGGTTGATGGTCGACGTGGTCTTGCCGACGCCGCCCTTCTGGTTGCACATCGCGATGATCTTCGCGGGGCCGTGGTCGGTCAGCGGACCCGGGATCGGGAAGTACGGCAGCGGGCGTCCGGTCGGGCCGATGCGCTCACGGCGCTGGCGGGCCGCGTCGGGCGCGAGCGTGGCCGCGTACTCGGGGTCGGGCTCGTACTCGGCGTCAGGGTCGTAGAAGTGCCCGTCGGGCAGTTCGTCGTAGTCGGCGAAGTGGTTGTGGGGCGCGCCACTTCCGTCGCCGGCCATGGCGTTCACGTGATGGCCATCCATGCTTGGGGGTGCTGGCTGAGTCACTCCTGATGTCCGGTGACTCTGGTGGGCTGCGTAGGTGCGCACAGCAACGGAGCCGACAGCCTCGAGCCGCGTGGGGCCCTGGCCCGGCGCAGGCATTCCTGGTTGACCACCCCCGGGAGAAAATGTCGACTCATTCACAAGTCGTCTTACCTCCTTGGTGACCAGGAAACTTCTAGACAGGTCAGCGTGGCACCATGCCGACGATTGGCGACTCTATGGCGTGTCGGCGGTCCGCAGCAACACAATCCGCCGGACCCGGCCCGATGTGTCGGTAATGGAACATCCCTCTGTCAAGGGCGTACGACCGTCGCACGGCAGGTTTCACCGATGCGTGAATCGGTCGAATGGTTGCGTTCGAGGCGAGTTGACCGAGTGCGGCGAAGTGACCATACACACATCCGGCCGGACCTTGTGGGACAAGGTCCGGCCGGTCGTGCGAGGTTGACGACGCGTGTTGACGTATCGCCTTTCGCACCTTGGCGACTTGGCGACCGCTCAGCCGAGCAGGGACTCCAGCGCGACGTGCTCCAGGCCGTGCGCCTCGGCGACCTCGCGGTAAACGACCTTGCCCTCGTGGGTGTTGAGGCCCTTGGCCAGCGCCGCGTCACGGCGCAGCGCCTCCACCCAGCCCCGGTTGGCGAGTTCGACGATGTACGGCAGCGTCGCGTTGGTCAGCGCGTAGGTCGAGGTGTTGGGCACCGCGCCCGGCATGTTGGCGACGCAGTAGAACACCGACTCGTGGACCTTGAAGGTCGGCTCGGCGTGCGTGGTCGGGTGGGAGTCCTCGAAGCAGCCGCCCTGGTCGATCGCGATGTCGACAAGGACACTTCCCGCCTTCATCCGGGACACCAGCTCGTTGCTGACCAGCTTCGGGGCCTTGGCGCCCGGGACCAGCACGGCGCCGACGACGAGGTCGGCCTCGACGCAGGCCTTCTCCAGCTCGAAGGCGTTGGAGACGACGGTCTTGATCTTCGTGCCGAAGATCTTGTCCGCCTCCTTGAGCTTGTTGATGTCCTTGTCCAGGAGGGTCACGTGGAAGCCCAGGCCGATGGCGATCTGCGCGGCGTTCCAGCCGGAGACGCCGCCGCCGATGATGACGGCCTCGCCGGCCGGCACGCCCGGGACGCCGCCCGGCAGCACACCGCGGCCGCCCGCGGCGCGCATCAGGTGGTAGGCGCCGACCTGCGGGGCGAGACGGCCCGCGACCTCGGACATCGGGGCCAGCAGCGGCAGCGCGCGGTTGGAGAGCTCGACGGTCTCGTAGGCGATCGCCGTGGTGCCGGACTCCAGCAGGGCGTCCGTGCACTCCTTGGAGGCGGCCAGGTGCAGGTAGGTGAAGAGGATCTGGTCCTTGCGGAGGCGGTGGTACTCCTCGGCGACCGGCTCCTTGACCTTCAGCACCATGTCGGCGGCGGCCCAGACCTCGTCCGCCGTCTCGAGGATCTGGGCACCGGCGGCCACGTACTCCTCGTCCGGGATCGAGGAGCCGACGCCCGCGTTCCGCTCGACGACGACCTGGTGGCCGTTACGCACCAGCTCGTGCACGCCGGCGGGGGTGATGGCCACCCGGAACTCGTTGTTCTTGACTTCGCGGGGGATGCCGACCTTCACGTCGATCACGGTCCTTGACTCAGAGAATGTGGGGCAATGTCAGACGTACCCCGGCATGCGGGGGCATACCAGGGAACACCGCAGGAGAACGAGCGGCAGAGCCAGTCTAATGAAGGCTTACTCTCTGTCTAGCCTTTCATTGCATCAATCTTCAGAGGATGCACTACGGATTTCGCAGGCATTGGCCTCCTCTTCCGTCAATGGGCCCTCCGGGCCGCCGTCCTCGGCCGCAGGGACCTCGTCGCCGAGCAGGCGCCGGGCCGTTCCGCGGTGCAGGGCCGCCGCGGCCGTGTCGCCCAGCCGCTCCAGGCTGTCGGCGAGCCGCAGCCGGAGCGCCGCCTGGAGCCGTACGTCCTCGGCGCGGCGGGCCCACTCGACCGCCTCCTGGCAGGTGCGCAGGCAGTCCTCGGGCCGCCCGGCGTACTCCTGGACGCGCGCCAGCTCGCTCAACGCCCGTGCGTGGGCGGCGACATCGCCCGCCTTGCGGTGCGCGGCGGCGGCCGCACGCCAGTTGCGCAGGGCCTCGCCGTAGCGGCCCGCGTAGGTGTGCGCGGCGGCGATGCGGCCGTAGAGGCGGGCGGCGTCCTCGCGCTCCTCGCGCGCGAGCCGCTGCGCCAGGGCCCGGCCGAACCAGTCGGCGGCCCGGTCGTAGTCCCCGAGCTCCTGGTGGGCACTGCCTACGGATTCCATGGCGCGGCTGATCGCGTACGGGTCGTCGGCCTCCCGTCCGGCGTCCAGCGCGGCCCGGTAGCGGGCCAGCGCCCCGGCCGTACGCCCGGTGCGGGCGTCCAGGTCGGCGAGGTTCAGCAGGGCGGCGGCCTTCTCCCGGGGCAGCCCGCGCCGCTCGGCCACGTCCAGGACGAGCCGGTGGATGCCGTAGAGGTCGGCGGCGGCCGCCTGGGTGCCGATGTGCGCCACCATGGCCCGCACCAGCTGCGCCATCAGACGGCGGGCCAGGGTGTCCAGTTCTCCGTCGGCGACGGCGAGGCGGGCCGCGGCGAGCAGGGCGGGCCTGCGGGCGCGCAGCCACTTCTCGGCGGCCCGCGGCGTGGCGAAGCGCAGTCCGGGAGGCAGGCTCTTCAGCTTCTCCCTGGTCTCGGGGCTGTCGGTCTCGGTGATCGCCCGGCACGACTGGAGCAGCCGCACGGTCCGCTCCAGCATCCGGGCCCGGGCGAGCCGCAGTTCGGCGGGGCGGTCCTGGCGCTCGGCGAGTTCCGTCAGCAGCGGGTGCAGGCTGCCGGGCAGCTCGTAGCACGGCAGCAGCGAGGGGACGGCGCGCACCACGCCGAGGTCGGCGAAGTCGTCGAGGAAGCCGCGGGCGGCCTCGACCGAGCAGCCGGCGAGCGCGGAGGCGGTCTGCGGGTCGACGTCACCGGCCGGGGCGAGGCAGAGCAGGCGCAGCATCCGGGCGGCCTGACCGGACAGGGTGCCGTGCACGAACCGCAGCACCCGGTCGAGGACGGGGCCGTCGTCGGGGTCGGTGCGCAGCTGTTTGGCGAGGTCGGCGACGGCCGCCTGGGGGTGGGCGGCGAGCCAGCCGCCGGCCAGCGTGAGCGCCGCGGGCTGCCCCTGGCAGACCTCGACCAGGCTCTCGGCGGCGCGCGGGTCGACGGTGATGCGCACCGGGTCGATGCGCTGCGCCAGCAGTTCCACGCCGGACTTGGTGTCCAGGCCGCCCAGGGTGCACGGGCGGACGTCGGCGATCCCGGTGAGCGGGCCCCGGGAGACGGCGACGAGCAGGCAGTCGGCGTTCTCCGGCAGCAGCGCGTCGACCTGGTCCGCGCCGGCCGCGTCGTCGAGCAGGAGCAGGGCCCGGCGCTCGGCGAGCGCGGTGCGCAGGGCCTCGGTCAGATCGTCCTCGGCCGCGCCCGGCGGAGTCGGCAGATCGAGGTCGGTGAGCAGGTCACGGGCGACGGCGTCGACCGGTACGGGGGCGCCGTCGGGCTCGGAGAGCCTGGCGCGCAGCACACCGCCGGGGTAACGCTGCGCGACCTGCTCCACCAGTTCCTCGGCGAGCGCCGTACGGCCGGAGCCGGGCCTGCCCGCGATCAGCAGGACGCGCGCGCGTGGCTCCTTGCGGCCGGCCAGGGTGTCGAGTCCTGCCCGCTCGATGTCGGCGCGCAGCTCCTTCAACTCCCGTGTGCGGCCGAGGAAGAGGCTCGTCGCAGCGGCGGGGAATCGTTCCCCGCCGGACAGGTCCACGCCGCCTGTGTCCACCGCCTGGTCCGTCACGGGCCACACTCCCGTCCCACCGCACGTGCAAGCCCACCGGGACTCCGGTCCGGGCGCTTCCAGAGCCTAGTTCACGCTCTGCGACGTACCGTGCGGAGCAGGGCGGACACATCGCCCGATCGGATCAGGCGATGGTCACACCGCGGGGGTCGGCGGTGGGTTCAGGACGCGAAGGGGCGCGCCGGCCAGGGCGCCTCGGCCGGGCGCAGCGCGTCCAGCCCGTCCCCCTGGCGCGCGGCAACCAGCGACAGGACGCCCACCACCAGGCAGTTGTTGTGCAGTTCGCCCGCGAGCACGCCCCTGACCAGCTCGTCCACCGGCATCCGCGCGTGCTCCATGTCGGTCTCCTCGTGCTCCGCCGCGAAGCGCTCGCCGACCGCCTCGGACAGGCCCCGGGCGAGGAAGATCCGCACGGACTCGTCGCAGCCGCCCGGGGTGGTGTAGACGTCGGTCAGCACCCGCCAGTCCTCGGCCTTGACGTGGGCCTCCTCGTACAGCTCGCGCTGGGCGGCGTGCAGCGGGTTCTCGCCGGGCACGTCGAGCAGGCCGGCCGGGATCTCCCACAGCCGCTGCCGCACCGGGTGGCGGTACTGGCGGATCAGCAGCACCCGGTCCTCCTCGTCGAGGGCGAGGACAGCCACGGAGCCCGGGTGCACCTGGTAGTCGCGGGTGACCACGGAGCCGTCGGGCATGACCACGTCGTCGGTGCGGACGGAGGTCTTGCCCCCGACGAACGGGGTGCGGGTGGCCCGGATCCCCCACTCCTCCGGGGTGTCCTTGATCGTCATGCCCTGCCCTTTCCGACGTGCGCAAACAGAACGGGGGTGCACACCTTCGCCGGTGCACACCCCCGCAACCGTACAACCGGGCGTGCTACTTGGAGATCTTCCGCTCGACGGCGGCCTTCACCAGGCCGGCGAACAGCGGGTGCGGACGCGTCGGGCGCGAGCGCAGCTCCGGGTGCGCCTGCGTGGCGACCAGGTAGGGGTGAACCTCGCGCGGGTACTCCACGTACTCGACGAGCTTGCCGTCCGGGGACGTGCCGGAGAAGAGGATGCCCGCCTTCTTCTCCAGCTCCGCGCGGTAGGCGTTGTTCACCTCGTAGCGGTGGCGGTGGCGCTCCTCGACGTACTCCTTGCCGTCGTAGACCTCGCGCACGATCGAGCCCTCGGCCAGCTTGGCCGGGTACATGCCGAGCCGCATGGTGCCGCCCATGTCGCCCTCGCCGGCGACGATGTCCAGCTGTTCGGCCATCGTGGAGATCACCGGGTGGCCGGTGGCCGGGTCGAACTCGGTGGAGTTGGCGTCCGCGATGTCGGCGAGGTTGCGGGCGGCCTCGATCACGATGCACTGCAGGCCCAGGCACAGGCCGAGCAGCGGGATGCCGTTCTCGCGGGCGTAGCGGATGGCGCCGACCTTGCCGAGCACGCCGCGGTCGCCGAAGCCGCCCGGGACGCAGATGCCGTCGACGCCGGCGAGCTGCTGCTCGGCGCCGGCCGCGGTCTTGCAGTCGTCGGAGGTGACCCACTTGATCTTCACCCGCGCCTTGTTGGCGAAGCCGCCCGCGCGCAACGCCTCGGTCACCGACAGGTAGGCGTCGGGCAGGTCGATGTACTTGCCGACCAGGGCCAGGGTGACCTCGTGGTCGGGGTTGTGGACGCGGTCCAGCAGGTCGTCCCAGGTCGTCCAGTCCACGTCGCGGAAGGGCAGGTCCAGCTTGCGCACGACGTACGCGTCCAGGCCCTCGGTGTGCACGACCTTCGGGATGTCGTAGATCGACCGGGCGTCGGGGCAGGCGACCACGGCCGCCTCGTCCACGTCGCACATCAGGGAGATCTTGCGCTTGATCGCGGTGGGCACCTCGCGGTCGCAGCGCAGCACGATCGCGTCCGGCTGGATACCGATGTTGCGCAGCGCGGCGACGGAGTGCTGGGTCGGCTTGGTCTTCAGCTCGCCGGAGGGGCCGATGTAGGGCAGCAGCGAGATGTGCACGACGAAGACGTTGTCCCGGCCGACCTCGTGGCGGACCTGGCGGACGGTCTCCAGGAACGGCAGCGACTCGATGTCGCCGACCGTGCCGCCGACCTCGGTGATGACGACGTCCACCTCTTCGGTGGCCATGCGCCGGATGCGGTGCTTGATCTCGTTGGTGATGTGCGGGATGACCTGCACCGTGTCGCCCAGGTACTCACCGCGCCGCTCCTTGGCGATGACCGTGGAGTACACCTGGCCGGTGGTGACGTTGGCTGAGCCGTCCAGGTCGCGGTCGAGGAAGCGCTCGTAGTGGCCGATGTCCAGGTCGGTCTCGGCGCCGTCGTTGGTGACGAACACCTCACCGTGCTGGAAGGGGTTCATCGTGCCCGGGTCGACGTTGAGGTACGGGTCGAGCTTCTGCATCACGACGCGCAGACCCCGCGCCTTCAGCAGCATGCCCAGGCTGGAGGCGGTGAGGCCCTTGCCGAGCGAGGAGGCGACACCCCCGGTGACGAAGATGTGCTTGGTCGTCGTGGCTGTGCTGTTTCGGAAAGCAGCGGGCGGCATGGCCAAGAGGGGGCTCCCGTGGTCGCGGTCGGACGTGCGGTACGGCTGGCCGGTCCGGGGAACCCGGGAATCCGGCTGAGGTGCCGTCGCTGCGGTTCGGGGGTTTAGAGCCCACCGGTCCACGGGCTACCAGGGTATCAGCGCCTGACGGGCGTGGCTCACGGCCACGCTCCGCGCACGAGCCGACACGTGTGCGTACCGCGCACAGCTCCCTCACCCATGGCTCACTCGTTCGGCGCACCCGGGTTGCCCGGAGCGGCACGCAGATCATCTACGTGCGTCGTATCCTGCTCGGACACTCGCTGAGGAGCCCGGCCGGCAACACGGCACCACCCTTGTCCGTATGACCCGGAACAACAAGAGCTCGTCAGTTCGTTGAGCAAGGGTTGTCGTTCTGCCCCCGCGGCCGACCGGCGGTTCCCCCCACCGCTCGACGACGCTTTACAACCACCCCTTGACCGCACTAGCGACAGCCCCTTCGCGGGGTGTGACGTGGCCGTTCGACTGGAGTTGCACGTGGCCGGGCGCATCGAAGACTACGCACTCATCGGAGACATGCAGACCGCTGCCCTGGTCTGCCGGGACGGGACAGTCGACTGGCTGTGCCTGCCCCGTTTCGACTCCCATGCCATCTTCGCCGGCCTGCTGGGTACCGAGGAGCACGGTTTCTGGCGGATCGGCCCGGCGTTCGCGGACGGCACACAGCCGCCCACGGCGGCCCGGCGCAGCTACCGCGGCGACTCGCTGATCCTGGAATCCGAGTGGGACACCCCGCGCGGCACGGTCCGCGTGACCGATTTCATGCCCCCGCGCGACGGCGCCCCGCAGGTGATCCGCATCGTGGAGGGCGTCAGCGGCCGGGTGCCGATGCGCTCGACCCTGCGCATGCGCTTCTCCTACGGCCGGGTCGTGCCGTGGGTGCACCGGCACGAGGGCCGCACGGTGGCGGTGGCGGGTCCGGACTCCGTGTGGTTCGACACATCGGCGGAGACCTACGGCGAGTCGCTGACCACGTACGCGGACTTCACCGTCGCTCCCGGTGACCGGATCGCGTTCACGATCTCCTGGCAGGCCTCGCACAAGGAGCCGCCGCAGCTGCCGGAGCCGGAGCAGTCGCTGGAGGCGACGGAGGAGTTCTGGCGCGAGTGGGTCGGGCACTGCACGTACCACGGCCCCTACCGCGAGGCGGTGGTCCGCAGCCTGATCACGCTCAAGGCCCTGACCTACGCCCCGACCGGCGGCATCGTCGCGGCCCCCACCACCTCCCTGCCGGAGGACATCGGCGGTGTGCGCAACTGGGACTACCGCTACACCTGGCTGCGCGACGCGGCGATCACCCTGTCCTCGCTGCTGCGCACCGGCTACCGCGAGGAGGCCCGCGCCTGGCGCGAGTGGCTGCTGCGCGCCGTCGCCGGCGACCCCGACAACCTGCAGATCATGTACGGCATCGCCGGCGAGCGCGAGCTGGGCGAGGCGGAGCTGGACTGGCTGCCCGGCTACGAGAACTCCGCGCCGGTCCGGGTGGGCAACGGCGCCGCGCACCAGCTCCAGCTGGACGTCTACGGCGAGGTCACCGAGGCCCTGCACCTGGCCCATATGACGGGCCTGGCCCGCAACGACTACGCCTCCCTGCTCCAGCTCAAGCTGATCCAGTACCTGGAGAAGCACTGGCAGGAACCGGACGAGGGCATCTGGGAGGTGCGCGGGCCGCGCCGCCACTTCGTGCACTCCAAGGTCATGGCGTGGGTCGCCGTCGATCGCACCATCAAGCTCATCGAGTCCGGGGAGGCGGACGGCCCGCTGGAGCGCTGGAAGGTGCTGCGCGACGACATCCACCGCGAGGTGTGCGAGAAGGGCTACGACAAGGAGCGCAACACCTTCACGCAGTCCTACGGCTCCCGAGAGCTGGACGCGTCCTTGCTGCTCATCCCGCAGATGGGCTTCCTGCCGCCGGACGACAAGCGGGTCATCGGCACCATCGAGGCGATCCAGCGCGAGCTGTCCACCACGGACGGGTTCATCCTGCGGTACCCCACCGACGGCGACCACGCGGGCGTCGACGGCCTGCCCGGCGACGAGGGCGCCTTCCTCGCCTGCTCCTTCTGGATGGCCGACGACCTGGCGATGATCGGCCGCGTGGACGAGGCGCGCAAGCTCTTCGAGAAGCTGCTGTCGCTCCGCAACGACCTGGGCCTCCTCGCCGAGGAGTGGGACCCCCGCCGCAAGCGCCAGGTGGGCAACTTCCCGCAGGCCTTCAGCCATGTGCCGCTGATCGACACGGCCCTGCGCCTGACGGCGAGCGGCGCCTACGGAGGCTGATCCAGCGCCGGGCGGGCGAGCGCGCCCGCCCGGCGCTCACTCCGGCTCGGGGCGGCCGGACCGCTCCGGCCACCCGACGCTGCCGCCGTGCCGCGGGCACAGGTAGCGTCCGCTTCATGGACCGCAGATTCGACACCGAGGGCACCGGCATCACCGTCCGGCGCGCCCTCGAACTGCCCGGCCTGCGCAGCGGCCTCCCCGAGGTCCTCGCCGGCGCCGACAAGCTGACCCGCACCGTCCGCTGGGTGCACGCCGGCGAGGTCCCCAACATCGCCTCCCTCCTCAAGGGCGGCGAACTCCTGCTGACCACCGGCTACGGCCTCGGCACCCGCCCCGCCGACCAGCGCGCCTTCGTGCGCACCCTCGCCGACCGCGGCATCGCGGCCCTGGTGGTGGAGCTGGGCCCGCGCTTCACCCGCCTGCCCGCCGCCCTCGTCGAGACCGCCCTGACCGCCGGGCTCCCCCTCGTCCAACTGCACCGCGAGGTGCCGTTCGTGGCGGTCACCGAGGAGATCCACACGGAGATCGTCAACGGCCACTACGCGCTGCTCCAGCGGGCCGAGGAGGTGCACCGCCGCTGCACCCAGGCCCTGCTCGGCGGCGGCGGGGTGCCGCAGGTGCTCGGCATCCTGGCCGACTTCGGCGGCAACCCGGTCTTCCTGGAGACCCCCGACGGGCAGTTGCTGTACGCGGCAGGCTCCGGCCCCGAGGGCGCCGATCCGCTTCAGGTCTGGGAGGGGCTGCGCGGCCAGCGCAAGGACGCGGCCCCGCCGGCCGGTTCGGTCGTCGTGGACGTGCCCGGCGGCGGCCCGGGCACCGGCTCGGTCCGCGCCCGGCTGGTGCTGCTGCCGGTCCGCTCGCCCCTGGCCCCGGTGCACCGCATGGCCGCCGAGCGGGCCGCGGGCCTCCTGGCCGTGGTGCTGATGCAGGCCCGCCAGGAGGACGAGCTGGCGGCGCGCGGCCGCGGCGACTTCCTCACCGACCTCGCCGAGGGGCGCATCGCCGCCGAGGACGCGCCCGCGCAGGCCCGGGTCCTCGGTTTCAAGCCGGGCAACAGCCCGCTGCTGCCCGTGGTGATGCGGGTCGGCGACGCGCTCGCGGCCACCGGCGGCACCGCCCGGCCGAGCGCGGGCGCCGGCGGCGGGGGCTGGGCGGTGCTGGCCCGTGCGGTCGCCGAGGAGCTCGCCTCGGTGGGCGTGCCGGTGCTGCTGGGCGTGCGGCCGGTCGAGGGCCGCGTGCCGCTCCTTGTCGGGCTGCGCTCGGAGGCGGAGCGGGCCACCGTCGCGGACCGGGTCGCGGCCGCGCTGCGGGCGGGTGTGGAGCGGGCCGGGATGCGCCGCCCCGGCGGGCAGCCCGAGGTGGTGGTCGTCGGTGTGGCGGGCGGCTGGGCGGCCGCCTCGGCGGGTCTGCGGCACGCGGCCGAGGCGGCGACCGCGGCGCAGGGACTGCCGGACCGGCCCTGGTACGACGCCCGCCGCCTCGACATCGACCTGCTGCTGTGGCGGCTGCGCGACCATCCCGACCTGGCGGCCTTCGTGGACCGTGCGATCGGCCCGCTGCAGGAGCACGACCGGCGCTCGAAGCCGCCGCTGCTGCCCACCCTCCAGACCTATCTGGCGCATGCGGGCCGCAAGGCGGAGACCGCCCGCGAGCTGCACCTGAACCGGCAGACGCTCTACAACCGCCTCGCCCGGATCGGGGAGTTGCTGGGCACCGACCTCGACGACCCGCAGACGGTCCTGGCCCTGAGCCTGGCCCTGCGGGCCCGCCGGCACGTCACCTGAGCGTCAGGTCAGCGGCCGGGGCCGGGTCAACTCGTCGTACACGCTGAGCACCTGGGCGACCGTGTCGTCCTCGCTTGGCCAGGAGGCGGCCTGACGCGTGCCCAAGTCCCGCAGAGCTTCCCGGCGTTCGGGGTCGTCGAGCAGCCGTATGACGGCGCCGGTGAACGCCTCCACGTCCTGGTCCGGCACCAGTTCGGCCGCGTCGCCCACGAGTTCGGGGATGCCGCCGGTCCGCGCCGCGACCAGCGGCACGCGCGCGTGCAGCGCCTCCTGGGCGAGGACGGAGCGGGCCTCCCCGCACCCGGGCAGCAGCGCCAGGTCGGAGGCGGCGAGCAGCTCGCCGACGTCGTCGCGCCGCCCGAGCAGCCGGACCGGCAGCTCCTCGTCCTCGATCCGCCGCTGGAGCTCCGCACGCAGGGGCCCCTCCCCCGCGACGAGGAGCAGCGGCACGGGTTCCAGCAGCCGCCAGGCGCGGGCAGCGTCCAGCAGCAGCTCATGGCCGCGGCCCGGGTCCAGGGAGGCGACGGCGATGAGCAGCGGCCGGTCGGTGACGCCGAGTTCGGCCCGCACCTTGGCGCGCGGACGATCCGGGTGCTCGTATCCGGCGGCCGGCCGGGGCACCGCGACGGCGGCGAGCCGGGCGTCCCGCGCGCCCCTGCCACGGGCCCGGTCGACGAGTTCGGAGGTGGTGCCGAGCACGACGGTGGCGGCCCTGACCACCCGGCGCTCCAGCAGCCGCAGCAGGTGCGCGCGGGCCCCCTCGGCGTGCGCGTGGTTGTGCCAGGTGACCACGAGGGGCGTGCTGCGGCCGCTGAGCGCCAGCACCGCGCGGAAGGAGGCGTGCAGGCCGTGCGCGTGGACCAGGTCGGCGTCCGCGCACACCGTGCGCAGCGCGGCCACGGACACCGGGTCGCTGCTGCGGGGCACGTGCACGTGCTGGGCGCCGACTCCGGTGAAGGAGTAGGCGCGGTCGGCTTCGGCAGGGGCGCACACCGTCACGCGCACACCGCGGGCGACCAGCCCCGCGGCCAGCGACCGCACGTGCGCGCTGCTGCCGGCACTGCCTCCACCCAGCACCTGCACGGTGCGCAGCGTCGACTGACCGTGCGATACGTGGCTGCTCACGGGGCTCACGCGGCCGGGGCTCCTGGTTCGGCGTCGGGCGGTTACGGGGAAACGTACAGAAGGTATCGAGCCGGGGGACACAGCCGCACCCGCTGTCCCGGCGCACTGCCCCCGGCCTCCAAGGATGCCAGTACGTACGGGTGTTCCGGGTCGCCCGAGGTGCCGGACGCCTGTGGGAACGGTACGACAGCTTGACACCGGATCACTCACACGAGTGAAACCGACGGGTCGGCGCCGCGCCCACGGCGTGCGCCCCCCGTGTCACCGATCACCACCCGCTCCCCGAGTGCGCCGGCTAGGCGTCCGCGCGGGCCGCCGCGAGGAGTTCCTCGGCGTGGGCGCGGGCCGTCTGCGAGTCCTCCTGGCCGGCCAGCATCCGGGACAGCTCCCGGACGCGGTCCTCGCCCTCGAGCACCTTCACGCCCGACCGGGTCACCGAGCCGTCGTTGGTCTTCTCCACCAGCAGCTGCCGGTCGGCGAAGGCGGCCACCTGGGGCAGGTGGGTGACGACGACGACCTGGGCGCTCTTCGCCAGCCGGGCCAGGCGCCGTCCGATCTCCACGGCCGCCTTGCCGCCGACGCCCGCGTCGACCTCGTCGAACAGATACGTCGGCACCGGATCCGTCCCGGCGAAGACGACCTCGACGGCCAGCATCACGCGCGACAGCTCACCGCCGGAGGCGCCCTTGGCGATCGGCCGGGGCGGCGCCCCGGGGTGCGGGGCGAGGAGCAGTTCGACCTCGTCGGCGCCGGTCGGCCCGCAGGCGACCGTGCGGCCCCCGACCTCGACGCCCTCGGGGTCCTCGGTCTGCCGGATGTCGAACGACACGCGCGCGTGCGGCATGGCCAGCGAGGCCAGCTCGGCCGTCACGGCGGCGGCGAACCGCTCCGCCGCCTCCGTCCGGGCGTCCGTCAGCGCCTGGGCCAGGCCGCCCAGTTCGGAGCGCAGTACGTCCCGCTCCGCGGTCAGCTCCCCGATCCGCTCGTCGTCGCCGTCCAGCTCGGTGAGGCGGCCGGCGCTCCGCTCGGCCCAGACGAGCACGGCGGCGACGCCCTTCTCGTACTCGCCGTACTTGCGGGTCAGCGCGCCGAGCGCGGCCCGCCGCTCCTCCACCGCCGCCAGCCGCAGCGGGTCGGCGTCCAGGTCGTCCGCGTACCCCGCCAGCTCCCCGGCCACGTCGCCGAGCAGGATGCCGATCTCTCCGATCCGGTCGGCGAGCGCGGCCAGCGCCGGATCGTGCGACCGCACGGCCTCCAGGGCCCGCTGGGCGCCCGCGACGAGGGTGGCCGCGTCGATGTCCTCGGGGTCCTCCGGATCGCCCGCGAGAGCGGCGTGCGCGGCTGTCGCGGCGGAGGACAGCGCCTCGGCGTGGCCGAGCCGCTCCGCCTCCTCGGCCAGTTCGGTGTCCTCCCCGGCCCGCGGCTCGACCCCGGCGATCTCGTCCAGGCCGAAGCGCAGCATGTCGGCCTCCTGGGCCCGCTCACGCGCGCGCGTGGTGATCTCGTCCAGCTCCGCCGTCACGGCGCGGAGCCGGCGGTAGGCCTCGGCGTACTTGGCCAGCGGCACGGCGACGGCGTCGCCCGCGTACCGGTCGAGCGCCTGCCGCTGCCGGGTCAGTTTGAGCAGCCCCTGCTGGTCGGTCTGTCCGTGCACGGCCACGAGTTCGTCGGCCAGTTCGGCGAGCAGCCCCACCGGCACGCTCCGCCCGCCCAGGTGCGCCCGGGAGCGGCCCTCGGCGGAGACGGTGCGGCTGATCAGCAGCGCCCCGTCGTCGAGTTCGGCGCCGGCCTCCTCGGCCCGTACGGCGGCGGAGGCGTCCGCGGGCACGGTGACCCGTCCCTCCACGACCGCCTTCCCGGCGCCGATCCTGACCAGCGCCGGATCCGCGCGTCCGCCCAGCAGCAGTCCCAGACTGGTGACCACCATGGTCTTGCCCGCACCCGTCTCACCGGTGACGGCGGTGAACCCCGGCGACAGCTCGACGACCGCGTCGTCGATCACTCCGAGTGACCGTATCCGCATCTCCTCCAACACGACCACGACCATACGAGGTTTTGGTCGCGTCGTGCGACGCCACCCCACCCATAGAGGGCGCCCGGGGGGCGCGCCCGTCCACTCGCGGGCCGGGGCGGCACTCCTAGTGCGGCGCCCCGCGCCACCCCGAGACCGGCAGCGCGAACTTGGCGACCAGGCGGTCCGTGAACGACGCGTGGTGCAGGCGGGCGAGCCGCACCGGTACCGCTCCGCGGCGTACCTCCACGCGGGCGCCGGGCGGCAGTTCGACCGTACGCCGCCCGTCGCACCACAGCACGCCCGGCGGGACGTGCGGCAGCACCTCGACGGCCAGGACGGAGTCCGGCGAGGTCACCAGGGGCTTGGCGAACAGCGCGTGCGCGGAGATCGGCACCATCAGCAGCGCCTCGACCTCCGGCCACACCACGGGCCCGCCGGCGGAGAACGCGTACGCGGTCGACCCGGTGGGGGTGGCGCAGACGATGCCGTCGCACCCGAACCCGGTCACCGGGCGCCCGTCGATCTCCAGCACGATCTCCAGCATCCGCTCGGCGGACACCTTCTGCACGGCCGCCTCGTTCAGCGCCCAGTCGGTGTGCACGATGTCCCCGTTGCGGTGCACGACCACGTCGACGGTCATGCGCTCCTCGACCTCGTAGGCCTTGCTGACCACCCGGTCGACGACCTTGTCGAGGTCGTCCCGCTCGGCCTCGGCGAGGAAGCCGACCCGCCCGAGGTTGACCCCCAGCATCGGCACCCCCGAGGCGCGGGCGAACTCCGCGCCGCGCAGCAGCGTGCCGTCACCGCCCAGCACGATGAGCAGCTCGCACCCGTCGAGGCACTGCGGGGTGGCCTCCTTGACGAGCTCCACCTCGTCGGGCAGCGGCAGGTCGAGCGCCTCCGCCTCCAGGACGCGTACGCCGATGCCGGACAGCAGCAGCCCCTTGACCACGAGCTCGGCACTGCGGATGGCGGCCGGCCGCCCGGTGTGGGCCAGCAGGAAAACGGTTCGCGCTCGGGTCGGTGTCAACGCGGCCCCTCCGCCACTGCGCGGTCGACGTCGGCCGGGTCCAGGGCCGGCGCCCCGGCCCTCAGCCACAGAAAGTACTCGACGTTCCCGGAGGGCCCGGGCAGCGGACTCGCGGTGACGCCCTCGACCCCCAGCCCCAGTTCCCACGCCTTCCCGGCCACGGTCCGCACCGCCTCCGCCCGCAACTCCGGACTCCGCACGACACCCCCGCTGCCCAGCCGGTCCTTCCCCACCTCGAACTGCGGCTTGACCATCATCACCAGGTCGGCGTCCGGCTTCGCGCACCGCGCCAGGGCGGGCAGCACCAGTCCGAGCGGGATGAAGGACAGATCCCCCACGACAAGATCCACAGGCTCCCCATCGATCGCTTCGAGCGTCAACTCGCGTACGTTCGTACGGTCCTTGACGGTGACGCGTTCATCGCTCTGCAAGGACCAGGCGAGTTGTCCGTATCCGACGTCGACGGCGACCACGTGTGCGGCACCCGCGCGCAGCAGCACGTCGGTGAATCCCCCGGTGGACGCGCCGGCGTCCAGTGCCCGGCGCCCCTCGACGGCCAGCCCGCGCGGTACGAAGGCCTTCAGCGCGCCGGCCAGCTTGTGCCCGCCCCGGGAGACGTAGTCGGGGTCGCTGTCGTCGGCGACGACGACGATGGCGGCGGCGGTCTCCACCTGGGTGGCGGACTTGGTCGCGACGGTCTTGCCGACGGTGACCCGCCCGGCGGCGATCAGCTGGCCGGCGTGCTCGCGCGAGCGTGCGAGCTTCCGGCGGACCAGCTCCGCGTCGAGACGGCGGCGTGCGACTCCTGCCACGTTCGGTTCAGCTCCTGTGTCGGTACGGCGGTGACTGCGCGGGGGGCGCCAAAGGTCCCGGACGGGCGTCGAGCGCGGTGAGCGCGTCGCGCAGCCCCCCGTGTACATCCTCGTACACCTCGAGGTGTCCGTCCGTGGCGAGGTGGTCGGCGTCGCCGAGCCGTTCCAGGGCCGCGTCGACGCGGGCGTCGCCGGTGGGGGTGCGGGGCACGGGCAGCGGGGCGGGGGCGGCGGGGTCCTGCGCGCCGACCGCACCGATCGTGTCGATCGCGTCGACGGCGTCGGCCGCCTCGCCGCCGGGCCGTGGAGCCTCCCCCTCGGGATCCGCCGCTTCGTCCCGGACCTCCGTCCCGGTCACAGAGTCGCTCATGCCCAGACGCTACCGCGAAGCACTGGGGTACCGTCGGTGGCGATGGCAACGATCGAGGAGTGCCGCAGCGCACTCGAAAGACTCTCCGACAACATGGCGAAAGCGGAGGGGGACGTCCGTGAGGCGGCGGCCCTGGACCGCTCGGTGAGCTGCCACATCAAGGATCTCGACGTCACCTTCCTGGGCCGCCTCGTCGCCGGCCGTATAGAGGTACGGGAGACCGTTCAGGGCCCGCCGCCGAAGAAGGCCGAGATCCGGCTCGCCATGACAGGCGACGACCTGCTCGCGCTGGTCGGCGGGGAACTGGCGTTCGCCAAGGCCTGGGGGGCGGGGCGGGTGAAGCTCCAGGCGAGCCTGTTCGACCTGATGCGGCTCACGAAGCTTCTGTAGCGGCGAGGCCGGCGGCGGCCTCGCCGTGGTGCGCCGCCACGCGCGCGCGTGCCGCCCGCGCCGCCGGCACCACCAGCGGCGTGCCGGTCTCCGGGTCCTCGATGACCTGGCAGCGCAGCCCGAACACCTCCTCCACCAGTTCGGCGGTGACGATGTCGTTCGGCGCGCCCTGGGCGACGACCCGGCCGCCGCGCAGGGCGACGAGGTGGGTGGCGTAGCGGGCGGCGTGGTTGAGGTCGTGCAGCACGGCGACGAGCGTGCGCCCCTCCTCCTCGTGCAGTTCGGCACACAGGTCGAGGACGTCGATCTGGTGCTGGATGTCCAGGTACGTCGTCGGCTCGTCGAGCAGCAGCAGCGGCGTCTGCTGGGCCAGGGCCATGGCGATCCACACGCGCTGGCGCTGGCCGCCCGACAGCTCGTCCACGTACCGCTCGGCGAGCCGGGCGACCCCGGTCCGCTCCATGGACTCGCGCACGACCCGTTCGTCCTCGGCGGACCACTGGCGCAGGATCCCCTGGTGCGGGTAGCGTCCGCGGCCCACGAGGTCGGCGACGGTGATCCCGTCGGGCGCGATCGAGGACTGCGGCAGCAGGCCGAGTGTCCGGGCGACCTTCTTGGCGGGCATCGACTGGATGACCTGACCGTCGAGCAGCACCCGGCCCCGGCTGGGCCTGAGCATCCGCGACAGCGCCCGCAGCAGCGTGGACTTGCCGCACGCGTTGGGGCCGACGATCACCGTGAAGGAGTTGTCGGGTATGTCCACCGACAGCTGCTCGGCGATGACGCGCTGGTCGTAGGCGAGGGTGACGTTGTCGGCGGACAGGCGGTTCACGGTGCTCCTTCGGTTGCTCACTGCGTTGCTGCGGGCGCTCATATCCGCCCGGCCCTGCGCTCGGTGACCAGCAGCCACAGCAGGTAGACCCCACCGAGCACGCCGGTGACCACGCCGACCGGCAGCTGGTCGGCGCCGAAGGCCCGCTGCGCGGTCAGGTCGGCGGTGACCAGCAGGGCGGCGCCCATGCACAGGGACGGCAGCAGGTTGGGGCCAGGGGACCGGGTCAGCCGCCGGGCGAGCTGCGGCGCGGTCAGGGCCACGAAGCTGACGGGTCCCGCGGCCGCGGTGGCGGCGGCGACGAGCAGGACGGCACAGCCCATCAGCAGCAGCCGTACGCGCTCGGCGCGCACCCCGAGGGCGTAGGAGACGTCGTCGCCCATCTCCAGCATCCGCAGGGCGCGCGCGTTGGCGAGGACGAGCGGGAGGACCACGGCGCACAGGACGGCCAGCGAGCCGACCTGCGTCCAGTCGCGCCCGTTGAGCGAACCGGTCATCCAGACCACCGCACGGGCCGCGTCCACGAAGTCGGCCTTGGTGATCAGGTAGCCGTTGACGGCGGTGACCACCGCGGACACGCCGATGCCGACCAGGACCAGCCGGTAGCCGTGCACGCCCTGCTTCCAGGCCAGCAGGTAGACGGCCACACCGGTGACCAGGCCGCCCAGCAGCGCGCCGAGGGTGACCGCGGTCGCGCTGCCCGAGAACAGGACGATGACCGTGAGCGCGCCGGCGGCCGAGCCCTGGGAGAGGCCGAGCACGTCCGGGCTGCCCAGCGGATTGCGGGAGACGGACTGGAACAGCGCGCCGCCGACGCCGAGGCAGGCGCCGACCAGGAGCCCGACGAGGACGCGCGGCAGCCGCAGTTCGCGGACGACGAACTCCTGCCCCGGCCCGCCCCGGCCGGCCAGGGCCTTCAGCACGTCGGAGGCGGAGATCGGGAAGTCCCCGGTGCCGATCAGCACGACGCCCGCCGTGAGCGCGGCCAGCACCAGCAGGGCGACGACCGCGCACGTGCGGACGTCGAGGCGCAGGGACAGCCCGCCGGGGGTGCGCAGGGCTCGTACGGGGCGGGGGGTGCGGGTGGGCCTGAGGATGCGGGTGGTCTTGAGGATGCGGGTGGTCTTCACAGCTGGGCCGTCCTCCGCCGCCGTACGAGCAGAATGAACACCGGGCCACCGATGAGCGCGGTGACGACCCCGACCTGGAGTTCGGCGGGCCGGGCGACGATCCGTCCCACGACGTCGGCGCCGAGCAGCAGCACGGGGGACAGCACCGTGGCGTAGGGCAGGATCCAGCGCAGGTCGGGTCCGGTGAAGGAGCGCACGACGTGCGGGACCATCAGCCCGACGAAGACGATCGGGCCGCAGGCGGCGGTCGCGGCCCCGCACAGCACGGTCGCGGCGAGCATGGCGAGCGCGCGGGTGCGGTTCAGATCGGCGCCCAGGGCGCGGGCGGTGTCGTCGCCCATGGCCAGGGCGTTGAGCGGCCGGGCCAGCAGCAGGGCGACGACCGTGCCGACCGCGAAGAACGGGAGCACCTGGGTGATGG
Source organism: Streptomyces sp. NPDC052043 (assembly GCF_044548235.1). Lineage (NCBI taxonomy): Bacteria > Bacillati > Actinomycetota > Actinomycetes > Kitasatosporales > Streptomycetaceae > Streptomyces > Streptomyces sp. NPDC052043. Next base: position 400,336 of record NZ_JBIUBT010000008.1, read on the forward strand.
TCGCCGTGGTGGCGGAGGCGAGCGAACCCACGGTCCAGAACCGCATCCTGCCCAGCGCCGCCCCGTCCATGATCATCACGGCCTGGACGTAGCCGTACAGCGCGGCGCCGATCGCGGTGCCGGCGAGCGCGAGGCGTACGGGCGTGGCACCCCGGCTCCCGCCGAGGAACCACACCAGGGCGCCGACGGCCGCGGCGCCGAGGAAGGCGAACCAGACGTAGCCGCTCAGGCTGGTCACGCCCAGGAAGGTGATGGCGGTGACGACGGCGGCGGACGCGCCCGCGTTGATGCCGAGGATGCCCGGATCGGCCAGTGGGTTGCGGGTCAGCGCCTGGAGCACGGCCCCGGCAAGACCGAGCGCCGATCCGGCGAGCAGGCCGAGGACGGTACGGGACAGCCGCTCGCCGACCACGACGTCGCCGTACGTCCCCGAGTTCTGGAACAGGCCGTGCCAGACCTGGGCCAGGGACAGCTCCTTCACTCCGATCGCGATGCTCGCCAGGGCGACGAGCAGCAGGACGGCGACGGAGACGAGGAGCCCAACGGCTCGCACACCTCGGCGGGTTGGGGGCGCGGCGGTGGCCGCCGCGCGCTCTTCTGGGGGACTGTCGACCAACACGAGGTTAGGTTAGCCTACCCTCTCCATCGGCTCGACGGTTCCCGGTGCCCCACCGGATTCACAGCCCCAGCCGGGCCAGCGCCTTCCCCCCGTCCAGCGCGCACGCGTTCTCGCCGCCCGCCGTCCACGCCGCCGCGCACAGCGCGCGGAGCCCGTCCAGCGCCTCCCCCTCGCCGTGCAGCTCGAGGCCGGTGTCCGCCCGCGCCGTCCACCCGCCGCACCGGAAACCGTCGCTCTCCCGAGTGATGTCCGGCTGCCCGGTGAGCAGCCCGCGCAGATCCGCGTCGACATACGTCGGCCGGTGCCGAGGGGGCGCGGCGAGCAGCCGCGCGCCGTCGGTCACCCCGGTCAGGACGAGTAGCGAGTCGACCCCGCCGTTGAACGCGCCCTCGATGTCGGTGTCCAGGCGGTCCCCGACCACCAGCGGCCGCCGCGCGCCGGTGCGCAGGATCGTCTCGCGGTGCATGGGCGGCAGCGGCTTGCCCGCCACCTGCGGCTCCGCGCCCGTGGCGATCCGGACGACCTCGACCGCCGCGCCGTTGCCCGGCGCGATCCCGCGTGCGCCCGGAATCGTCAGATCGGTGTTGGAGGCGAACCAGGGCACCCCGCGCGCGATGGCGTAGCACGCCTCCGCGAACCGCCCCCATGGCAGTTCCGGACCGCCGTAGCCCTGCACCACCGCCGCCGGGTCGTCGTCGGCCGACTCCACCGGCTCAAGACCGCGCTCGCGCAGCGCCGTGCGCAGCCCCTCACCACCGATCACCAGGACACGCGCCCCCTGGGGCACCTGGTCCGCGATCAGCCGGGCCACCGCCTGCGCGGAGGTGACCACGTCGGCCGCCTCCGCCCGTATGCCCAGGTCGGTGAGGTGCGCGGCCACCGCTTCCGGGGTGCGCAGGGCGTTGTTGGTGACGTACGCCAGATGCATCCCGCCCGCGCGGGCGGTGCCCAGCGAGTCGACCGCGTGCGCGATCGCGTGGCCGCCCGCGTAGACCACTCCGTCCAGGTCGAGCAGGGCCGTGTCGTACGCCTCGCTCAGGGGCTGTGCACTGCCCTGGGGCCTCGTCCTGACGCCCTGGCTCATTCCGCATCTCTCCTCATGACACCCGTTTTCCCCCGATCATCCCCCACGCCGCTGACACACGTACGATGCCGGGATGAACACAGCAGGTCAGCCACCGGCGACAACGCGCCCGGGCCTCGAACTCACCCCGTTCCGCGGCCTGCGCTACGACCCCGACCGGGTCGGCAGCCTGGCCGCCGTGACGTCCCCGCCGTACGACGTCGTCGTGCGGCCCGACGGCCTGCACCACCTCCAGTCGGCCGATCCGTACAACATCGTCCGGCTGATTCTGCCGCAGGCCGAAACGCCCAGCGCCCGCAACAAGCAGGCGGCGGAGACCCTGCGCCGCTGGCTCTCCGAGGGCGTCCTGGCCGCCGACCCGGAGCCGGCCCTGTACGTCTACGAGCAGCGTGACGGCGACGGCATGGTGCAACGCGGACTGATCGGCGCGCTGCGCGTGTCGGAGCCGGCGGAGGGCGTGGTGCTGCCGCACGAGGACGTCATGCCGCACGTGGTCGCGGACCGCGCCGCCCTGATGCGCGCGACCAGCGCCAATCTCGAACCGCTGCTGCTCACGTACCGCGGCGACGGCGCGACCGCGGCCACCACGATGATCATCGAACGCGCGGCCGAACAGCCGCCGCTGTTGTCGACGACCACCGAGGACGGCTTCAGCCACCGACTGTGGGCGATCACCGATCCCGCCGACCTCGCGCGCGTGCAGGAGGACCTGGCCCGGCACCAGGCCCTGATCGCCGACGGCCATCATCGCTGGGCGACCTACCGCAGGCTGCGCGCGGAGCACTCCTCCCCCAGCGCCTGGGACTACGGTCTGGTCCTCCTGGTCGACACGGTCCGCTATCCACTCCGGGTACGCGCCATCCACCGCCTGCTGCACGGTCTGCCGGTCGCCGACGCGCTGTCCGCCGTGGACGGCCTGTTCCGCGTACGGCGTCTCGACCTGCCCCTGGCGGGCGCGCTGGAGGCGCTCGCGGACGCGGCCTGCGAGGGCAACGCCTTCCTGTTCGCCGGCGACGGCGCCTTCCATCTCGTGGACCGCCCGGACCCGGCCCTGCTGGCCCGCACGATCCCGGCGGAGCACCCGGCCGCCTGGCGCACCCTCGACGCGACCGTCCTGCACGCCACGCTCCTCGAGCACGTGTGGCACATCCCCGAGGACTCCCCGGTCCACATCGCCTACATCCACGACACGGTCGCCACCGTGGAGAAGGCCGAACGCGACGGCGGTACGGCCGTCCTGATGCACCCGGTCCGCGAGGAGGTCGTCCGCGACCTGGCCCGCCAGGGTGTCACGATGCCCCGCAAGTCGACGTCGTTCGGCCCCAAGCCGGCATCGGGACTGGTGCTGAGGGCACTGGACCTCTGAAACGGCGAAGGGCGGGCCCCGGTGATCGGGGCCCGCCCTTCGTCAGGCACGGCCGGTGACGGCCGGCGGTTCCGTCAGTCCTCGCCCGCCGCGTCGGCGTCGCCGCTCGCGCCGGTCACGCCGTTCTCGTCCTTGGCGTCGCCGTTCTCGTTGTTGGCGTTGTCGTTCTCGCCGTTCTCGCCGCTCTCGTCGAGGGCGTCGGTGAACTCCACGCCGTCCAGCTCGGCCAGCCGGTCGGAGGCGTCGGTGCTGCCGTCCCGGTCGGCCTCGACGGCCTTGGCGAACCACTCGCGTGCCTCGGACTCCCGGCCGACGGCGAGCAGCGCGTCGGCGTAGGCGTACCGCAGCCGCGCGGTCCACGGCTGGACCGAGCCGGAGGCCAGTTCGGGGCTCTGGAGCGTCACGATGGCCGCGTCCAGCTGACCCATGTCGCGCCGGGCGCCGGCCGCGACGAGCCGCATCTCGACCTGCCCGGCCTTGTCGAGCTTGTGCACCTCCGGCGCCCCGGCCATGTCGAGCGCCTTCTCCGGGCGTCCGAGACCGCGCTCGCAGTCGGCCATGACCGGCCACAGGTCCACGTTCCCGGTCATCCGCCGGGCGGCCCGGAACTCGGCGAGCGCCTCGCCGTACTTCTGGCTCGCGTACGCGGCGAACCCGGCCGCCTCCCGTACGGCGGCGACACGGGACGCCAGCCGCAGGGCCACCCTGGAGTAGCCGTAGGCGCCCTCGGGGTCCTCGTCGATGAGCCGCGCGACCATCACCAGGTTCTTGGCGACGTCCTCGGCGAGCGTCTTGGGCAGGCTCTGCAGCTCCTGCCGTACGTCCTTGTCGATCTCCTCGCCGGTGACGTCCTCCGGGATCGGCAGCCGCTTGATCGGCTCACGGTCCCGGTCCCGGTCCCGGTCGTCGCGGAAGCGCCCGCCACCGCGCCGGTCGTCACGCCGGTCGTCCCGGCCACGGAAGCCACCCGGACGTCCGCCCCGGTCGTCGCGACGCGGGCCGCGCCCACCACGGTCGTCACGGCCACGGAAGCCGCCGCGGTCGTCACGGCGGTCGTCACGGCGGTAGGTGGGACGGTCGCCACGGTCGAAGTCACGGCGGTCATCGCGACGGTCGTCACGACGCTGGTCCCGGCGTTCGCCACGGTCGAAGTCACGGCGGTCGTCGTGGCGGGCACCGCGGTCGAAGCCGCGGCGGTCGTCGCGACGGTCTCCGCGGTCGAAGTCACGGCGGTCTTCGCCTCGGTGGTCACCTCGGTCATCGCGTCGGTGGTCACCGCGGTCGTCACGGCGGTGGGTGGGGCGGTCGCCCTCACGGCGGAAGCCGCGATCGCGGTCACGGTCGTCACGACGGCCGTAGCCACCGCGGTCACCGTCCCGCCGGTCGTCACGACGGAAGCCGCCACGATCCCCGCGCTCGCCCCGATCGGACCGGTCCGGCCGATCCCCGCGCTCGGGCCTGTCGTCACGGCGGAAACCACCACGGTCATCACGCCGCCCATAACCACGGTCGTCGTCACGACGGAAACCTCGACGGTCATCGCGGCGCTCGCCCCGGTCGTCACGGCGGTCTCCGCGGTCGAAGCCGCGGCGGTCGTCACGGCGGTCATCGCGGCGGTCGTCACGGCGGTCATCGCGTCGGTGGTCACCGCGGTCGTCACGGCGGTGGGTGGGGCGGTCGCCCTCACGGCGGACGCCGCGGTCGCGGTCACGGTCGTCACGACGGCCGTAGCCACCGCGGTCACCGTCCCGCCGGTCGTCACGACGGAAGCCGCCACGATCCCCGCGCTCGCCCCGATCGGACCGGTCCGGCCGATCCCCGCGCTCGGGCCTGTCGTCACGGCGGAAACCACCACGGTCATCACGCCGCCCATAACCACGGTCGTCGTCACGACGGCCGTAGCCACCACGGTCGTCGCCACGGCGCGGTCCTCCGCGGAACCCGCCACGGTCACCGCGGTCACCACCGTCCCGGCGGCGCTGATCGCGCTCCGGGCGCTCATCGGGAGAGTTGGCGGACATCGGTGACTCCTGTCTTCTGTACGGGAAAAACGAAAAGGACCCCTGGTCCCAGCTGAACGCTGGTGACCAGGGGTCCTCCAAAGATTGTTCGGCGGCGTCCTACTCTCCCACAGGGTCCCCCCTGCAGTACCATCGGCGCTGTGAGGCTTAGCTTCCGGGTTCGGAATGTAACCGGGCGT
>NZ_JBIUBT010000009.1:0-385059 GCF_044548235.1 Streptomyces sp. NPDC052043
CCTCTCGGGCTTTCCTCCGGGCGCTTCCCTTCGGTGTTTCCGACTCTATCAGATCTTTCCGATCCGATTTCCTCGGTGCTTTCCAGGTTTCCGCTTTCGCGTTTCCCTTTCCGGCGGTTCCGACTTTATCAGAAGTTTTGAGCCGGTCTGACCGGCTCTCGTTTTCCGATTCATCGGGAGAGGCTTCTTCACGATCGATGTTATCGATATGCACAGAAGCAGATAGATACTCACTGCCACCCTCGTGGACTGCGTCCATCTCCGGGCAACTGTTTGAATCTACCTCCCCACCCGACCCGTGTCAACGGCTCCGGTGCGGCGAAGAGGACAGTAGCAGCTCGGCGGGCCTGAACGCACATCAGGCGGCGGTCGGCACGCTCGCGCTTCGCTCGATCGGCGCTACGTCCCCTGTGCCGCCGGCCCGTGCCGCCCGACCGCCGAGGACGTAGACGTAGGCCAGGAAGGCCAGCTCCGCGACGACACCGATCCCTATGCGGGCCCAGGTGGGCAGGCCCGACGGCGTGACGAAGCCTTCGATGGCGCCTGACACGAGGAGGACGACGGCCAGCCCGATCGCCATGCCCACCGCGGCTCTGCCTTCTTCGGCGAGAGCCGTGCGGCGGGAGCGGGGGCCGGGATCGATCACTGTCCAGCCGAGGCGCAGCCCCGTACCCGCGGCGACGAAGACCGCCGTCAGTTCGAGCAGCCCGTGCGGGAGGACAAGACCGAGGAAGGTGTCGAGCCGACCGGCCGAGGACATCAGGCCGATGCCCACACCGAGGTTGAGCATGTTCTGGAAGAGGATCCACAGGACCGGTAGTCCCAGGAAGACGCCCAGGACCAGGCACATCGCGGCGGCCTGCGCGTTGTTCGTCCAGACCTGGGCGGCGAAGGCGGCCGCGGGGTGGCTGGAGTAGTAGGTCTCATACTCACCGCCGGGGCGGGTGAGCTGCCGTAGCTCGCTGGGGGCCGCGATCGCGGCCTGTACCTCGGGGTGCGTACCGATCCACCAGCCCAGGAGCACGGCGACGACGGTGGACAGGAGCGCGGTGGGGACCCACCAGTGGCGGGCCCGGTAGACCGCCGCGGGGAACCCCTCCAGCAGGAAGCCGGTGACGTCCCGCCACGAGGCGCGGCGGGTCCCCGTCACGGCACTGCGGGCCCCGGCCACGAGCTGGCTGAGCCGGCCCGTCAGCTGCGGGTCGGGGGCGCTGGACTGGATCAGGGAGAGGTGGGTGGCGGTGCGCTGGTAGAGGCCGACGAGTTCGTCGGCCTCCGCGCCGTTGAGTCGGCCTCGACGGCGGAGCAGGGTGTCGAGGCGGTCCCATTTCGCTCGGTGGGCGGAGACGAAGACGTCCAGGTCCATCGTGTCTGCCTGCTCCTCGGCTGGTTGTTCGACAACTCGTCGGCTGTATCAGCTTGTCTTCTTGCGGCGCGGCCGCCCTCAGCTTGGCAGACTGGCCGTTCTCGGGGCAGGCCAGGGGAAGGACGACGGGCGTGAGTGAGCTGGTGACGGGTGAGGCCGTGGCGCTGGAGGTGCGCCCGGCGAGGCTGCCCAGCAGGGCCCTGGCGGTGACCCTCGATCTCGTCGTGACGGTGGTGGTCTACATCGCCGTGTCCTTGGTCCTCCTGGCGTCCACGGCCTCCCTGGACGAGGCCGCGCAGGTCGCGGTGTCGATCGCGACGTTCCTGCTGGTGCTGGTCGGCGGGCCGATAGCCGTGGAGACGCTCAGCCACGGGCGGTCGCTGGGGAAGATGGCGTGCGGGCTGCGGGTGGTCCGGGACGACGGCGGGCCGATCCGGTTCCGGCACGCGCTCGTGCGTGGGGCGATCGGTGTGGTCGAGATTCTGATGACGTTCGGGGTCGTCGCCTGTATCGCGTCGCTGGTGTCGGCTCGGGGGCGTCGGCTGGGTGACGTGTTCGCGGGCACCCTGGTCGTGCGGGAGCGGGTGCCGAACGGGCGGGCGACCGCCGTGCCTCCGCCGCCGCCCTGGCTGGCGGGGCGTTTCTCGGCGCTCGATCTGTCGGCGGTTCCCGAAGGACTGTGGCTGGCGGTGCGGCAGTACCTGACACGGATGCAGCTCCTGGATCCGCAGGTGGGCTGGAACATGGCGGAACGGCTCGCCGCCGATCTCGCCGCCCGCACCGGGACTCCGGCACCGCCGGAGGTTCCGGCGGCCATGTATCTGGCGGCGGTGTTGCAGGAGCGGCAGGCACGCGAGGCCCGGCGTGCGTTCGGCGGCGACTTCGCGGCCGGCGCGTCCGCCGGAGGGGGCGGCGTCCCGGTCGCCGGGCCCGGTGTTCCCGGCTTCCCGCCGCCGCAGCTGCCGGCGTACGGCGTGCCGCAGCCGTCTGTTTATGGCGTCGGTCAGCACTCGTCGACTCCCGTGTCCGCCGCTGCTTCACCCGCCGCGCCTCAGGACACCTCGTCCCAGGGCGCCCCGCCCGCAGACCTCCCGCCACGTCAGGCGGCTTCCGGGGACAGTGCGCGGACCGGGCGTCCCGGCACCGGGTTCGCGCCTCCGGCCTGACGCGCCTGCCGGTGCGTCAGGTGTCGAAGACCGACGGGGGCGATTGGAGGTCCTCGAGCTCGATGCCGGGGGCCGCCAGAACCACGTCCCCGGCGATGTGCACGGAGTACTGCTCGCCCGTGTCCAGGGCTGTGACCTGGTATTCGTCCACGGTCAGCGGGCCGTTGTCAGTGGCGTGTGCTTCTCTTTCCACCAGAGCCCAGGACTGGTCCACGGTGCGGGGGGCGAGGACCGGATCCGTGAGGGCGACGAGGCGGACGCGGGTCGCGGCGGCGGAGGGGGTGAGGCGCAGGAGACGGGCGGTGGCGACGAGGAACGCGGGGGACGTGCCGGTGAAGGCGTGGGCGCGCGCAGTGCCTTCGGTGGCATGGCTGCCGGTGGGGTCGGTGCGGACCCAGGTGACGCCGTCGAGGGCGGCACCGCGCACCTGCCAGCTCCCCGCGTGCAGTTCGAGGCGGATGGGGCGGCCGAGATCGTCGAGGGCCAGGTCGACGGAGCCGTGATGAGCGCCCGAGGGGGTGGTCACCTGGGATACGTAGCGCCAGCCGGAGGGGCCGGGGGCGCACTGGAAGTGCTCTTCGGCGAAGGGGGTGTGATCGTGCGGATCGTGGAGCGAATATCGGCCGCGGGGCATGGGGGTCCTGGGGTGTGACGGGGTGGTCCGGCCGCCTCGCCGCCGCGGGCAGGCGGGCGTGACGGCCGCCGGTCCGGTCGAGCCGGTCCGGTCGAAAAGGGGCAGGCCCCCGACACGGGGGTGCGGGGGCCTGCCTCAGGGACCTGGCTGAGACGCGGGGTGCGGCTCGGTGGCGGTCAGTAGCGGTAGTGGTCCGACTTGTACGGGCCGTCGACCTCCACACCGATGTACGCGGCCTGCTCGGGGCGCAGCTTGGTGAGCTTGACGCCGAGGGCGTCCAGGTGGAGGCGGGCGACCTTCTCGTCGAGGTGCTTGGGCAGCACGTAGACGCCGGTCGGGTACTCGTCGGGCTTGGTGAACAGCTCGATCTGGGCCAGGGTCTGGTCCGCGAAGGAGTTGGACATCACGAACGACGGGTGACCGGTGGCGTTGCCCAGGTTCAGCAGGCGGCCCTCGGACAGCACGATGATCTTCTTGCCGTCCGGGAAGGTCCAGGTGTGGACCTGCGGCTTGACCTCGTCCTTGACGATGCCGGGGATCTTGGCGAGGCCGGCCATGTCGATCTCGTTGTCGAAGTGGCCGATGTTGCCGACGATGGCCTGGTGCTTCATCTTCGCCATGTCGGAGGCGAGGATGATGTCCTTGTTGCCGGTGGTGGTGACGAAGATGTCGGCCGTCTCGACGACGTCGTCCAGCGTGGTGACCTGGTACCCGTCCATCGCCGCCTGGAGGGCGCAGATCGGATCGATCTCGGTGATGATCACGCGGGCGCCCTGGCCGCGCAGGGACTCCGCGCACCCCTTGCCGACGTCGCCGTAGCCGCACACGACCGCGGTCTTGCCGCCGATCAGGACGTCGGTGGCGCGGTTGATCCCGTCGACCAGGGAGTGCCGGCAGCCGTACTTGTTGTCGAACTTCGACTTGGTGACGGCGTCGTTGACGTTGATCGCCGGGAACAGGAGGGTGCCCTCGCGCTGCATCTCGTACAGGCGGTGCACGCCGGTGGTGGTCTCCTCGGTGACGCCGCGGATCTCGGAGGCCAGCCGGGTCCACTTCTGGGGGTTCTCGCCCAGGGTGCGGGTCAGCAGTTGGAGGATGACGCGGTGCTCGTCGGACTCGGCGGTGTCGGGCGAGGGGACCTTGCCGTCCTTCTCGTACTCGACGCCGTTGTGGACCAGCAGGGTGGCGTCACCGCCGTCGTCCAGGATCATGTTCGGGCCGCCGGTGGGGCTGTCCGGCCAGGTCAGCGCCTGCTCGGTGCACCACCAGTACTCCTCGAGGGTCTCGCCCTTCCAGGCGAAGACCGGGACGCCCTGAGGGTCGTCGGGGGTGCCCTCGGGGCCGACGGCGATGGCGGCTGCCGCGTGGTCCTGGGTGGAGAAGATGTTGCAGGACGCCCAGCGGACCCGCGCGCCGAGGGCCGTCAGGGTCTCGATCAGGACGGCGGTCTGCACGGTCATGTGCAGGGAGCCGGTGACGCGGGCGCCCTTGAGCGGCTGCTTCTCGGCGTACTCCGCGCGGAGGGCCATCAGGCCCGGCATCTCGTGCTCGGCGAGGGAGATCTCCTTGCGGCCGAACTCGGCCAGGGACAGGTCGGCGACCTTGAAGTCCTGTCGGTTCTCGACAGTCGTCATGGGGTGCTGCTCCTCGGGGTTGGGGCGAGGTGGGTACGGCTGACCTGCGCGGCGGAGGACACAGCGGTGCCCGAAGAGGACACAGGGATGCCCGCGTGCGCGCAGCGCAGTCCGTCGGAGGCCCTCTCTCCCTCGGCCGGCCCGTCCTCGGGCCGCCCGACCGCCATCAGCAGCGACGTCTGGCTCGGTCCCAAGCTACACCGGAGAGCGGGTCGGCCCCAGTCCGTGTCAGGACACTTCGCTACCCTCAGCGCCGCGGACGGGCCGCATGGGGAGGGGACGGATGTCTGGCAGAGGGCGAGGACTCGGGGCCGCGGCGCTGGTGCTGGGAGTGGTGGGGCTGGTGCTGGGCTTCGGCTCCTTCGGGTACGCGAGGACGGCGTACGGGGGATCCGTCGTACAGGGCTCCAGCATGTCTCCGACGTACGTGCGCGGGGACCGGGTCTTCTTCGAGCGGGTCGACGGCACCCAGGTGCGGCGCGGTGACGTCGTGCTGTTCTCCGCGCCGGACCGCTACGGCTTCACCGCCGACGTGATGAACCGGGTCATCGGAGTGGGCGGCGATCACGTGGTGTGCTGCACGGGTGGGGGAAGCGGGGCGCAGGTCAGCGTGAACGGCAAGCCGCTCCAGGAGCCGTACGTGAAGGACGGCGACGCCGACGGGGCGGACAAGGCGTACGACGTGACGGTTCCGAAGGGGCGCCTGTTCCTGCTGGGCGACTATCGGGCGAACGCGAACGACTCGCGGTTCTTCGCCGCCGACCACGGCGGGACGGTGCCCGTCTCGGCCGTCCAAGGCCGGGTCACCCAAAGTCACTCCGCTCTCGTCCTGATCGTCGTGGGGATGCTGGCGGGGGTTGTCTCGGTCCTGGTCGGGCTGGGGCTCGGGATCGCGGCGCTGGCCGTACGGCGGCGGAAGGCGGTGCCGCCCGTGCCGCCGGCGCCCGTGCGGGCGTGAACGCGGACGGCGCCCGCCGAGGCAGAAGGATCGGCGGGCGCCGTCACGGCTTCCGGACTCAGTGTCCGGTGGGGTGCGGTGTCGGGCCGCCCGGGGTGGCCTCGCGGTCCGGGCCCCTGGCCGCCTCGACCTCGCTGTAGATGTCCGGTTCCAGATAGATGACGCGGGCGATGGGGACCGCGGCGCGGATGCGGGCCTCGGCGGCGTCGATGGCGGCGGCGACCTCGGCGGCCGTGTCGTCGTGCTGGACGGCGATCTTGGCGGCGACGAGCAGTTCCTCGGGGCCGAGGTGGAGCGTGCGCATGTGGATGACACCGGTGACGGTGTCCCCGTCGACCGTGGCGGTCTCGATCCGCCGGACCACGTCGGTGCCGGCGGCCTCGCCGAGCAGCAGGGACTTGGTCTCGGCGGCCAGGACGAGGGCGATCAGCACGAGCAGGGCGCCGATGCAGACCGTGCCGATGCCGTCCCAGACGCCGTCGCCGGTGAGCAGGGAGAGGCCCACACCGCCGAGGGCGAGGACGAGACCGATCAGCGCGCCGAAGTCCTCCAGGAGCACGACCGGCAGTTCGGGCGCCTTGGCGCGGCGGATGAACTGGGGCCAGGACAGCTTGCCGCGCAGTGCGTCGGCCTCCTTGACGGCCGTGCGGAAGGAGAAGCCCTCCGCGGCGATCGCGAAGAGGAGGACGCCCACCGGCCAGTACCAGTGCTCCAGTTCGTGCGGGTGGCTGATCTTCTCGATGCCCTCGTAGATGGCGAACATGCCGCCGACGGAGAACAGGACGATGGAGACGAGGAAGGCGTAGACGTACCGCTCGCGGCCGTAGCCGAAGGGGTGCTGCGGGGTCGCCTCGCGCTGGGCCCGCTTGCCGCCGATCAGCAGCAGGAACTGGTTGCCGGAGTCGGCGAGGGAGTGCACGCCCTCGGCGAGCATCGACGAGGAGCCGCTGAAGGCGAACGCCACGAACTTGGCTGCCGCAATGGCGAGGTTGGCGCCGAGTGCCGCCATGATCGCCCGGGTACCGCCTGACGCGCTCATCTGTTCGTGTCGTCCCTTCGCCGTCGTGCTCGGTTGCGGCCCTGACCCGTCGTCGGCCAACGGCCAATGGGGCATTGTCGCAGTCCGGTCGGACGGCGGTACCCGGGCGGCGGCCTCTCGGGCCGCCGCCCGTGCGGTCATACGACGACCGTGGACCGGAACAGGGTGCCCGTGCCGGACACTTCGGTCTTTTCGCCGGCCGGGACGAACACGGACTGCCCCGGGGCGAGTTCCTGGTCGCCGGCCCGGACGGAGCCGGCCGTGCAGAGCAGGATCTGCGGGGTGTCGAGGGTGAGGTCGCGGGCGATGGCGCTCTCGGTCAGGACGTAGCGGGACAGGCGGAACTCGTCGACAGGGGTGTCGTAGACCTCCTCGCCGTCGGGGTCGGCCTCCGGGCGCAGGACGCCGGGGTCGCGGGCCTCGAAGCGGACGATGCGCAGGAGTTCGGGGACATCGACGTGCTTGGGGGTCAGGCCGCAGCGCAGGACGTTGTCGGAGTTGGCCATGATCTCCACGCCCAGGCCGTCGAGGTAGGCGTGCGGGATGCCGGCACCGAGGAAGACCGCCTCGCCCGGCTTGAGGCGGAAGTGGTTGAGGAGCATCGCGGCCAGCACGCCGGGATCGCCGGGGTAGTGGCGGGCGATGCCGGCGTAGGGGGCGTGGTCGCCGCCGAGGCGGGCGCAGGCGGCCGCGGCCTCGGCGACCGTGCCGGCCATCTCCTCGCGGTCGGCGGTGAGCAGGGCGGTAAGGACCTCGCGCAGGGCGGCTTCCTCGGGGCGGGCGCGCAGCACGTCGATGTACGGCTTGAGGGAGTCGACGCCGAGGGCGTCGAGCAGGTCGGCGGCCCGGTTCGGCGCGCGGAACCCGCACAGGCCGTCGAACTCGGTGAGTGCGCAGACCAGTTCTGGCTTGTGGTTGGCGTCCTTGTAGTTGCGGTGCGGGGCGTCGACGGGGACGCCTCGGCGCTCCTCGTCGGCGTATCCCTCCTTGGCCTGTTCCAGGTCGGGGTGGACCTGGAGGGAGAGCGGGGCTCCGGCGGCGAGGATCTTGAGCAGGAAGGGCAGGCGCGGGCCGAACTTCGCGACCGTCCTGGCGCCCAGTTCCTCCTCCGGGCCGGCCTCGATGACCTCGGCGAGGGTGCCGCGCGGGGTGCGGGAGGGTGCGCCCGGGTGGGCCCCCATCCACAGCTCCGCCTGGGGTTCGCCGCTCGGCTCGACACCCAGCAGGTGCGGGATGGCGGTGGTGGAGCCCCAGGCGTAGGGGCGGATGGTGTTGTCGAGGCGGTCCATGCGCTTCTCTCTGCGGATCTCTGTGCGGTTCTGGGCTGTGCTCGGCGTTCTCAGCTGTGCTCAGCCGTTCTGAGCTGTCCTCGGCTGTTCTTGGCTGTTCTGAGCTGTTGTCGTCTGCGCTCAAGGACAGATCAGGTGCCGGAGGCGAGCGCCAGGTAAACGGCGGTGAAATCCGTGACGGCGATCAGTTCCGCGAGGGTCTCGATCTCGTCGCCGGGGTCCGGCTCCAGCTCGCTGATCGGCGTGTCGTGGCTGAGGGCCAGGTCCCGGGCGGCCGGGGCGGCGGTCAAGCCGCCCAGCGGGCGGTCCCGCAGCAGCACCACGCGCGCGTGCAGGGCGGGCCGCTCCTCGACGCGGTCACGGAAGAAGTCGTCCGGGTCGGCGCTGGCGGCCAGCGGACCGGCGAGCAGCGCGCTGTGCGCGGCGAGGGCTTCGGGCAGTTCGGCGACGATCGCGGGGATGCCCGACAGTTCGGCGAGTCCGGCGGCGAACCGGCGTCCCGCGGGGCCCGCGGAGTCGCCCTCGGTCCAGATGACCGGCAGTGCGTCGGCGAGTTCGGCGGCGAGGGTCTTGGCCGGGTTGCTGTAGGTGACGATGGCGGGTCCGCAGCGCTCGGCGATGTGGTCCAGCCGGTCGGCGACCTTCTCCAGGGCGTCGGGGGGCGCACTGAGCAAGCCCACCCGGTCCAGGAGGGCCAGCAGCGGGGTGAGCAGTGCCCACAGAACGCCCGGGGCGGATCCGGCGAGGGGTTCACCGTGGTCGTAGGGGGCCGTGGCCATGGGGATGAACAGGCCGCGGGCGCCCTCGAGGGTCTCGGCGAGCGGGGTCCCGGCCGGGGCCACGGCGACGACCGTGCAGCCACGCCGGTAGGCCTGCTCGGCGAGCAGGGACAGGCTCGGCTCGGTGCCGTCCGGGGTGGCGATCAGCAGCAGGTCGACGGAGCCGGCCCAACCGGGCAGCTCCCAGCGCAGGGCTCCGGCGGCCGAGGCCACGCCCGTGGGCGCCAGCCGGGTCACGGGGCTGCCGGCGCCGGCGAGCGTGCCGAGCAGGTCGGCGGCGTGGGTGGCGGCGGCGCCGGGTCCCGCGATCAGGACGGCGCGGGGGCGGCCGTCGGGCCTGAGCCCCCGCACGCCGGCCTCGGCGGCGTGCCGGGCGGCGGTCCGGACGCGGGCGCCGGCCTCGGCGGCACCGCGGAGCAGTCCGCGGCGGTCGGCCTCGGCGAGCCCCTCCGGGGCGTCGAGCAGCGATTCGTCGAGCATGGGCGGCAGCCTCCCGATCGGGCACCGAGCGCCGGGTCGTCTTCGTGCGGGCGGCGGAATCCGTCCGGGCGAGGCGATGGGCCTCTTCCGGAGGAGCCCACGTCACGCGGGGCGGCGGGCCTCGTCGACGAGCAGGACGGGGATGCCGTCGCGGACGGGGTAGGCCAGACCGCAGTCCTGCCCGGTGCAGACCAGCTCGGCTTCCTGCTCCTTGAGGGGGGCGTGGCAGGCCGGGCAGGCGAGGATCTCCAGGAGGCCGGCTTCGAGCGGCATGGGGTTTCCCTTCGGCGGGCGGGTATGCGTCGGTGCGGTCGTACGTGCCTGGTCAGCGTACCGCCGGTGGAGGCGGCGTGACGGGGTCGGGCCGGGGCCCGCACGCCGCGCCGCCGCCATGGTGGAGGGTGGAAGGCTTCTCAGCCCCGGATGATCGCCAGGGCCTCGTCCCGCACCTTGGCCATCGTCGTCTCGTCGCGTGCCTCGGCGTTCAGCCGCAGCAGCGGTTCGGTGTTGGACGGGCGGACGTTGAACCACCAGTCGGCGGCGGTGACGGTGAGTCCGTCGAGTTCGTCGAGGGTGACGTCCGCCCGGCCGGCGTAGGTCGCCCTGACGGCGGCGAGGCGTGCCGCCTGGTCGTCGACCGTGGAGTTGATCTCGCCGGAACCGGCGTAGCGGTCGTACTGGGCGACGAGGGCCGACAGGGGGCCGTCCTGGCCGCCCAGGGCCGCGAGGACGTGCAGGGCGGCCAGCATGCCGGTGTCGGCGTTCCAGAAGTCCTTGAAGTAGTAGTGCGCGGAGTGCTCGCCGCCGAAGATCGCGCCGGTCCTCGCCATCTCGGCCTTGATGAAGGAGTGGCCCACGCGGGTGCGGGTGGGTGTGCCGCCGTTCTCCTTCACCACCTCCGGGACCGACCAGGAGGTGATGAGGTTGTGGATGATCACGCCCTTGCCGCCGTTCTTCGCCAGCTCGCGGGCGGCGACCAACGCGGTGATCGCGGACGGGGAGACCGGCTCGCCGCGCTCGTCGACCACGAAGCAGCGGTCGGCGTCGCCGTCGAAGGCGATGCCGAGGTCGGCGCCCTCCGCGCGGACCCGCTGCTGCAGGTCGACCAGGTTGGCCGGGTCCAGCGGGTTGGCCTCGTGGTTGGGGAAGGTGCCGTCCAGTTCGAAGTACATCGGGACGAGGTCGACGGGCAGGCCGTCGAAGACCGTCGGGACGGTGTGGCCGCCCATGCCGTTGCCCGCGTCGACGACGACCTTGAGGGGGCGCAGGGAGTCCAGGTCGACGAGGGAGCGCAGGTACGCCGCGTAGTCGTGCAGCGTGTCGCGGTGGCCGACCGTTCCCTGCCGGGCGGCCGGCTCCGGGGCGCCGGAGGCGAGCCATCGCTCGACCAGTTCGCGGATCTCCGTGAGCCCGGAGTCCTGGCCGACGGGGGCCGCGCCCGCGCGGCACATCTTGATGCCGTTGTACCTGGCCGGGTTGTGCGAGGCCGTGAACATCGCGCCGGGCAGGTCCAGGGCGCCGGAGGCGTAGTACAGCTGGTCCGTGGAGCACAGCCCGATCTCGGTGACGTCGGCGCCGTGCCGCACCGCGCCGCGGGCGAAGGCCCGGGCGAGGCCGGGCGAGGAGGGCCGCATGTCGTGGCCGGTCACCAGGGCGTCGGCGCCGGTCACCTGGGCGAAGGCCGCCCCGAGGAGTTCGGCCAGCGACTCGTCCCACTGGTCCGGGACCACTCCGCGTACGTCGTACGCCTTCACGATCTGCGACAGATCAGCAGTCACGGCCAGCCCTTCTGAGGTCCCATGGGTCACCACAAACTACCGCCGGCGCGCGAACACGAGGCAGCGGAGGGCGAGGGCGCGGGTGACGGAGGGGTTTCGCGGCGGGCGGAGTCAGTTGTCGGGCGAGCGGAGCACGCGCAGGTGGCCGCGGCGAGCGACCTCCATCGGGTCAGCGCTCCGCGCGCCGCCGCCGGCCTCGGCCGCCCGCTCCTGAGGCCTGGCCGCCTCGCGCACGGCGTTGGCAAGCGCTTCCAGATCGTCACCGCTGGGCCGCGCGGGAGCCGAGCCGTCGAGGAGCCGGACGACCTCCCAGCCGCGGGGGGCGGTGAGGCGCTCGGAGTGCTCGGCGCACAGGTCGTAGCAGTGGGGTTCGGCGTAGGTGGCGAGCGGGCCGAGAACAGCGGTCGAATCGGCGTAGACGTACGTCAGCGTCGCTACGGCGGGACGGCCGCAAGCGGTGCGCGAACAGCGACGTACAAGGCTCACGACGTTGGACGGTACCGCACTCTTGAGCGGGCCGCGACGACTCTCCATCAGGTCACTCAGCCGTGTCGCGGCACGAAACGCCCCGGACGCACCTTCTGTCACACTTCGCTGACCTGCATGGACGCCTCCGGTCGGGATTTCGAACCCGCCGGATCCGGTCACGACCAGGCACAAAATCAGTCAATCCCCTTGTTATTGACGGCTCCGAGGAGATACGGAATCGAGCCCGAGCTTGGCTGAAATGCTCACCTGGACACAGGCCGTGGCACACCGTCCGGCGCGGCCCGTGGCGCCGTGTCCGGGACGACGCGCGGGACCGGGCGCGCGGGGACGCCGGGGACTACCCTTCACCAGTGATGGACAACCGTGTACCGCCCCGTGCCGCCGGCCCCGGGCCCCGACGACGTGATCGCCACGGCCGCGGCATGCGCGGACCGATCGCCCCGCCGCAGGTGCCGCTCGCCGCGAGCCGCGCCGAGGCGTTCGCGGATCTGGTGCAGGACTCCGTGGACCGCCTGGAGCGGCGCTGGCCGCAACTGGCCGACATCGACTTCTTCGTGGTGGAGGTGCCGCGGCTGGACGGTCCCGGGCAGACCTGGAACGACGAGGCGGTGCCGCTCGGGGGCACGGCCGCCTCGCGTGAGGGGCGGCGCGCGCGTGTGGTCGTCTACCGGCGGCCGGTGGAGATCCGCACCAAGGGCCGCGACGAGCGGGCCGCCCTGGTGCACGAGATCGTCGTCGAGCAGGTGGCCGAGCTGCTGGGACTGACCCCGGAGACGGTCGACCCCCGGTACGGCGAGGACTGACCGGCCCGGCACGGCGAGGACCGCCCCAGCACACCGCCGGGGCGCCCTCGGACCGCCCGGCTCACTTCTGGAGCACCGACAGGTCCTGCTCCGTGTGCGGCACCGCCACCATCCCCCGGTCGTCCGGCAGCGTCTGGATCGTGAAGCCGGGGTTGCTCTCCCCCGACGCCGTAAGGGTGCGCGCCCCGTAGACCGGGCCGCCGGAGATCCGCTCCACCGTGAGTGCGTACGTCCCCTTCAGACCGGACGGCACCAACGGGGCGATGTCCTGGGTCGTGCCCTCCTTGATCGTGTACGTCTTCGAGACGGCCGTGCCGCCCCCGCTGCCCGCCGACGCGGTGACCTTGACCTGTGCGGTGGCCGTGGGAGCCGTCAGCGACAGCGTCGAGCCCTTGGCGCTGTTGTCGGGCGAGGTCGCCCGGGTCATGACCGGGCCGGTCGCCGGGATGAACGCCGTCTCCTGCCGGTCGCCCTTGCCCCGGAGGACCCGCAGTGCCGCGACCACGGGCACGGACCGCGAGGTCGGGGTCAGCACCAGCGACCCCGCCTCCTCGCGCGTGACCTCGCCGAGGTCGACGGCGGTCGTCATCCCGCCCTTGAGGTGGATCGTCTCGTGCCCGGCGGGCGTGATCAGCCCGGACGGGGAGGCGAGGCGCACCTTCAGGTCGGCGTCGGAGTCGGCGGACGTGAAGGCGACGAGCCGCACGTCCGTGGCGTCCTTGGGGATGCCCGGAAGCACGAGGCTGCCCGCCGGGTCCGCGGACGCCGCCAGCCAGTCCCCGCCCAGACGGTCGTCGAGGGCCTGGATCGCGGCCCCGACCCGGCCGCTGCGCACGCTCACGTTCACCGTGAGGTCCTCCTGCGGGGAGTCGGTGAGCGTGGACAGCAGGATCGGCTCGCTGGAGTGCGCCGGGACGGTGATGCCCTCGCCGGCGGCCGACTTCACGACGCCTTCCGTGCCGTAGAGCCTGATGTCGACGACGGCCGGGGAGTCGTCCGGATTGGTCAGGTGGATGTAGTCGGCCCGGGCGGCGGCCGTGCTCGCACCGGGGAACCAGAACTGGGTGTCCGGCGCGAGGCAGGTCACGCCCAGCACTCCGCGGCCGGCGCCCGCGGCGACCTCGGTGGTCTGCTGCACCGTCCAGCCGGGCGCGAACTTGCCCTCGGCCGTGCCGATCAGCGCGGGCGCGTCACTGCTCGAGGTGTCGCGGGTGACGGGAGTGCCGGGTTCCTTGGGGTCCAGGACGGACTTGGCGGCCTTGTTCTTTCCGCCGTCCTTGGTCTTGTCCGTGGAGCCGTCCTTGGCCTTGTCCGTGCCGTCGCCCGTGTCCGACTGCTCGGTGGCGGGCAGGAGCTGGGCCTTGCCCGAACCGCCGGTGCCCGTGGTCGCGGGGGTGAAGGACGTGTACGTGGTGTCGGCTATTTCGGAGCTGCTCGGCTTCGGGCACACCAGGGTCGTGCGCTCGACGGGCAGTTGCGCCGCCGCCGTGGCGGTGCCGGCGCCCGCGGCGTCCGGCGTGTCCAGCGCGGCGAATCCGGTGACGGCGGCGAGCGCGGTCACGCCGGCGATCAGGGACAGGGTCGTGCGGTTCACTGCTGGCTCCCGTCGGGGCGCTCATTGCCGTTGCCGTGCGGGTGGTGCTGAGCCGGGTCGTACGGCTCCTCGTATCCCTGGTGGTAGGTCGTCTGGTCGTAGGGCGCCGCCGGGGGCCGGCCGCCGTAGCCGTACTGGTCGTACTGACGGCCCTGGTAGGGGTCGGCCTGGTACGCCGGGTCGTAGCCGCCCGCCGGGTACTGCTGGAACCGGCCGTCGTCCTGGTACTGGGCCTCGCCCTGGAACTGGCCGTCGCCCTGGAACTGGCCCTCGCCGTAGGCGCCGTACTCGTTCGCGGCTCCCGCGTAGGCGCTGGTGTCCCACTCGTCGTAGGACTGCTGGTGCGGGACGGCGGCGGGCGCCTCGTCCGGGGCGGGGGGCGGCACGGTGCCCGGTTCCGGCGCGAACTTCTGCTGGACGGACTCCTCCGGTACGAACCCCTGGTGTCCGGGCTCCGGTGCGAACCCCTCGTCTCCGGGCTCCTCCGGTGCGAACCCCTCGTGTCCGGCCGCGTCGGCCTCGGCCTCGGCCTGGGCCCGCAGCCTGCGGGCCCGGCGGCCCTCGCCGGCGACGGCCTGGGCCGGCACGAGCTCCTCCTCGGGCAGGTCGTCGTCGACGTCGCGGCGTCGGCCGGGCAGGGCGAGCACGACGAGGACGACGGCGAGGGCGCCCTGGGCCCACAGCCAGGCCGTGTGGCTGAACGGGTCCTCGAAGGTGACGTCCAGCCTGCCGCCGGAGGCGGGGAGCTGGAAGCCCTGGGCCCAGCCGTCGACGGTGGTGCGGGTGAGCGGCCTGCCGTCCAGGGTGGCCGTCCAGCCCGCCTCGGCGGAGTCGGCCAGGCGCAGCACGCGGCCCTCGGACCCCGACGGGATCGTGGTGTGGATCTCGACGGGTCCGGCGGCGACGGGCTGGGTGGCACCGGAGTCCGCGGCGGACACGATGGCGGCGCGCGAGACCTCCTGGTTCACCCGCCACAGGGCGCTGCCGTCCTGCTGGCTGAGCCGGGCCAGGCCGGGTGTGGCGTCCAGGACGCGGCTGATGTCGCGGGGCGCACCCTTGTGGACCAGGACGTAGCGCACGGCGAAACCGCCGAGCTGGCCGGTCTGGTCGGCGCCGGAGCCGGCGACCAGGTTGGCGACGACCTTGTCCAGCTGCTTGTTCCCGCCGTTCACCGCGGCGAGTTCGGCGTCGCCCATGCGGGCGCCGGAGCCGCGTACGAGCATGTAGCCGACGTGGGCGGGCGAGGGGCTGTCGAGGACCAGGGTGCGGGCCTGGTCGCGGGTACCGCTCTCCTCGGCGACGAACGCGGGCACCTGCACGGGGTCACGTCGCTCCACCGGGCCGTCGGCGCCGCGGATCATCCAGCCGGCGGCGACGAGCAGGGGCCCGGCGGCCGAGGCGAAGGCGATCAGCGCGGCGACTGGCTGGCGCCAGCCGAAGCTCTGCTCGGCCACGCGCGCGCGTGCCCCGTCGGCGCCGAGCACGGCGGCGGCGAGAAGGGCGAGGCCGTAGACGAGGGTGGCCGGGCCGGCCCAGGTGGAGCCGTTGGACAGCACGGCGAAGACGAGCGCCACCAGGGCGACCACCCAGGCCGTCCAGATCGCGAACTGGCGCTCGGAGCGCAGCAGGGCGGCCAGCGCGGCCAGGACGATGCCGATGAGCATCAGCCCGTGCATCGTGCCGGGTCCGCCGGGGCCGGCGCCGAGCAGGTCGAGCGCGGAGGCGGCGGAGGCGCCGTACTCCAGGCCGGCCTCGTGGAAGAAGCCGAACGGCAGCAGCGACAGCGACCAGGGCGCGAGGACCAGCAGCGGGGTGCCCAACTGGGCCAGGAAACGCAGCCCGTGGGCCACGATGTCGTCGCGGCGCACGACCAGCACGGCGAGGCCGAGCAGGAACGCGATGGGCCACACGATCGGAGTGAACGCGGTGGTGACGGTCAGCAGCAGGGCGAACGCCCAGGTGGCACGCCAACTGCCGCGGCTGCCGGGGGCTTTGGCAAGGCCGCCGGCCGCGACGCCGGCGCGGGCGATCAGCGGCAGCAGCACGGCCAGCACGGCGGTGCCGATGCGGCCGCCGGCCAGCGCGCCGGTGGTGGCGGGCAGGAAGGCGTAGGCGACGGCGGCCCAGGCGCGCAGCAGGCGGGAGGGGACCAGCGGGCGGGAGGCGAAGTACGCCGTGAACCCGGCCAGCGGCACCGAGCCGACCAGCAGGACGGTGACCGCGAGGCCGGTCGAGCCGAGCAGCAGGGAGGCGAGCGTCGCGACCATCGCCAGGTACGGCGGCGCGGACGGGGTGCCGCCCGCGCCCACCGGGTGCCAGGAGTCGAGGTAGCGCGACCACAGTTCGGCGGAGTCCGCGGGCGCGGGCAGCAGGGCTCCTCCGGAGAGCGCGCCGCCGCCGAGCAGGCCGCGGCAGGCGGCCAGGGAGACGAGCAGCAGCACCAGGAAGAGCACCGGACCGGGCTTGCGGGCGATGCGCTTGAGTCGGCCGAACTGCTCGATCTCCAGGAAGTCGGCGTCGTCGCCGCCGGGCCCGGACTCGATCGCGCCGCCGTGCCGGCCGGCCGAGGACGCCTCGGCGTCGGAGCCGCCCATCAGGTTCCCGGCGACCTGTTCCACCGTGGCGCGGATGGTGGCGCCCGGCGGCGGGAGCAGCGCCCGCAGTTCGCCCTTGTCGATCTGCGGCCTGCCGCGTCTGCCGCGGCCCGCGATGATCCGCTCGGGGCGCAGCAGGACGCCCATCAGGCCGCGGATCTCGTCGACGGCCTGTCCCGGCACCTTGCCCACGAGGTAGGCGACGGTCCGCAGCAGGGTGCCCAGGACCAGGCGCAGCAGCACCCAGGGCAGTGCTGCCGTACGGGTGTTGACGAGCAGGGTGTAGACGGCGCCGGCCTTGTCGACCTTGTGCGGGGAGGCGGCGGTGCGGCCGACGCAGTCGACGGTGCGGCGCTCGCGGGAGGCCGCCTCGGCGTGCCGTACGACGGCCTCGGGGGCGATCAGGACGCGGTGGCCGGCGGAGTGGGCGCGCCAGCACAGGTCGACGTCGTCACGCATCAGGGGGAGCCGGCGGTCGAACCCGCCCAGCTCCTCGAAGATGTCACGCCGGATCAGCATTCCGGCGGTGGACACCGACAGCACGGGCCGTACGTGGTCGTGCTGGCCCTGGTCCTGCTCGCGCCGGTCGAGGCCGGTCCAACGGCGGCCGGAGTTGGCGATGCTGACGCCCACTTCGAGGAGCTGTCTGCGGTCGTACCAGCCGCGCAGCTTGGGGCCGACGACGGCCACGTCGTCGCGGCCGAGTTCGTACTCGTTCTCCACGACGCGCAGCAGCTGGGCCAGGGCCTCGGGCTCGGGGGCGCAGTCGTCGTGCAGCAGCCACAGCCACTGCACCGGCTCCCCGTGGGGCAGTTCGGGCAGGTCGTAGGCATCGTCACGCCACGTGCGCGTGACGGGGTCCCAGCTGCTGGGGCGTTTGAGGTACGGCAGGTCGTCCGGGGTGAGGACCGGGGCGCTGTGGACGGCCTCGTCGACGGCCTGTCCGAAGCCGGTGCGCCGGGCGAGGTGCAGTACGCGGTCGGCGCCGAGGGCGTCGGTGACCACCTGGGCGGACTCGTCCGCGCTGCCGGTGTCGGCGGCCACGGCGTACTGGACGGGGCGCTCCTGGCCGAGCAGGCCGGCGAGCGCGTCGGGCAGCCAGCGTGCGCCGTCGTGGGAGACGAGCACGGCGGTCACGACGTGGCGCGGGTACTCCGGTGTGCCGGCCTGGGCGGACACCGCCGCGCGCGCGGGATCGGGCGCTGGGGCAGCGCCGTCGTAGTGGGCTGCCGTATGGCTGTGCACGGACATCGAGATACGGGCCCCGGTTCGGTGGACTGTGGTGGACGCCCGTGCCCAAAGGGGGCAGGGGGGCGTGTCGGACGAGCCACCACACTATCGGCTGGCCCCGACGGCGGTCCGCCGCCTGTGGACAACCCGGCGCGCATCAGCCGGGCCACCGCGCGGACCCCATCTGCGCGCCGTCTACCCGGCCTTCGGCGTCGAGAGCCGTGCTCCGGGGGTCGTCGTGGCAGGCTCAGGGGGACTTCGGCCCGCGCCCGAACGACATCGCCCACGACGCCGTCTCGGACGGGGTCGAGGGCGGCACGGGCCAGGGGGGTCGCGGTCAGACGGCCGCCTTCTTCAGGCGGCGGCGCTCCCGTTCGGACAGGCCGCCCCAGATGCCGAAGCGCTCGTCGTTGGCGAGGGCGTACTCAAGGCACTCGGAGCGGACCTCGCAGGCGAGGCAGACCTTCTTGGCCTCGCGGGTGGAGCCGCCCTTCTCGGGGAAGAAGGACTCGGGGTCGGTCTGGGCGCACAGCGCGCGCTCCTGCCAGCCGAGTTCCTCGTCCGCGTCGTCGACCAGCAGTTGCTGCACCAGCTCGGTCATGTGCGCCCCTCGTCTGTCTTTCGCGTCCCCGTGATGCAGCCGTTATCTGTCCGGCTGAACGACACGAGTGAAATTACAAGTGTGCTGCTCCGGGCGAGTCAAGCCGAGATCTGCTATTGAGCCCCTTATTCACTCTGCGGAACCAAGCCCATGCGGAAAGTGTTCAAATCGGCATAAACCCTGACACACGGTCGAGGCCCCGACGGCCTCGCGTCCCGCACGGAGCCCGCACGGAGAAGGACGGCCTGGACTTCGATCTCGTTCCGACACATACACCGAAGCGACCTGGATCACGGTCTGATCACGGGATCGCAACGGCGGCTTGCGTGCCCGGCATGGACGCCATGTGTCCTGGTACCCCCGCGAGCAAACCTTTCAGCGGTGAGATGAACCGGATGAGGTGAACCGTGTCCCACATTCCGGGCGTCAAGTTGACAGTGGGGGTGTGAGCCGCTGTCCTAGAGGGCATGCTCGCGAACTCGGTACTCACCACGACCCGCACCGCCGGGTCCCTCGGTGCTGCCCACGTTCGCTGCGGCTGTCGCTGTTGCGGCTGTTGAGCCCCACGCGCGTCACGCGCGCTCCAGCCGTCGTCCGGGCCCCTGGCTCCGGCACCCGTGCCCTCTGACCTCCTTTCACCGAGGAACCACCCCACCGTCATGAACAGCGACAGCGACCTGAAGATCGCCGGCGACATCCTCGAAGTCCCGCACCTGCTCCAGGCTCCCCGCGAACATCCCTCCACCGTGGCCGATTTCGTCGGCCTGGCCCGGTCCATCGCCGCCGACCGCGCCCAGTGGGCGCACCTCGTCCGCTACGACGCGACGACCCGCTGGTACCACCGGCTGCGCACCGGGCCCGGCTACGAGGTGTGGCTGCTGTCCTGGGTGCCCGGACAGGGCAGCGGACCGCACGACCACGGCCCCTCCTCCGGTGTGCTCACGGTCCTGGACGGCGAGCTGACCGAGCGCACCGCGCGGGCCACGCGCACGTTGGGCGTGGGCACGCAGCACGTGTTCGCACCCGGGTACGCGCACGAGGTCGTCAACGACACGCTGGAGCCGGCGGTCAGCCTGCACGTGTACTTCCCCGGTCTGACCGAGATGCCCATGCATCCCCGTTCCTCCGCCGAGGCTGCCCGCACCGCCGCCCGGTGCGCGGGCGTCCTCTCCGACCCGGCGGGCGCGGCCGGCGCCTGAACCGCGGTGGAGACGCGCCACCGTGCTTCGTGCTTCGTGCTTCGTGCTTCGTGCTTCGTGCTTCGTCCACAGGTCGCAACGAGTCGGCCCGGCGGCTGACACACTGTTTCCATGCGGATTGTGGTTCTGGCAGGCGGCATCGGCGGTGCCCGGTTCCTGCGCGGTCTGAAGCGGGCCGTGCCGGACGCGGACATCACGGTCATCGGCAACACCGGCGACGACATCCACCTCTTCGGGCTGAAGATCTGCCCGGACCTGGACACGGTGATGTACACGCTCGGCGAGGGCATCAACGAGGAGCAGGGCTGGGGACGGGCCGAGGAGACCTTCCATCTCAAGGAGGAGCTCGCGGCGTACGGCGTGGGACCGGACTGGTTCGGCCTGGGCGACCGCGACTTCGCCACGCACATCGTGCGCACCCAGATGATCGGCGCCGGGTATCCGCTCAGCGCGGTGACCGAGGCGCTGTGCGACCGGTGGAAACCGGGGGTGCGGCTGATCCCCATGACCGACGACCGGGTGGAGACGCATGTCGCGGTCACTCTGCCCGACAGCGGCGCCACCCCGGGCTCCGGCGAGCGCAAGGCCGTCCACTTCCAGGAGTACTGGGTGCGGCTGCGGGCCTCGGTGCCGGCCGAGGCGGTGGTGCCGGTCGGCGCGGAACAGGCCAAGCCGGCGCCCGGCGTGCTGGAGGCCATCGCCGAGGCCGACATGATCCTCTTCCCGCCCTCCAACCCCGTCGTCTCCATCGGCACGATCCTCGCGGTGCCCGGTATCCGGGAGGCCATCGCCGAGGCCGGGGTACCGGTGATCGGCCTGTCCCCCATCGTCGGGGACGCGCCCGTGCGCGGCATGGCCGACAAGGTCCTCGCCGCGGTCGGCGTGGAGTCCACGGCCGCGGCGGTGGCCGAGCACTACGGCTCGGGGCTGCTGGACGGCTGGCTCGTCGACACCGTCGACGAGGCCTCGGTCGAGCGGGTCGAGGCCGCGGGCATCCGGTGCAGGGCGGTGCCACTGATGATGACCGACGGCGACGCCACCGCCCGGATGGCGGGCGAGGCGCTCGCGCTGGCCGAGGAGGTGCGCTGAGCATGAGCGGCACGACGGAGGAGTCGCCGGCCGCCGCGCCGGAGTTCCGGGTCTGGGCGGTGCCCGGGCTGCCCGAGGTCGCGCAGGGGGACGATCTGGCCAAGCTGATCGCCGGCGCGGAGCCCGCTCTGGCCGACGGGGACGTGCTGCTCGTCACCTCGAAGATCGTCTCCAAGGCCGAGGGGCGGCTGGTCCGGGCGGCCGACCGGGAGGCAGCGATCGACGCCGAGACCGTACGGGTCGTGGCCCGGCGCGGACCGCTGCGGATCGTGCAGAACCGGCAGGGGCACGTGATGGCGGCCGCCGGAGTCGACGCGTCCAACACCCCTTCCGGCACGGTCCTGTTGCTGCCGGAGGATCCGGACGCGTCCGCGCGCGCGATCCGGGACGGGCTGCGCGACGCCCTCGGCGTAAGCGTCGGCGTGCTCGTGACCGACACTTTCGGGCGACCCTGGCGCGCGGGACTGACCGACGTCGCCATCGGCGCCGCGGGCGTACGCGTGCTGGACGACCTGCGCGGCGGCACGGACGCGCACGGCAACCCGCTGAGCGCCACCGTCGTCGCCACCGCCGACGAACTCGCCGCCGCGGGCGACCTGGTCAAGGGCAAGGCCGCCGGGCTGCCCGTCGCCGTCGTCCGCGGGCTGCGGCACGTGGTGGCCGAGGACGACGGGGAAGGCGGGGAGGACGGGGAAGGAGCGCGGGCCATGGTGCGTGACGCCCGCGACGACATGTTCCGGCTGGGGACCTCCGAGGCCGTGCGGGAGGCGGTGACCCAGCGGCGTACCGTGCGGTCCTTCACCGACGAGCCCGTCGACCCCGGCGCGGTACGGCGGGCGGTGGCCGCGGCGGTGACCGCGCCCGCGCCGCACCACACCACGCCATGGCGGTTCGTGCTCCTGGAGTCCGCGCGGTCGCGCACCCGGCTGCTCGACGCGATGCGCGAGGCCTGGATCGCGGACCTGCGGCGGGACGGAAAGAGCGAGGAGTCGATCGCCCGGCGGATCCGGCGCGGGGACGTGCTGCGCAACGCGCCGTACCTCGTGGTGCCGTGCCTCGTCATGGACGGCTCGCACGCGTACGGCGACGAGCGGCGAGACGGCGCCGAGCGGGAGATGTTCGTGGTCGCCGCCGGGGCCGGGGTGCAGAACTTCCTGGTCGCGCTGGCCGGGGAGCGGCTCGGCTCGGCGTGGGTGTCCTCGACGATGTTCTGCCGGGACGTGGTGCGCGAGGTGCTGGGGCTGCCCGCGGACTGGGATCCGATGGGGGCGGTCGCCGTCGGGCATCCGGCGGAGCAGCCGAGACCGCGGCCGGAGCGCGACGCGCAGGCGTTCGTCGTGTCCCTGTGAGCGCATAGGCTCGTACGGCACCTCAAGGCAACCCTGGATCTTATTCGTGGCAGGACGTTTCGCTCCGCGACCCCCGCGTCCGACCGTGCGCGGCGGGCGGGCCGGCGTGCCCGCGGCCGTGCCCCGGCAGGCCGCGGCGCCGGGACGGGTCCGCGCCTGGACGCCGGACGGGCCGCTGGACCTGGGGCTCGTGCTCGGACCGCTGCGGCGGGGGCCGGGCGATCCGACGTTCCGGGCGACGCCCGACGGTTCGGTGTGGCGCACCGGCCGCACACCGCTCGGACCCGGGACGCTGCGCGTGTCCGCCCGCGACGGGCAGGTGCGCGGCGAGGCCTGGGGGCCGGGGGCCGCATGGCTGTTGGAGCAGTTGCCCGAACTGCTCGGGGCCGCCGACGACCCGTCCGCGTTCGTACCGCGGCACCGGCTGCTCGCGCTGACCCGGCACCGGCGGCCGGGGTTGCGGCTGACGCGGACCGGGCTGGTGCTGGAGTCGCTGATCCCGTCGGTCCTGGAACAGAAGGTGACGACGCTCGAGGCGTACGCCGCCTGGCGCGCGCTGGTGCGCACGTACGGGGAGCCGGCGCCCGGACCCGCCCCCGCACATATGTACGTCATGCCGGCGCCGCGGACATGGGCGCTGATCCCGTCGTGGGAGTGGCACCGGGCCGGGGTCGACGACAAGCGGGCGTCGACCGTGCTGCGGGCGGTGCGGGTCGCCGCGCGGCTGGAGGAGGCGGCGCGGATGCCCCCGGCGCGGGCCCGGGAGCGGTTGGAGCTGGTGCCCGGCATCGGACCGTGGACGTCGGCGGAGACCGTGCAGCGCAGTCATGGCGCGCCGGACGCCGTGACGGTCGGCGATCTGCATCTGCCGGGAATCGTGGGGTGGGCGCTGGCCGGGGACCGGAACGCGGACGACGCGGAGATGCTGCGCCTGCTGGAGCCGTACGCCGGACAGCGGCACCGGGCGGCCCGGTTGATCCTGATGAGCGGGCGGGTGCCGCCCCGGCGGGCGCCGCGCATGCCGAAGGGTGACATCGGGCGCCTGTGAGCCGGGCGCGGGTAGGCTGGGCGGCTCACCCGCCTGAGCGGACAGCCGCGTCGCGGTCCCCTCGTCGGCAGACGTCCGCGTCGCAGGCCCGCGTGGGCAGACGCCCGTGTCGTGTTCGACGCGTCCCGCTCCCCTCCCCCTCCCCTTCTCCCCTCCCTCGGTCGGCTACTGGTCCGAGGAGAACCTCACGGACCCGGCCGGGATCCTCGCGTCGCACCACACTCTCGCGCCGTCCCTCAGCTCGTTGTCGGCGCCGACCACCGCGCCGTCGCCGATGACCGTGCCGTTGAGGACGGAGCGGGTGCCGACGCGGGCACCGGTGCCGATGAGGGAGTCGGTGACGACGGCACCGGGCTCGATGACGGCACCGGGCAGGATCGCGCTGCCGAACACCCGCGCGCCCTCGGCGACGAACGCGCCCTCGCCCACCACCGTGCCGCCGGTCAGCTTGGCGCCGGGGGCGACGACGGCCGTGGGCAGGATCAGGCGGTCGCCGCAGCGACCGGGTACGGCCGGGGAGGGCGCGCGGCCGAGGACCAGGTCGGCGGAGCCGCGTACGAAGGCGGCCGGGGTGCCCAGGTCCAGCCAGTAGGTGGAGTCGACCATGCCCTGCAAGTGGGCGCCCGCCGCGAGCAGTTCGGGGAACGTCTCCCGCTCCACCGACACCGGCCGGCCCTGCGGGATCGCGTCGATGACCGAGCGCCGGAAGACGTACGCCCCCGCGTTGATCTGGTCGGTGACGATCTCCTCGGGGGTCTGCGGCTTCTCCAGGAAGGCCAGGACGCGGCCGGTCCCGTCGGTCGGGACCAGCCCGTAGGCGCGGGGGTCCGGCACCCTCGTCAGGTGCAGGGAGACGTCCGCGCCCGTCGTCTCGTGGGTGCGCACCAGCGCCCGGATGTCCAGCCCGGTCAGGATGTCGCCGTTGAAGATCAGGACCGGCTCGTCGGGGCCGGAGTGCAGGCGCGAGGCGACGTTGCGGAGGGCGCCGCCCGTGCCCAGGGGCTCCACCTCCGTCACGTACTCCAGGTGGAGCCCGAGCGAGGAGCCGTCGCCGAAGTACGGCTCGAAGACCTCGGCCAGATAGGAGGTGGCGAGCACGACGTGCTCGACGCCCGCCGCTCTCGCCCGCGCCAGCTGGTGGGTGAGGAACGGCACCCCCGCCGCCCGCACCATCGGCTTCGGCGTGTGCACCGTGAGGGGGCGCA
The DNA here is from genome assembly GCF_044548235.1 of Streptomyces sp. NPDC052043. Lineage (NCBI taxonomy): Bacteria > Bacillati > Actinomycetota > Actinomycetes > Kitasatosporales > Streptomycetaceae > Streptomyces > Streptomyces sp. NPDC052043. The sequence continues at coordinate 24,325 of NZ_JBIUBT010000009.1, forward strand.
GCCGGGTGCCCTTGCCGCCGACCAGGAGGATCGCTTCTGTCACCTGTCGTCTCCGCTTCCTGTTCGTCCTCGGCACGTCCTCGGTCCGTCCTAGGTCCGTCGTCGTTCGGCCTCAGCGGCCCTGGTAGCGCGCCGCGGCCGAGCGGACCGTACCGAGCTTGCCGTAGAGCCGCCGTCCCGGGCAGTCGGTGCGGAGGGCGTCCCGGTGGCCGGAGATCACGTTCAGGCGTACCCTCTTTCCTTTTTGGTAGAGGTTGCCACCCGCGGACGTCAGATATGTCTTTCCGCGCGGATTCATCCCGTAGCGGCCGAGTTTCCACGCCGTCAGCCGCGCGAGGGCCGTCACCGCGGCCGAGGAGGGCTTGGACGTGCCGTAGGTGCCGAGGACGGCGATCCCCATGCTGTCGCTGTTGAACCCCCTGGTGTGGGCGCCCAGAACGGGCTTCGTCACACCGCCGGCCCGGCCCTCGTAGATGTTCCCGCACTTGTCGATCAGGAAGTTGTAGCCGATGTCGCGCCAGCCCATGCTCCTGACGTGGTAGCGGTAGATGCCGCGGATCACCGCCGGGGCCTGCGCGCAGCTGTAGTTGTTGCCGGAGGCGGTGTGGTGCACGAACGCCACCTTGACCTTCTTGGTGTAGACGAAGCCCCGTTCGCGCAGGGACTCGTCCGCGCCCCAGCCGCGCCGCGTGACGATGCGCGGGCGCGCTCCGACGTGGGACCGCGCGCGCCGCTGCTCCGACGGTTCGCCGCCTGGCCGGGCGAGCAACTCGCGCTCGGTGTCCGCGCGGTCGAGCGCGGGGATGTCCGTGGCGCCGGACGCGAAGCCCCGCACCAGGGGTGGTGCGCCGGGGTCGACGAGTTCCACGCGCAGGCCCGAGGGCAGCGGGACCGGCCGGGCGGCCGGGCCACGGCCGGCGACATCGGCGCGGACGCGGACGTCGACGCCGTCGCAGTCGCCCACCCACAGCGGCGCGGTGGCGCCGTGCACGCGCCCGGAGGTGCCTTCGGCCGTGCCGGGGTCGGCGCCGTGGTCGGCGCTGTGGGTGTCGAGGTCCTGCCAGCCGGACCAGACGCCCGTCGCGGCGGAGCGGGTCCGGATCCGGACGGTGCCGTGCAACTCGGTCTCCGGGTCGTCCCAGACGACGCCGGCCAGTGAGAAGTGGCGGACGTCCGTGCGACGCAGGCCCTGTTCGAGGACGGCGCCGCGGGCGGGGTCCCGGGCCAGGTCGGGGCCCCGGGCCGGGGCGGGGTCGCGGGTGAGCGGGGCGAGGGGCAGGGACCGGGTGCTGCCGGGGACGGCCGCGGACCCGGCGGCCGACGCCGGCTCCGCGCCCGCCGAACCGCCCGTCAGGCCCGGCACGAGGGTGAGGGCGACCGTGCACGCGACACCGGTCGGGAACACGAGGAATCCGTATCGACGCATGTCGCCGATCCTGGACACGGCCAGACAAACCTGTCCATCGGGGACTTGACGGGCCGTCGGCTGCGGTTGCGCCGAACCGGTGCCCGCCGCTCACCCGCCCGTGGCCCGCCACGCGGTGGGCGGGACCGGCGCCGCGTACGCTTGCCCGGGTGAACGCCACCGAACGCACCCCTGCCGACCTGCTGCGTTCCGCGCTCGCCGCGGATCCCGGACGCCCGCTGGTGACCTTCTACGACGACGCCACGGGTGAACGCGTCGAATTGTCCGTGGCCACCTTCTCCAATTGGGTGGCCAAGACCGCGAACCTCCTCCAGGGGGACCTCGGCGCCGGACCCGGCGACCGGGTCGCGCTCATGCTGCCGGCGCACTGGCAGACGGCGGTGTGGCTGCTGGCGTGCGCGTCGGTGGGCGTGGTGGCCGACGTCGACGGGACCGCGGGCGCGGCCGACGTCGTGGTCAGCGGACCGGACACCCTGGACGCGGCCCGCGCGTGCTCCGGTGAGCGGGTGGCGCTGGCGCTGCGGCCGCTGGGCGGGCGGTTCCCGCAGCCGCCGGAGGGCTTCCTGGACTACGCCGTCGAGGTGCCGGGGCAGGGCGACGTGTTCGCACCCTTCGCACCGGTGGACCCGGAGGAGCCGGCGCTGATCGTGGCCGGGGCCGAGTACACGGCGGCCGAGGTCGTGGAGCGGGCCCGCGGCGACGCCCCGGAGCTGAACCTGACCGGACCGGGCTCCCGCCTGCTGTCGGCGCTGCCGTACGACACCTGGGAGGGCCTCAGCGCGGGCCTGTACGCGCCGCTCACCGCCGGCGCCTCGGTCGTCCTGTGCCGCAACCTCGACCGCCTCCCCGAGGACGCCCTGGCCAAGCGCATCGATTCCGAACGGGTCACGGCCACGGCCAGATGACACGACCGGGCTCCGCCCCCGGCTCTCCGCACACCACGTTCGCCCCGAATCCCACTGAATGCGGGATTGGGGGCGAACGGCGCGAATTCGGCCGCTGCGATTCCGATTCCGGACCGGAAAGGGATTCGCCTGCGCAGCCGCACGACTACGGTGTGTATTTCCCGCGGAGTTGCGCACACCGCACCCGGAAGCTCCGGCGATGCGCGGTGCGCACGCTCGCCGACGGCGTCGTTCGACCGGCGACCACCGCCAACTCGGGCCTCTGCGGGTAAAGCCACGGCCAAAGGCGAACTTCTGTCCACAGAAATGGGCGGATTGCCCCCTTGTAGGGAAGTGGAATTTGTCACCGCCGTCGCTCGATGTTGAATCTGCCGGATAGTGTGAGCGATCCGGTGCGGCTGGCCGCGAGGTCTTCCTGGGGTCGCGCACTGTGCGAAGCAGACCTGGCGCCAAGAGGGGCAAGGCGCCGCGTGGCCCCGACGGAGGATTCGGACAACCGTGGACGCGCAAGGCCGTGGGCGGGCGGACAACATCGACCCCGCAGACCAGTGGGTACTCAATCCGGACACCGGTGAATACGAACTGCGATTGAGCCCTTCCGCTCCGCAGTCGGCGGTCCCGGGACCTCGTAGACCCTCCGCCGGCAGGGCCGGGGGCAGGGCGTCCGAGCGGCACCCGGCAGCACCGGGACGGCAGCAGGCTCGCGAGGCCGCCCCCGCCGAGACGGTGCCCGCCCCGCGCCGGCGCCGCTCGGCGCCGCCGGACGAGCCGCCGCCCGGACGGCGGGGACGCCGGCCGGAGAAGAAGAAGACGAAGACCAAGAAGGTCCTGATGTGGACCGGCGGCACCATGGCGCTCGTCCTGATCGGCGTCGGCACGGCCGGCTATCTGGTCCTCAGGCACCTCGAGGGCAACGTCACCACCACCGACGTGGGCAGCGCGGGCAAGAACGGCTTCAGCAAGGACGAGGCCTTCAACATACTGATCATCGGCACCGACAAGCGCACCGGGAAGGGCAACGAGGGCTACGGCGACAAGGGCAGCATCGGTCACGCCGACACCAACGTCCTGCTGCACGTCTCCAAGGACCGTACGAACGCGACCGCGCTGAGCATCCCGCGCGACCTGATCGTGGACGTGCCGGACTGCCCGACCAAGCAGCCCGACGGCAGCACGAAGGTCATCCCGGGAACGGACCACGAGCGCTTCAACACGAGCCTCGGCCAGGACGGCCGCGACCCGGGCTGCACGATGCGCACGGTCAAAGAGGTCACCGGCATTCAGCCCGACCACTTCATGATGGCCGACTTCAACGCGGTCAAGACACTGACCACGGCGGTCGGCGGGGTCGACGTGTGCCTGAAGCACGCCGTGAACGACAAGGACTCGCACCTCAACCTGACGGCCGGTGAGCACACGATCGAGGGCGAGGACGCACTGGCCTTCGTACGCACCCGGCACGCCTGGGGCAACCAGGGCGACCTGGACCGCATCAAGGTGCAGCAGCAGTTCCTCAGCTCGCTGATGCGCAAGATGGCCTCCGGGGACACGCTCACCGACCCGACCAAGCTGTACGACCTGGCCGACGCCGCCACCAAGGCGCTGACCGTCGACACCGGCATCGGCAAGGTCAGCACCCTCAAGGACGTGGCACTGGAGCTGAAGAAGGTGCCGACGAAGAACATCACCTTCCTGACGGTGCCGGTGCTCGACAACCCGGCCGAAAAGGTCCGCGCGACGGTCATCGTCAACCAGAACACGGCCCCGGAGATCTTCGACGCCATCAACAACGACGTCTCCTTCACCGCGGTGAAGAAGAAGCAGAAGGCCGACAAGAGCGCCGCGGCCGCCCGTCTCAAGGGCACCCAGTCCGAGGCCTCCGAGGTGCGGGTCCGGGTCTTCAACGGAGGGGCCGCCCAGGGTTCCGCCGGTGAGACCGTCACCTGGCTGCAGACCTCCGTGGGAGTGCTCAAGTCGGAGAACGCGGCCAACGCGCCCACGGAGATCCCCAAGACCACGCTCGAGTACGCGCCCGACCAGGCGCCGCAGGCCCGCAAGCTCGCCGCCCTCATGGGACTGTCCGGGGCCGCGCTGAAGCCGGGCAAGAGCTTCACCAACTCCCAGGGGATGCCCACGATGACCCTGACGCTGGGCAAGGACTTCAAGGGGGCGGGCGTGCCGCTCACCGCTCCGACGAAGGCCCCGGATGTCGAGGACAAGTCCACGGCGGACAAGATTCAGTGCGCAAGTTGAGCGCACAGCACCACCTTTTGGGCCTGTCATGCGTCTAACACCGCGCATGACAGGCCTGTTTCATGGCATGGCACCTGGGTGGGAGGACGGGGAGTGACGCAGAGCAGTCTGCGCGGGGAGGGGTCGGCGGTCGAGGAAGCGATACCCACCGCGCCACCCAAGGGCAGGGCACCGGACGGCCGCGGCCGGCACGGCGGAGGAGGACGCGGCGGGAAGAAGCGCGCTGCCGGGCGCAGAAGCCCCGTACGGCGCGTACTGCGCTGGTCGTCGACGGTGCTCGCGCTGGTCATACTCGGCACGGCCGGCGCCGGATACCTCTACTACCAGCATCTGAACGGCAACATCCGCAAGGGCCAGCGCAGCAGCGGTGACTCCAAGGCGCAGAGGACGCAGCCGAACGCGGCCGGCCAGACCCCCGTGAACATCCTGCTGATCGGCTCCGACAGCCGCAACTCCGACGCGAACGTCGCGCTGGGCGGCAGCCGGGACAACCGCGGCACCCCGCCGCGGGGCGACGTGCAGATGCTCATCCACCTGGCCGCGGACCGCAAGAGCGCCGCCGTGGTGAGCATCCCGCGGGACACCCGGGTCGACATCCCCAAGTGCACCGACCCCGAAACCGGCAAGGTCTATCCGCCGGTCAACGACATCATCACCGAGTCGCTGGCCCGCGGTGGCTCCGGCTGCACGCTCGCCACCTGGGAGAGCCTCACCGGTGTGTACATCGACCACTGGATGACGATCGACTTCGCGGGCGTGGTGAAGATGGCGGACGCCATCGGCGGCGTCGAGGTCTGTGTGAAGCAGAACGTGTGGGACCACCCCACGCCCGCGGCTCCCGGGGGTTCCGGTCTGAAGCTGACGGCGGGCAAGCACAAGGTCAAGGGCAAACAGGCCCTCCAGTGGCTGCGCACCCGGCACGCCTGGGGCAGCGACCTGCTGCGGGCCAGGGCCCAGCACATGTACATGAACTCGATGATCCGCACCCTGCAGAGCCAGAACGTCTTCACCGACTCCGGCCGGCTGATGGGCCTGGCGGAGGCGGCCACGAAGTCGCTCGAGGTCTCCGAGGAGATCGGCACCGTCCCGAAGCTGTACCACCTGGCCATGCAGCTCAAGACGGTCCCCACCGACCGCATCACCATGACGACGATGCCCAACGTCGCCGACCCGCAGAACGACAACCACGTCCTCCCGGACGGCGCCGCCGCCACGAAGGTGTGGAAGATGCTCCGCGACGACGTGCCCTTCGACGACAAGGGCCCGGCCCCGGACGCGAAGAAGCGGACGGACGGGAGCGCGGCGGACAGGACCCCCTCGGTCCCGGCCGACCGGCTCGGTGTCCTGGTGCAGAACGCCACCCGCACCGCCACGCAGGCCCCGGTCGGCGGCCGGGCGCGTGAGATCGGCCAGGAGTTGGCGGGCAAGGGCTTCACCCGGGCCGCCGCGGACACCTCGCCGGCGCTGTCGGAGGAGGAGACGCTCGTGCGCTACCCGAGCAGCGACCTGGAGGGCGACGCGCAGAGCGTCGCCAAGGCCCTCGGGATTCCGCTGAGTTCGGTGCGGAAGTCGACCGACGTCTCCGGTGTCACGGTCGTCGTCGGCGCCGACTGGCGTACGGGGAGCACCTATCCGAAGGAGGCCACCCCGAAGGCCGGCGACCTGCCCGAGAACTCCGACGCCATCAACGGCTCGGACGAGAGCCAGTGCATGGACGTGTACGCGCCCTACCGCTGGTAGCGCGAACAGGGCCCCTCTCCCGGGGAGAGGGGCCCTCGGACATCTCGGCGTGAACGCTCAGCCGGCGGTGGTGACCGCCGGCCTCCGGGCGGCGATGACCTTCCTGGCCAGCGACTTGGGGCTGGTCAGGAAGCCCCAGCCCCAGGACATGTGCATGGTGGCGAGGGCCACCGGGATGCGCAGCCGTGCCGCCAGGGGAAGGCCCTTGCCCGCGGGGACCGATCCGGCGGCGATCGCCGCCAGGTAGCCGCCGGGGACGACCAGGGCCCACGGGGTCAGGGCCGCGCCCACCACGATCCCGGCCGCGATGGCGCACACCGCGACCGGCGGGGCGAGGTAGCGCAGGTTGATGGAGCCCTGGTGGTAGCGGGCGACGACGTGCCGCCAGCGGCCGTAGTTCTTGTACTGCTTGGCGAGGGCCCTGACGTTCGGGCGGGGCCGGTAGGACACCCGCAGCTCGGGCGAGAACCAGATCCGGCCCCCCGCCTCGCGGATGCGGAAGTTGAGCTCCCAGTCCTGGGCGCGGATGAACTCCTCGTTGTAGCCGTCCTGTTGCTCCAGGGCCGCGCGGCGGAAGACACCCAGGTAGACCGTTTCGGCCGGGCCGGCCTGGCCACCGGTGTGGAAGGCGGCGTTGCCCACCCCGATCTTCGAGGTCATCGCGGCGGCGACGGCGTGCTCCCAGGCGTTCTCGCCCTCGGCGTGCATGATGCCGCCGACGTTCTGCGCGCCGGTCTCCTCCAGGAGGCGTACCGCCGTGGCGATGTAGTCCGGCGAGAGCATCCCGTGGCCGTCGACGCGGACCACGATCGGATGGCGGGAGGCCTTGATCGCGGCGTTGAGCGCCGCGGGGGTGCGGCCGGTGGGGTTCGGGACCGTGTGCACGCGCGGGTCCTCGGCCACGAGTTCGGCGGCGATCTCGTCCGTGCGGTCCGCGGACGGGCCGAGGGCGATCACCACCTCCATCTCGCCGCCGTACTCCTGCGCGAGGATCGCTTCGACGGCTCCGCGCAGGTGCCGTTCCTCGTCGAGGACGGGCATGATCACAGAAACGGCGGGAAGCCGCACGTCGGGCTTGGCGTTCATCGATCCTCACGTTACCGCGAATGGGGGACACCGGTGCGCGCCGCGGGAGTCACTGCACCGGTCAGCAGATCGTATGGCCCTACGGTGCTCACGGTGCCCACCCACGCCTACGCGGAGGTGTCCCCATGCCCACCACGCCGTCCCGGCCCCGCCCGCGGTCACCGCGCGCCCCGCGGCCCCGCACCGCACCGCCGCGGCCGGCCCGGGTCCCGTCCGCGTCCGTACCGCGCCGGAGGCCGCGCTGGGCCATGCGGGCGGCGACCACGCTGTCGGTGGTGGTGCTCGCCTCCGCCGGGATCGGGCACGCGGTGGTCTCCAGCCTGGACGCGGACATCGCCCGGGTCGACCCCTTCAAGGACATGAAGAACCGCCCGCGGGCGGGCCACGGCATGAACGTCCTGCTGGTCGGCACCGACGGCCGGGACCGGATCACCGAGCAGGAGCGGCGCCAGTACCGGCTGGGCGGCGAGGCCTGCCACTGCACCGACACAATGATGATCGTGCATGTGTCGCAGGACCGGCAGCGGGCCAGCGTGGTGAGTCTGCCCCGGGACACCTACGCCGAGCTGCCCGACCGCGTCGACGGGGACACCGGCCGGCGGTTCGGACCGCACCCCGGCAAGCTCAACGCGGCGTACGCGGAGGGCGGGCCCCAGTTGACCGTGCGCATGGTCGAGGACCTGACCCGGCTGAAGATCGACCACTACCTGGAGGTGGACTTCAGCACCTTCATGCGGACCGTGGACGTCCTCGGCGGGGTGCAGATCTGCACCGCGGAGCCGATGAAGGACAGCTACTCCGGCCTGGACCTGACCGCGGGCACGCACACGCTCTCCGGCGGCCAGGCCCTTCAGTACGTCCGCTCACGGCACGTCGACGGGGCCAGCGACCTCGGCCGGATGAAACGCCAGCAGCGCTTCCTGGCCGCCCTGATCGAGCGGGCGACCTCCTCCCGGGTGCTGCTGAACCCGATGAAGTTCCGGAACGTGGCGCTGACCGTGCTGGGCTCGGTGCGGGCGGACCAGGGTTTCCACACCGACGAGCTGCTGGACCTGGGCCGGGCGATGCGCAACTTCTCCCCGTCCTCCTCGGAGTTCACCACCGTCCCGATCGCCGAGCCGTCCTTCCCCGTCAAGGGCGTCGGTTCGACGGTGAAGTGGGACCGGGCCAAGGCCGACCGGCTCTTCGAGGCGCTGCGCGAGGACCGGCCGCTGACCGTGCGGCGGCCGCGGCCGGCGCACCCTCCGGCGACCGTGCAGGTCGCGCCGCAGCAGATCCGCGTCGCGGTGGAGAACGGCACCGGCGCGGCCGGGCTCGGCAAGCGGGTGGACCAGGCGCTGGCGGCGGCCGGGTTCCGTACGACGGGGGCGCCCGCGGACGCCGAGCAGCGCACTGTGGCGCGGACCGTCGTGCAGTACGACCCCCGCTGGGACCGCTCGGCGAAGTCGCTCGCCGCGGCACTTCCGGGCAGTGAGCTGCGGGCCGTGCCGGGGCAAGGGGCCACGCTCAAGGTGATCGCGGGCAGCGACTACCGCCAGGTGCGTCCGGTGCGGGTGGAGGACCCGGATCAGGGTGCCGCGACCGTCGTGACGGGCGACGAGGTGCTGTGCGGCTGACGGGGTGACGTGTCGGCGGGGTGACGGCGTCAGTCCTCGAAACCCTCGGCCGCCCGCTTCTCGCGCAGTTCCCTGATGGCGCGGCGGCGGGCCAGACGGTGGGTGCGGCGGATCTGGGCCTCCTGGTGGCGCCGCCGGTCCCGGTCGGTCTCGGGTATGACCGGCGGCACGGCGCGCGGCCTGCCGTCGGCGTCCACGGCGGTGAAGACCAGGTAGGCCGAGCCGACCTGGGTGGTCGGGGTGGACTCGTTCCAGCGTTCGGCGAGGACCCGCACGCCGACCTCCATGGAGGTCCGGCCGGTCCAGTTGACCTGGGCCTTGACGTGGACGAGATCGCCGACCCGGACCGGTTCGAGGAACGCCATCTCGTCCATGGACGCCGTGACGGCGGGCCCGCCGCTGTGCCGGCCGGCCACCGCACCCGCCGCGTCGTCGACCAGCTTCATGATCACACCGCCGTGCACCGTCCCCAGCAGGTTGGTGTCGTTGTGGGTCATGATGTGGCTCAGGGTGGTCCTGGACACCGAAGTCGGCTTGCCCGGAATGTCCGGAATCTCAGATTCCGCGATGGAGGCCTGCTCTGTCATGACCCCTACCTTATGCCGAGGCCGCATCCGGGGAATTTGTGTCAGCTTGGCAACAGCGGTGCCCTGATTTCCTGACGGCCCTTGTAAGGCACACACCGGTGCCCTGCACACTGGGGCGCATGAATGATTGGCCCGAGGGACGGTCCGGTGGCGACCGCGGACCCCGATACGGACGCGGCAGTTCCGGCGCGGCGCCGGAAGGGGCGCGTGTGATGCGCCAGGTACGGCGCGGCGCCCCGGGGGGCGGCGGATACCCGCCGGGCGGCCCCGGTCCCTCGGCGCCGCCGTACGGCGTCCCGCAGCAACCGTCGTACACCGACGGCCGCGGATACGACGACCCGGGCGGCTACGACGGGTACGACAACGGCTACAGCTCCGGCCACGTCTACGGCGGACCGGGGGGACCGGGCGGCGGTGGCGCGCGTGCCCCCCGTCCCGCGCCGAACTGGGGCCGCCGCTTCAAGTGGTCCGTGATCACCCTGGTCACCCTGCTCGTGGTGACCTCGGTCGCGACCTACTTCTGGGCCGACTCCAAGCTCCGCCGCGAGGTCGACCTGTCCACGGTCATCGACCGGCCGGAGACCGGCAAGGGCACGAACTACCTGATCGTCGGCTCCGACAGCCGCGAGGGCATGTCCGCGGAGCAGAAGAAGGAGCTGCACACCGGATCCGCCGAGGGCAAGCGCACGGACTCGATGATGATCCTGCACGTCGGTGACAACGGCGACACGCTGATATCCCTGCCGCGCGACTCCAACGTCACGATCCCGCAGTTCCGCGGCTCGGAGTCCGGCAAGATCAAGGGCCCGCTCGGACAGAACAAGCTCAACGCGGCCTACGCCTTCGACGGCCCGACGCTGCTGGTGCGGACCATCGAGTACAACACCGGCCTGCACATAGACCACTACGTGGAGATCGGCTTCTCCGGCTTCGCGAACATCGTGGACGCGGTCGGCGGCGTGGAGATCACCATCGACAAGGGCTTCAAGGACAAGTACTCGGGCGCCGACTTCAAGGCGGGCAAGCAGAAGCTGGACGGCCCGCAGGCCCTGGCCTTCGTCCGCACCCGGCACGCCTTCGCCGCCTCCGACCTGGAGCGCACGAAGAACCAGCAGAAGTTCCTCGCCGCCCTGGCCCACGAGGTGGCGACCCCCTCGACCGTCCTGAACCCGTTCAAGCTCTACCCGACGATGGGCGCGGGCCTGGACTCCCTGATCGTCGACAAGGACATGAGCCTGTGGAACCTGGCCTCCATGTTCTGGGCGATGAAGAACGTCAACGGCGGCGACGGCACCTCCCTGAACATGCCGATCTCCGGCTCCGTCGGCGGCAACCTCGTCTGGGACAAGGCGAAGGTCAAGACGCTCGTCGACGAACTGAAGAACGACCAGAAGGTCACGGTCACGGGCAACTGACCCGGACCCCCGTACCCCGTACCTGGAGAGTCCCGCGGTGCCGGCCGGCACCGCGGGACTCTCGCCGTCCGGCCGGACTCAGGTCACGCCCTGGCACCCGCCATGGCGCGGCACATCTGCGCACAGCGGCGACACGCCTCCGCGCAGCGCTTCATCATCTTGTCCTCGGGCATGGACATACACGCCTCGGCGCACATGTCACACGCCTTGGCGCACATCGCGCACATCTCCGCCGCCATGGGCGAGCGGCGCATCATCATGTCCGCGCACATGCGGGTCATCTCGGAGCAGTCCATGAGCGCGCGCATGATCTGCATCTGTACCTGGCCGCCCATCTGCAGGCAGCCGCTCATGGCCTCCTCGCAGATGGTGTGGCACGACATGCACGCCTGGACGCAGTCCTGCATCTCCTTGCTCATGGGGGTCATGGTTCCGGGCTGGGTCATGGCTCCTCCTGGAAGGCGAAGGGGCCCGGGGCGGCCCCGTTCCCTTCTGTCGTACGCCCGCCCGCTGCCCGGCGCCATCCCGCACAGAACCGGACCGTGCCACGCCCGTTCGGCTTACGGCCGACGCCGCCGCGGCGGGTGACGTCGACGATCTTCGGCCTCCGCGCGGCCACGGGACGCCCGGACGGCTGTCGGAGAAATCGGCGTGCACCGGTCGGGAGGCGATCCGGCCGCTGGACGGGGCCGCCGCGGATCCGCCCCTAGTGCGACACACGGCCGCACGACCGGGCGATGCGCGCGGCTCGGTCGTCACGGGTCCGCGAAAGGCCGGACATGGCGTCAGGCCTCCGCCGGGCCACGCTGATTGACCCAGCTCGGCCTGAACGCATGTCGTCCGCGCGCCGCGTGCCGTCCACCGCCCGGTCCGAACCCCACGTCGCCGCCGTGGTGCGGCGACGCCGGGCACGGCGGGCCAGGCCGTCGCAGACTGCCTGGCCCGCCGTGTGTCACGTCGCTCCTGTCACCACCAGGGAGTGGAGTTGGAGGTGGTGCACACGGCCGTCTGACTCGTGACGAAACAGGCCCGGAAGGCGCGGTTCGAGCTCGTGCTCGTGGGGTAGCCCGCGGTGTAGTTGCGGTTGGAGACGGGGTACCAGCTGGCCCCGTCCTGCTTGCGGTCGCCGTTGGTGTCGACCTCGAAGCGGATGTAGTCCCCGCTCTTGTAGCCGGTGATGCGGCCCCAGCCGTACTGCGCACCGCCGCAGGTGCCGTAACGGACCTCGACCGTACGGTTGCTGATGTTGGACGACCGCGCGGTGCCCACATTGGTGCAGCTGTTCGGGTCCCCCCACCACGAGGTGGCGGCACCCGCCGGCCCCGCGGCCAGAACGCTCGTGGCCACCACCGCGGCCCCCATCGCCGCCACCGTCACCAGTTTCCGGCCCCTCACGCGACGCAGTGTCATGTCTGTCCTCCGCTCTGTCTCCGGGGAACCGCCCCCGTTTGCGGTCACAGCTTCGCCGGTCGCCGACGCCACGCACCACGCCCTTCGGATCTGACCTAAAAAGGCACGTCACGAGCGGTTTGCACCGTGCGAGACTGACCGGGACCGTAAGGGGGATACGGGGTGCGTGTGCTGAGAGTGCATTTCACCAGCGAGGATCTGAACCGGGTCCGGTTCGCCGAGAGACCCGATCCGATGTGGGAGACCGTGCTCAGCATCCATCTGCTGGGCAACGCCCACGGCCGGGCCGTCTTCGACCCGTGGCGGACACGCGTACGCGCCAGGTTGGGCCGGACGCCGGCGTGGCCGATGAGGCTGCTGCGCCATCTCGCGCCCCCGGTGGGCGACTTCCCCGACTTCCTGACCCCGCCACAGGCGTCCCAGGGGATGGAGGCGGGGATCGACGCGATACTGTCCACGCCGCGCCGCCGATTACGCCGGGAGCTTCAGGTCCTGCCCACCGCGCCGTCGTGGTCGCGTCCGCTGGCCGACGGGTCCCTGGAGACGCTGGCCGCGCTCGGGCAGGCACTGCGCACCTACCACCGCTCCGCGGTCGCGCCCTACTGGCCGCGGATCCAGGCACTCGTCGACGCCGAGCGGGCCAAACGGGCGCGCTCCGTCCTCGACCGCGGCGGCGAGGGACTCCTGTCCTGCCTGGGGCCGACCATGCGGTGGCGGCCGCCGGTGCTGGAGGTGGACTACCCCGTCGAGCACGACATCCGGCTGGCCGGGCGCGGCCTGGTGCTGGTGCCCTCGGTGTTCTGCTGGCGGCTGCCGGTCACACTCATCGACCCCTCCCTGCCGCCCGTGCTGGTCTACCCGCTCTCCCGTGGGCCGGGCTGGTGGGCCGCCCCCGGTCACACCAGGCGCCGGAACCTCGGGAACCTCCTCGGGCCCACGCGGGCCGCCTGTCTGCACGCGATCGAGGACGGCTGCACCACCGGGGAGCTGGCCCGGCGTCTCGGTGTCGCCCCGCCGACGGCCAGCGAACACGCCACCGTGCTGCGGGAGGCGGGCCTGTCCACCTCCACCCGCACGGGCAACGCCGTACTCCACACCCTCACCCCGCTGGGCGCCGCGCTGCTGGACGCCAACCCGGGTCAGCGCGGTGGGGCACGGCGCAGCCGGGCATGAGCGGTCGGAGAGCCGCGGTGCCAGACCTGAACCGTCGGCGTTCCCGCGGACGAGAGCGTCGCGTCAAGGAAGGTTCCTTGTTCAGCCGGGCTGCACGACGGTGGTCATCCTCCCGGTCCCCAGGTCGTAGGCGTAGCCGCCGATCTTGATGTTGCCGATGCTCGGCGCGAGCTCGGGTGCCGAGCGCAACGTGGCGATGTCCTTCTGGACCGTCTCGGACGGCTCCAGGACGGCCATCTCCAGGGAGGTCCGCTCGTCCCAGCCGCCTCGGGCGGCGAAGCCGGCGCGCAGGTCGTCGTCGGCGAGCAGTGACGAGCCGCAGTCGGTGTGGTGGACGAGGGCGATCTCGAACCAGTCCGCGTCGGGGGTCTTGTTCTCGTGCAGGTGCACGATCCAGGCGAGGTCCGTGATGACCGCCGGCGTCACACGGCCGCCGACGTTACGTGCGACGATCGCCTCTCCGAGCCGGACGCCCAGCACAGCCGCGGGCTCCACCCGCGGATCGATGCAGATGATCAGGTACACCTGCTTGAAGGGTACGAACGGGACCTCAGGGACGTCGGCCTGGGCACCGGAGGCCGCGAAAGCCCGGTTGTACTCCAGGTACGGGGCGAAGTTCGACATGGCTGTTCCTCCAGGAGGCAGTGGCAGCCCGGGCTGCGAGACCGGCACCGCGTGGGCGCCGCCGCTCTCCGCGATGCGCGAGCCGGCCCGTCCGGCCATGAACCGCAGGCAGGCGAGCAAGCCCCCCTCGTCCCACCATCACCCACGAGGGGATCACTCGCCAGGCGGGCTCGCCCGGCACGGGAGAGCTTCCCGGGTTCGACGGCCCCACGCGAAGGGCCCCCGGTGCGCGCGGAAGGCACCGGGGGCCGCAGGGCCTCGGACGGGAAGCCCCGGAAGACTCGCCGGGCCCCTCAAACAGCTTCTGACCTGCAAGAACCCTGCTAGGGAAGGTTCCTTGCCATCACGATCCGCTGGACCTGGTTCGTGCCCTCGTAGATCTGCGTGATCTTGGCGTCGCGCATCATGCGCTCGACCGGGTAGTCGCGGGTGTACCCGTAGCCGCCGAGGAGCTGGACGGCGTCCGTGGTGACCTCCATGGCGACGTCCGAGGCGAAGCACTTGGCGGCGGCGCCCTGGAAGGTGAGGTTCTCGTCCCTCCCTCCGGCGGCGACGCGCTCGGACGTGGCGGCGGCCGCGTAGGTGAGGTTGCGGGCGGCCTCGACCTTCATGGCCATGTCGGCCAGCATGAACTGGATGCCCTGGAAGTCCGCGATGGGCTTGCCGAACTGCTTGCGCTCCTTGACGTAGCCCTTGGCGTAGTCCAGGGCGCCCTGGGCGATGCCGAGGGCCTGGGCCGCGATGGTGATGCGGGTGTGGTCCAGGGTCTTCATCGCCGTGGCGAAGCCGGTGCCCTCGGCGCCGATCATGCGGTCGGCGGGGATGCGGACGTTGTCGAGGTAGACCTCACGGGTCGGGGAGCCCTTGATGCCGAGCTTCTTCTCCGGGGCGCCGAAGGAGACCCCGGGGTCCGACTTCTCGACGACGAACGCCGAAATGCCCTTGCTGCGCTTCTCGGGGTCGGTGACGGCCATCACCGTGTAGAAGTCGGACACCCCCGCGTTGGTGATCCAGCGCTTGACGCCGTTGAGGACGTACGTGTCACCCTCGCGGACCGCCTTGGTCTTCATGCCGGCCGCGTCGGAACCCGCGTCCGGCTCGGACAGGCAGTACGAGAACATCGCGTTGCCCCTGGCGAGCGGGGCCAGGTACCTCTTCTTCAGCTCCTCGGAGCCGGAGAGCATCACCGGCAGCGAGCCCAGCTTGTTCACGGCCGGGATGAGGGAGGAGGACGCGCACACGCGGGCCACCTCCTCGATCACGACGACCGTGGCGAGGGCGTCCGCGCCCGCGCCGCCGTACTCCTCGGGCACGTGCACGGCGTGCAGGTCGTTGGCGACCAGCGCCTCCAGGGCCTCCTGGGGGAAACGGGCCTCCTCGTCCACCGCGGCGGCGTACGGCGCGATCTTCGCCTCGGCCAGCGAGCGGACGGCGTCGCGGAGCATGTCGTGCTCCTCGGACGGGCGGTACAGGTCGAAGTCAGCCGATCCGGCCAAGGTCTCTCACGCTCCAACGCTAATTACCGTTAAGTAACCCGAATTTTAGGCGCCCGCCCACGTCCGTGACACGTGAGCTTGGCGACAGCTGGGACATTGCCCGGCGAAGACCCCGCGCATGCCCCCGATATGCTCGGGCACCGCATCACCGTCGTCTCTCCTGGAGCCCCCCATGAGCCTCAAGATCACCGTGATCGGCACCGGCTATCTCGGCGCCACGCACGCCGCCGCCATGGCCGAACTCGGGTTCGAGGTGTTGGGTCTGGACGTCGTCCCCGAGAAGATCGACACGCTTCGGCGGGGCGAGGTCCCGATGTACGAGCCCGGCCTGGAGGAGCTGCTGCGCCGGCACGTGGCCGGGATCGAGGGCTCGACCGGGCGGCTGCGCTTCACGACGGACTACGCCGAGGCCGCCGCGTTCGGCGACGTCCACTTCGTCTGCGTGAACACCCCGCAGAAGCACGGCGAGTACGCCTGCGACATGAGCTACGTCGACTCCGCCGTCACCTCGCTCGCCCCGCACCTGACCGGTCCCGCGCTCGTCGTCGGCAAGTCGACCGTGCCCGTGGGGTCCGCCGACCGTCTGGCCCGTAAGATCGCCGAACTCGCACCCGCGGGCACGGACGTGGAGCTGGCCTGGAACCCGGAGTTCCTGCGCGAGGGCTTCGCCGTGCAGGACACGCTGCACCCGGACCGGATCGTGGTCGGCGTGCGCAGCGAGGGGGCGGAGAAACTGCTGCGCGAGGTGTACGCCACGCCGATCGCCGAGGGCTCCCCGTTCGTGGTCACCGACTTCCCCACCGCGGAACTGGTGAAGACCTCCGCGAACTCCTTCCTGGCCACGAAGATCTCCTTCATCAACGCGATGGCCGAGGTGTGCGAGGCCGCCGGCGGCGACGTGGCCAAGCTGGCCGAGGCCATCGGGCACGACGACCGGATCGGCAGGAAGTACCTGCGGGCCGGGATCGGCTTCGGCGGCGGCTGCCTGCCCAAGGACATCCGGGCCTTCATGGCGCGCGCCGGCGAGCTGGGCGCGGACCAGGCGCTGACCTTCCTGCGCGAGATCGACTCGATCAACATGCGCCAGCGCGGGCAGATGGTGGAGCTGGCCCGGCAGGCGCTGGGCGGCGGCCCGTTCCTCGGCAGGCGGGTGGCGGTGCTCGGCGCCACCTTCAAGCCGGACTCGGACGACGTACGGGACTCGCCCGCGCTCAACGTCGCAGGTCAGATACACCTCCAGGGCGGCCAGGTGACGGTCTACGACCCCAAGGGCATGGAGAACGCCCGGCGGGTGTTCCCCACCCTCGGGTACGCCGGCTCCGCGCTGGAGGCCGTGCGGGGCGCGGACGTCGTCCTGCACCTGACGGAGTGGCGGGAGTTCCGCGAGCTGGACCCGGCCGCGCTGGGCGAGGTCGCGGCCGCCCGGGTGGTCCTCGACGGGCGCAACGCGCTGGACCCGGAGCTGTGGCGGCGGGCCGGATGGACGTACCGGGCGATGGGACGCCCGACCGCGTAGGCCCCCGCGAGCGGGCAGACGGGCGACGCCGGTTCGGCCGAGGCTCAGTCGGCCGAACCGGCGTCTGTCCGCATTGTGCACCACCGGGGCCGGGTGTGAACGGCGAAACTCCCCGTGGATCAGGTCTGCTTCGCCCGGTAGCGGCGCATCTTCGCGCGCGCTCCGCACACCCGCATCGAACACCAGCGGCCGCGGCCGCCCGGGCTGCGGTCGTAGAACGCCCAGTGGCAGGTGGCCGCCTCACAGGCCTTCAGCCGGGTCCAGGTGCCCGCGACGAGGGCCTCGGCGACGGCGGCCGCGACCCGGGAGAGCAGGGGGCCGTCGGCGGCGGGCGCGAGCGAGGCGGAGCCGTCCCGGGCGTCGACGGTCACCAGCAGCGGCGCCCCTGCCAGCAGCTCACCCAGCGGGGTCACCGTCCGGTGCGGCGGGTGGCCGGCGTGGGCCAGCAGCACCGCCCGCAGCGACTCGCGCAGCTCGCGCGCCTGCGGCAGTTCCGCCTCGGGGACACCCAGGCGCTCCCGGCCTTCCGCCGTGTCGAGCGAGTCGGCGCCCGTCTCGATGTCCAGCGTGTTCACCAGGGCCTCGACCAGCGCCAGGCTCCCGGGCGCGGACGATCTCTCACTCATGTCAGCGACGGTACCTCCTGAATACGGTTGCGCCGTTACCCGCTATGGGGGAGCATGCGGTAACGGTTACCGGTTGCCCGCCTCTACGGGTAACATCGGGTGCCCTCGTCTTCGACTGGGAGGAAGTCATGGCTCTCGCCACGCTGGGTGTCGTCGTCCTGGACTGCCCCGACCCGCGCGCCCTCGCCGGGTTCTACGCCGAGGTGCTCGGCGGGACCGTGGAGGGCGAGGGCGACTGGGTGGACCTGAAGGTGCCGGGCGGGTCGGCGCTGGCGTTCCAGCGGGCGCCGGGGCACGTGCCGCCGACGTGGCCGGCCGCGGACGCCTCGCAGCAGTTCCACCTGGACCTGGTGGTGGAGGACCTGGACACGGCGGAGCAGGGGGTGCTGGCGCTCGGGGCGAAGCCCCTGGCCGAGCAGCGCGGCAGCAGCTTCCGGGTGTACGCCGACCCCGCCGGGCACCCGTTCTGCCTGTGCGCCTGCTGAGGAACGTCCGCCGGTCGCCGGACACGCCGGACGGCAGGAGACACACGTACGCGGTCTCCTGCCGTCCGGTGGCGGAACTCAGCCGTCCAGTTCGTCGATCGTCGCGTTGGACGGCGCCCGGGTGGCCTGTGCGTCACGGGCGACGTCCTCCGCGGCGCCCAGGACGCGGACCGCGTTCTGCCAGGTGAGCTTGGCCAGGTCCGTTCTGGACCAGCCGCGGTCCAGGAGTTCCGCGATCAGGTTCGGGTAGCCGGAGACGTCGTTCAGGCCGTCGGGGGTGAAGGCCGTGCCGTCGTAGTCGCCGCCGATGCCCAGGTGGTCGATGCCGGCGACCTCGCGCATGTGGTCGAGGTGGTCGGCCACCGTCGCGACCGTGGCGACCGGGCGCGGGGTGGCCTCCTCGAAGGCGCGGTGGACCTTCATCGCCTCGGCGGTGGTGTCGAGGTGGTGGAAGCCGTGCGCGCGCATGTTCTCGTCGGCCGCGGCCGTCCAGTCCACGGCCGCCTGGAGCACGAACTTCGGCACGAACGTCACCATCGCGATCCCGCCGTTGGCGGGGAGCCGCTCCAGCACGTCGTCCGGGATGTTGCGGGGGTGGTCGCAGACGGCCCGGGAGGAGGAGTGGGAGAAAATCACCGGGGCCGTCGACGTGTCCAGCGCGTCCCGCATGGTCGTCGCGGCCACGTGGGAGAGGTCGACCAGCATGCCGAGCCGGTTCATCTCGCGGACCACCTCGCGGCCGAAGGCCGACAGGCCGCCCACGCCCGGATTGTCCGTCGCCGAGTCCGCCCACGCCACGTTGTAGTTGTGGGTGAGGGTCAGGTAGCGCACGCCCAGCGTGTACAACCCGCGCAGGGTGCCCAGGGAGTTCGCGATGGAGTGGCCGCCCTCGGCGCCCATGAGGGAGGCGATCCGGCCCTCCTCGCGGGCCGCCTCCATGTCGGCGGCGGTCAGGGCGGGGGCCAGGTCGGCCGGGTGGCGGTCCAGCAACTGCCGTACGCAGTCGATCTGCTCCAGCGTCGCCGGCACCGCGTCCGGCAGGTCCGCGCGGACGTAGACCGACCAGAACTGGGCGCCGACGCCGCCCTCGCGCAGGCGGGGCAGGTCGGTGTGCAGGTGGGCGTTCTGGGGGGCGGCGATGTCGCGGGCGTCGAGGTCGTAGCGGACCTGCTCGCGCAGCGCCCAGGGGAGGTCGTTGTGGCCGTCGACGACGGGGAACTCGCGCAGCAGGGAGCGGGCTTCGTTCAGCGAGGACATCGGCGTCACTTCCCCGTGCCGAAGCCGAAGCCGCCGGAGTTCTCGACCTTGGCGCGCAGCCGCTTGCCCTTCTCGGTGGCCTGGTCGTTCAGCTCCTGCTGGAACTCCCGCATCCGGGCCAGCAGCTCCTCGTCGTGCGCGGCGAGGATCCGGGCGGCGAGCAGACCCGCGTTGCGGGCGCCGCCGACCGACACCGTCGCCACCGGGACCCCGGCCGGCATCTGCACGATCGACAGCAGCGAGTCCATGCCGTCCAGGTACTTCAGCGGGACGGGCACACCGATCACCGGCAGCGGGGTGACCGAGGCGAGCATGCCGGGCAGGTGGGCGGCGCCGCCCGCGCCCGCGATGATCGCCTTCAGTCCGCGGTCCGCCGCCCGTTCGCCGTACGCGATCATCTCGCGCGGCATGCGGTGCGCGGAGACGACGTCGACCTCGTAGGAGATCTCGAACTCGTCGAGCGCCTCGGCGGCGGCCTCCATGACGGGCCAGTCGGAGTCCGACCCCATGACGATGCCAACAACTGGGCTCATTCGGTGATGGTGCCTCTCAGGTAGCCGGCTGCGTGACGGGCGCGTTCCAGCACGTCGTCCAGGTCGTCGCCGTAGGTGTTGACGTGGCCGACCTTGCGGCCGGGCTTCACGTCCTTGCCGTACATGTGGATCTTGAGCTGCGGGTCGCGGGCCATGCAGTGCAGGTACGCGGAGTACATGTCGGGGTAGTCGCCGCCGAGGACGTTCACCATGACCGTCCACTTCGCGCGCGGGCGCGGGTCGCCCAGCGGCAGGTCGAGGACCGCGCGGACGTGGTTGGCGAACTGGGAGGTGATCGCGCCGTCCATGGACCAGTGGCCGGAGTTGTGCGGGCGCATCGCCAGCTCGTTGACGAGGATGCGACCGTCGCGGGTCTGGAACAGCTCGACGGCGAGGTGGCCGACGACGCCCAGTTCCTTGGCGATGGTCAGCGCGAGCTGCTCGGCCCGGAGCGCCAGCTCCTCGTCCAGGTCGGGGGCCGGGGCTATCACGGTGTCGCAGACGCCGTTCACCTGCTGGGACTCCACCACCGGGTAGGCCACGGCCTGGCCGTGCGGGGAGCGTACGACGTTGGCGGCCAGCTCCCGGACGAAGTCGACCTTCTCCTCGGCGAGGACGGGCACGCCGGCGCGGAAGGGCTCGGTGGCCTCCTCGGCGGAGTCGACCACCCACACGCCCTTGCCGTCGTAGCCGCCGCGGACCGTCTTCAGCACCACGGGGAAGCCCTCTCCCTCGGCGGCGAAGGCGGCGACATCGGCCGGATCGGCCACGATCCGGTGCCGCGGGCACGGCACGCCGATCGCGTCGAGCTTGGCACGCATCACACCCTTGTCCTGGGCGTGCACGAGCGCGTCGGGGCCGGGGCGCACGGGGACGCCGTCCGCCTCCAGGGCCCGCAGGTGCTCGGTGGGGACGTGCTCGTGATCGAAGGTGATCACGTCGCAGCCGCGCGCGAACGCGCGCAGCGTGTCCAGGTCGCGGTAGTCGCCGATGACGACGTCGCTCACCACCTGCGCCGCGGAGTCCTGGGGAGTGTCACTGAGAAGCTTGAACCTGATGCCCAACGGGATGCCCGCCTCGTGTGTCATACGAGCGAGCTGGCCACCGCCGACCATGCCGACTACCGGGAACGTCACGCTCCTAGGGTATCGGCCGCCGCGGCGCGCCCCGCTGCCGCGCCCGCCGCGTCCGTACCGGCTCCGGCCGCGCTCACCGCGCGGGGATCGTCACCCGCCGCACTGACGTACGTCCCGACCCCACCGGCATCCCCGTCGGCGTTCTTACCAGTCGCTTCGACGGCTCTTTCCCGCCTTTTCCCGGACTCTTTCCGACCCGTTCCCCAGGGGATGCCGCATGCACAAGCGCGGGCGTGGAGGGCTGGTTAGCATGGGCGGGTTGACCGAACCGACCGAGACGGGGGCCTGCACGACCATGGAACATGGTTCCTCGGGGCATCGACCGGCGCCCCCGGCGTCCCGGGGCGCGTTGCGCAGGCGCGTGGACCGGCTGTGGCGCGAGGTCGCCAAGTTCGGCGCGGTGGGCGGAGCGGGGCTGCTGGTCAACCTGTTCGTGTTCAACCTGATGCGGCACGTGACCGGACTTCAGGTGGTGCGGGCCAGTGTCATCGCGACCGTCGTCGCGATCGTCTTCAACTACATCGGCTTCCGCTACTTCACGTACCGGGACCGCGACAAGGGCGGGCGCACCCGGGAACTGACGCTGTTCCTGCTGTTCAGCGCGGTCGGCCTGGTCATCGAGAACGGCGTGCTGTACCTGGCGACGTACGGCTTCGGCTGGGACAGCCCGCTGCAGAGCAACGTCTTCAAGTTCCTCGGCATCGGCATCGCCACCCTGTTCCGCTTCTGGTCGTACCGCACCTGGGTCTTCCGTACCCTGCCGGCCCGGGAGACCGTGGCGGGCGCGGAGTCCTTCCTCCAGACCGAGTCGAAGAAGCCCCGGCGCGAGGCCGTCCGCTAGGACATGCCCGGGTAGGACATGCCCGGGCGCTGCAAGGGCAGGCCGCGGCTCAGCGCACCATCGGGTGGTCCTCCGACTGCTTCTGCAGCGGCGGGGTGCGGGACAGGAACAGGCCGAAGACGGGCGGCTGGGCCTGGAGCAGTTCCAGACGGCCGCCGTCGGCCTCGGCGAGGTCGCGGGCGACGGCGAGCCCGATGCCCGTGGAGTTGCGGCCGCTGATGGTGCGCTCGAAGATCCGGGCGCCCAGGTCGGCAGGGACGCCGGAGCCCTCGTCGGTGACCTCCACCACGGCCTGGTTGCCGGTCACGCGGGTGCGCAGCGCCACTGTGCCGCCGCCGTGCATGAGCGAGTTCTCGATCAGCGCGGCCAGCACCTGCGCGACGGCGCCCGGCGTGCCCACGGCCTGAAGGTGCCGCTTGCCGGAGCTGACGATCGCCCGGCCGGCGCTGCGGTAGGCGGGGCGCCACTCGGCGATCTGCTGCTGGAGGACCTCGTCGAGGTCGAAGGAGACGGCGGAGCCGGTACGCGGGTCGCGGGAGTTGGTCAGCAGGCGGTCCACCACGTCGGTCAGCCGCTCGACCTGGGTGAGGGCGACGTTGGCCTCCTCCTTCACCGTGTCCGGGTCGTCGGTGAGGGTGATCTCCTCCAGGCGCATGGACAGCGCGGTCAGCGGCGTACGCAGCTGGTGGGAGGCGTCGGCGGCGAGCCGCCGCTCGGCGGTCAGCATCCGGGCGATGCGTTCAGCCGATCCGTCGAGCACGTCCGCGACGCGGTCGAGTTCCGGGACGCCGTAGCGCTTGTGGCGGGGGCGCGGGTCGCCGGATCCGAGCCGTTCGGCGGTCTCGGCCAGGTCGGTCAACGGGGAGGCGAGCCGGTTGGCCTGGCGAACGGCGAGCAGCACCGCGGCGACCACCGCGAGCAGCGCCACCAGGCCGATGATCAGCAGCGTGCGGCCGACCTCACGGGTCACCGAGGAGCGGGGCTCCTCCACCCGGACGGTCTCGCCCTGCTCTCCCCTGGCCGTGGAGTGGATCACCTCGCCGGACGGTTTGGCGCCGACGTGGATGGGGCGCTGTCCGGGGATGCCGATCACGGCGTACTGGCCGTCGGCCACCTGGTTGCGCAGGATCTCCGCGTTGACCGTCGCCTCGCCGAGCAGCCTGCTGTCGACGATGCTGGCCAGCCGCAGCGCCTCGGAGTCGACCCGCTCCTGGGCGCTGCTGCTGATGGTCCGGGTCTCGACGATCACCAGGGACAGGCCGAAGACGGCGATCACGACGAGCACCACGGCGAGCGTGGACTGGATCAGTCGGCGGCGCATGTCCTCCTACCTGACGAAAGCGCGAGGGGGCTTGGCTGACGAGAGCGCGGGCGGCCGGCTCAGCTCTTCTCGAACCGGAAGCCCACGCCGCGCACGGTCGCGATGTACCGGGGGTTCGCCGCGTCGTCGCCGAGCTTCTTGCGCAGCCAGGAGATGTGCATGTCGAGGGTCTTGGTGGACGACCACCAGGTGGTGTCCCAGACCTCGCGCATCAGCTGGTCGCGGGTGACGACCCGGCCGGCGTCCCGCACGAGCACCCGGAGCAGGTCGAACTCCTTGGCGGTGAGCTGGAGTTCCTCGTCGCCCATCCAGGCGCGGTGGGACTCGACGTCGATGCGCACGCCGTGTGTGGCGGGCGGCTGCTGCGGCTCCGCGGCGCCGCGCCGCAGCAGGGCCCGGACGCGGGCGAGCAGTTCGGCGAGCCGGAAGGGCTTGGTGACGTAGTCGTCGGCGCCCGCGTCGAGGCCGACGACGGTGTCCACCTCGTCGGCGCGCGCGGTCAGGATCAGGATGGGCACCGTGTGGCCGTCGGCGCGCAGCCGGCGGGCGACCTCCAGGCCGTCCATGCCGGGCAGCCCGAGGTCCAGCACGACCAGGTCGACACCGCCCTGCATTCCGGCGTCGAGCGCGGCGGGTCCGTCCTCACGCACCTCGACCTCGTAACCTTCCCGGCGCAGAGCGCGGGCCAGCGGCTCCGAGATGGACGCGTCGTCCTCGGCGAGCAGTACACGGGTCATGAGCCGATGGTAGTCCGACCGCGCCGCCCGCCGGGGTGGTGCTGCGGTGTGATCGACACGCGCGGCTCTTACCTTGCGGCCTGTCGGGCGCCGCGCGAGCGGTCGGGTGGCACACACCGGTCGACCCAGGATGTGATCGTTTGGGATTTCGGTAATAGACCTTCGAAAAGGGGGCAGGGGTTCCCCGAAGACCTGTGATCCATCTCTCAAGTCCTTCCATATCCGGCCGTGTCCTGCCGTATGGTGGATTGAAACGTCTGATGCACACAGGGGACCTTTGGCGATCGTCTTGACGCTGAAGGTCTCTTTTGTGATCGGGTCGGCCCCGGCCGGCCCTGGAAGAATGACCTGGGGCCGGGCCTCGTACGCGCGTCGACGCGAGCGGAGGCGTGGATCCCGGTGGCCGTAGTCCGCCGCTTCGCGACCCGGAGCGGACTCCCCCTGGGCGTGGGGTGGACCTCGGGCCTGCCGGTGCCGGCCAACCCCCCACCGGGCGCGTACCCGCCGAGAGCGGCGCGTCCCGACCAGCAAGGAACGACCATGGCGTCCAGCCTGACGAAGGACTCGGTCCATCCGGGCACCCCCGGTTCCGAGAAGACCTTCTTCGGCCACCCCCGCGGCCTGGCCACCCTCTTCATGACCGAGATGTGGGAACGGTTCTCCTACTACGGCATGAGGGCACTGCTCCCGCTGTACCTTGTGGCGCCTTCCGGCCTGCACATGAACGCGGCCACCGCGACCGCGATCTACTCGGTCTACCTGTCGCTCGTGTACCTGCTCGCCATGCCGGGCGGCTGGGTCGCGGACCGGATCCTGGGCCCCCGCAAGACGGTCGCCGTCGCGGGCACGATCATCATGCTGGGCCACCTCATGCTGGCCCTGCCGAGCACCGGCACGTTCTTCGCGGGCCTCGGTCTGGTCGCGATCGGCTCCGGTCTGCTGAAGGCCAACATCTCCACCATGGTCGGTCACCTCTACGACGGCCCGGACGACCCGCGCCGCGACGGTGGCTTCACGGTCTTCTACATCGGCATCAACCTGGGCGCCTTCGCCGCGCCGCTGGCCATCGGCACCATCGGCGAGAGCGTGAACTGGCACCTGGGCTTCGCGCTCGCCGCGGTCGGCATGGCGCTGGGTCTGGCCCAGTTCCTGCTCGGCACCCGTCACCTGAGCTCCCGCTCGGACATCGTCCCGACCCCGCTGTCGGCGGTGGAGAAGAAGTCCACCCTGATGAAGGCCGCCCTGTGGGCGGGCGTCGCGGTCGTCTTCTACGCGATCGTGGGCTTCTCCGGCCACTACACGCTGAACTGGCTGCTGGTCCCGATCACGCTGGCCGGTCTGATCATCCCCGTGGTGGTCATCGCCCGTATCAAGCGGGACAAGGAGCTCGACCGCGCCGAGCAGTCGAAGATGACCGCGTACATCTGGTTCTTCGTCGCCGCGGCCGTGTTCTGGATGATCTACGACCAGGGCGGTTCGACGGTCTCGCTGTTCGCCGACTCCTCGGCGAAGAACACGATCTTCGGCTGGAACTTCCCGGTCTCCTGGTACCAGTCGGTCAACCCGGTGCTGATCATGGCGCTGGCCCCCGTCTTCGCCTGGGCGTGGCTGGCACTGGCGCGGCGCGGCAAGGAGCCGAGCACCGCGGTGAAGTTCGCGATGGGCCTGGTGCTGATCGGCGCTTCCTTCTTCCTCTTCCTCGCCCCGCTGGGCATCGCCGAGGGCGGTCACAAGGCGGCCGCGATGTGGCTGGTGGCGATCTACTTCGTCCAGACCGTCGGTGAGCTGACTCTCTCCCCCGTGGGCCTGTCGGTGACGACGAAGATGGCACCCGTGAAGTACGCCTCCCAGATGATGGGCGTCTGGTTCCTGGCCGTCACCGCCGGCGACGCCACGACCGGCCTGCTCTCCCTCGCCGGTGTCAACCTGAACAA
This sequence comes from Streptomyces sp. NPDC052043, assembly GCF_044548235.1. NCBI lineage: Bacteria > Bacillati > Actinomycetota > Actinomycetes > Kitasatosporales > Streptomycetaceae > Streptomyces > Streptomyces sp. NPDC052043. The sequence continues at coordinate 50,442 of NZ_JBIUBT010000009.1, forward strand.
GACCGGCATCGTGCTCCTGGAGGCCGCCCTCGCCGTGATCGCCGGTGTGGCGGTGTGGATGTACCGCAAGAAGGTCAAGGAACTCATGGGCGACGTGCACTGAGACCTGGCCGGCACACACGAAGGGCCACCGCATCCTCGGATGCGGTGGCCCTTCGTGTGTGCCGTGGTGCCGGTGGAGGCCGACGCCGGCCCGGGCGTGAGGGTGTCCGTGGGTGGCCCGGACGGATTCAGGCCGGTGCCCCCAGCTCGGCCCACACCCTCTTGCCGCTGACACCGGGGGCGCGGACGACGCCCCAGTCCAGGCACAGCCGCTGGACGATGAACATGCCGTGGCCGCCGGGGCGGCCGGCGCGGTGCGGAGTGCGCGGGGCGGGCTGGCCGGTGCCGCGGTCGGAGACCTCGACGCGGATCACCTTGCTGTCGCAGGTGATCTCCAGCTGGTCGGGGCCCTCGGCGTGCAGGCAGGCGTTGGTGACCAGTTCGGAGACGACGAGGAGCACGTCCTCGGCGGCGGCCCGCTGGTCGGCGGTCGCGGCGGGCAGCCAGCCCCACGCGTACAGCGCCTGGCGGGTGAAGTCACGGGCGAGCGGCACGACGCCGCTCTCGCCGTCGAAGCTCAGCCTGCGGGTCTGGCGACTCCCGGACGGGGCCGCCGGCACGGCCGTCGCACCCCCTGGGAGTACCGCGCCCGCCGGCGCGTCCCCCTCGGACGCCCCGGAAGCACCGCTGGGCTCCGGGCCGCGGTCGCCCGGCGAGTAAGGCCGGGTGGTGCTCATCAGCGCTTCACCTCACCGATTCACCAGTTCACGATTCAAAAGTCACCAGTCACTTCACACGTACACGTTCGGTACGTCTCACACGTACACGTTCGATACGTCCGTACACACGCCGAAATCCCGGCCGCCGGCTCCCGCGAGGGCGGCCGATCCACTCAGGATGTCTCCTGCCCGGCCGATCGAGGGGAACACCCCCGTTTTCGGCCCGCCGTGCGTGCGCCCGGCATACGCCGGGCGCACGAACACGGAAGGGGCACGTCAGCGCGGCCGAGGCGGGCTCAGCCGCCGGCCTCGTCGGCCAGGGCGTCCGCCAGGGAGTCGTGCACGGTGAAGACCGCGTCAGCCCCCGTGATCTCGAACACGCGGGCCACCACCGGCAGCATCCCGGCCAGATGTACACCCCCTCCGGCCGCCTCCGCCTTCAGTCGTGCGCCCAGCAGGACGTTCAGCCCCGTGGAGTCGCAGAACTCCAGACGTGAGCAGTCCACCACCAGGCGCGAGTGCCCCTTGTCGAGGCACTCCTCGAGCGGTTCGCGCAGTAGGTCGGCCGTGTGGTGATCGAGCTCACCCGCCGGCGTCACGACGGCGCTTGAACCCTCCTGCCGCACCTCCACCAGAAGCCGGCCCGACTGTGCGTTGCCGACCGTCCCGCGGTCCATGCCGTCTCTCTCCCGGGTTCTTGGCTGCTGATTGACGCCCTCGAACACTACGCCTTCCCTCATCGCTTCGGCACCCGAACAACCACACACAACCGGACATAGCCCCACATAAGGAACTTGCGGCGGTGTTGGGAAAGCGGGTAGGGCTAGTAGGGACCCGCACCCGACACGGCCGGCTTTGGAGGCGCCGCACACCGCAGTGCACGTATTGGCTTCGGCAGCCATATGCCGAGAACGATGGAGGACATCATGTCACCCCGGCTCGACGCATCGCATACCCAGATGGCGACGTCGACACCCCCCGCGGAGCACCTGGATCCCCTCGAGTTCCCCGACGTACGCGCCGAGCGGGCCGATCAGGCCGACGCACTGGCCGGACTCCCGGACATCCCCCCGTACGACGAAGTGGCCCCCGACGACGCGCGGGCCCTGTCCAAGGCCCTCTTCGAGCGGCTGGAGTCCCTCGAGGAAGGCACCCACGCCTACTCCTACGTCCGCAACACGCTCGTCGAACTCAACCTCGCGCTCGTCAAGTTCGCCGCCTCCCGCTTCCGCTCCCGCAGCGAGCCGATGGAGGACATCATCCAGGTCGGCACCATCGGCCTGATCAAGGCGATCGACCGGTTCGAACTGTCCCGGGGTGTGGAGTTCCCGACGTTCGCGATGCCCACCATCATCGGTGAGATCAAGCGCTTCTTCCGTGACACCTCGTGGTCCGTGCGGGTCCCGCGCCGGCTCCAGGAACTGCGCCTCGACCTCGCCAAGGCCGGTGACGAACTGGCCCAGCGGCTCGACCGCGCCCCGACGGTCGCGGAACTCGCCGAGCACCTCGGCCTGTCCAACGACGAGGTGGTGGAAGGCATGGCCGCCTCGAACGCCTACACCGCGTCGTCGCTGGACGCCCAACCCGAGGAGGACGACTCCGAGGGCGCCCTCGCGGACCGCATCGGCTACGAGGACCACGGGCTCGAAGGCATCGAGTACGTCGAGGCGTTGAAGCCGCTGATCGCCCAACTGCCCTCCCGGGACCGGAAGATCCTGTCCCTGCGGTTCGTCGCCAACATGACCCAGTCGGAGATCGGCGAGGAACTCGGCATCTCGCAGATGCACGTCTCCCGGCTGCTCTCGCGCACGCTCGGACAACTGCGCAGGGGCCTGACCCTCGAGGAGTGAGCGCCTCGTGACGGGGTGAGACAGGACGAAACGGTGAAGGGGGACGTTTCCGTCCGGCGCCTCGGTGGTGCCGGGCGGACCGCGCCCCCGCCTCTCCCCTGTCCTGCCGGCCGGTACGTACGGAATCCGGCCTTGCCGGTCAGACCTCGCGTACGCCGCGCCGCCAGACCTGGGTGACCAGCGGGACGCCCGGCCGGTAGGCCAGGTGGACGTGGCTGGGCGCGTCCAGGACGGCGAGGTCGGCCCGGGCGCCCGGGGACAGCCGGCCGACGTCGCCGCGGCGCAGGGCCCTCGCACCGCCCGCCGTCGCCGCCCAGACCGCCTCGTCCGGCGTCATGCCCATGTCCCGTACGGCGAGCGCGACGCAGAAGGGCACCGACGAGGTGAACGACGAGCCCGGGTTGCAGTCGGTGGACAGGGCGACCGTGACACCCGCGTCGAGGAGGCGACGGGCGTCGGGCCACTGGGCGCGGGTGGAGAACTCGGCTCCGGGCAGCAGCGTGGCGACCGTGTCGCCGTTCGCCAGCGCGTCCACGTCCGCGTCGGTCAGGTGGGTGCAGTGGTCGGCGCTGGCCGCGTCCAGCTCGACGGCGAGCTGGACGCCCGGGCCGTAGGTGAGCTGGTTGGCGTGGACCCGCGGATGCAGGCCCCTGGCCCGGCCCGCGGTGAGGATCGCCCGGGCCTGGTCGCCGTCGAAGGCCCCTTGCTCGCAGAAGACGTCGATCCAGCGGGCGTGCGGGGCGCAGGCGTCCAGCATCTCCCCGGTGACCAGGGCGACGTAGGCCGCCGGGTCCTCGGCGTAGTCCGGGGAGACGATGTGGGCGCCGAGGTAGGTGACCTCGTCGGTGTGCGCGGCGGCGATGCGCAGGGCGCGGGCCTCGTCGGCGACGGTGAGGCCGTAGCCGGACTTGGTCTCGAAGGTGGTCGTGCCCTGGCGCAGGGCCTCGGCCAGGTAGTGGGTGAGGGTGGCCTCCAGCTCCGCGTCGGTGGCGGCGCGGGTGGCGGCGACCGTGGTGCGGATGCCGCCCGCGCTGTAGGCCCGGCCGGACATGCGGGCGTTGAACTCCTCGGTGCGGTCGCCCGCGAAGACCAGGTGGGAGTGGGAGTCGACGAAGCCGGGGATCACCGCCCGGCCGCCGGCGTCGACCCGGTTGTCAGTGGCGGGTGCTTTGCTGGATTCACCGGTCCACGCGACGCGGTCGCCGTCGATGACGACGGCCGCGTCCCGGACCAGGCCGAGGGGGGATCCGTCACCGAGGGAGGGGTCGTTGGTGACCAGCGTGGCGATGTTGGTGATGGCGGTGCTGCTCATGGTGTCCTCAGGGGTGACGGGGGGATTCAGCCGCGCAGTGCCTCGACGGCGCCTGCCAGCGCCGACGGCACGTCCGGTACGAGGGTGTGGGCACCGTCCCGCACGATGTGCCGGCCGGCCACGACCGTATGGCGTACGTCCGCTGCGGTCGCCGCGAATACGGCCGTCTCGGCGCCGAGCCTGGGCAGCGTCCCCGCTGTCCTGACCGAGTCCAGCGCGATCGTCGTGAAGTCGGCGAGGGCGCCCGGGGTGAGGCTGCCGGCGTCGGACCAGCCGAGGGCGGCGTGCCCGTCGGCGGTGGCCGCCCGCAGCAGGGCGGCGGCCGTCCAGTGGCCGCGGGCGCGGGTGCGCAGCCGCTCGTTCAGCTCCATCGCGCGAGCCTCTTCGAGCAGGTCGACGACGGCGTGGCTGTCGGAGCCGAGGGAGAGCGGGGAGCCTGCGCGCTGAAGGGCGACGGCGGGTCCGATGCCGTCGGCCAGGTCCCGCTCGGTGGTCGGGCACATGCAGGTGCCGGTGCCGGATCCGCCGAGCAGGGCGATGTCCTCGTCGGTCAGGTGGGTGTTGTGCACGCCGGTCGTGCGCGGGCCGAGGACGCCGTGGTCGGCCAGCAGCCGGGCCGGGGTGCACCCGTGGGCGGCCTGGCAGGCGTCGTTCTCGGCGGTCTGCTCCGACAGGTGCACATGGAGCGGGGCCCGCCGCTCCTCGGCCCATTGCGCCACCGTCGTCAGTTCCCGCGCGGGCACGGCCCGTACGGAGTGCACGGCGGCGCCGATCCGCGCGTGATCCCGTTCCTTGAGAACTGAACAGCGTTCGGCCCAGGCCTCGGCCGTCCCGTCGGAAAAGCGGAGCTGATGGGTGTCGGGCGGCTGACCGAACCCGGAGGACAGATAGCAGGTGTCGAGGAGGGTGATGCGGATCCCGGCTTCGGCGGCGGCCTCGATCAGGGCCTCGCCCATCGCGTTCGGGTCGGCGTAGCGGGTGCCTCCCGGGGCGTGGTGGACGTAGTGGAACTCGCCGACGGCCGTGATGCCGGCCAGCGCCATCTCGGCGTACACCGCTCGGGCCAGCGCGTGGTACGTCTCGGGGGTGAGCCGGTCGGCGGTGGCGTACATGACCTCGCGCCAGGTCCAGAACGTCCCCGATCCGACCTGGACGGTGCCGCGCAGGGCCCGGTGGAAGGCGTGGCTGTGCGCGTTGGCGAGTCCCGGGACCGTGAGGCCCCGCAGCACCTCGGCGCCCGGCGGCGGGGCGGGCACGCCGGTGCGGACGGCCGCGACGCGGCCGCCGCGCACGTCGAGCGCCACGCCCGGCTCGACGGGGGTCCCCCCTGCTCGAGCGCCGTCGAGAGCTTCGGGGAGGGTGCCGAGCCAGGCCTGTTCCAGCCAGTACGTCCGCGTCTGCTCGGTGGTGGTCACGTGCAGGCCAGCCCTTCCAGTACGTCGGCGAGCGCGCGCACCCCGGCCACGCAGTCGTCCTCGGCCGCGAACTCGGCCGGGGAGTGCGAGACACCGGTGGGGTTGCGCACGAACAGCATGGCGGTCGGGACGTTCCCGGACAGGATCCCGGCGTCGTGTCCGGCACCCGTACCGAGGACCGGCACCTTCAGGTCGGTGTCCTGGCCCAGGATGCGGGCGAGTTCGTCGCGCAGCGCGTGGTCGAACTCGACGACGGGCGTGAAGGACTCGCGCACCACGTCCAGGTCGACACCGTGCGCGGCGGCGTATTCGCGGGCCGCCTTCTCGACGCCGGTGACCACGGTGTCCAGGCTCGTCTGGTCGGCGGCGCGGGAGTCGAGCCAGCCGCGCACCAGGGACGGGATGGCGTTGACGCCGTTCGGCTCGACGGCGATCTTGCCGAAGGTGGCGACGGCACCGGCGAGCGCGGCCTCGCGCCGGGCGGCGAGCACGGTCTCGGCGTACGGCAGCATCGGGTCGCGCCGGTCGACGAGCCGGGTGGTGCCCGCGTGGTTGGCCTCGCCGCGGAAGTCGAACCGCCACCGCCCGTGCGGCCAGATGGCGCTGGCCACACCGACCGCGTCGCCGGTCAGGTCGAGGGCGCGTCCCTGCTCGACGTGCAGTTCGACGAAGGCGCCGATGCGCGCGAGCCGCTCCGGGTCGGGACCGATGGCGTCGGGGTCGTACCCGGCGGCCTCCATGGCCCTGGGCAGCGTGACCCCGTCGGCGTCGGTGAGCCGGTGCGCCTGCTCGACGGTGAGCTGCCCTGCGGTCAGCCGTGAGCCGGTGCAGGCAAGACCGAACCGGGCACCCTCCTCGTCACCGAAGTTGACGAGCGCCAGCGGCTTGGTGAACCGCGCGTTCCTGCCGCGCAGTTCGTCGAGGGCGGCGAAGGAGGACACGACGCCCAGGGGCCCGTCGAAGGCCCCGCCGTCGGGCACGGAGTCGAGGTGCGACCCGGCGACCACGGCGTCCCCGGCCGCGGGATTCCCGAGCCAGGCCCACTGGTTGCCGTTGCGGTCGACCTCGTAGGCCAGCCCTCGGTCCTCGGCCTGCTGCCGGAACCAGGCCCGGCAGTCGGCGTCGGCCGCGGTCCAGGCGAATCGCCGGTAACCGCCGGACTCGGGGTGGCGCCCGACGGGGAGCAGTTCCCGCCACATCGTGTGGAAGGAGTCGCCCACGGCGGGCGACGGGGTCCGCGTCCCGGCCGGACGGCCCTCGCTCGGGTCAGCCGGACGCCGCGTCACGCCTGGTCACCCTCGCGCATGGGCACCCGCACCCCGCGTTCGCCGGCCACCGACTCCGCGATGTCGTACCCGGCGTCCACGTGCCGGATCACGCCCATGCCGGGGTCGTTGGTAAGCACCCGGCGGATCTTCTCCCCGGCGAGCGCGGTGCCGTCGGCGACCGTCACCTGTCCGGCGTGGATGGACCGTCCCATGCCGACGCCGCCGCCGTGGTGGATCGACACCCACGACGCGCCCGACGCCACGTTCACCATGGCGTTCAGCAGCGGCCAGTCGGCGATCGCGTCGGAGCCGTCGAGCATGGCCTCGGTCTCCCGGTACGGGGAGGCGACGGAGCCGCAGTCGAGGTGGTCGCGGCCGATCACGACCGGCGCCTGGAGCTCACCGCTCGCGACCATGTCGTTGAACCGCTCGCCCGCCTTGTCGCGCTCGCCGTAGCCGAGCCAGCAGATGCGCGCGGGCAGGCCCTGGAAGTGGACGCGCTCGCCGGCCATCTTGATCCAGCGCGCCAGGGACTCGTTCTCGGGGAACAGCTCCAGGATCGCCTTGTCGGTCTTGGCGATGTCGGACGCCTCACCCGACAGCGCGGCCCAGCGGAACGGGCCCTTGCCCTCGCAGAACAGCGGCCGGATGTAGGCGGGGACGAACCCGGGGAAGGCGAACGCCCGCTCGTATCCAGCGAGTTGCGCCTCGCCGCGGATCGAGTTGCCGTAGTCGAAGACCTCGGCGCCGGCGTCCATGAAGCCGACCATGGCCTCGACGTGCCGGGCCATGGACTCGCGGGCCCGGGTGGTGAAGCCGGCCGGGTCCTTGGCGGCGGCGTCGGCCATGTCCTCGAAGTCGGTGCCCAGCGGAAGGTAGGCCAGCGGGTCGTGGGCGGAGGTCTGGTCCGTGACGATGTCGATGGGCGCGCTCATCGCGAGCAGCTGCGGGACGAGCTCGGCGGCGTTGCCGAGGACGCCGATGGACAGGGGCTTGCGCTGGTCGCGCGCCTCCACGGCCAGCTGGAGGGCATGCTCCAGGGAGTCGGCCTTCACGTCGAGGTAGCGGTGCTCGATGCGCCGCTCGATGGCGCGCGGGTCGCAGTCGATGCAGAGGGCCACACCGTCGTTCATGGTGACGGCGAGCGGCTGGGCGCCGCCCATGCCGCCGAGGCCGGCGGTCAGGGTGATCGTCCCGGCGAGCGTGCCGCCGAACTTCTTCGCGGCGACGGCGGCGAAGGTCTCGTAGGTGCCCTGGAGGATGCCCTGGGTGCCGATGTAGATCCAGGAGCCCGCGGTCATCTGGCCGTACATGGTCAGGCCGAGTGCCTCCAGGCGGCGGAACTCCTCCCAGTTGGCCCAGTCGCCGACGAGGTTGGAGTTGGCCAGCAGCACACGCGGGGCCCACTCGTGGGTCTGCATCACGCCGACCGGGCGGCCGGACTGGACGAGCATGGTCTCGTCGGCCTTGAGGGTCCGCAGCGTGCGGACCATGGCGTCGAAGGAGCGCCAGTCGCGGGCGGCCTTGCCGGTGCCGCCGTAGACGACGAGCTTGTCGGGGTGCTCGGCGACCTCGGGGTCGAGGTTGTTCTGGAGCATCCGCAGGGCGGCTTCCTGCTGCCATCCCAGGGCGCTCAGTTCCGTACCGCGCGGCGCTCGGACGGGGCGGGGTCCTGACATGGTCTGCCTCCCGGTGGCTTTGTTGCTGCTGTTATTCACATCCTGGCGTGCTGAATAGAGCTAGTCAATACAGGGGGCCGGACCGACCCGCGCGGCCAGTGGGATGTTTGGGCGGCTCCAGGTCAGGAAGGCAGGAGCTGAGGGAACACCGACGCGACCGGGGGCGGCATGGACGAGGGCATGGACCGAAGCCACGACGACGAGGCCGGAGCGGCGGACCGCGAGCGGGCCGTACGCCGGGACGAGGCGGTGCGGGCCGCGGTGGGCCAGGGGCTGCTCGGCCCCGGTTCCCCCGTCGTGGGCCTGCTCGACGTCGTCGGCATCCGGGAGTCCGCGGCGGCGCTCCGGGCGGCGTTCGACGCGGTACTGGCGCCGGGCACCCCGGTGCTGCACGCCTTCGCGGTCAAGGCGACCCCGCTCGTGCCCGTCCTGCGGCTGCTGCACGAGGAGGGCATCGGCGCCGAGGTGGCGAGCCCGGGGGAACTGGCGCTGGCGCGGGCGGCCGGGGTGCCCTCCGCGCGGACCGTCCTGGACTCACCCGCCAAGACTCCGGCCGAGCTGCGCGAGGCGCTTCAGCTGGGCATCGCCGTCAACGCGGACAACCCGCAGGAGCTGGCCCGCATCGACGCCCTCGTGGGCTCCGCCACCCCTCGCTCACCGCTGGGGATCCGGGTGAATCCGCAGGTCGGCGCGGGTGCCATCGAGGCGCTGTCGACGGCCACGGCGACCTCGAAGTTCGGGGTGGCGCTGCGCGACGAGGGCGCCCGCGAGTGGGTCGTGCGGGCGTATCTGGACCGTCCGTGGCTCACCCGGCTGCACGCCCACACCGGATCCCAGGGCATCCCGCTCTCCTTGATGGCGCAGGGCGTGGCGCGGACCTACGAGCTGGCCGAGGAGATCAACACGCGCGCGGGGCGGCGGCAGATCGACACCCTCGACATCGGCGGCGGGCTGCCGGTGAACTTCGGCTCCGAAGCGACCGAGCCGACGTACGCGCGGTACGCGCGGCTGCTGCGCGAGGTGGTACCGGGGCTGTGCGAGGGGCGGTACGGGCTGGTGACCGAGTTCGGACGGTCGCTGCTGGCCAAGCAGGGCACGGTGGTGGCCCGGGTGGAGTACACCAAGAGCGCCGGGGGGCGGCCGGTCGCCGTGACCCACGCGGGCGTGCAGGTCGCGACACGCACGGTCTACGTGCCGAAGGCCTGGCCGCTGCGCCTGGCCGCGTACGACACGAAGGGGCTGCCGAAGCAGGGACCCGAGGTGGTGCAGGACGTGGCGGGGCCCGCCTGCTTCGCGGGCGACCTGCTCGCCGAGGCCCGCGCGCTCGCCCTGCTGGAGCCGGGCGACCACGTGGCGGCGCTGGACACCGGGGCCTACTACTTCGCCCACCACTACGCCTACAACTCCCTGCCCCGGCCCGGGGTTTACGGCTTCGCCCCGGACGGCGCCGGAGGGGTCGCCCTCGCCGTCGTACGCGAGCCACAGCCGGTCGAGGAGATCGTGTCCGAGGCGGGGGGAGCGCACGCCTCGGCACTCACCGCCCTGCGGGCACCCGGGCACGCCCGACCCACTTCAGTCGACCGAGTCGACCCACGTTAGCCCCTCGGTCGCATGTTCCACCGGAAAATGCCGTAACCCTCACCCCTGGCGCACACCGTGCGTAGCGTCGGCATCACTCAGCCGAACCCCCGGTGGGAGAGGAACAACGGTGCCCGGAATCGACGAGTGCCTCCTGGAAGCCATGCGGCTGCCCGGCGCCAGAGGCGCCGCGCTGGTCGACTGGACGAGCGGACTTGCCCTGGGCACCGTCGGGGAGTCCCCGGGCGGCGACCACGAGACCACCGCGGCGGAGGCCGCCGAACTGGCCCGGCTGGCCGCCGAGCACGGCGCCTTCGCCGCCGCCGGGGACCCCGACGGCGAGCGTCCCCCGGTGGAGGACCTGATCGTCAGCAACCGCGACAGCTACCACCTGCTGCGGTTCGTGGACACGTCCTTCGACAGCAGCGTGTTCCTGCACCTGTGGCTGGCCCGCGCCGAGGGCAACCTCGCCCTGGCCCGCATACGCCTGGGCGAGATGGCCGAGCGGCTGGTGCTGGGATGACCGTGGTCGACACCCCGCCCCCGCCCCAGCTGCCGGTCCGCAGCAGGCCGGCCGACGACGACCGGGCCTGGGGCGGCGTCTCGCCGATGCTGACCCGGCTCGCCGCCGAGCACGCCACCGGCGTCCTGGTGCGCGAGCACGGCACGCTCTACCTCTCCGAGGGCCGGGTGGCGCACGCCGAGAGCCCCCTGTCCCCCGGTCTGGACCTGCTGCTCACCGCCCACGGGACGCTGACGGCCGAGGCCTGGCGGAACGCTCTCGCCCGGGCCGACGACCGGCTCGGCGCCGCACACCTGCTGCTGGACGGCGGCCACCTGACCGAGGGCGCCCTGGAGCTGTGCCACCTGGGCGCGCTCCACGACGCCGCCTACTTCGCGCTCGCCCCGAGCAGCACCCCGGGCCGGTTCCGCTACGGCGTCGTCCACCGGCTCGGCCCCGTCCTGCCGGTTCCGGTGGCCGCCCTGGAGCGCGAGGTCCTGCGCCGCCGCGAGCTGCTGCACCGGGTCTGGCCCCACGCCGCGCCGGACAGGGCCCCGCTGACGCGGACGCGCCCCATCGCGGCACCGAAGCCGACGCCCCGCCAGCAGACGCTCCTGGAGCGGATCGACGGCACCCGCACGGCCACCGACCTGGCCAGGGAGCTGGGCCGGCAGGCGTTCCACACCCTGGTGGACGTACGGCGTCTGGCGGCCGCGGGGCTCGTCGCGCCGGTCGTCGCGCCACGGGAGGCGCCCGTACCGGACGGCACCGGGCAGCACCCCACGCTCGCCGATCGGCCGGCGTACACCACCGACCCCCACATCACGCTGCTGAAGAGGCTCAGGGATGCGCTGGAGGCCCTTTGAAAGGAGACACCGGATGGCAGCCGAGCCCGAGATCCTGGACGAGCTGCGCCGACTCAGAGCCCGGGTGCCCCAGCTCACCGGCGCCCTCGCCGCCAGTGTCGACGGCCTCGTACTGGCCCACGACACGCCCGGCGTGGAGCCGGAGAGCGTGGCGGCACTCACCGCGACCGCCCTCGGCGTCGCCGTGCGCATGGCGGACGTGACCGGCCAGGGCGAGCTGCGTGAGCTGCTCGTGCGGGGCGTCCACGGCTATGTCGCGACCTACGCGGCGGGCGGCACCGCGGTGCTGACCCTGCTCGCCGAGGACCGCGTCAACGTCGGCCGCCTCCACCTGGAGGGCCGCCGGGCGGGCGCCCGCATCGGGGAACTGGTCGACGCCGAGCCGGCCCCGGCTCCCGGCAGGACGCCCGCGAAGGCCGTGAAACCGGCCACCAGGGCCGGCACCGCACGCACCAGGACCGCCCGCGCGCCCCGCACCACCGCCACCGACGCGCGTACCACCACCGAAAGTTGACGGAACAAGGAGACCCGGCCATGGCCAACACCGAGACCTGCCTGAAGGAAGCGCTCGCCTCCATCGAAGGAGCGACAGGCGTCGCGCTCGTCGACTACACCAGCGGCATGGCGCTGGGCACGATGGGCGGCAGCAAGAGCTTCGACCTGAACGTCGCCGCGGCGGGCAACACCGATGTCGTACGGGCCAAGATGCGCACCATGGAGCACCTCGGCCTCAAGGCGGAGATCGAGGACATCCTGATCACCCTGACCGACCAGTACCACCTGATCCGCCTGATCAGCGGGCGCGGCGGGAGCGGCCTGTTCCTCTACCTGGTGCTCGACGCCAAGCGGGCCAACCTGGCGATGGCCCGCCATCAGCTGAGGAGGATCGAGGAGGAGCTGGAGGTGTGACCCCGGCCCGCCGGACGGGCCCGGGGCGTGTCCGGCGGGCCGGGGACGGCAGCCCCCTATCCGAGCGCCGCGGTGCGGCGGCGTGCTCCACCGGGGGCCGCGTCGCCCGCCGCGAGGCCGGTACCGCGGTAGCCCCGCACCGCCTTGCCCGCGGGGTGCCCACCCCGCTTGCCCAGCCAGTCGACGCGCACCCACAGCAGCGTGTCCTCGGCCCGCTCCAGCCGGCCGATCCAGGCGGCCTTGAGCCACAGTCCCACCCCGGCGCCGGCCAGCAGCAGGCCGCCGGCCGCGGGCAGGGCGAAGGAGCTGCCCAGCGCGGCCAGGAAGGCCGGCGCGAGCCACCAGCGGTGCCCCCGGCGCCAGACGCGGACGCTCACCGCCCGGTCCTGGAGCACGTCGTGGCGTCCGGCCCGGGCGGCGCCCCGGGCCAGGGCCCGGTAGCGACGGCGCCGGGCGCAGGCCACGACGGCCGCCGTCACCAGGAACAGCGCGGCCCCCGCCAGGACACCGATCCGGCGCCCGGTCAGCCCCGGCACCAGGACGCCGATCGCCGCCGCGAACCCGCCGAGCCACCACAGCGGGGCCGCTCCGGCCCGTACCACGACGGCCACCCGGGCCAGGCCCTGACCTCCACGACCTGTGCGACCAGCGCGCGCCATGCTCTGCCTCCTCGTCGTCCCGGCACCCTCGTTCGGGCGGGCAGGCTAGCGAGCGTTGGTGAGACGAGTCTGAGAGCGCCCAGTCCCCGGCCTCACCCCCGAGGCGTCACTCGACGAACAGCCCCCGTGCCGCCGCCTTCTGGTCGAACTCCTCCAGGCGCGCCTGCGCGTCGGGCAGGTCGTCGCACATCGCCTCCAGGAGCACCCGGCCGAGCAGCATCGGCGCGCACGCGGTGTCGAAGGCGAGTCCGGTGCCGACGGCCGCGGGCAGCAGCAGGTCGGAGTGCTTGGCGACCGGCGCGAACGCCGAGTCGGCGACCGTGACGACGGTCAGCCCCGTCTCCTTGGCGTGGGCGAGGGTGTCCACCACCTCGCGCGGATGGCGCGGCAGCGCGAAGCACAGCAGCGCGGAGGCGCCCGCCCGTACGGCGCCGTCGATGCGGTCCTGGATCATCGTGCCGCCCTCGTCGAGCAGCCGTACGTCCGGGTGGACCTTGGCGGCGAAGTACGCGAAGCCGTAGGCCTGGGCGGCCGCGGCCCGCAGGCCGAGGACCGGCAGCGGGCGCGAGGCGGCGAGCACCTGTCCCGCCCTGCGCACCGGCCGCGGATCGGCCAGCACCTCCGCGAGGTGCCTCAGGTTCTCGATCTCGGCCTCGACCGCCTGCTGGTACTCGTTGCACGAGGCCGGCCGGGCGGCCGGTTCGGCGGGCGCGACCTCGCGCAGGTGCCGGCGCAGCGCCGGGTAGCCGTCGAAGCCCAGGGCGACCGCGAAACGGGTCACCGACGGCTGGCTGACCCCGGCCAGTTCGGCCAGCTCGACACTGGACAGGAAGGGCACGTCGGCGGCCCTCCGCACCATGCTGTGCGCGATGCGCCGCTGGGTCGGTGTGAGCCGGTGCCCTTCGAAGAGCGCCTGCAGCCGCGCGGCAGGGCTGTCGGTCACGCTCATGACGTGCTCCCCCTCCAGATGTCGTCGACGCCCCGGGAGGGTATCTCCCCGACCAGTTTCTATTCAGACACCAAGAACTCTGCATGAGGCCATACAGTCAGGGCAAGGGATCGACCAAGTGTCATTAAATCCGCCCCAACAGACACAGATCGTGACAATCGGTGCGCATACGGTGAGCAGGCCCCGTCGGTGTCGCCGGCCGCAGCCCCGGCGACGCCGACGGCGGCCCGCCCCCACCCCCGACAGGGGGGCTATCCCCAGTGCGGTGGGCCCGCCGGCTCTCTAGCCTGGTCCGCATGAGCGGAATGGACGCGCGGGACACGGACCTGAAGAAGGACCTGAACGCCTCCCTGCAGGCCCGCAGGGAACTGGGCGAGGAGTACGAGTCCGCGCTGGTCGACTCGTTTCTGGAGAAGGTCGACCAGCGCATCGACAGCGCCGTCGAACGCCGGATGCGGCGGCAGTTCGCCGAGGAGCAGATGACCGTGGCCCGGGGCTCGCGCTCGCCGAAGGCCACCGACTCCTGGGGCGAGCGCTTCGGCTTCGGCATCGTCTCGCTGGTGCTGGCCGTGCCGCTGTCCGCGATCGGCGGCGGCCTCGGCCACCTGCCCGGCCTCATCGTCGCCTGGGTCGGGATCGTGGGCGTCAACGCCGTCCAGGCCGCCCGTACCAACCCGGGCCTGTTCAGCCGCCGCCACCGCGCCGAGGACGACACCTGGCGGGAGTGAGCGACCGCGGTCGAGGGCGACGCCCGGCAGGTGTGAGCGGCCGCGTCCACGGCGCGACCGTGCGGGGGCGAGGTGTATGCGCGGGGACCGCCGCACCCCCGGTGACCGGGGGGCGGGACGACGGCGGTCCCCGCGGGGGACGCGGGCCGGGTCAGGGCCGGGCCATCGCGTCCGTGGCGTCCATGGAGGTCCGGGAGCCGCTCCGGAGGTCCGCGACGCCGCACGGCGCCGGCCGGGACCGACGGCCGCCCCCGGCGCTCGGCGCCCGGGAGGCGAACCGGCCCCTTCCGACGCCCACCAATCTGCCGGACGTATGTGAAGCGGGTGCTGCGTGCACGTGACACGCACGTACCGTTTCCACGACTGTCTCTCAGCCGCGGGTCACCGCACGTTCCCCGCCGGCACGCCGGCCGCGGCGGTGCGTCAGTGCTTTCCGCCCTTGGCCAGGAAGGAGAGCAGGTCCTGACGGCTGACGACCCCGGTCGGCTTGCCCTCCACCAGCACGATCGCCGCGTCCGCCACGCCCAACACCGACATCAGGTCGGCGACCGGCTCGCCGGAGCCGACCTGGGGCAGCGGAGCCGACATGTGCTTCTCCAGCGGGTCCTCCAGCGCGGCCCGCCGGGTGAACAGCGCGTCCAGCAGCTCCCGCTCGACCACCGATCCGACCACCTCGGCCGCCATGACGTCCGGGTGGCCGGCGCCCGGCTTCACGATCGGCATCTGCGAGACGCCGTACTCGCGCAGCACGTCGACGGCCTCGCCGACGGTCTCGTCCGGGTGCATGTGGACCAGGGAGGGAATGGAGCCGCCCTCCTTGTCGCTCAGCACGTCACCGACGCGGGCGCTCGAGCCCTCGTCCTCCAGGAAGCCGTAGTCGGCCATCCACTCGTCGTTGAAGATCTTCGACAGGTACCCGCGCCCGCTGTCCGGCAGCAGGACGACCACGACGTCGTCCGGGCCGAGCCCCTCGGCCACCCGCAGCGCCGCGACGACGGCCATGCCGCAGGAGCCGCCGACCAGCAGGCCCTCCTCCTTGGCGAGGCGGCGGGTCATCTGGAAGGCGTCCTTGTCGGACACGGCGACGATCTCGTCGGCCACGGTCCGGTCGTAGGCGGTCGGCCAGAAGTCCTCACCGACGCCCTCGATGAGGTACGGCCGCCCGGACCCGCCGGAGTACACCGAGCCCTCCGGGTCGGCGCCGACGACCTTGACCCGGCCGTCGCTGGCGTCCTTCAGGTAGCGGCCGGTGCCGGAGATGGTGCCGCCGGTGCCGACGCCGGCCACGAAGTGGGTGATCCTGCCCTCGGTCTGCTTCCACAGCTCGGGACCGGTGGAGTGGTAGTGCGACAGGGGGTTGTTCGGGTTCGAGTACTGGTCGGGCTTCCAGGCGCCGGGGGTCTCGCGGACCAGCCGGTCGGAGACGTTGTAGTAGGAGTCAGGGTGCTCCGGCGCGACGGCCGTCGGGCACACGACCACCTCGGCGCCGTACGCGCGCAGCACGTTGATCTTGTCGGTGGAGACCTTGTCCGGGCACACGAAGATGCACTTGTAGCCCTTCTGCTGGGCCACGATGGCCAGTCCCACACCGGTGTTCCCACTGGTCGGCTCGACGATCGTGCCACCGGGCTTGAGCTCCCCGCTCTGCTCGGCCGCCTCGATCATGCGCAGAGCGATGCGGTCCTTCACGGAGCCGCCCGGGTTGAAGTACTCGACCTTCGCCAGGACGGTCGCCTGGATCCCCTTGGTGACGCTGTTGAGCCGCAACAGCGGGGTGTTGCCGACGAGGCTGATCATCGAGTCGTGGAATTGCACCGTTGTCTCCGGTTGTTGCAAAAGGTGTGGTCGTGGTGTGCCGCCAGCCTAAAGCCAGGGGGACCGCCCGGGGTGCGCGTTCACTCGCCGTCAAGATTGGACGACGGTCCGTACGGGGCAAGGAGTGGATGTACGGCTACGAGGAGGTCGGCGGGCATGACGAACATGTCGAGGGCGAGAGTGGCCCGGCGGATCGCGGCCGGCGCCGCGTACGGCGGCGGCGGGCTCGGTCTGGTCGGCGCCGCGGCCGTCGGCCTGCTGCTGGCCGAGGTGCAGATGGCCAAGCGCCACGTGGGCAACGGCTCGGACAACCACCTGCCGGTCGCGGACGGCCTGTTCGGCCACACCTACGACACTCCGGGCGAGCCGCCGCTGAGCCTGGTCATGCTCGGTGACTCCACGGCCGCGGGGCAGGGGGTGCACCGGGCCGGGCAGACGCCGGGCGCGCTGCTGGCGTCGGGTCTGGCGGCGGTGGCGGAACGCCCGGTGCGGTTGCGCACCGTGGCGCTGCCCGGTGCCCGGTCGGACGACCTGGACCGCCAGGTGGCGCTGGTGCTGGGCGACCCGGAGCGGGTACCGGACATCTGCGTGATCATGGTCGGGGCGAACGACGTGACCCACCGGATGCCGCCGACACGCTCGGTGCGCCATCTGTCGGCGGCGGTGCGGCGGCTGCGCACGGCGGGCGCCGAGGTCGTCGTGGGCACCTGCCCGGACCTCGGCACGATCGAGCCGGTCCAGCAGCCCCTGCGGTGGCTGGCCCGGCGGGCCTCGCGGCAACTGGCCGCGGCGCAGACCATCGGGGCGGTGGAGCAGGGGGGCAGGACCGTGTCCCTGGGCGACCTGCTGGGTCCGGAGTTCGCGGCGAACCCGCGGGAGCTGTTCGGTCCGGACAACTACCACCCCTCCGCGGAGGGGTACGCGACGGCGGCGATGGCGGTGCTGCCGACGGTGTGCGCGGCGCTGGGCCTGTGGCCGGCCGAGGAGGAGCGCCCGGACGTGTCGCGGAGCGAGGGCTTCCTGCCGGTGGCCCGCGCGGCGGCCGAGGCCGCGTCGCAGGCGGGCACGGAGGTCACGGCGGCGCTGCCGACCGGTCCGCGCGGACCGTGGGCCCTGCTCAAGCGGCGCCGGCGGCGCCGGGTACCCGAGCCCGAGCCGGCCCCTTCGGGCCCGTCCGAGGAGCCCCTCGATTCGCGGAGCGATTCGAGGAGCGATTCGGGAAGCTGGGAGGAGTCCGAGGGCGGCCTCCGGGCGGTGTGAGAGCGCCCCGGGCCGAACAGGAAAAGCAAGCGCTTAGAAAAGTGCGGTCAGGGTCACACCCCGACCGGAGTGACCCCGGCCGTACGTACCGGTAACTTCCAAGCTGCCGTCCGTAATCGACCACACGGCCGCCCGGTCGCCCGACCACCGCCCGCCACGAGCGGTGCTGGGCGCGCGCCGCCCCATCACCATGGAGTCGTGATGCCCGAAGCCGTCATCGTCTCGACTGCCCGCTCCCCCATCGGCCGCGCCTTCAAGGGCTCCCTCAAGGACCTGCGCCCCGACGACCTCACCGCCACGATCATCCAGGCGGCCCTCGCGAAGATCCCCGAGTTGGACCCCCGGGACATCGACGACCTGATGCTCGGCTGCGGCCTGCCCGGCGGCGAGCAGGGCAACAACCTCGGCCGGATCGTCGCCGTGCGGATGGGCATGGACCACCTGCCCGGCTGCACGATCACCCGCTACTGCTCCTCGTCGCTCCAGACCTCCCGGATGGCCCTGCACGCGATCAGGGCCGGCGAGGGCGACGTGTTCGTCTCGGCCGGCGTCGAGACGGTCTCCCGGTTCACCAAGGGCAACTCCGACAGCCTGCCGGACACGCACAACCCGCTGTTCGCCGAGGCGGAGGCCCGTACCGCGGCCAGGGCCGAGCAGGGCGGCTCGACCTGGCACGACCCGCGCGAGGACGGACTGGTCCCCGACGCCTACATCGCGATGGGCCAGACCGCGGAGAACCTGGCCCGGCTCAAGGGCGTCACCCGCCAGGAGATGGACGAGTTCGGCGTGCGGTCGCAGAACCTCGCCGAGGAGGCCCTCAAGAACGGCTTCTGGGAGCGGGAGATCACCCCGGTGACGCTGCCCGACGGCACGGTGATCGGCAAGGACGACGGCCCGCGCCCCGGCGTGACCATGGAGGGCGTGGCCGGCCTCAAGCCGGTCTTCCGCCCGGACGGCCTGGTCACCGCCGGCAACTGCTGCCCGCTCAACGACGGCGCCGCCGCGCTCGTCATCATGTCCGACACCAAGGCCCGCGAGCTGGGCCTCACCCCGCTCGCCCGGATCGTCTCCACCGGCGTCTCCGCCCTGTCCCCGGAGATCATGGGCCTGGGTCCGGTCGAGGCGTCCCGGCAGGCCCTGAAGCGGGCCGGGCTGACCGTCGGCGACATCGACCTGGTCGAGATCAACGAGGCCTTCGCCGCCCAGGTGATCCCCTCCTACCGCGACCTCGGCATCGACCTGGACCGGCTGAACGTCAACGGCGGCGCGATCGCCGTGGGCCACCCCTTCGGCATGACCGGCGCCCGCATCACCGGCACGCTCGTCAACTCCCTCCAGTTCCACGACAAGCAGTTCGGCCTGGAGACGATGTGCGTGGGCGGCGGCCAGGGCATGGCGATGGTCATCGAACGCCTCAGCTGACCCACCGCGCCACAGAGGCCGCTTGAGAGACCGTCAGTGGCCGCCTTACCACCCGCTGTGACCGAATGGCCCGGAATCCAAGAACCCCTTGGTTCCGGGCCGTTTTGTGATCCAATCTCCCTCAGGATGTGACCTATCTCCCTCGGCGGAGAGGTTTACGCAGGTCAGCGCTTTACCTCGGAGGGCCCTGGGGCCGCATCGGACCATAATTCTGTCCGTTTCGTGACATTACGCACTGACACTTGGATAGTCCGCCCTTCAAGCTGATGTAGGAAGTCGGGGGTCGACCTTGAACCCGGGAGTACGTCAGTGAGCGTCATGCCCATCGCCTTGCTGCTCACCACGGCCGCCACCGGCGCCGTGGGCGTCGCCGTCCTGCGCGTCCTGTGGGTGCTGCGCCGTCAGGTCGCGGCCCTGCACACCCAGCTCGCGGAGAACCACGCGACCACCGCACGCGCACTGCTGCCCGCCGCCCGCGGCCACGCGGACACGGAGCAGATACGCGCCGCCGTGGTCGAGGCGCTCGCCGAGGAGCGGGAGCGGGAGCTGGCCGAGGCGCGCGCCTTCTGGGCCGCCCAGGAGGCGCGGGACGCCGCCGACGCGCCCTCCGTGCTGGGGCTGCCCGACAGTGAACTGTTCCTGCCCCGGCAGGCCGACCTGACCGGCCTCGAGCACCTGGAGCCGGTGACCGAGTCCGGCCCGGAGGCCGACGAGTACTCCGGCAAGGACCGCGTCCAGGGCGGCGCCTTGGGCGAGTCCCCCGAGCTGGCCGCGGCCCGCCGCCGGCACCCCTCGCACCCGGACTTCACCCCGCACCCGTCGCCCGTCGGCGGCGACCACGAGCAGACGCTCGCCACGCTGGAGGACCTGGCCGAGTCCGGCGTGGAGCTCGCCGACGTCCGCCCGGGCCCGCTGGGCACCCTCGACGTCTACGTCTTCGCCGACGGCACGACCCTGTGCATGACCCCGGGGCACCGCGAGACCGCGGAACGCCTGGCCGACGCCCTGCACGCGGGCGAGACCCCGGTACTGCTCGGCGGTTCGGGCGTCTCCGGCGCCTACACGCTCACCTTCACCTGCGGTGCGGAGCAGGTCTACATCCTGGCGGACCGGGTCATCGCGTCCCTGTAGGACCCGCACCGGCTCCCAGCCGGCGCGCCGGGGCCCGTCCGCGTCTCCGGCACCCGCGCGTCGTGGACACCCGCGCGCGTCTCAGACACCCGCGCGTTTCAGCGCCTCCTGCACCAGGCGCACGGCCTCCTCGACCTCGGTCTCGTCCTTCAGGACGAGGGCCAGGTCGTGTCCGGCGACCGTGACCTGGTCCGCGGCGGCGAACATCCCCGCGTCCGGCATCTCCCGCGGCTCACACCCGGGGCACTCGGCGAGTTGGGCCCGCCGGGCGAACTCCCGGGCCAGCGCGAGTGCCTCCGCCGCGCCCGCCCGTTGCAGCCGGCTCTGCGGCGCCGCCCTGAGGCGGTCGGCGAAGTGATCCACTGCCCGGGTCAGAGATGTCGTGTCAACCACGCCGCGAGACTACGCGCCACGGCACGACTGTTGCCAATACGGGAACCCTCAGGCACGGTGACGTGAAGGACCGGCTTCGAATGCGTCCGGAGGCGCCGATGTCCCAAGTCTTCTCCGAAGAGACCCATCGCAATCTGCTCGCCCGCATCCCCCACTGCACCGGTCGTGAGGTCTCCGACTGGCTGCGCACCGTAGAAGAAGGCCCCGCGCTCCGCTTCGAGGAGAAGGTCAGTTGGCTCCGCCACGAACACGACCTCGCGTACGGCCACGCCAAGGCGCTCATCCACGAGTACGACCTCAGGAGGGCCGCACGCAAGCTGCTCTAGGCGCGCGTGCGGCGCAACGTCGACGCCACCGGCGGACATCGTGCCGGAACGACGAAGGGCCCCGGGAAGACCCGGGGCCCTTGCGTTCGTCCGGCGCGCGGTGCGCCGTGGACCAGAGGCGCGCTGGAGCTAGTCGCTCTGGTTGAGGATCGCGATGAGGCGCAGGAACTCCATGTAGATCCACACCAGCGTCAGCGTGAGGCCGAAGGCCGCGAGCCAGGCCTCCTCGCGCGGGGCGCCGTAGGCGATGCCGTCCTCGACCTGCTTGAAGTCCAGAGCCAGGAAGCAGGCGCCGAGGATGATGCCGATGACCCCGAAGAGGATGCCGAGCGGGCCGCTGCGGAAGCCGAGGCCGTCCCCGCCGCCGAACACCGCGAACAGCATGTTGACCGCCATCAGCAGCACGAAGCCGAGCGCCGCCGCCATCACGAAGCCGTAGAACCGGCGGGTGACGCGGATCCAGCCCGCCTTGTACGCCAGCAGGACGCCGACGAAGACGGCCATCGTGCCGAGCACGGCCTGCATGGCCGCGCCGCTGGCGATGTGGGTGTCGACGACGTTGGAGACGACGCCGAGGAACACGCCCTCGGCCGCGGCGTAGGTCAGGATCAGCGCGGGCGAGGCCTTGCGCTTGAACGACTGCACCAGGCCCAGGACCAGGGCGATCACCATGGCGCCGATGGCGATCCCGTAGGAACGGCCGATGTTGGCGCTGTCGACCGGCAGCAGCGCCCAGGCGAGCGCGGCCGTCACGACCAGGGTGCCGAGCGTGGACGCGGTGCGCAGGACGACGTCGTCCATCGTCATCCGGCCGGTGGTGGCCGGGGCCTGCGGCGGCGCGCCCTGCTGGAAGTCCTGCTGGGCGTAGGGGTTCTGAGCGTAAGGGTTCTGCGCGTAGGGGTTGCCGCTCTGCTGGGCGTACGGGTTGCCCTGCGCGTACGGATTGCCCTGCTGCGTGCCGACAGCGGGGCCCCCGGCCTGCGGCGCGGCGTTGAAGCCCGCGTAGCCGTTGTCGCGGCTGAACCCCCGTCGCGAGAAGACCGGGTTTCTGCTCCTCATCTCACTCCTCCACGGCCGCGCGGCGCGGCCTTGGCCTCAAGAGTAATGGAAAGGCAAAGGGCTGACCCTAGTACCTGCGAAGGATCTTTCCCTCACCGTGCTCCGGAACACGCTACGTCGCCGCATGATTCCCGGCCAGGGAGGGCCCCGTTCATGACCGACCCGGAACACCTCCGGAACCGGCCGGAGACCACCCGAGTGTCCGTCAGCCGATCGGGAACCCGGTGTAGCCCTCGGCGAGGTCGGTCTCGGCGGCCCGGCAGGAGCCGATCCGGTCCAGCCGGGCCAGTTGAAGCCGTCCCTCGAAGGCGGTGGCGTCCGGATCGGCGTGCAGCATCGTCGTCATGTCGTAGCTGAAGCGCTCGGCCTGCCAGACACGCCGCAGGCAGGTCTGCGAGTAGGCGTCGAGGAGTTCGGCGGACCCCGTCTCCTTCTCGTGGACGAGCGCCCGCGCGAAGGTCGCGACGTCGCCGACGGCGAGGTTCAGTCCCTTGGCCCCGGTCGGCGGCACGATGTGGGCGGCGTCCCCGGCCAGGAACAGGCGGCCGTGACGCATGGGTTCGTGGACGTAGGAGCGCATCGGGGTCACCGACTTCTGGGTGATCGGCCCACGGTTCAGGGTCCAGTCGCCGTCGGTCTCGAGCCTCCGGTCGAGCTCGTCCCAGATCTCCTCGTCGCTCCACGCCTGCGCGTCGGTGTCCGCGGGCACCTGGAGGTAGAGGCGGGAGACGGACGGGGAGCGCATGGACAGCAGGGCGAACCCGCGGTCGTGGCGGGCGTAGACCAGCTCGTCGTGCGAGGGGGCCACGTCGGCGAGGATGCCGAGCCAGCCGAAGGGGTACGTCCGCTCGAACACCTGGGAGAGCGAGGCCGGGACGGCCTTGCGGGCCACACCCCAGAAGCCGTCGCACCCGACGACGTAGTCGCACTCCAGGACGTCCTCGCGCCCCTGGTGGCGGAACCGGATGGAGGGGCGGTCGCTCTCCGCCCCCTGCACGGCCAGCGCCTCCGCCTCGAACAGCAACGGGCCGCCCTCCTGGAGCTGCAGGGCGATGAGGTCCTTGCAGACCTCGGTCTGGGCGTAGACCATCACCGACCGGCCGCCGGTGAGCGCGGGGAAGTCGACGCGGTGCCGACGCCGGTCGAAGCGCAGCTCGATCCCGTCGTGCCGCAGCCCCTCGCGGTCCATCCGCTCCCCGGCCCCGGCCGCGCGCAGCACGTCCACGGTGCCCTGCTCCAGGATCCCGGCCCGCTGCCGGTGCTCGACGTAGGCGCGGTCGCGGCTCTCCAGGACGACCGAGTCGATCCCGGCGTTGTGGAGCAGCCGGGCCAGGAGCAGGCCGGCCGGTCCGGCTCCGATGATGCCGACGGTGGTGCGCATCGGTCGTTCCCTTCGGGGTGGGTGGCTGAGCGTCCCGCTTGTTCGTCTGGTGAAATTTCTTTCACTATGATGTGCCCCTGAGTTTCCGTCCGGACGCACCCGATGTCAATGGTTGTCCGCGTCGACGAGAGTTCACGTCAGGGAAAGCGCTCGTGCACAGAAGCGCGGCGGCGAGGGATGAGGGGCACGCGGGGCCGGGGACGCGGGGAGTCTGCTCCGACCCGCCCACCGAGAGGCGCGGCCCTGTGCGCAGCGCGTTCCCGCGCCCCCGAGGGGCGACCGCGGCCGCACGGCGTATCCGCCGGTCGGACCGTGTGCACGTGGTGGTGCCCGGAGCCGGACTTGAACCGGCACGCCCGCGAAGGGGCAGCGAGGTTTAAGCTCGCCGTGTCTGCTTTCCACCATCCGGGCAGGCCATGGGCTCCGCGCTGCGGCTCCGACCCTATCGGGACCCCTTGCCCGAACAGCGGGCGGGTGGATTCATGTTGTCTTATTTTATTGGTAACTGAGGGAGCATCAGCACGCGGGGGTGGCCATCGGTACTTGCCAACAGCCTTGCGGGTGAGCGCCGGGCGCGCACCTGGAATGACGGAATTTCACCGTCCGAACCGGGGGGATCGACCCGTTTTCCCGGCCGGGCCGGAAGGGCGCAGCTCAGGGCCGCCCTCCTCCCCGGGTTCAGGGCCGTCCTCCTCCCCAGGTTCAGGGACGGCCCTCCTCCCCAGGTATGACGCGCGCGGCCCCGGTCCGACCCCAGTCGGCCCCCGGAACGAGCGCAGCGGGTGACTGCGCGGGCCCGATCGGAGGCGACGATGGTCTACGTCCCGCGAACGTCGTCGTCCCGTCAGGAGCACCCACCCGTGACCACCTCTTCCATCGCCGGCCGGACCACCGCCGTGGCCGCGCGTGCCACGGATCTGTCGAAGATCTACGGACAGGGCGAGACCCAGGTGGTCGCCCTCGACCGGGTCTCCGTCGAATTCCGCCAGGCCGAGTTCACCGCGATCATGGGCCCCTCCGGGTCCGGCAAGTCCACGCTGATGCACTGCGTGGCGGGCCTGGACACGTTCTCCTCCGGTTCGGTGCGCATCGGTGACACCGAACTCGGTGCCCTCAAGGACAAGCAGCTCACCCGGTTGCGCCGGGACAAGATCGGCTTCATCTTCCAGGCGTTCAACCTGCTGCCGACGCTCACGGCCCTGGAGAACATCACCCTTCCGATGGACATCGCCGGGCGCAAGCCGGACCAGAAGTGGCTCGACTCCGTGATCGGGATGGTCGGGCTCAGCGACCGGCTGGGCCACCGGCCCTCCCAGCTGTCGGGCGGTCAGCAGCAGCGCGTCGCCGTCGCCCGGGCGCTGGCCGCCAAGCCGGAGATCATCTTCGGTGACGAGCCCACCGGAAACCTCGACTCGCGCGCCGGGGCCGAGGTGCTCGGCTTCCTGCGCAACTCCGTGCGCGAGATGGGCCAGACGGTGGTGATGGTGACCCACGACCCGGTGGCCGCGGCGTACGCGGACCGGGTGGTGTTCCTCGCGGACGGACGGATCGTGGACGAGGTGCACGAGCCGACGGCGGACGCGGTCCTCGACCTCATGCGGCGCCTTCCCGGGGGGAGCGCCCGGACCTCCTCCCCCGACGCCCAGAGCAGCTGATCCCCCGCCTGCCTCCCCCCACCTCCCACCCCCTGGACTGAGACGAACCCATGTTCCGCACCGCCTTGCGCACCGTACTCGCGCACAAGGCCCGGCTCCTCATGACCGTGCTCGCCGTGATGCTCGGCGTCGCCTTCGTGTCGGGGACCCTGGTCTTCACCAACACCATCTCGGACGCGTTCCAGAAGAGTTCCGCCAAGGGCTTCGACCATGTCGACGTGGCCGTGCAGTCCAAGTTCCAGCAGGGCAAGGGCGACCGGGTCGGCAGGCGGCCCGAGCTGACCCAGACGCAGCTGGACGAGAGCGCCCGCGTGCCCGGCGCCGGCTCCGTCATCGGCGTCGTGCACGGCTTCACCGCGATCGCCGACAAGCACGGCAAGCTGATCGGCGGCGGCTTCCAGTCCCGGGGCGGCAACTACTGGGGCACGAAGGACCCCCGGTACCCGCTGAAAGCCGGAACCGCCCCGCACGGCGAGGACCAGGTCCTCATCGACTCCGAGACCGCACGGCGCGCCGGGTACAAGGTCGGCGACACCATCCGCGTCTCCGTCGACGGCCCCGTCCTCACGCCCACCGTCGTCGGCATCTTCACCACCGACGACGGCAACGTCGCGGCCGGCGGCAGCCTCGCCCTGTTCGACACGGCGACCGCCCAGAAGCTGTTCGGCAAGCCGGGCACGTACGACGAGATCGACGTGCAGGCGAAGGCGGGCACCAGCCAGGCGGCGCTGAAGGCGCAGCTGGACCGGGCGCTGCCGAAGGGGACGACCGAGACGACCACCGCCAAGAACCTCGCCGACGACCAGGCGCGGATGATCTCGGACTCGATGAGCGGACTGCGTCAGGGCCTGCTGGTCTTCGCCGGCATCGCGCTGTTCGTCGGGACCTTCATCATCGCCAACACCTTCACCATGCTGGTCGCCCAGCGCACCAAGGAGCTGGCGCTGCTGCGCGCGGTCGGCGCCTCCCGCCGGCAGGTCACCCGGTCCGTGCTGATCGAGGCGTTCCTGGTGGGCGTGGTGGCCGCCGTGATCGGTCTGGTCGCGGGCATCGGCATCGGCGCCGGGCTGAAGTCCCTGCTGGGCTCGATGGGCGCCACCGTGCCCGACGGGCCGCTGGTCGTCACGCCCGGCACCGTCGTCGCCGCCCTCGCGGTCGGCGTCCTCGTGACCATGCTGGCCGCGTGGCTGCCCGGCCGCCGGGCCGCCAAGATCCCGCCGGTGGCGGCGATGAGCAGCCTGCACGCGCAGGCGACCACCAAGTCGCTGGTGCTGCGCAACACCATCGGAGCCCTGTTCTCGGCCGCCGGTGTCGTCACGGTGCTGATGGCCACGACGATGGACGACATCGACTCCGCCCAGGCGCCCATGGGCATCGGCGCGGTGCTGTTGATCATCGGCGTGTTCATCCTGACCCCGCTGCTGTCCCGTCCGCTGATCGCCGCCGCGGCCCCCGTCCTGCGCGTCTTCGGCGTCTCCGGCAAGCTGGCCCGGCAGAACTCGGTGCGCAACCCGCGCCGTACGGCGGCCACCGCGTCCGCCCTGATGATCGGCCTGACCCTCATCACCGGCATGACGGTGATGGCGGGCAGCCTCCAGCACGCGATCGACAAGATGGCCTCGTCCGCGATCCGCGCCGACTACGTGGTGTCGATGGCGAACGGCACCTTCCTCTCCCCGGACGTCGACAGCAAGCTGCGCGACACCGAGGGCGTGACGGCCACCAGCCCGCTGCGCAACGCGCCCTCCCGCATCGACGGCCAGACCGAGTTCCTGACCGGGGTGAACGGCAAGGCGATCGGCAAGCTGACCGACCTCCGGGTCGACGAGGGCTCCTTCACGGTCGGCGGCACGAAGGTCGTCGTGGACAACAAGACCGCCACGTCGCACGGCTGGAAGGCCGGTTCGGTCTTCACCGCCTCCTTCGAGGACGGGAAGAAGCAGCGCCTGACCGTCGCCGGGGTCTACGAGGGCAACCAGATGATCCGCGGGATCATGCTGGACAACGCCACCCTCACGCCGCACCAGGCCCGCCCGAACGACATGCAGGTCATGGTCAAGACCTCCGACGGGGCGTCCGAAGCGACCAAGGACCGTCTGGTGAAGGCCCTCGGCTCCAACCCGGCGATCAGCATCCAGGACAAGAAGGACATCTCCAACGGCATCGCGCAGGTGTTCACCCTGATGCTGAACCTGCTCTACGGCCTGCTCGCCATGGCGGTGATCGTCGCGGTCCTCGGAGTCATCAACACCCTGGCCATGTCGGTGTTCGAGCGCTCCCAGGAGATCGGCATGCTCCGTGCCATCGGCCTGGACCGCAAGGGCATCAAGCGGATGGTCCGCCTGGAGTCCCTGGTGATCTCCCTGTTCGGCGGCGTCCTCGGCATCGGGCTCGGCGTGTTCTTCGGCTGGGCGGCCGGTGAGCTGATCGGCTCCAGCCTGTCGACGTACGCGCTGATCCTGCCCTGGTCGCGGCTGGTCGTCTTCCTGCTGCTCGCGGCGGTGGTCGGCGTACTGGCGGCGCTGTGGCCGGCCCGGCGCGCGGCGCGGCTGAACATGCTCCAGGCCATCAAGTCCGAGTAGCCGCGCCTCGGCGGCCGCTACGCCGAAGGGGCCCGTTCCATGACGGAACGGGCCCCTTCGGCATGTGCGCCGGGCAGCGGGCGCCCGGCGCTGGGAGGCGGGGCGCTAGGCGGCGGGCGCCGGGCGCGGGGCGGCGGGCGTACCCCAGGTGCGGGCCCGCAGCGGCATCCCCGAGTCACCGGATTCGGGGGTCCGCACGGCCAGCACCTGGTTGACACCGATGCGGTTGCGTTCGAAGGCGAGCGCGGAGGCCGCCATGTACAGGCGCCAGACACGGGCGCGGCCGGGGCTGGTGAGACGGACCGCCCGGTTCCAGTCCGCCTCCAGGTTGGCCACCCAGCGGCGCAGGGTGAGCGCGTAGTGCTCGCGGAGCGCCTCCACGTCGCGCACCTCGAAACCGGCCCGCTCCAACTGGGTGACGGTGGTGCCCACGGGCGCGAGCTCGCCGTCCGGGAACACATAGGCGTCGATGAACTCGTCCACGTGGTAGGTCGATTCGTCACGCTGCGGACGACGGCCGATCTGGTGGTTGAGCAGCCGCCCGCCGGGCTTCAGCAGGGCGCGCAGATCACGCGCGTACTCCAGGTAGGGTTCGGCGCCGACGTGTTCGGCCATACCGATGGAGGAGATCGCGTCGTAGGGGCCGTCGTCCACGTCCCGGTAGTCCTGGACGCGGATCTCCACCCGGTCGGTGAGCCCCTCCTCGGCGACGCGCTTGCGGGCGTACGCCGCCTGCTCCTGGGACAGGGTGACGCCGACGACGCCCGCACCGTGCTCGCGGGCCGCGTGGATGGCCATGGATCCCCAGCCGCAGCCGACGTCGAGGAGGCGCTGACCGGGTTTCAGGTCCAGTTTGCGCGAGACGAGTTCGAGCTTGTCGTGCTGGGCCTGTTCGAGGGTGGCGCGGGGCTCGGGGGCCGGCCAGTACGCGCAGGAGTACACCATCGAGGGGCCGAGGACGAGCTCGTAGAAGTCGTTGCCGACGTCGTAGTGGTGGCTGATGGCGTGCTTGTCGCGGCGCCTGGTGTGCAGGGGGCCGCGGCGCCTGCGGACCTCCTCGAGGGGCGGGGCGGGCGGCAACGGCGGGCCGGCCAGCTTCACCAGGCCGCGCACGGCGGCGCGGGCGTCCGGGTCGCGCAGCGTCCGGCCGAGGCCGCGGGCGTCCTCGCCGCGCTCCCAGATCAGGCCCGAGAGCAGGTCCAGGGCGGTGTAGAGGTCGCCCTCGACGGTCAGGTCGCCGGCCACCCAGGCACGGGCCAGGCCCAGTTCGCCCGGCTTGAACAGCAACCGCCGCAGGGCCCGGCGATTGCGTACGACGAGCTTCGGTGCGTCCGGTGGCCCCGCCTCGGAACCGTCCCAGGCGCGGACGCGTACGGGAAGCGGGGTCTCCAGCAGCTGTTCGAGGAGTCGTGTGAGCCGCAGCGCGGCATCGGGCATGGTGCACACCTCCATGACGACGAACGCCGGTATGTCATCCACCACGTAAACACCGGGACGCGCCCGGCGCAGTCCCGCAACGGAGTTACGACTGGGCAAACTCCGCCGTTCCACCGCAACGGCGCTGCCTCACGCCCACCGGAACGCCGAAGGACCTCCCGCACCACGGATGGCGGGAGGTCCCTCGGTTGGTTCGTCGGACCGGGAGGTCAGGAGGCCTTGGCCTTCTCCTCGGTCTTGCTCGCGGCGGGCACCGGCGCGGGCTTGGCGGCCTCGTAGAACTCCTCGCGGGGGTTCTCCATGGCGCCGAGGGAGACGACCTCGCGCTTGAGGAACATGCCGAGGGTCCAGTCGGCGAAGATGCGGATCTTGCGGTTCCAGGTCGGCATGGCCATACCGTGGTAGCCACGGTGCATGTACCAGGCGAGACGTCCCTTGAGCTTGATCTTCATCTTGCCCATGACGATCATCGCGACGCCCTTGTGCAGACCGAGGCCCGCGACCGCGCCCTTGTTGGCGTGCTCGTAGTCCGTCTGCGGGAAGCCCCGCATCTGGGAGATCACGTTGTCGCCGAGGACCTTGGCCTGGCGCAGCGCGTGCTGGGCGTTCGGCGGGCACCAGGCGTTCTCGTTGCCCGCCCGGCGGCCGACGAGGTCGGGCACCTGCGCGTTGTCACCGGCGGCCCAGATGTAGTCCGTGCCCTGCACCTGGAGGGTGGGCGCGCAGTCGACGTGGCCGCGCGGTCCGAGCGGCAGGCCGAAGCGGGACAGCACCGGGTTGGGCTTGACGCCCGCGGTCCACACGATGGTGTTGGAGTCGACCTCGAGGCCGTTCTTGAGCACCACGTGGCCGTCGACGCAGGAGTCCATGGACGTGGAGAGGTAGACCTCCACACCGCGGCCCTCGAGGTGCTCCCGGCCGTACTGGCCGAGCTTCGGGCCGACCTCGGGGAGGATCTTGTCGGCGGCGTCGACGAGGATGAAGCGCATGTCCTCGCGGGACACGTTGTTGTAGTACTTGGCCGCGTCGCGGGCCATGTCCTCGACCTCACCGATGGTCTCGGCGCCGGCGAAGCCACCGCCGATGAAGACGAAGGTGAGCGCCTTGCGGCGGATCTCCTCGTCGGTGGTGGAGTCGGCCTTGTCGAGCTGCTCCAGGACGTGGTTGCGCAGTCCGATGGACTCCTCGATGCCCTTCATACCGATGCCCTGCTCGGCGAGCCCCGGGATCGGGAAGGTACGGGACACCGCGCCCATCGCGATGACCAGGTAGTCGAAGGGCAGCTCGTACGCCTCGCCGACCAGCGGGGCGACCGTGGCGACCTTGCGGTCCTGGTCGATGGTGGTGACCCGGCCGGTGAGGACCTCCGCCTTGGGCAGCACGCGTCGCAGCGGGACGACGACGTGCCGGGGGGAGATGCTGCCGGCTGCGGCTTCGGGGAGGAAGGGCTGGTAGGTCATGTACGAACGGGGGTCGACGACCGTGACGGTCGCCTCTCCGTAGCGCATCTTCTTGAGGATGCGCCGAGCTGCGTACAGGCCTACGTACCCACCGCCTACTACGAGGATCCTGGGACGCTCCGTGGTGCTCATGGCATCGAGTATCCACCTGCCCCAGGGGGGTCGCTCGTGCGCCCCTTCACAAGGTTGGGCAGACCCTGTGCTAAACTCCGCGCCCCCGTTCGGCGGGCTCCGGCGGCGACAGTCGCCCGCCGTCCGGTTCGGACCGTTGTCAAGGCCGCGTGAGCTGCTCGTCTGACCGAAGAAGGTCCCCGCCGAAGGGGCCCTGCGACCCCTCCGAGGCCCCTTCCAGGCGCTCACCCGAGCACGGTTTTCCCCCTGCTGAGACCCCGAAAGGGCCCCCGGAGGCCCTTTCGGCCCTTGACAGGGCCGAATTCCTTGTGAAGAAGTTCACGAAGTTTTCCTGGCGGAGCGTCACCGAGGGGCGTCGACGGGCCGCTCGGTGACGCTCACACGGTATCCCGACTGCTCAACCGTAGGCTACTGGCCAGTAGATCCGGCGGGGGCGGGCCTACGCCACGGACCACGCGATGCCGTCGAGGATGTCGTGTTCGCTGACGACGACCTCGTGTGCGCCGATGCGCTCCATGACGGCCAGCAGGACCAGGGCGCCCGCGCCGATGACGTCGACACGGCCCGGGTGCATGGACGGGATCGCCGCGCGCTCGGCGTGCGTGGAGCGCAGCAGGTGGTCGCTGATCTCGCGGACGCGGTCGCGGGAGACGCGGGAGTGGTGGATGGCCGCCGAGTCGTAGGCGGGCAGGTCCTGCGCGATCGCCGACACCGTCGTCACCGAGCCGGCCAGGCCCACCAGGGTGCGCGCCTCGCGCAGCGGGACCGTCTCCTCGGCGAGGTCGAGCGCGGCCTCGACATCGGCCCGTACGGCGGCGATCTGCTCCTCGGTCGGCGGGTCCGTGACCACCCCGTCCCGCACCAGGTGACGCTCCGTCATGCGGACGCAGCCCACGTCCACCGAGCGCGCCGCGCGGACGTGGTCGTCGCCCACGACGAACTCCGTCGAGCCGCCGCCGATGTCCACCACCAGGAAGGGCCGGGCGAGGTCCGCACGGCCCGCCAGCTCCTTCGTCGCCCCCGTGAAGGAGAACTCCGCCTCCTGGTCACCGGAGATCACCTCGGGCTCGACGCCGAGGATGTCCAGCACCCCACGCACGAACTCGTCCCGGTTCTCGGCGTCCCGGGAGGCGGAGGTGGCCACGAAACGCAACCGCTCGGCGCCGTGCTCCTTGATGGCCTCGGCGTACTCCCGGCAGGCCGCGAAGGTCCGCTCCAGCGCCTCGGGGGCGAGCCGGCCGGTGCGGTCCACGCCCTGGCCGAGCCGCACGATGGTCATGCGCCGGTCCAGCTCGTGCAGTTCGCCGGTCGCCGGGTCGGCGTCCGCGACCAGCAGGCGGATGGAGTTCGTGCCGCAGTCGACGGCCGCGACCCGGGTCATGCGCCGCCCTCCTCGGCGTCGGCGGGACCGGCGGCCGTCACGCACGGGCCCTTGCGCCACCACTCGGGCAGCATCGCGATCGCCTCGTCCCCGAGCGGGTTCACGCCCGGCCCGGCGGCCAGCGAGTGGGCGACCAGGACGTGCAGGCACTTCACCCGGTCCGGCATGCCGCCCGCGCTGGGGAAGCCCGTCAGCTCCTCGATCTCGTCCCGGCGCCGGATGTAGTCCTCGTGCGCGGCCCGGTAGGCGGCCGCCAGCTCCGGGTCGGTGGCCAGCCGCTCCGTCATCTCCTTCATCACGCCGTCGGCCTCCAGCGTGCCGATGGCCGAGGCGGCGCGCGGGCACGTCAGGTAGTACAGCGTGGGGAAGGGCGTGCCGTCGGGCAGCCGGGGGGCCGTCTCCACGACGTCGGGCTGCCCGCAGGGGCAGCGGTGCGCGATCGCGCGCAGCCCGCGCGGCGGCCGCCCGAGCTGCTGCTTGAAGGCCTCGACGTCCGCCTCGGTGGGCTCGGTGCGCTCAGTGGGCGGCGGTGGGGTTTCCATGCCTTGCGTACATCTCTCTGTCGGTTCACTGGTCGGAGGCGTCGGACTTGTCGACTCCGTCCCAGACGTTGGCGTACCAGGGGCGGCGGGCCGACCCCCGGTCGGCGCGGGACTGGTCGGCCGGGCCCGGGTCGACCACGACGTAGCCGGTCTCGCCGGGCTTCACGTAGTGCAGTCGCCGCCGGATCTGCTGTTCGGCGTAGGCGTCGTCCTGCCAGCGTGCCTTGAGGTCGCGCAGTTGTTCCACCCGCTGCTGGGCCTGCCGCTTCTGCCGTTGCAGATCGGCGATGTCGGCGCGCTGGGAGACGTACTGCCGCATCGGGTACGCCAGGGCGACCACCATCGAGCACAGCACCAGCGCGAGCAGCGCCGCGCGGCCGGTGAGGCGGGAGCGGCGGGCCTGGCGCCGGGACTGCGAACGGTAGACACGGGCCGCGGTCTGCTCACCGAGCAACCTGAGCCTGGTCGTGGTGGAGAACCGGTCCCGGTCCTTGACCGCCATCGTCCCGCTCCTCCCGTTCGTGCCCGTGCACAGACGTGCGTACGTCCCCGGACACGGTACGGGACCGGGTACGGGGACGTACGTGCGACTGGCGAAGCCTTACGCTTTGCGGCTCAGCCGCCGGAACAGCTCAGCCCTTGCTGTGCCTACTGGTCCGCGGAGCGGAACCTGGGGAAGGCCGAACGGCCGGCGTACACCGCGGCGTCGTCGAGGATCTCCTCGATGCGCAGCAGCTGGTTGTACTTGGCGACGCGCTCGGAGCGGGCCGGGGCGCCGGTCTTGATCTGGCCGCAGTTGGTGGCGACGGCCAGGTCGGCGATCGTGACGTCCTCGGTCTCGCCGGAGCGGTGGGACATCATGCACTTGAAGCCGTTGCGCTGGGCCAGCTCGACGGCGTCCAGGGTCTCGGTGAGCGAACCGATCTGGTTCACCTTCACGAGCAGCGCGTTGGCGGCGCCCTCCTCGATACCGCGGGCGAGGCGCTCGGGGTTGGTGACGAAGAGGTCGTCGCCGACGAGCTGGACCTTGTCGCCGAGCTTGTCGGTGATGACCTTCCAGCCGGCCCAGTCGTCCTCGAACAGCGGGTCCTCGATGGAGACGAGCGGGTAGGCCGCGACGAGCTCCTCGTAGTACTCCGTCATCTCGGCGGCGGAGCGCTCCTTGCCCTCGAAGAGGTACTTGCCGTCCTTGTAGAACTCGGAGGCGGCGACGTCGAGCGCGAGGGCGATCTGCTCGCCGGGGGCGTAGCCGGCTTCCTTGACCGCCTCGAGGATGAGGTCGAGGGCCTCGCGGTTGGAGCCGAGGTTCGGGGCGAAGCCGCCCTCGTCGCCGAGGCCGGTGGACAGGCCCTTGCTCTTCAGGACCTTCTTCAGGGTGTGGTAGACCTCGGTGCCCCACCGCAGGGCCTCGGAGAAGGACTCCGCGCCGATCGGGGCGATCATGAACTCCTGGATGTCCACGTTGGAGTCGGCGTGCGAGCCGCCGTTCAGGATGTTCATCATCGGCACCGGCAGCAGGTGCGCGTTGGGACCGCCCAGGTAGCGGAAGAGGGGCAGGTCCGAAGCCTCGGAGGCGGCGTGGGCGACGGCGAGGGAGACGCCGAGGATGGCGTTGGCGCCCAGCGAGCCCTTGTTGTCGGTGGCGTCCAGGTCGAACATGGCCTGGTCGATCAGGCGCTGCTCGGTGGCGTCGTAGCCGACCAGCTCGGGGCCGATCTGCTCGATGACGGCCAGGACGGCCTTCTCGACGCCCTTGCCCTGGTAGCGGTTGGGGTCGCCGTCACGGAGCTCGATGGCCTCGAAGGCGCCGGTGGAGGCGCCGGAGGGGACGGCGGCACGACCGGTGCTGCCGTCGTCGAGGCCGACCTCGACCTCGACCGTGGGGTTGCCTCGGGAGTCCAGGATTTCCCGGGCTACGACGACGTCGATGGACGGCACGAGCATCTCCTTCTGGGATGTGACGCTGGAAGTGCGGGGCGTGAGCCTTGCGACTAGAGCCTAACCGTCCCGGGGCGGCGACCGGCCGACCGACCGCCTCCTGGACAGGGTGACGGTACCCATTGTTCCCGCTCGGAACAAAGGGGAGGGGAAGGTTCGGGAACGACCCGGCGGCCAGGAGGCGAAAATCCCCGCCCCGGCGCGTAGGGGGGAACACGCCGGGGCGGGGAGTCCATGGGGGCGGGACGGGCCCTTACTTGAGGTGGAGCTGCTGGCCCGGGTAGATGAGGTCGGCGTTGTCGACGATGTCCTTGTTCAGCTCGAACAGCTTCTGCCAGCCGCCCTGGACCCGGTGGGTCGCGGCGATGGAGCTGAGGGTGTCGCCGGAGACCACCTTGTACTCGCCGTCGCCCTTCTCGACCTTCTTGCCGGTGGGCGTGGTGACGGTCTTGGCCGGGGCCGGACGCGTCGCGGAGCGGTTGGCGGCCTGCTGCTCGGTCGAGCGAGTGTCACCGCTCTTGGCGGAGCCGCCGTTCGACGACGAGGAGGACGACGAGGCCGACGACGAGGCCGACGAGGAGGACGGGGCCGCGGGGGCGCTGCCGGTGTAGGCGGCGCCGGACAGGCCCTTGCCGCAGACCGGCCAGGCGCCCTTGCCCTGGCCCGCGAGGACCTTCTCGGCGACGGCTATCTGCTGCGATTTGGAGGCCAGGTCGGCGCGCGACGCGTAGGCGGTGCCGCCGTACGCGGCCCAGGTGGAGTTGGTGAACTGGAGGCCGCCGTAGAAGCCGTTGCCGGTGTTGATGGACCAGTTGCCGCCGGACTCGCACTGGGCGACCGCGTCCCACTCGGAGGCGGTGGCGGCGGAGGCCTGGCCGACCGCCATCAGCGGAGCGGCGACGGCGGCGCCGGCGACACCGGCGAGCGCGACGACACGGGTGGCCCTGGATGTACGACGGTGCTTGCCCTTGCTGGAGAACAGCATGGAAGGATCCCCTCACCGACGCCTGCGAGGTGAGCTGTCGGGTTCGGGCCGGATGAGTTGCCCGGCCGTGCCTCTCGCGTGAGGCACGGCTCCACCCCTAGCCGCTCCGGTCAACTGCCCGGCGCGGCACTTACCTTGGGTCCCCCGCTCCTGCCCACGGCGCTTGACGCGACGACTGTTCCCGTGCGGCCGCTGGCAGGATTCGGCGTTGCGGCAGCCGGGGCTCGCGGTGACGAGCGGTCATGACCGTAGGCATGCGCTCCGCCGAATTCCAAAGACGATCAGGGCTTCTGAGACTCATCCCACACTTTCGTCGAATGGGACATTCGGCACGAAGTGTGACGTGAACTCCCGCTAGTTTTGGGGTGTTTCGGCAGGGACAATCAGGGTCTGACCGGCGGCGATGTGGTTCGGGTCGGACCCGATCGCCCGCTTGTTCGCGGCATACAGCGCGTCCCATCCACCCTGGACGCCGAGGGAGTCGGCGATGGACTCGAGCGAGTCGCCGGAGCGGACGGTGTAGGAGTCGGCGACGCGGGCGGCGTGGCGGCCGGAGGACGCCACGGCGTGCCCGCCGACCGACTCCTCGACGGCACTGCCGCCGCGATGCCGTCCGGAACCGAGCGCTCCCGTGTCGACGAGGGCCGAAGTGCCGCCGGCCTGCCACGACTTGTCCGTGTCGCCCGTCTCCGGCGCGAACGAGGGCGAGGCGTCGGGCGACCGGGACCCGCTTGCCGTGACATCGGGAGACGTGTCGGACTTGCCCGGCTTGCCCTTCTTGGCGGGCGAGGACGGCGAGGGGGAGGACGCGCTGGGCGAGGCGGACGGCGAGCCGGAGGGGTCGACCGACGCGGGGTCGGTGTCCGAGGAGCCGTGCGAGCCGGACGAGTCGGCGGAATCGGTCGACCCGGTCGACGCCTCCGACGAGTCGGTCAGACCGAGGTCGTCCGTGATGGAGTTTCGGGAGGAGTCGGAAGAGCCGGACGAATCACCCACGCCGGTGTCGACCTTCGCCGCCCCGGACTTCTTGCTGAGCCCGGAGAGCAGCCCGCACGTCGGCCAGGCACCGGGGCCCTTGTCGGCGAGCAGCTTCTCCGCCACGGCTATCTGCTGGGACCGGCTGGCCTGGTCGGCGCTCGAGGCGTAGTCGAGACCGCCGTACTTCTCCCAGTCGTCCTGCGTCAGTTGCAGGCCGCCGTAGAAGCCGTTGCCGGTGTTGGCGCTCCAGGCGCCGCCGCTCTCGCACTTGGCCACCTTGTTCCACGCGTGGCCGTCGGCCGCGCTGGCGGCGCCGGCGCCGATCAGCGGGATGGCGATGGCGGATCCGGTCACTCCGGCGGCGACGAGGAGGGCCGGGGCCTGACGGGGCCGACGGTGACGGCCGTTCCCGGAGAGCATACGGAGACCTTTCGTGCGACAGCGTTGACCGGCGCGACGACCGGGGCTCGGTGCCACGCCGATGGGTGAAAGTATCGGCTGACGATCGCTTGTCACAAGTTCATGCCGCACAGATCACATGAAGATCACACAGTTGAGCATGTGTCATCTTCACGGCCGTCAGCGGGTAGACGCCGTGCGGCGGCAGGCGCCTTTTCCGGCCTTGTCCGACTTCCCTCCGACTTACCGACCGGGGGTGAACCGCACCGGCAGCGTCCGCAGTCCGCGCATGATGAGCCCACCGCGCCAGCGCAAGTCGGCCGGATCCGTGTCCAGTTGAAGGTCGGGAAGCCGGGTGAGAAGGGTGGCCAGCGCGGTCTGGCCCTCCAGACGGGCGAGCGGTGCGCCGAGGCAGTAGTGGACGCCGTGTCCATAGCCGAGGTGCTGATTGTCACGCCGCGCGAGATCCAGGACGTCGGGCCCGGCGAACTTCTCCGGGTCCCGGTCGGCGGCGGCGAGGACGACGAGGACCGGATCGCCGGGGGCGATGTCCTGCCCGCCGAGGGTGAGCGGCCCGGTGGCGTAGCGCCAGGTGGCGAGCTCCACCGGTCCGTCGTAGCGCAGGAGTTCCTCCACGCCCGTCTCCAGCAGGCCGTCGTCCCCCTCGGCGAGGGACCGCTGGAGCAGGTCCCGCTGCTCGGGATGGGTGAGCAGGGCGTAGGTGCCGTTGCCGATGAGGTTGACGGTGGTCTCGAAACCGGCGAACAGGAGGATGAAGGCCATGGCGGCGGCCTCGTTCTCGGTGAGGTGCTCGCCGTGGTCGGAGGCGCGGATGAGGGCGGAGATGAGGTCCTCGCCGGGGGCGGGCTCGGCCGGGAGCGCCTCGCGCTTGCGGTGGATGAGCTCGGCGAGGTAGCCGCGCATCTTCTTCACCGAGCGGGCGACCCCGCCGCGCGGGCCCTTGCCGTGGCGCTGGGGGTCCGGGGACTCGCCCCCGGGAAGATGCAGCATCATGCCCGCCCAGTCGCGGAAGTCGTCCTGGTCCTCGCGGGGGACGCCGAGCAGGTCGCAGATGGCGTAGATGGGCAGCGGGAAGGCGAACTCGTGGATGAGGTCGGCGGTGCCGCGCTCGGCGAACCCGTCGATGAGTCCGTCGGCCAGCTCCTGCACACGCGGGGCGAACTCGGCGACGCGACGCGGGGTGAACGCCTTGCTGACCAGTCGGCGCAGCCGGGTGTGGTCCGGCGGGTCGATGTTCAGCAGGTGGGTCATCAGCTCGGCCTTGCGCTCGCCGGGGATGCCGGTCCTGCCCTTGGCGTGCGCGGGCCCGGCGTGGTGCGCCGGGTTCTTGCTCAGCCGCTGGTCGGCCAGGGCCTGCCTGGCGTCCGCGTACCGGGTGACCAGCCAGGCCTCGACTCCGCTGGGCAGACGGGTCCTGTGCACGGGGGCGTGCTCACGGAGCCAGGCGTAGGCCGGATAGGGGTCGCTCGCGAACTCCCAGGTGAACAGAGTGGGTGGCTGGTCGTGCATACGGCCGACCCTAGCGTCGGCCCGTCCGCGCGGTGGAGCCGCGTGCCGATGCCGCCCGGTGCCCCTCGGGCCTTCAGCCGCGCTCCGTCCTGACGATCGCGTCCCGGTACGCGCGCGCCGCCGCGCGCAGCGCCGCCTCCGGGTCGACGCCCTCCGCCTCGGCGCGGGCGGCCAGGGCCAGCAGCTCGTACCCGTAGCCCTCGCTCTGCGGGAGGGGGACCTCCAGGCCCGCGGTGCGGACCCGGGAGGCCAGCTTGGCGGCGAGGGCGAGGCCGGGCTGGCCGAGGGGGACGCCCTCGGTCACGGAGGTGCGCTGCTTCTCCTCGGCCTTGGTGCGCAGCCAGTGCTCCTTGACCTCTTCCGGGGTGGTGGCGGTCTCGTCGCCGAAGACGTGCGGGTGGCGGTGGATCAGCTTGGCGACGATGGTGCCGGCCACGTCGTCGATGGAGAACGGCTCCTCGGGGTCCTCCTCGGCAATCCGGGAGTGGAAGACCACCTGGAGCAGGACGTCGCCCAGTTCCTCGCGCAGTTCCTCGCGGTCGCCGTCCTCGATCGCCTCGACCAGTTCGTACGCCTCCTCGATGCCGTACTTGGCCAGGCCCTTGTGGGTCTGCCGCGACGACCAGGGGCACTCGGCGCGGATGCGGTCCATGACCTGGACGAGGTCGAGCAGGCGGGCGCCGGGCAGGTCGTAGGAGGCGGGCAGCAGCTCCAGCTCCGGCATGTTCACACGGCCGGAGCCGGCCAGGCGGGCCAGTCCGTCGGTCAGGGCGGGCTCGCCCTCGCCGGTGGCCACGACGACGACCGTACGCCCGCCGGCGCACGCGTCCACCAGTTCCTCGGCGGTCGGTGCCGCCTCGTCCACGGCTATGCCGGCCTCGCGCAGATACGGCAGCTGCGGATGGGCGCCGTCCGCGCACAGCACCCGGTCGGCCGCCCGCAGCGCCTGCCAGGAGGGCCAGGACAGCAGCCCGGGGGCGACCCGGTGGCTGGTGGTGAGCAGGACGATCCGGCCCGTGGCCGCTGCGGAGGTGGTCGCGCTGGTGGTGTTCACGGTCCGAACGTAACGCACACCGACGACGTCACCCCGGGTTGTCCACAGGCCGGGGGCCGGTCCCCCGGCCCGGTTGTCCACAGGCCCGGCCGCCCGGCGTCCGGGCGGCCGGATCCCGTCAGGCCGGCTGCTGCGCCTGCTCCGCCGGGACTTCCCGCAGCCAGGGCGTCTTGGCGTCCACGAGGGTGCTCTTCTCGACGTCCCAACTGCCGAAGCGCGGGTTGAGGTCGACGTGGAGTTCGGCGGAGGCCTCGGACAGCGCCTTCCAGAAGGCCGGCTGGCCGGCGTCGGTGTGCAGGTGGTCCGCGAGCTTCTGCGCCTCCAACTGGAGGCGGAGGTTGTCGTCGAGGCGCCGCGGCGGCACCCCGTACCGCTGAAGCCAGGTGTCCTCGAGCGCCTTGGCACCGCCCGCCTGCTGTTCGAGACCGGCGCGCAGCTGCTGGATCTCACTGCGGTCGACGCTGAGGCCGGCGTTCCGGGCGGCGCGGTCCAGCACCCGGTCGAGCACCATCTGGTGCAGGGTGTCCCGGGTGAGGGTGGCGGTCGCGGCGACGGCCTGCTGGTACTGCGTCTCGTCGGCCACCGAGGCCCGCTGCGCCTCGCGCACCTCACTCACCCGGCTCTGCAACTGCCCGACGGTGATCCGCTGACCGCCGACCACGGCCGCCGCGCCCGGACGCGCGTCGCTTCCACAGGCGGTGAGCAGGGGTGCCGCCGCGAGGAGTGCGGCGGACAGGACGAGCGCGGTGCGACGGCGGCGGTGCAAGGAAACCTCCCGGGGTGGAGATTGTGCGGCGGTGCACAAAGTCTTGCGATGATCGATGGTAGGCAGCGGCCGGGCTCTGGCCAACCCATTCGACCAACGATTCACCACGACTTCGGGCACCGTCACTCCACGTCCGCCCTGGCGGACGTCACCCGGTGATCGCCACCGGGGCGTCCCAGGCGTCGCGGTCGACGGTGAGGGTGTAGCCGCCGCGGGTCTCCTTGCTGTTCACCATGTACTGGTGGGCGCGGCTGTGGTCGGTGAACTGGGTCTTGCCGAACGGCCAGTCCGTGGTGGTGGTCTCCTTGCCGTCCCACAGGGCGTACCAGAGGTTGCCCGGCAGGTCGGTCCTGTCCGTCGCGGTCGCGACGGCCTTGGCGCTGGAGCTGGTGAAGCCGTAGAAGCCGGCCCGGTACGTCTTGGCGCGCAGCTCCTTGCCGAAGGCGCGGACGTAGGCCAGCACGGCGTTGTTGCACGCCTTGTCGGTGATGTCGTACGGCTCCATGTCGAGGTAGACCGGGCTGCCGGCCTTCATGCCGAGCGCGGAGGCCTTGGCCACCGCGTCCTTCGCGTCGGCGGTGCCGAGGGAGGAGGCGGTGGCGGCGGTGAGCTTCTCCGGGTTGGCGCTCTTCTGGCAGGGCGGCTGGGCGCCGACGTACAACGGGACGAGCTTCCAGCCCTGGGAGCTGACCGACTTCACCCAGGAGGCGGTGAGGTTGGCTTGGGCGCAGCCGCGGTTCTTGCCGCCGATGTAGACGGCGGCGGCGCCGTAGTACTTGTCGGTGCGCCAGGCCTTCATGGCGTTCAGCGACGGCGCCGTGCACGTGTCGAAGGCGCGGCCGGTGAAGGTCTTCTGCGCGGGCCAGGCGGTGGTGGCCGCCATGGACGTCTGGGCCGCGATCCCGGCGCCGGCGACGACGACGGCCCCGGCCGCCGCCCATGTGAGATATCTGCGCTTCTTCGACTGCCGGTGCTCGGCCATCCCCACCCCTTTTGTCGTGTACGTGCTGATGCGCACTGTGGGGGCACGCTAGCCGACGAAACCTCTCTGATCACAAAAGCTTTCGCCTCGCAGGCCACAAGAATCACTCAAGCCGCAGCAAAAACACGCGCGTGGTAGCCGCTCTCCACGGCGGCAGCCGCGGCATGCCACCGCGCCCCGGGGCGAACCCGCGGTCAGCCGTGCACCTGTCCCAGCCACTGCAGGGTCCGCCGGACCTCGCCCGGAAGCGGGTGTCCGGGGCCGTGGCGGCGCTCCGCGTCGTGCAGCAGACGCAGCAGGGTGTCGTGGGCGGCGGCCCGGTCGCCGAGGGCCAGGAGCAGATGCCCGATGCGGCGGCGGAGCTCGAAGGGCAGGTCGGGGTCGGCGGCCGTGTACGGGTTCTCCGCGAACCGGTTCTCGAAGTACGGCAGCAGGGCCCGGTACTCGGTGAGCGCCGCGGCCGGTTCGCCGAGCTGTTCGAGGCACTGCGCGGCGTCGTAGCGGAACCGGAGGGACTGCGGGTCGGCGGGGCCGGCCTCGGCGGCCCGTTCGTCGGCCAGGCGCCGCAGTTCGGGCAGGGCCAGCCGGTACTGGCCGTCGTCCATCAGCGTGGCCGCATACTGCTTGCGCAGCGTGCGGACGACCGGGGAGTGCTCGCCGTGCTGGGCGGCGGCAGCCGGGAGGATCGCGCCGAGCACGTCCACCGCCTGGGTGACACGGCCCTCCCCGAGCAGCCGCTTGACCTCGTCCACGGCCCCCGCGACATCGGGTCTCCCGACCGCCGTGGCCGGCTGCGGCCGGGGGGCCGGGACACGGGCCCGGTCCGGCCACGGGGCGTGCGGACGGAGGAAGGGGCGGGTGGGGTCGAGGGGGGCGCCCGTGGGCATACCGCGCCCCGGGAGGAGCGGGAGCAGCTGCTCGTAGGTCTCCTGGGCCGAGGCCGGACGGTGCTGCGGGTCCTTGGCGAGCAGGCGCAGCACGAGCGTTTCGAGCGCCTCGGGCACCTCGGGGCGCAGTTGGCGCACCGGGACGGGTGGCTCGTAGAGGTGGCGGTGCAGCACGCCGAGGGCGGTGGTTCCGGTGAAGGGCACCTGCCCGCTGAGGAGTTCGTGCAGCAGCACGCCGAGGGCGTAGAGGTCGGTGTACGGGCCGACCGCGCCGCCCATCGCCTGCTCGGGCGCCATATAGGCGGGCGAGCCGATGGGGGAGCCGGTGTGGGTGAGGCGGGTCGTGTCCGTGTCCATCACCGAGGCCACACCGAGGTCGAGGACGGTGACCGTGCCGTCCTGTTTGACCATCACGTTCCGGGGCTTGAGGTCCCGGTGCACGATCGGCACGGCGTGCACGGCCGACAGCACGGCGCACAGCTGCGCGGCGACGGCCACCGACCACTGCCAGGGATAGGGGTCGTGCTCGGCGAGATGGTCGGCGAGGTCGGCTCCGTCGACGTACTGCATCACGAGGAACAGCTCCTCGCCCTCGCTGCCCGCGTCGTGCACCGTGACCAGCCCGGGGTGGTCGACCCGCGCGGTCACCCTGCACTCCCGCACGAAGCGGCGGCGCAGTTCGTCGGCCTCCTGGCCGGCCACCTTGTCCGGGCGCAGCAGCTTGACCGCCACCCGCCGGTCCAGGCGCTGGTCGTACCCCGTCCAGACCTGGCCCATGCCGCCCTGGCCGATGATCGTGGACAGTTCGTAGCGTCCGGCGACGACGCGTCCGGTCGCCATGGTCACCGGCCGTCCTCGTGCTTGCGGAGGTAGTCGCTGAGCTCGTCGAGTTCGGCCCGGACCTGGTCGATGCGCGCGGGGGCGGGATGCTGCGGCTGCGGGGGCGGCGGGACCGGCGTGTACGGGGCCGGCGGCACCGGCGTGGACTGGGTGACGGCGTACGGCTGCGCGGGCGGGTAGCCGTAGCCCGGCTGTGGCGGCGCGGGGGTCGGACCGCCCGGCGGTGCATAGGTCGTGGCCTGCGACGGCATCGGACCGACGGGCGGCGCGGTGCGGTGATGGGCTATGTCGACGACCAGAAAGTAGACGGTGCTGTACGCGGCGAGGAGAAGGAGCAGGCACAGCGCGACGTCGCTCCGGTGATCGTCCTCCGGGAGCTCTCCGACGACGGCGAAACAGACGATGGACAGCGGCAGGCTGACCGAGGCCAACACCCAGTCCCTCGCCTTTCCGCGCAGCATGGCCACCCGGAACAGCGGAAGGCAGGCGAGCAGT
The DNA here is from genome assembly GCF_044548235.1 of Streptomyces sp. NPDC052043. Lineage (NCBI taxonomy): Bacteria > Bacillati > Actinomycetota > Actinomycetes > Kitasatosporales > Streptomycetaceae > Streptomyces > Streptomyces sp. NPDC052043. The sequence goes on from NZ_JBIUBT010000009.1 coordinate 93,748, forward strand.
CCGCAGCTGAGGATGCCGGTGGCGGCGAACAGTACGCGCAGGAAGATGACCGTGCCCGAAGTGCGGGTGGGCGGCTGCGCGCCGTGGCCGTGCATGGCTGCTCCTGGACCGTGGTAAGGACGGACGAAGGTCGAAGTCCGAGCGTATAGCCCTCCTCGGACACATGGTCACGGGTTGTGCGGAACCGTTGTGTCCCCGGCCGAACGGTGCGGACGGGCGCTGTCGCGGGTGCGGTGCGCGGCGGCGCCCGGGCGCTCAGTCCGGTGTGACCGTGCCGTCCGTCAGTCCGGTGTGACCGTGCCGTCCGTCAGTCCGTCGTACAGGCCGCGGACGAGCTGTTCCCCGAGACGGCCGGCGAGGCGCAGCGCCTCCTCGAACGAGGCGAGCGCCCAAAAGCGTTCGCCGTAGCGGCGTTGCCGGTCCAGGGGGAGCCGGGGCAGCTGGAGGCGACGCACGTCGAGCCGGGTCGCGGTGGAGGCGTAGCTGCTGGCCTGGCGGTTGTTGGCGGTGCCGCGCAGGAAACCGGCGAGGAACCAGGGGTCGAGCGCGGCCGGGTCGGGACGCAGCAGGGTGAGGTTGCGTCCCAGGGCCGCTCCGGCGGTCGCCCGGTCGATCACCCGTGCGACGGCGCCGCCGCCGAGGACGGGCACGACGACGTCGCCCTCCTCGACGAGAACCGGTTCCTCGCCGACCGCGGGCAGCGTCCCGGACGGCGGGGAGCCGGCCAGGACGTCATGGTCGGTGAGCACCCGCGCGGACGGGCCGTTTCCTCCGGTACGCAGCACCAGGGCGCCCCCGCGCGCGAGTTCGCCGACGGTGGTGAGCGACCAGCGGGCCGGCTCGGCGGTGCCGAGGGGTGCGCCGCCGGACGAGGGCGCGGGGAAGGGCGGGGAGAGTTCGGCGGTGCGGCGGAGGGTCTCGCCGAGGCGGGCGCTGAGGGCCGTGAGCTCCTCGGCGCCGCCGCCCACCGCGGGCGGCGGGAGATGACGAGCGGGGGCCAGGTCGACATCGTCGTCGAGCAGTTCGATGACGGGTACGGAGCGGCTCACGCCCGGCACCTCCGGGGCACTGCCGCCGCGCGCGAACGGGCGCCAGGCGTCGAGGACCGCGGTGCGCACGGACTCCCAGTCCGAGTCGCCGCGGGCCTCGGCGACGGCCGCGCCGCCGTCCGCGACCAGCAGCTCCGGGTGCGCGGGCGCCCGTTCGGGGCGGCGCAGCACCCACAGGTGCAGGGGGATGTTGTACGGGGGTGCCGCGCCGGCCGGCAGGGCGATCACGGCCCGCAGGGCGCCGCGGCGCAGCAGATCGGCCCGGATGCGGCGGCCGGAGCGCCGGGAGGCGGCGGCGGGCGGCATCAGCAGGACGGCCGTGCCGCCGTCCCTGAGGCGGGCCAGCGCATGCTGCACCCAGGCGAGTTCGGATTCCGTACGGGCCGGGAAGCCGTACTCCCAGCGGGGGTCGTAGGCGAGTTCGTCATGGCCCCAGTTGCGTTCGTTGAACGGTGGGTGGCACAGCACCACATCGGCCCTGAGGGTGTCGAACGCGTCCGCCCGGAGGCTGTCCCCGGCGGCGGTGCGCACGGCCGCCCCGGTGTGCAGGGCGAGGCGCAGCGCGGTGAGGGCGGCCAGTCCGGGGTCGCTGTCCTGGCCGTGGAGCCGCTGGTCGGGTACGGGGGCGACGGCGCGCAGCAGGGCGCCGGTGCCGCAGGCCGGGTCGAGGACGGTGCGGGCGGGTCCCGCGAGGTCGGCCATCAGGGCCGCCGGGCCGCCCGGGGTGAGCGTGTACTGGCGGGGGTTGGCGTCGAGGTGCCGGCCGAGGAGGAACTCGTACGCCGCCGGGGCGCCCAGTTCGGCGGCGAGTTCGGCGACGCCGCGCAGCAGCGGGGCCGAGGCCCGGAGCCGTTCGGCGTCCGGGACGGGCACGACGGGCGCGCCGAAACGGACCATGAGCACCTGTTCGAGGGCGGTGGGCAGCAGTTCGGCGAGGTCCGCGTCGGACCCGTCGCTCGCCTCCTTCCAGGACCCGGGCCGGTCATGGACGAGTACCAGGACACAGCCCGCCTGGACGAGTGCCGTCAAGGGCCCCTCCGGATGGCCGGCCAACTGCTGCCACACCCGCTCCCGCAGCGGCACCTCGGCGAGCTTGCCCTGGCGGCGCAGCCAGTCCTCCACCTCGGTGAGTGCGAAGGAGGGACTGGTCTCGGTGCCGCCGACCGGCCGGGGGAAGTCGGGGTGGCGGCGGCGCCAGTTGCTGACGGCGGCCCGGCCGACCCCCGCGAGCCGGGCGATACCGGCGGCGGTCACCTCTGTCCCGTTGTCCTCCACCCACCGGCTCCCCTCTGCCCCGTGCAGCCCTTGGCGGTGCGGCGTCGTCCCGGTTCCCCGCGCACGCTCCGCACCTTCCGTGTGGCATCGAGCATACCGATGCACGCAATAGCTCCCCCTTCACGCGCGTGCACATGACCTGAAGCGTGAACTGTGTTGACTCGGTTCACAAGCTCTGGTCTTATTAACCCATCGAACGAGCGATCCGCCGGGACACCGGCGCATCGCGGGGGGAGGGGCCTGTCATGGGCATGAAGGGCAAGATCGCGCTGGGCGTGGTGGTCGGGGTCGTCGTGATCGGGGCGGTGTCCACCGCGGGGGGCGGCGACGACACGACCGACAAGGCCGACAAGGGCTCCGCGTCCTCCGGACAGCACTCCGGATCGGGGTCCGGCGGCAAGGGCGGGGCCGGCACGAAGGACAAGGAAGACAAGGCCCCGGCATTCGACGGCGACGGAAGCTATCTGGTCGGCAAGGACATCCAGCCCGGCACCTACAAGACGACCGGCAACTCCGACAGCTGCTACTGGGAGCGCGCCAAGGACGCCTCGGGCGAGTTCGACTCGATCCTCGCCAACGACAATGTCACCGGCACGAGTTATGTGACCGTCAAGGCCAGCGACAAGCTCTTCAAGACGAATGGCTGCAAGGGCTGGCAGACCGTCGGGGGGAAGCCGTCCGGCACGCCCGCCACCCAGAAGATCGGCGGCGACGCGGGGATGCTCCGGGTCGGCGCCGACATCGCCCCCGGCACCTACACGTCCGCCGGCAACAAGGACGACGGGTGCTACTGGGAACGTACCAAGGACGCCCTGCACTCCCTGGAGTCCATCGCGGCCAACGACAACGTCACCGGGACCGCCGTCGTCACGGTCGCCGCCGGTGACGCCTACTTCAAGACCACGGGCTGCAAGGACTGGACGAAGTCCTCCTGACGCCCGCCGGGTCCCAGGCCGGGGCGGCTCACCGCGCCGCCCCGCCCCGGCACCCTCTCATCGCATCACGTGTCACATCACCCCCAAGGAACCCCCATGCGTCGCACCGCATTTGCCGCCCTCTGCCTCGCCGCCGCGGCCGCGGCCGGACTCACCGGCTGTGCCGACAACAAGCCCAAGGGACCGTTCGCCGGGCTCACCGGAAGCGAGATCTCCGAACGCGCCATGAAGGCCACCACCGGCGCCCCGTCGCTGCGGATGACGGGGGACGTCCGCGACGACGACACCGGCGGCACGATCCGGATCGACATGGCCCTGAACAAGAAGGGCGAGTGCGCCGGCACCATGAGCATGGGCGGAACGGGCAAGGCCGAGCTGATCAAGACCGGCGACACCCTCTACATGAAGTACGACGAGGAGTTCCTGCGCGCACAGAGCGAGGGCGACTCCAAGGAGGAGACCGACGCGGTGGTGTCCTTCATGGCCGGGAAGTGGACCAAGACGGCCGCCAAGGGCAAGGACGCCGAGGACATCGCGGGGTTCTGCGATCTCGACACGGTGCTGGCCGGGACCGACGAGGGCAGCACGGACGCCAAGCGCGGCGCGACGGCCAAGGTCGGCGGCGTTCCGGCGATCGTCCTGCACGAGAAGGACGGCAAGGACAACTACACGGCGTATGTCGCCACCGAGGGCAAGCCCTACCTCCTGAAGGTCACCAGCGACTCCAAGAAGGACCCCGTCGCCATCACCTTCACCGACTTCGGCAAGCCGGTGCCCGCCGACGCGCCCCGGGGCAAGGTCATCGACCTGGACAAGCTGGGCGACTGATGCCGGGCGGGTGGCACCGCGTGATCCGGGCCGTCGGAGGGGGCGGTCCGGCGCACGTGGTGCCACCTGCTCCGTTCGTACGCTCAGCGGGCGTGGAAGCGCTCCGGAGCCTTCGTCGGGTTGCCGCCGGTGGGGAGCTTCTGGGTGGGGCAGGTCGACAGGACCTTCTTCATCGCGGCCTTCTCCGCGGCGGTGACCCACAGCTCGTACTTCTTCTTCACCGCGACCTGCGCGGCGACGTACGTGCACCGGTAGGCCTTGTTGGGCGGCAGCCACGTCGCCGTGTCGCCGTCGCCCTTGGAGCGGTTGGCGCTCGCGTCCACGGCGAGCAGGTTGAGCGGGTCGTTGGCCAGCGCTATGCGCTTGCTCGCGTCCCAGTACGCGGCGCCCTTCTGCCAGGCGTCCGAGAGGGCGACGACATGGTCTATGTCGACCTTGCTGCGCCCCCGCTGGAAGGTGATGTCCGTGCCGGTGTACGGGTCCGGCTGCAGGACGCCGGAGGACACCTTGCAGTCGCCGTCGGTGAACCGCGGCTGCTTCAGGTCCCGTTTGAGGATGTCGTCCCGGGTGGGGCAGCCGTTGCCGTCAGTGTCCGCCCAGGCGGAGCCGAACTTCTCCCGGACGTAACCGGTCTTCGGCGACCGCCCCTTGACGGGCAGTGACTCGGCGGCGGCGAGTGCCTCGCCGCCGGTCTTCGCCGGCTCGGGTCCGCCCGCGCCGTCCAACTGCTCCGTGCATCCGGTCACGAACAGTGCCACCACGGCAGCCGCAACCGCCCCGCCCCGCAGACGCGTCACGCTGCGCCCCTCCCCTGAACTGCCTGGTCCCGCCCCCGGTTCGGGCGTGTTCACCTGGTGCCCACCGTAGCGGTGCATATGCCCAGGCCACACGGGGGGTACAGGGTCACGGGGCGCGAACGCCCGGACCGCGGACCCGGAAACACGCGGACCACGGCCCCGGAAACGCGCGGGCTACGCCCCTGGGAACACGCGGGCCGCGACCCTGGCAGCGCGCGGGCTACGAACCCAGGATGGACGTCAGGAACTCCCCCACCCAACCCAGCAGTTCACGGCCGACCAGCGGCTTGCCGCCGATCTTCGCGGTCTTGGGGCGGGGCACGAGGACCTGGTGGACGGCCGGCTTGATCACCGAGCCGGGGTAGAGGCGCTTGACGCGCAGCTCCTGCGACTCGCGCAACTCCACCGGGGCGAAGCGGATGTTGTTGCCCTGGAGGACGATCTCGCCGACGCCGCAGGCCCGGGCGAGCATGCGCAGCCCGGCCACCAGCAGCAGGTTCTCCACCGGCTCGGGCAACTTGCCGTAACGGTCGGTGAGTTCCTCGCGGACGGCCTTGATGTCCTCCTCGGAGTTCGCGGAGGCGATGGACCGGTAGGCCTGGAGACGCAGCCGCTCGCCGGGCGCGTAGTCGTGCGGGACGTGCGCGTCGACCGGCAGCTCGATCTTGACCTCGAGCGGCGGCTCCTCCTCGATCTCCCCCGTCTCCAACTGCCTCCGGTAGTCCGCGACCGCCTCGCCCACCATCCGCACGTACAGGTCGAAGCCGACGCCGGCGATGTGCCCGGACTGCTCGCCGCCCAGCAGGTTTCCGGCGCCGCGGATCTCCAGGTCCTTCATCGCCACGTACATGCCCGCGCCCATCTCGGTGTGCTGCGCGATGGTCGCCAGGCGCTCGTGGGCCGTCTCCGTCAGCGGCTTCTCCGGCGGGTACAGGAAGTAGGCGTAGCCGCGCTCGCGGCCGCGGCCGACGCGACCGCGCAACTGGTGCAGCTGGGACAGGCCGAAGTTGTCGCCGCGCTCCACGATCAGGGTGTTCGCGTTGGAGATGTCGATGCCGGACTCGACGATCGTCGTGGAGACCAGCACGTCGAACTTCTTCTCCCAGAAGTCGACGACGACCTGCTCCAGGGCCGCCTCCGACATCTGGCCGTGGGCGGTGGCGATCCGCGCCTCGGGGACGATCTCCCGCAGCCGGGCCGCGGCGCGGTCGATGGACTCCACCCGGTTGTGGATGTAGAAGACCTGGCCCTCGCGCAGCAGTTCGCGGCGGATCGCCGCGCCGATCTGCTTCTCCTCGTACGGCCCGACGAACGTCAGCACCGGGTGGCGCTCCTCGGGCGGCGTGGTGATCGTCGACATCTCCCTGATGCCGGTCACTGCCATCTCCAGCGTGCGCGGGATCGGGGTCGCCGACATCGTCAGGACGTCGACGTTCGCGCGCAGCTTCTTCAGCTGCTCCTTGTGCTCGACGCCGAAGCGCTGCTCCTCGTCGACGATGACCAGGCCGAGGTCCTTGAACTTCGTCTCCGAGGAGAACAGGCGGTGGGTGCCGATGACGATGTCCACCGCGCCGCCCCCGAGGCCCTCCAGGACCGCCTTCGCCTCGGTGTCGGTCTGGAAGCGGGAGAGCGCCCTGACGTTCACCGGGAACTGCGCGTACCGCTCGGAGAACGTGCCGAAGTGCTGCTGCACCAGCAGCGTCGTCGGGACCAGGACCGCGACCTGCTTGCCGTCCTGGACGGCCTTGAAGGCGGCGCGGACCGCGATCTCCGTCTTGCCGTAGCCGACGTCGCCGCAGATCAGGCGGTCCATCGGGACCGACTTCTCCATGTCCTCCTTGACCTCGGCGATCGTGGTCAGCTGGTCCGGGGTCTCCGCGTACGGGAAGGCGTCCTCCAGCTCGCGCTGCCACGGCGTGTCCGTGCCGAAGGCGTGCCCGGGGGCCGCCATGCGGGCGCTGTAGAGCTTGATCAGGTCGGCGGCGATCTCCTTGACCGCCTTCTTCGCCCGCGCCTTGGTCTTCGTCCAGTCGGCACCGCCGAGCCGGTGCAGCGTGGGCGCCTCACCGCCGACGTACTTGGTGATCTGCTCCAGCTGGTCGGTGGGGATGTACAGCCGGTCGCCGGGCTGGCCGCGCTTGGCCGGGGCGTACTCCACCACCAGGTACTCGCGGGTCGCGCCCTGCACCGTGCGCTGGACCATCTCGATGTAGCGGCCCACGCCGTGCTGCTCGTGGACGATGTAGTCGCCCGTCTCCAGGGTCAGCGGGTCGATGGTCTTGCGCCGCCGCACCGGCATCCGGGCGCCGTCCCGGCCGGCCGTCTTCTGGCCGGTCAGATCGGTCTCGGTGACCACGGCCAGCTTCAGCGCGGCGTCGACGAAGCCGTGGTCGATGCCGCCGCAGGCCACGTGCACGACCGACGGGGACAGCTGCCCGAGGTCCACGTCGAGGCGGGCCGCGACGCCTTCCCCGCCCAGCACCTCGACGGTGCGCGAGGCCGGGCCGTGGCCCTCGGTGACGTACACCGCGCGCCAGCCGTCCGCGAGCCAGCCCTTGGTGTCGGCGAGCGCCTTCGCGATGTCCCCGCGGTACGTCTCGGGCGCGTGCATGCCCAGCTTGAGCGTGTCCCCGTCCCCGTCGTACGCCGTCTCGTCCGCGGCGAACGGCGACACCGACCACCACATCATGTCCAGCTCGCGCGCCCGGTCCCGGACGTCCGCGATGGACCACAGGGAGGCCGCGCCGAGGTCGATGGGCGCCTCTCCCCCGCCGGCCGAGGCCGCCCAGGACGCCTGGAGGAACTCCTGGGAGGTCGCCACCAGGTCCGCCGCGCGCGTGCGCACCCGCTCCGGGTCGCACACCACGGTCATGGCGCCCTTGGGCAGCACGTCGAGCAGCAGCTCCATGTCGTCGACCAGAACCGGCGCCAGGGACTCCATGCCCTCCACCGCGATGCCCTCGGCGATCCTGCCCAGCAGCTCGCCGAGCTCGGGGTGCCGCTCGGCGAGGGCCCGCGCCCGCGCGCGGACGTCCTCGGTGAGCAGCAGCTCGCGGCAGGGCGGGGCCCACAGGCCGTGCTCGGCGACCTCCAGGGAGCGCTGGTCGGCGACCTTGAAGTACCGGATCTCCTCGACGTCGTCGCCCCAGAACTCGACACGCAGGGGGTGTTCCTCGGTGGGCGGGAAGACGTCGAGGATGCCGCCGCGCACGGCGAACTCGCCGCGCTTCTCCACCAGCTCCACGCGGGAGTACGCGGCGGCGGCGAGATCGTCCACCACGTCGTTCAGGTCCGCGGTCTGCCCTGTCCGCAGGGACACCGGCACCAGGTCGCCCAGGCCCTTGACCTGCGGCTGGAGCACCGAGCGCACCGGTGCGACGACGACGGAGACCGGGCCGGTCTCCGCGTCGTCGGGGCTGGGGTGGGCCAGGCGGCGCAGCACGGCCAGGCGGCGGCCCACGGTGTCGCTGCGCGGGCTGAGCCGCTCGTGCGGCAGCGTCTCCCAGGAGGGGTACTCCACGACGCCGTCGGCGGGCAGCAGCGAGCGCAGGGCCGCGACCAGGTCCTCGGCCTCGCGGCCGGTCGCCGTCACCGCGAGTACGGGACGGGCGGCCTCACGGGCCAGGGCGGCGACGGCGAAGGGGCGGGCGGCGGGCGGACCGACGAGGTCGACGTGCATGCGGTTGCCGTCCGCCGCCGCGGTGATCGCTTCCGCGAGGGCGGGGTCCTTGACGACGGCGTCGAGCAGACCGTGCAGGCTCATGGGGGGCTTTCCGTCCGAATCCGTCCGAGGGTGGGCAACGCGAAGGACCCGACTCGTGCGGCGGGCCGGGGATTCCTTCAGCGTACGCCGCCGGGCGGACGGCTCGCGGGTGCTGTGGACAACCCTGGTCGCGGCCCCGCCGGCCCTTCCGGCACACGCCAGGTGCCGGGAAGTCCCCCTGACTTCCCGGCACCGGGTTCCCCGTGACCCCCGTCCACGGAGGCATCGCGCCGCGCTCGCTACTCCGTCGCGATCGCGTTCAGTACGTTCATCCGGCCCGCCCGGAAGGCCGGGATCAGGGCGGCGAACAGGCCCACGAAGGCCGAGCCGACGAAGACGCCGATGATGGTCGGCCAGGGAATGTCCAGGACCTTCAGGCCCTCCAGGGCGAGCAGCTTCTGGGCGGTCGCGCCCCAGCCCATCCCCAGGCCCAGGCCCAGCAGCGCGCCGAACAGGGCGATCACCACGGACTCCAGGCGGATCATGCGGCGCAGCTGGCGGCGGGAGAGGCCGATCGCCCGCATCAGGCCGATCTCCCTCGTCCGCTCGACCACTGACAGCGCCAGGGTGTTCACCACGCCCAGGACGGCGACGATGATCGCCAGGGCGAGCAGGGCGTAGACCATGTCGAGCAGCTGGCCGATCTGGTTCTGCAGCTCCTCCTTGTAGTCGGTCTGGTCGCGCACGGTGTACTGCGGGTAGTCGTGCAGCGCGGACTTGAGCGCCTGGTACGCGGCGGTCTCCTGACCGTCCTTGGCGGTGGCGAAGAGCAGCAGGTCGAGCGGCATCCGGTCGGCGGGCACGTACTTCGCGGCGGTGGCGATCGAGACGTACATCGCGCCGTTGTCGATCAGGCCGTCGTCGCTGGTGATCGCGCGGACCGTGAGCTCGGCCGTCGTGCCGCCCTTGAACCCGACCTCGATCGTGGAGCCCGGCTTGACGCCGTGCTTCTTGGCGAAGCCCTCGGGGACGGACATCGAGTCGGCCCGGTAGGCGTCGGCGAGCGTGCCCTCGACCGTCTTGGTGCGCAGGTCCTGGGCGTAGGTCGGGTCGGCCGCGTTGATCATCTCCTTCTTGGCGGTGCGGCCGTCCGGTGTGGTCAGGGAGACGTCCACGAGCTTGTACTCGGTGACCCGCTCCAGGCCCGGGGCGTCCTTCACGGCCTTCACCGCCTGCGGGGTGATGACCTCGCCGTTGTCGCTCTGGATGATGAAGTCCGTGCCGACGGTCTTGTCGAGCTGGTCGGTGGCGGAGGCGACCATCGAGGAGCCGACCACCGACAGGCAGGCCACCAGGGCCAGTCCGATCATCAGCGCGGCGCCGGTGGCGCCGGTGCGGCGCGGGTTGCGCAGCGCGTTGCGCTCGGCCATCCGCCCGATCGGGCCGAAGATCCGCAGCAGGACCGCGCTGAGGACGCGCACCAGGCCGCCCACGAGCAGCGGGCCGACGACGACGAGGCCGATCAGGGTGAGCACCACGCCGAGCCCCAGCCACCCCGAGCCCTCGGTGGCCTTGCCGGCGGTGGCCGCGGCGTACAGGCTCGCGGCGCCGGCGCCGGTGAGGACCAGGCCGACGACGGCCCGTACGGTTCCGGCCCTGCCGTCGGCCGGGGTCCCCGCGTCGCGCAGGGCGGCCATCGGGGAGACCTTGCCGGCCCGCCGGGCGGGCAGGTAGGCGGCGAGGACGGTGACGACCACGCCGAGGACCAGGCCGATGACCGGGGTGGTCCAGGCGACCGTGAGGTCGTCCGTGGACAGGTGCATGCCCATCTGGCCCATGAGCTTCATCAGGCCGACCGCGATGCCGACGCCCGCCCCGACGCCGAGCACGGAGCCGACGACGCCCAGCAGCAGCGCCTCGACCAGCACGGACCGGTTGACCTGGCGGCGGGAGGAGCCGATGGCGCGCATCAGGCCGATCTCCCGGGTGCGCTGGGCGACCAGCATCGAGAAGGTGTTGATGATCAGGAAGATGCCGACCAGGAAGGCGATTCCGGCGAAGCCGAGCATCCCGTACTTCATCACGTTCAGGAAGCTCTCGATGTCCTTCTGGTTGGCGTCGGCGACCTCCTTGGCGGTCTGCACCTTGTAGCCGGCGCCGATCGTGGCGGACACGTTCTTCTTCAGCTGCTCGTCGGTGACGCCCTTGGCGGCCGTCACGTTGACGCTCGTGTAGACGCCGGTCCGGCCGACCAGGGTCCGCTGGGCGGTCTTCGTGTCCAGGTAGAAGATCGCCGCGCCGGGGTTGGTGACGGTGTAGGTGGCGATGCCGGACACGTGCGCGCGGTGGGTGCCGACCGCGGTGATGACACCGATCTCGTCGCCCAGCTTCAGGTGGTGCTTGTCGGCGGTGTCGGCGTCGACCATGATCTGGTCCGGGCCCTTGGGCGCCGCGCCGGAGGTGATCTTCATGGTGCGGGCGTCGTTGTCGGTCCAGTTGCCGACGATGGTCGGCGCGCCGCTGCTGGGCGACAGCTTGTCCTTGTCGGCGTCGACGACGGTCACCGAGGTGGAGAACACCGCCCCCTCCGCCGCCCGCACGCCCTGGGTTCCGCGCACCTCGGCGAGCAGGGAGCCCGGCATGACCGGCGGCCTGCCGGTGCGGGAGGTGGTCTCACCGGTGTCGGACGATCCCTTGGCGCTGACCGTCACGTCCGACGCCGTCGCCTGGAACAGCTTGTCGAACGTCGTGTTCATGGTGTCGGTGAACACGAGCGTGCCGCACACGAAGGCCACCGACAGCAGCACGGCGACCGCCGACAGCGCCATCCGTCCCTTGTGCGCGAAGAAGTTGCGCAGGGAGGTCTTCAGGACGGTCATGACGTACGCCCCCGGGCGTCGAAGTCCTTCATCCGGTCCAGGACCTGATCGGCCGTCGGCTGGTTCATCTCGTCGACGATCCGGCCGTCGGCGAGGTACAGCACGCGGTCGGCGTAGGAGGCGGCCACCGGGTCGTGCGTGACCATCACGATCGTCTGGCCCAGTTCGTCCACGGACCGGCGCAGGAAGCCCAGCACCTCGGCGCCCGCGCGGGAGTCCAGGTTGCCGGTCGGCTCGTCACCGAAGATGATCTCGGGCCGGGCGGCCAGGGCCCGGGCCACGGCGACGCGCTGCTGCTGGCCCCCGGAGAGCTGGTTGGGCCGGTGCCCGAGCCGTCCCGCGAGACCGACGGTCTCCACCACCTGCTCCAGCCACTTCCGGTCCGGCTTGCGGCCGGCGATGTCCATGGGCAGGGTGATGTTCTCGAGCGCGTTCAGCGTGGGCAGCAGGTTGAACGCCTGGAAGATGAAGCCGATCCGGTCCCGGCGCAGCTGCGTGAGCTTCTTGTCCTTCAACCCGGTGATCTCGGTCTCGTCCAGGAAGATCTGCCCGCTCGTCACGGTGTCGAGACCGGCGAGGCAGTGCATCAGCGTGGACTTGCCGGAGCCCGAGGGGCCCATGATCGCGGTGAACCGGCCGCGGGCGATGTCCACGTCGACGTGGTCGAGGGCGACGACGCGGGTCTCCCCGGCCCCGTACGCCTTCACGACCTGCCGCGCCCGCGCGGCGACGGCCGTAGTCCCTCCAGTACCCCCGTGCCTGGGAATGGTCACAGCCGTTGTCACGTCAAGTCTCCTATGTCGGTCCGGTGGTGAAGCGTCCGGTGGTGCGTCACGTGCGAAGTGGGTGTGTACGTCGTGCGCCTCGGTACGCCGATGAGTCTGCTCGACGGGGGGTGTCCGGCGCGCTGGTGCTCAGCGCAGTCTTCTCCGGGGGAAAACCCCACCCCCGCCACTCCGGCGTACCGGCTCCCCGCGGCGTAAAGCCAGATTAAGGACCGCCCCCGCCCCCGCTCGTCCTCCGTCGGTACGAACCCTCCCCGACCCCGGGTACGGAGCTTCCCCTAGGGGGCCTCCCCCCACGGGTGGACCCCTTCTCAGGGTCGCCTCCTCCTCCCGGCCCCCTCGGCCTCCGCCCTCCCGCCGCGGGACGCTCAAGTGGGAAGCTGTCCGAGGCAGATGGATGCAGGGGGAAAGGATCCGCGTGGGCAGCACCGAACCCGCGACACGGCAGGCCGCTCGACCCGGCGCGACCGACCGGCGGGGCGCGGTCGTCGCCGCGCTCATGCTGGCCATGGCGCTCGCCGCGCTCGACTCGACGATCGTGTCGACGGCGGTACCGCAGATCGTCGGGGACCTGGGCGGCTTCTCCGTGTTCTCCTGGCTGTTCTCGGGCTACCTGCTGGCCGTGACGGTGACTCTGCCCGTCTACGGCAAGCTGTCCGACACCTTCGGCCGCAAACCGGTGCTCGTGGCGGGCGCGGTCGTCTTCCTCGTCGGCTCCCTGCTGTGCGCCGGCGCCTGGAACATGGGCGCGCTGATCGCCTTCCGGGTCGTCCAGGGCCTGGGCGGCGGCGCGTTGCAGGGCACCGTCCAGACTCTCGCCGCCGACCTGTACCCGCTGGAGCAGCGCCCGAAGATCCAGGCGAAGCTGTCCACGGTGTGGGCGGTGTCGGCGATCGCCGGACCGGCCCTGGGTGGCGTCCTGGCCGCCTACGCCGACTGGCGCTGGATCTTCCTGGTCAACCTTCCGATCGGCTCCGTGGCCCTGTGGCTGATCGTCCGCCACCTGCGCGAGCCCGAGCGGGAGCCACGATCCCGGCCGCGCGTCGACTGGGCGGGCGCGCTGGCGGTGTTCGCGTGCGCGGGTGTCCTGCTCACCGCGGTGGTGCAGGGCGGGGTGGCGTGGCCGTGGCTGTCGGCGCCGTCGCTCGCCCTGTTCGGTACGGGTCTCGCGCTGGCCGCCCTGGTGGTGGTGATCGAACGGCGGGCGGCCGATCCGATCCTCCCGGGCTGGGTGTGGCGCCGCCGGACGATCGCCGCGGTGAACCTCGCCCTGGGCGCCCTGGGGTTGCTGATGGTCGCCCCCACGGTCTTCCTGCCGACGTACGCCCAGTCGGTGCTCGGCCTGGCGCCGGTGGCCGCCGGTTTCGTCCTGTCGGTCTGGACCCTGAGCTGGCCGGTGTCGGCCGCGCTCAGTCAGCACGTCTACCGGCGGATCGGGTTCCGCAACACCGCCATGCTCGGCATCGGCGCGGCGGCCCTGATCCTGTTCGCCTTCCCCTTCCTGCCCTACCCGGGCGCGGCCTGGCAGCCCACCGCGCTGATGCTGGTGCTGGGCGCGGCCCTCGGCCTGTTCCAGCTCCCCCTCATCGTGGGCGTCCAGTCGACGGTGGGGTGGTCGGAGCGGGGCACGGCCACCGCCTCCGTCCTCTTCTGCCGCCAGACCGGCCAGACGCTCGGCGCGTCCGTCTTCGGCGCGGTCGCCAACGGGGTGCTGGCCGCGCGCCTCGGCGGCGCGAGCGACCTGGACTCGGTGACCCGGGCGCTGGGTTCGGGCACCGCGCCCGAGGCCACCCGGCGGGCCATCGCGGACGCGGTCCACACGGTGTACGTGGGAGCGGGGTGCGCGGCGGCGCTGGCGTTCACGGTGCTGCTGCTCCTGGCGCCGCGCCGCTTCCCGGTACTCAAGGAGTGAGCCGGCCGGCCGCGGGGCACTGTTCGGCCCACGCGCCTTCCTTCAGGACCGTGATGCTGTCCTGCACGGTGTCCATCTGGGCCCGTACGCCGTCCCACACCTCGCCGTGCTCGCGCAGGACCAGCTCGGTCTCGTGGGCGATCCGGTCGGCCCGCCGCCGCGCCTCGGCCAGCATCCGCGCCGCCCGCGCCGCCGCCTCCTCGGGTTCCCGCCGCGCCGCCTCCCGCGCGTCGGCGAGGGCCCGCTCCGCCTCGGACAGCGTCGTCCGGGCGGCCGCCATCCGTTCGGGGTGCTCCGCCTCCAGCACGGCCTCGCGCTCGGCCGCCTCCCGCTCCGCCTCGACCAGTGCGTCGGCGTGTTCACGGGACTGCTCGGTGAGCATCCCGGACGTGCGCTGCCGCATCTCCCGCAGCGCCGCCAGCGCCTCGCCGCGGGACTCCTTCACCTCGCGCCGCACCGCGATCCGGATGTCGTCGGCCTCCGCCCGGGCCACGAGGAGCCGCTGCCGGGCCCGTTCGTCCGCCTCGGCGCGCACGGCGTCGGCGCGCGCCCGCGCGTCCCGAAGCACACCGTCCGCGTACGTCCGCGCCGTCTCCAGCAGTTCGTCCGCCTCCTGCCGCGCCCGTTCCCGGACCGCCCGCGCCTCCTCGAGCCCCAGCCCGTACAGCCGCCGGGCGCCCTCGCCCAGCGACTCGTAGGTCTGCTCGCCGAGCCCGGTGACCCTCTCCCGCAGGACCGCGAGTTCCGCCTCCATGTTCCTGGCCAGGACGGTCAGTCGCGCGGCTCGCTCCCAGGCGACGTCCCGGTCGTCGGAGAGGGCGTCCGCGAAGGCGTTCACCTGATCGGGGCGGTAGCCACGCCCCCGTACGACCACGAAACCGTGAAGCGACATCGGTGCGCTGCCCATCCTGGACCCCTCTCCGCGTCGGTGATTTCGCGCACATCTTGAGGGATTGGGCGGAAATGTTCATAACGCGACACTCCGGGCGCAGCCGTTGGCCGGCCTCGAACGCAAAAGGCCGGACCCGGTCACACGACCGGGTCCGGCCCTCCGCGCCGAACACCCACTAGCTCACGCGCTCACAGCAGGCCGTCCCACATCTGCTCGAGGAGCACCGACCACCAGCTCTCGGGCGAACCGAGCGCCGCCGGGTCGAGTTCGGCCAACTGGGCCTGGAAGTCGACGGTCCAGCGGCCCGCCTGCTCCTGGTTCAGGCCGAACCGCAGCCGCCACATCCGGCCGAGCAGCGCCAGGCAGCGGGCGAACTCCGGCAGGCCGGTGTTCACGAACTGCGGCGCCACGGGCGCACCGCCCGGCCCCGCCTCCACGGGGACCGCCACGATGTTCGCCGTGCCGTACTGCACGCAGATCGCCTTGCCGAAGTCGCTGCCCATGACGAGGTAGGAACCCGCGTCCGACGCCGGCTGCACCCCGCGCTCGGCCGCCAGTTCCGCCAGCGTCGGCACCGGGCGCCCCGGCTGGGCCTGCGCCCAGAAGAACGGGCCCATGTCGATGGGCAGCCCCGCCACCACCAGCGTGTGCGCCACGACGGGCGGCACGCCCTGCCGGGAGACCGCCGCCTGCTCGAACCGGAACACGCCCGGCCCGAACGCCGCCGCGAGCTCCTGCGCGATCCCCTCCGGGGGGATCGGCGGCACCGGCTGCACCGGCGGCAGCGGCGCACGGACCGGACCCGGACGGGCCGGCCCGTCCGCCACCTGGTGCAACTCACCCTGATGTGCGAGCAGTTGCTGCATGCCCTGCTGGCGGCTCGCATGGTCGGTACCGTACGGGGCGATGGATGCGATGCGGGCCTGCGGCCACTGCTCGCGGATCATCCGCGCGCAGTACGCGCCCGGCAGTTGGCAGGACTCCAGCTCCGTGTGCAGCTCCAGGACCCGGTCCGGCGGCACGTTCATGGCCCGCAGCTCGTGGAAGATCTGCCACTCCGGGTGCGGCGTGCCGGGCGCGGAGCGCCGGATCAGCTGCTGCTCGGAGCCGTCGTGCGCGCGGTAGCGCAACACGGCCTGGTAACCGGGCCCGACGGTCGGCTGCCCCTGCTGGGGGTAGCCGTAGGCCGGCGGCTGCTGCCCCGGAACGGCCTGACCCGGAACGGGCGGTTGTCCCGGCGGCGGCACCGCGCCCGGCGGCATGGGCACCGCGCCCGGCGGCATGGGCGGCGGGGTGCCCGGAGGCACGCCGGGCACCCCGGGGGCACCCGGGACGCCGGGAGCTCCCGGTGGCGGCGGAGGCATGTGGGGGCCGCCCGAGACAGGTGCGGCCAGCATCGTCTCCGCACGATGCACGGCTCCCGGAGCGCCGGGGGCGGCGGGCATGCCCGGGGCACCCGGCGGCGTACCGGGGGCGCCCGGGACGCCAGGAGTACCCGGAGTCCCAGGGGGCGTCGGCGGCTGCGGCGCGCCGGAGGCACCCGGGGCGCCGGGCGGAGCCGGCGGGTGCGGGATGCCCCCACTGCTCTGGCCGGGGTCGGCGAGCATCGTGGCGGCGTGGTGGACGCCGCCCGGGGGCGTGCCGCCGGGTGCGCCCGGACCGGTGAGGCCCTCGGGCCCGTCGGGGCCGAGCGACGACACGAGCTGGGTCGGCACGTAGCCGCCGGCGGTGCCCGACGGGGGCGGCGTGGACGGATCGCCCGGCCGCGCACCCGGCGTGCCCGGAGCGCCCGGCGGCGGAGGCGTGGTCGCACCGCCCCCACGGCGCGGCGGAGGCGCCGCCTTGCTGGTCGCGGCGTCGGCGATGTCACCGGCATTGGGCGCGAGCGCCCGCGCCTGCCCGGCACCGCCGTCCGTCACCTGCGCACCCGGCGGCGGGGTGCCCGGGACACCCGGCCCCTGCGGCGGAGTGCCCGGAGCACCGGGGGCACCCGGCACCGGCAGCGGAGTACCCGGAGCGGCCGGGGTACCCGGCGCGCCCGGCCCCGCGCCCGGCGGCGGAGGCGGAGTACCCGGTCCGCCCGGCCCCTGCGGATACCCGTAGCCCGCATCACTTGCCGGCCCCGACGGCGGCGGCGTGCTCCCCTGCGGGGCGCCCGGGGTGGGGGAAGTGCCCGGTGGGACCGGTCCGTTGGGGTCGCCGAGCGACGGGGCGACCGTGGTGCGCGGGAGCGCGCTGCCGCCCGTCATCAGCGCCGTCTTGGCATCCGACGGGGCAAAGGGCGGCGGGGTGTCGTCGTCGGAGCCGCTCAGCGGCGGCGCGAACACGGTCGCCGGCAGCGGCACGGAACGGTCGTCCCCGGTGTCGGCGTTGGTGTCCGTACCCGCCCACGGGGTCGCCCCGGCCGGCGTGCCCGGTGCGCCCGGAGCGCCCGTGCCCGCGTCCGCGGAGGCGCCCACCGGCACCCCGGCCTGCGTCTGAGGGAGCTGACCGCTCCCGGACGCCGCGCCGCCCCCCGTGCCCGTGTCGCCGCGCCGGTCCGGAATGCCCATCCGGTCCGCCGCCTCCTGAAGCCACTCCGGCGGGCTCAGCAGGAACGACGTCTGGTTCAGGTCCACCCGCGCCGGGGGCGCCGGCGCCACGTCGGCGACCGGCTCGACCCGGCCGTACTCCTCCTCGTACCGGCGGACCACCTCGCCCACCGGCAGCGCGGGCCACAGCGTGGCCTCCCCGCTGTCCCGGGCGATCACGAGCCGCTGCGCGCCACCGTCCAGGCGCGGGCCGCCCTCGCGGTCCTCGGCCCACACCACGAAGCCCAGCTCGAACTCCCGTACCCGCACCTCGCGGTGCTGGTACGCGGGCACGTCACCGTTGATCCACTCTTCGGCGCGCTCCTGCGCCTGCGCGAACGTCACCATCGCTCGACTCACTCCCCCACCGACGGGACGGCCACGGCACGGGCGAAACCGCCGTCCACCATCAGGTTCGCCACCGTCTCCAACTCCGGCGGCGAACCCGCCAGCCGGGACAGGAACGCGTCGAAGTCCTCACCGCACGGCAGCAGCAGCCGCTGCACCCGCTCCGCCTGCGGCCAGGACGGATCCACGTCCCGCGCGTCGTCGTACGCGCAGAACCACACCGAACCGGTCCGCTCGCCCTTCGCCTTCACGGCGAGCAGTCCGCCCTGGACGAAACCGACGGCCAGGTAGTCCTTGGTCAGATGGTCGCGCAGGCACTTGTTGACGTACACCAGGTCGTTGACCGCGGCCTCCTCGCGGACCGTGAAGAACGGCTGGTCGACCAGCAGTCCCAACTCCGCGTCCAGGGCGGTCCCGACGGGCGCGCAGCCGCCCGCCGCCTTCAGGAACGAGCGGTAGGCGCCCGGCAGCCGGTACCCGAGGTCCTCCTCGACCCCCTGCACCTGCTGCTCCGACACCGCGGCACCCGACTTCGGCAGCCGGAAGTGCGCCGGCCGCGTCTCCTGCAACGGGCGGGTGCCCCGCTTGTTCTGGTCGACGTTCGCGGTCGCGATCCCGCCGTGGTGGCGCAGCAGCGCCTTCACCTCCACCGGGACCAGTTCCAGACGCCGGGAGCCGGCCACGTGGTGCCACGTCCAGCCGTGCGGGGTCGCCACGTGGGGGACCGTGTCCCACAGCTCGTGCCCCGACACCGCCATCGCCGCGTTCGCGGACACGTAGTCCGTCAGCCGCAGTTCGTCGACCCCGAACCCCTGCGGAGGCTCCGCGATCTCCACCGCGGCCCGCGCGTACGGCGAGAAGTCGGGGAAACCGCGGTCGTCGACCCGCACCCCTCTCGGGTGACGTGCGGCCCGGACCGGATCCGGAAAGTGCACGACCTGCCCGGCATAGGCCGCGTTCGGCGGCGCGGCCTGTCCCCCAGCCTGGCGGCCGGGTGGTACCCCAAGCCCGAGCCGACCTGTCGTCATGGCTGTTGCCCCCTGCGGCACTCTGTACGGCCCACGGCGACCGGCTCGCTGGTCCGCCCCGCCGAAGCCCGTATCCCTACTTCTCTCCAACGCGTCCACCGCGCGGATCGCGGCGTGCCGACAGCCTATGCGGTACGACGTCACCGGTCACCGGGCCGCCACCCACCGACCTGGCCCCGCCGTGACCAGCCGTCACCCTCCAGTGACGCACTGCCCCGGACGGGGTGTCTCACACCGCCCCAGCTTCCGCAGCGGCCCCGCGGTTTGGCACTCTGTGAGTTTCCGGGGGATGCACGGGAGGGAAAAACGATCATGAACGCGACGCAGGCGGGACCGCACACGAGCGCCTCCGGCGACCCCAGAGTCGGCTGGAGCAGCGCCGAGACTCCGCACGCCCCCACGCTCCGCCACCGCCGCGACGGCATCCTGCCGACCGTCGCCGCCGCCCTCTCCGTGCGCGGCGCCACCCTCACCGGCACCGCCGCCCGCGGTGAGGAGCCGCCCGCCCTGCACCCTCTCGTCCAGGACTTCCTCGACGCCCTCACCAGTGCCCAGCGCGACCGCTTCACCGGCCGCTGCGCCGAGACCGTCCTGATCTCCCGGCACATCACCGCCGTCGACGCCGCCCGCAGCAAACGTGCCGCCCGCAAACCCATGAGCAACGGCGAGGCCCGCAAGAGCCTGAAACACGCCAAGCTCACCACCCGGCGCATCCGCGAGGACGGCGACCCCCTGCACGGCAGCTTCGCCGGCCCCTGCCGGGCCTGCGCCGCGCTCAGCGCCCACTTCGGCGTCCGCGTCGTCGACCCGACCGCCCCGAAGGGCTGACCCGCCCGATCGCGCCCCCGACCGCGGCCGCCGCGAACCCGGCCGCGCCACCCGCCGCGGCACCACCCGCCGCGGCACGATCCACGAACGAAGGGCAGATGCACACCGACCACGCCTCCTTCCCTCCTGAGCAGGGGGGAACCCCGGCACGCTTCCCCGAACCCGTCGACGCCGCACTGCGCGCCGCCGGCTGGCGACCGGGGCGCTGGGACATAAAGCAGGCCGAGGTGTGGGCCGACGCCCTGCGCGAGCACCTCTCGCCCGCCGGTCACCACCACTTCGTGTTCCCCGCCGCCGTTGAGGCCTGGGCGGAGTTCGGCGGCCTGCGCGTCACGCCCACCGGCGCCGGCCGCCGGATCGCCCCCGCCGTCCTCGACCTGGACCCGCTGCACGGCCTCCACCTGGCCCGCACCCTCGGCGACCTCGGCCGCGCCCTGGACACCGAGGTCTGCCCTCTGGGCGCCGAGACCGACAGCGGGTCCCTGCTCGCCATCGACAGCGAGGGCCGGGTCTACGCCCTCGACCACACCGGCGACTGGTACCTCGGCCCCGGCATCGACCAGGCCCTGTCGGCCCTCGTCTCCGGCACGGAACCCGTACGGCTCACCACGGGCTGAGCACCGCAGGGCTCACCAGGGGGCCGCACACCGGTACCAACGGCGCACCCCTCGTCGCGCGCCGGGCGGAAGAGGCGTCACGACGCCGGGATCACCGCCGACACGCGGAAGCCGCCCGCGTCCGTCGGCCCCGACACGAACACACCGCCCAGCGCGACGACCCGCTCCCGCATCCCGAGCAGTCCGTTCCCGCCCGACGGCAGCCCCGCCGCGGAGGCCGAGGCGAGCTCGGGCGGCGGCTCGTTCTCCACCTGCATCGCGATCTCCGACGACCGGTGCGCCAGCCGCACGTACGTCTTCGCCCCCGCCGCGTGCTTGTGGACGTTCGTCAGCGCCTCCTGCACCACGCGGTACGCCGTCTGCTCGACCTCGGCCGCGTACGAGCGGGCCGTGCCCTGCACCGAGAGGTCCACGACCATCCCGGCGGCCGCGGACTGCCCGACCAGTTCGTCCAGCTCCGACAGGCACGGCCCCTCGGGTGCGCCGCCCGCGGCCCGCGAGGCCGCGGCCGCCGCGGCGGCCCCCACCGCGGCGAGCGGCACGGCGTTGGGCGCCCGGGACGCGCCCTGCTCCGGCGCCTCCGCCTGCGACGGCACCCGGGCCTGGGCCTGAACCTGGGCCTGGGCGGGCCCCTCCGTGCTGCGCAGCACGCCGAGCATCTCCCGCAGCTCGGTCAGCGCCTGCCGCCCCATGTCCCCCACCAGGGCCGCGTTCTTCACCGCCTTCTCCGGATCCTTGCGGGCCACGGCCTGCAGGGCGGCGGCATGGACCACCATCAGACTCACCCGGTGCGCGACCACGTCGTGCATCTCCCGCGCGATCCGGGTGCGCTCCTCGTTGCGGGCCCACTCGGCCCGCTCCTCCGCCCGCTCCGCAAGCAGCTGCAACTCCCGCTCGAGGCTGTCCGCCCGCTCCCGCAGGCTCTCCATCAGCCGCCGCCGGGCCCCGACGTACAGGCCGAGAAGAAGAGGAGGGGCCGTCAACCCGAGCGAGGTGGTCACCGCGGCGAACGGCACGAACCAGTTACCGAGGGTCAGATCCCCGCGCGCCATGTCCTGGCGCACCCGCACGAACGTCACGATCATCGTCCCGACCAGGGACATCCCGGCCAACGCGGCGATCACCCGGCGCGGCAACTCGCACGACGCCAGGGTGTACAGCCCGACGATGCCCATCAGGAAGCCCATCTGGGCCGGCGTGACGGCGATCGCCACCAGCACCACGGCGATCGGCCACCGCCGCCGGACGAGCAGCACGGACCCGGTCAGCACGCCGAACACGATGCCCAGCGACGCCGGGATCCCCGCGTCCCGGGCGAACGGCACGCCCTCGGCCCCGCACTCCAGGGCGGACACCAACGCGAGCCCCCCGTCGAGCGCCGCGCTGCGCCAGCGCGCCCACCACCATGGCGGCCCGGTCGGGACCGCCTCGTGGTCTTCCCCCGTCGTGGTCATGGCCCCCAGCCTACGGGCGCCGGCCCGGGCATTTCCGGTGAGTTCCGGGGACCGGACAGCAGCACACTCCGTAATCGAATAGCAGCTGAACCAGCCGGTATCCCTCGAACTGCTGAACCATGTCCCGTTCGATCCCGGAAGCGGACCTTCCCTCCGGATCGCGGGCTCGTCGCGGGGGCCGGCGGAACGGAATCGTGGCCCGGACCCGGACACGTCTCCGGTAAGGTCTGAAGCGCTGTCCCCCGTGGTGTAACTGGCAGCACACTGGTTTTTGGTACCAGCAGGACAAGGTTCGAATCCTTGCGGGGGAGCTTCGGCACACACGGTCCTGCTCCGGGTCCCGCCCCCACGGGCCGGGACCCGCTCTCGTAGTCGCCCACAACCACCCCGGTATCCTGCGGATGTCCACCCCCACCCATCCACAGCCGAAGGGCATCCCGTGAGCGCCATTCGCCCGGCAGCCGTCGTCGTTCTCGCAGCGGGTGAGGGCACCCGTATGAAGTCGGCCACACCCAAGGTTCTGCATGAGATCTGCGGCCGGTCACTGGTGGGTCATGTGCTCGCCGCCGCACGCGAGTTGCAGCCGGAGAACCTCGTCGTGGTGGTCGGGCACGCGCGGGAGCGGGTGACCGAGCACCTGGCCGAGGTCGACTCCGCGGTCCGCACCGCCGTGCAGGAGAAGCAGAAGGGCACCGGGCACGCGGTCCGGATGGGGCTCGAGGAGCTCGGCGGGCCCGTCGACGGGACCGTGATCGTCGTCTGCGGTGACACCCCCCTCCTCACCGGTGAGACCCTCCAGCGACTCGCCACCGCGCACCAGGAGGGC
Organism: Streptomyces sp. NPDC052043; assembly: GCF_044548235.1. NCBI lineage: Bacteria > Bacillati > Actinomycetota > Actinomycetes > Kitasatosporales > Streptomycetaceae > Streptomyces > Streptomyces sp. NPDC052043. The sequence goes on from NZ_JBIUBT010000009.1 coordinate 116,474, forward strand.
GGCAACGCCGTCACCGTGCTCACCGCCGAGGTGCCGGACGCCACCGGTTACGGCCGGATCGTGCGCGACGCCGGTACGGACGCGGTGACCGCGATCGTCGAGCACAAGGACGCCACCGAGGCCCAGCGGGCGATCCGGGAGATCAACTCCGGGGTGTTCGCGTTCGACGGGCGGCTGCTCGCCGACGCGCTGGGGAAGGTCCGGACGAACAACAGCCAGCACGAGGAGTACCTCACGGACGTCCTCGGCATCCTGCGCGAGGCCGGGCACCGGGTCGGCGCCTGCGTGGCCGGCGACCACCGGGAGATCGCCGGGATCAACAACCGGGTGCAGCTGGCCGAGGCGCGGCGGATCCTCAACGACCGTCTGCTGACCCACGCGATGCTCGCGGGTGTCACGGTCGTCGACCCCGCGACCACCTGGATCGACGTGACGGTGACGTTCGAGCAGGACGTCGTCGTGCACCCGGGCACGCAGCTGCACGGGACGACCCGCCTCGGTGAGGGCTGCGAGGTGGGCCCCAACAGCCGGCTGACGAACACCCGGGTCGGCGCGGGGGCGCGGGTGGACAACACGGTGTCCGACGGCGCCGTGGTGGGCCCGCAGGCCTCCGTGGGGCCGTACGCGTACCTGCGGCCGGGCACGCGGCTCGGCGTGAAGTCCAAGGTGGGTACGTACGTCGAGACGAAGAACGCCTCGATCGGCGAGGGGACCAAGGTTCCCCACCTGTCGTACGTCGGCGACGCCACCATCGGCGAGTACACGAACATCGGCGCGGCGAGCGTGTTCGTGAACTACGACGGGGAGAACAAGCACCACACGACGGTCGGCTCGCACTGCAAGACCGGTTCGGACAACATGTTTGTGGCTCCTGTCACGATCGGGGACGGCGCCTACACCGCCGCCGGGTCCGTGATCACGAAGAACGTGCCGCCCGGTTCGCTGGCCGTGGCCCGCGGCCAGCAGCGGAATATCGAGGGTTGGGTGGCCCGCAAGCGTCCGGGAAGCTCGGCGGCCAAGGCGGCTGAGGCGGTATCCGGACAGCCGGAGGGCGAAGCCTGACCGGAAACCGGCACGCCAAAGACGGCGTACCGTGATAAGTGCACACGTCCCCACCACGCTCCACCACGCTGCGAACACCCGCTGAGGAGACACTGTTGTGACCGGGATCAAGACGACCGGCGAGAAGAAGATGATGTTCTTCTCCGGCCGCGCCCACCCCGAGCTTGCCGAGGAAATCGCCCACGAGTTGGGTGTCGGGGTCGTCCCGACGAAGGCGTTCGACTTCGCGAACGGCGAGATCTACGTGCGGTATCAGGAGTCGGCCCGCGGCGCGGACTGCTTCCTGATCCAGAGCCACACCGCTCCGATCAACAAGTGGATCATGGAGCAGCTGATCATGATCGACGCCCTGAAGCGCGCGTCGGCCCGCTCCATCACGGTCATCGTGCCGTTCTACGGTTACGCGCGGCAGGACAAGAAGCACCGGGGACGTGAACCGATCTCGGCGCGCCTGATCGCGGATCTGATGAAGACCGCGGGTGCCGACCGCATCCTGACCGTGGATCTGCACACGGACCAGATCCAGGGCTTCTTCGACGGGCCGGTGGACCACCTGTTCGCGCTGCCGCTGCTGGCGGACTACGTGGGCAACAAGGTGGACCGTTCGAAGCTGACGGTGGTGTCCCCGGACGCCGGCCGCGTGCGGGTGGCCGACCGCTGGTGCGACCGGCTGGGCGCGCCGCTGGCGATCGTGCACAAGCGGCGTGACAAGGACGTGGCGAACCAGGTCACGGTCCACGAGGTCGTCGGCGACGTGAAGGGCCGCATCTGCGTCCTGGTGGACGACATGATCGACACCGGTGGCACGATCTGCGCCGCGGCGGACGCCCTGTTCGCGCACGGCGCGGAGGACGTGATCGTGACCGCGACGCACGGGGTGCTGTCGGGTCCGGCGGCGGACCGGCTGAAGAACTCCAAGGTGAGCGAGTTCGTGTTCACCGACACACTGCCGACGCCGAACGAGCTGGAACTGGACAAGATCACGGTGCTGTCCATCGCGCCGACGATCGCGCGTGCGGTGCGCGAGGTGTTCGAGGACGGCTCGGTGACGAGCCTGTTCGACGAGCAGTAGGGATCAGACCCCAGATCGTTTTGGGTCCGGCCTCCCGGTCCGAGTAGACTGCCCCAGTTGCTCGGCGAGGGAGGCCGTACTCGTTCTCGTGGTACGGCGATCCGTTATCGACGCGCTCTTCGTAGCAGGCCGTTCGTGGCCGGGTGACCCCGACCGTTTTCCGTGTACTTCTACGAGGAGTGAAGAGCATGTCCGAGGTGAAGCTCGCCGCCGAGACGCGTACCGAGTTCGGCAAGGGTGCCGCGCGCCGTATCCGCCGTGAGGACAAGGTTCCCGGTGTGCTGTACGAGCACGGCATGGTGCCGATCCACCTGACGCTGCCGGGTCACGAGCTGCTGATGGCGCTGCGTACGCCGAACGTCCTGCTGTCGCTGGACATCGACGGCAAGAGCAACGAGCTGGCGATCCCGAAGGCCGTGCAGCGCGACCCGCTGAGGGGCCACCTGGTCCACGTGGACCTGCTGATGGTCAAGCGCGGCGAGCGCGTCGTCGTCGAGATCCCGGTCGTCGCCGAGGGCGAGCTGGCCCCGGGCGGCAACCTGCTGGAGCACGTCCTGACCGCGCTGCCGGTCGAGGCCGAGGCCACGCACATCCCGGACACCCTGCCCGTGTCCGTGGCCGGCCTGTCCGCCGGTGACGCGATCCTCGCCAAGGACATCAACCTGCCCAACGGCGTGAAGCTGGCCGTGGAGGAGGACGCCGCGGTGCTCCAGGTGCTGGCCGCGCAGGCCGAGGAGCCCACGGGCGAGGAAGGCGAAGAGGCCGCGCAGGCCTGAGCCCGACCGTCGTCGCCGCGCCGGCCGCCGCTTCCCTCGGGGGGCGGCGGCCGGCGCGTATGACGCGTAATGAGGAGACATGGACGTGACGACCTCCGCGAACGAGCCCTGGCTGATCGTCGGCCTCGGCAATCCCGGACCGGAGTACGCCATGAACCGGCACAACGTCGGGTTCATGGTGGTGGATCTGCTGGCCGACCGGATCGGGGGCCGGTTCAAGCGGGCGGGCAAGGCGCAGGCGCAGGTGGTGGAGGGGCGGATCGGTCCCCCCGGACCGGCGAGCCGCCGGGTGGTCCTGGTGAAGCCGATGTCGTTCATGAACCTGTCCGGCGGGCCGGTGAACGCGCTGCGCGACTTCTACAAGGTGCCGCTGTCGAACATCGTCGCGGTGCACGACGAGCTGGACATCGACTACGGCGTGCTGCGGCTGAAGCTGGGCGGTGGCGACAACGGCCACAACGGGCTGAAGTCGATGACGAAGGCGATGGGTCAGGACTACCACCGGGTGCGGTTCGGGATCGGACGCCCGCCGGGCCGTATGCAGGTGGCCGACTTCGTGCTGAAGGACTTCTCGGCCGCGGAGCGCAAGGAGCTGGACTACTTCGTGGACCGGGCGGCCGACTCGGTGGAGTGTCTGCTGGCGGAGGGTCTGGAGCGGGCGCAAAGCGCGTACAACTCCTGACTTGTCCCCCCACCGCACGCCCAGGAGTTGACCGGTCGTAGCGGCATGGCCAATGATCCCGGCCATGTCTGCCGCCACCGCCACTCGTTCCCGCCAGGCCTCCTTGGTCGCACTCCGGTTCGGACGGGTCGCGGCCATGGGCACGGTCGCGGTGCTGATCCTGATCGCCGGGGTGTGGGCCTCCTGGACCACCGCGCCGTACGTGATGCTCACCAAGGGACGCGAACAGGGCACCGTCGAGGTGACGCGATGCGACGGCGGCACCTGCACCGGGCCGTACACACCGGTCTCGACGGGGTCGACGGCCCGCGACCGGGTGGTGATCCACCACACCGCGGCGGTGCGCAAGGGGCAGACCTACAGCGTCGTCGTGAAGCCCGGGACGGACGAGGTGCTCCGCTCGGGCCCGGCCGGGATCCTGTACGCGTGGGCCCCGCTGGGCGGTGCGCTGCTGCTGGCCTCGGTGGTCGTGGCCGGCGGGCTGCGGCAGACCCGCGCGGCGTGGGTGCTGGCCGGGTCGGGGATCGCGCTGCTGACGGCGGCGTTCCTGGCGTTGTGAGCCGCCGGGCGTGAGGGTGCCCCCGGGGCCGTACGGACCTTCGTACGGCCCCGGGGGCACCTCCGCGCGGATCAGCCGGTGTTGCGCAGGCCGGCTGCCACGCCGTTGACCGTGAGCAGCAGGGCCCGGGCGAGCAGCGGGTCGGGGTCCTGGCCGGCCGCCGCCGCGTCACGCTGCCGCTTGAGCAGGGTGACCTGGAGGTAGGAGATCGGGTCGAGGTAGGCGTCGCGGATGGCGAAGGTCTGCCGGAGCACGGGCTGGGCGTCGAGGAGTTCGCTCTCGCCGGTGATGCGCAGCACCTCGCGCACGGTCAGCTCGTGCTCGGCCCGGATGGTGTCGAAGACGTGCGTGAGCTCGTCGGGCACGAGGGTGTCGACGTAGTGCTGGGCGATGCGCAGGTCGGTCTTGGCGAGGGTCATCTCGACGTTGGAGATGAAGTTGCGGAAGAAGTGCCACTGTCCGTGCATCTCGTCGAGCACGCTGTCGAGGCCCGCCTCGCGCAGCGCCTTCAGGCCGGAGCCCACACCGAACCAGCCGGGCACGATCTGCCGGGACTGGGTCCAGCCGAACACCCAGGGGATGGCGCGCAGTCCGTCGAGTCCGGCGCCGGAGTCCGGGCGGCGCGAGGGGCGCGAGCCCAGGTGCAGGTCGGCGAGCTGGTCCACGGGGGTGGAGGCGAAGAAGTACGCCGGCAGGTCGGGGTCCTCGACGAGCCTGCGGTAGGCGGCGTGGGCGGCGTTGGACACCACGTCCATCGCGGCGTCCCAGCGGGCCAGCGCCTCCACGGACTGGCGCGGGGCGGTGTGCAGGGCGGAGGCCTGGAGGGTCGCCGCGACCGTCAGTTCCAGGTTCTCCCGGGCCAGGGACGGGATCAGGTACTTGTCGGAGATGACCTCGCCCTGCTCGGTGACCTTGATCTCGCCCTCCAGCGTGCCCCAGGGCTGGGCGAGGATCGCGTCGTGGGTGGGGCCGCCGCCGCGGCCCACGGTGCCGCCGCGGCCGTGGAAGAGCCGCAGGCGTACGCCGTAGCGGTGGGCGACGTCGCGCAGGCGGCGCTGGGCGCGGTGGATCTCCCACTGGCTGGTGGTGATGCCGCCGAACTTGGAGGAGTCGGAGTAGCCGAGCATGACCTCCTGCACGTCGCCCCTGAGCGCGACCAGGCGCCGGTAGGACGGGTCGGAGAGCATGTCCTCCAGGATGGTGTCGGCGGCCTTGAGCTCGTCGGTGGTCTCCAGCAGCGGCACGATGCCGATCCGGGCCCAGCCGGCGTGCAGGTCGACGAGGCCGGCCTCGCGGGCCAGGACGGTGGCGGCGAAGACGTCGTCGGCGCCCTGGCACATGGAGATGATGTACGACTCGATCACCTCGGGCCCGAAGACGCTCAGGGCCCGCTTGACGGTCTCGAAGACCCCGAGGGTCTTGGCGCCCGCCGCGTCGACGGGGGCCGGGGTGGGGGCCAGCGGCCTCCTGGACCTCAGCTCCTTGGCGAGCAGCTTGGCGCGGTACTCGCGGGGCATGTCGGCGTAGCGCCAGGACTCCTCGCCGAGCCGGTCGAACAGTTGGCCGAGGGCGTGGTGGTGGGCGTCGGCGTGCTCGCGGACGTCCATGGTGGCCAGCTGGAGGCCGAAGGCGGCCAGGGTGCGGATGGTGCGGCCCAGCCGGCCGTCGGCGAACAGGCCGCCGCGGTTCTCGCGCAGCGAGGCCTGGATGATCCGCAGGTCGCGCAGGAGTTCGGCGGTGCCGAGGTAGTCGCGGCCGATCTCGTGCGGGGTGCCGGTGGCCAGGCGCTGCTTGGTGTTGACGAGCTTCTGGCGGATGCAGGTGGCCTTGAGCCGGTAGGGCTCCTCGGCGTTGAGCCGCTTGTAGCGGGGGCTGATCTCGGGCAGGTTCTCCAGGTCGGCCTGGAGCGACTGGAGCAGCTCGTCGGTGGCGCCGGTGTAGCGGATCGAGTTGGACAGGAAGCCGCGCAGCTCGTCGATCGTGTCGAGGGCGTCGTTGATGCCGTGCTCGTGCTGGAGGATCAGCACGTCCCAGGTGACCTCGGGCGTCACGTTGGGGTTGCCGTCGCGGTCGCCGCCGATCCAGGTGCCGAAGGTGAGGGGGCGGGTGTCGTCGGGCAGCCTGACGCCGACGCGCTCCAGTTCCGCGGTGAGGTCCTCCAGCACGTCGCCGACGGCGCCGGCGTGGAGTTCGTCGAGGTAGTAGATGGCGTTGCGGGACTCGTCGGCGGGTTCGGGGCGGACGACGCGGAGTTCGTCGGTCTGCCAGACGAGGTCGATGTTCTCCGCCAGCCGGGTGTCCAGGCGGCGGCGGTCGGACTCGACGACCGGGGCCTCCAGGAGCGTGGCGATGCGCCGGAGCTTGTTGAGCACCGAGCGGCGGGCGGCCTCGGTGGGGTGGGCGGTGAACACCGGGCGGACGTTGAGGTGCCGGACGGTCTCGCGCAGGTGTTCGGGGTCGGCGTCCTTGAGGCGGTCGGCGGTGCGGGCGAGCAGACCGCCCTCCGTGGCCCGCCGGGCGCGCAGTTCGCGTCCGCGGTGCACCTGTTCGGTGACGTTGGCCAGGTGGAAGTAGGTGGAGAAGGCGCGGACCAGCTTGGCCGCGGTGTCGAGTTCGGTGCCGCGCAGCAGTTCGGCGGCGGCCTCACCGTCCTCTCGGGTAAGGCGGCGGACCTTCTCGACCAGGTCGAGGAGCTCGGGGCCTTCCTGCCGTACCAGGGCCTCTCCGAGGAGGTCACCCAATCGGCGGATGTCGGCGCGCAGCTCGGCGCTGGTCGTCGTCTGGTCGTCGGCACTGCTCACAGGTGCGGCTCCTTGCGGGTTGAAGCACGACTGGGAGGGGAACCCGGACGGGTACCGCGCGGCTGCCGCCGCTTACGGGCCAGGTGTCCGGGAAGGAATTCTTCAGAGCGGACCGCGCTGTCCGACCGCCTCCAAGTCTAGGTGTCGCGGGGGACGCGCAGGCTAGGGGCTCTTGCCGCGGCGCGACGCGCTGCCATACTTACGACGCCGTAGGTTACGGAACCGTAGGGAGCTGACCGGTTCCCTGACCCGACAACCCGTCTCGACCCTCGACCCCACAGGGGACGCCCATGTCCACAAGCTCCGATGTGATCGACGACGCCCCGAAGGCGACCGACACCTCACTTCCCTCCGCCACCCTGGGAGGGGAGCAGAAGCGTTCGATCGAGCAGATCACGCTGCTGCTCTTCATCACCGTTCCGTTCCTGGCACTGCTCGCCGCGGTGCCGCTGGCATGGGGCTGGGGGGTGAGCTGGCTGGACCTCGGCCTGTTGGTCTTCTTCTACTTCCTCGGCTGCCACGGCATCACGATCGGTTTCCACCGGCACTTCACACATGGCTCGTTCAAGGCGAAGCGGCCCCTGAGGATCGCGCTGGCGATCGCGGGGTCGATGGCGGTCGAGGGACCCCTGGTCCGCTGGGTCGCCGACCACCGCAGGCACCACAAGTTCTCCGACCACGAGGGCGATCCGCACTCCCCGTGGCGGTACGGCGAGACGATTCCGGCGCTGCTGAAGGGCCTGTGGTGGGCCCATGTCGGCTGGATGTTCGACGAGGAGCAGACGCCGCAGGACAAGTACGCCCCGGACCTGATCAAGGACCGGACCCTGCGGACGGTCTCCCGCCAGTTCATCCTGTGGACGGCGCTGTCCCTGGCGCTGCCGCCGCTGATCGGCGGCCTGGTCACGATGTCGTGGTGGGGCGCGTTCACCGCGTTCTTCTGGGGCTCGCTGGTCAGGGTGGCGCTGCTGCACCACGTGACCTGGTCGATCAACTCCATCTGCCACGCGGTCGGCAAGCGCCCGTTCAAGTCGCGGGACCGCTCGGGCAACGTGTGGTGGCTGGCGATCCTGTCCTGCGGCGAGTCCTGGCACAACCTGCACCACGCCGACCCGACCTCGGCCCGGCACGGGGTGGAGCGCGGCCAGCTGGACTCCTCGGCCCGGATCATCCGCTGGTTCGAACAGCTCGGCTGGGCCTCCGACGTGCGCTGGCCGTCACGCTCGCGTATCGATTCCCGCCGCAACGACGGGGAGGGCGACTCCCGCCGCCGGAGGAAGACCGCCGAGGCGGCATGATTGACAGCGTGGCGACCGACTCCAGCACCCCCAGCAACGACAAGCCGCGGCGCACGCGCCGTACCCGTATGACCGGTGCCGAGCGCCGCCAGCAACTGCTGGAGATCGGTCGCACGCTGTTCGCGGCGAAGGGTTTCGAGGGCACCTCGGTGGAGGAGATCGCGGCCAAGGCCGGGGTCTCCAAGCCCGTGGTGTACGAGCACTTCGGCGGCAAGGAGGGCCTGTACGCGGTGGTGGTGGACCGCGAGATGCGGCGCCTGCTGGACATGGTGACCGGCTCGCTGACCGCCGGGCACCCCCGTGAGCTGTGCGAGCAGGCGGCCTTCGCCCTGCTGGACTACATCGAGGAGTACACGGACGGCTTCCGCATCCTGGTCCGCGACTCCCCCATCCCCCAGTCGACGGGTTCCTTCGCCTCCCTGATCTCCGACATCGCCACCCAGGTGGAGGACATCCTGGGCCGCGAGTTCAAGTCCCGCGGCTTCGACCCCAAGCTGGCCCCGCTGTACGCCCAGGCCCTGGTCGGCATGGTCGCCCTGACCGGCCAGTGGTGGCTGGACGTCCGCCGACCGAAGAAGGCGGAGGTCGCGGCCCACCTGGTGAACCTGGCCTGGCACGGCCTCGACGGCCTGGAGCCGCGGCCCCGGCTGATCGGGCACCGCAAGTGCTAGCGCCGGGGCCCTAGTGCTGTGACCGGGAAGTCCCGGCTGTGACCGGGGTGTCCTCGCCGAGCGGCTCGAGGAACTCCAGCCGGTTGCCGACCGGGTCGTCGGAGTAGAAGCGCCGGTGGCCCGGGAGGTTGTCGTCCCAGACGACCTGGGCGCCGTGCGCCGTGAGCCGGGCGGCGAAGGCCTCGATGGCCGTCACCCGCAGCCCCGGGTGGGCCTTCCTGGCGGGGCGGAAGTCCCGCTCGATGCCCAGGTGGAGCTGGACGGACCCGGCCTGGAACCAGCAGCCGCCGCGCGCGGCAAGGACCGGCGGCTTCGGGATCTCGGTCATGCCGAGCACACCGACGTAGTACGCCCGCAGAGCGTCCTCGGAACCGGGCGGGGCGGCGAGCTGGACGTGGTCGAGGGCGGCGAGCATGCTTCAGGCCTCCTTGGTGGCGACGGCGAAGATGCGGCGGAAGGGGAACGGGGTGCCGTGCAGGCCGGCCGGGTAGGCCTCCCGCAGGGCGGCGCGGTACTCGGTCAGGAACCCCTCGCGGGCCGCGGGGTCGTCGGCGAGGGCGGTGAGGACGGGCCGCAGCCCGGTGCCCTGCACCCAGTCCAGGACCGGGTCCTCGCCGGTCAGCAGGTGGATGTACGTGGTCTCCCAGACGTCGGCCGCGCAGCCGAGGCCGATCAGCCGCTCCAGGTAGGCCTCCGGGGCGAGCACCGCGTCCTCGTGGCGCAGGGTGTCCGCGAGCCGGTCGCGCCAGCGGGCGGAACCGGCGAGTTCGCGCATGAGCCGGTGGCTGGGGGCGGAGAAGTTGCCGGGGACCTGGAAGGCGAAGGTGCCGCCGGGGCGCAGCCCCGCCACCCAGGCGGCGAAACGGTCCGGATGTCCGGGCACCCACTGGAGCGTGGCGTTGCTGATGATCAGGTCGTACGGCTCGCCGGGTGTCCAGGTGCGGACGTCGGCGGAGGTGAAGTCGAGGCGCCCGCCGCCGGGAGTGGGGCCCTGATGGTCGACCACGGCCCTGTCGAGCATCGCCGGGGAGTTGTCGTAGCCGGTGATGTGCGCGGTGGGCCAGCGGTCGGCGAGCAGGGCGGTGACGTTGCCGGGGCCGCAGCCGAGGTCGGCGATGCGGGGCCGGCCGCCGCTGGGGCCTCCCCCGCCCGAACGCGGTCGAGAGCCTGGGGGAAGCGCGGGGACGCGGGCGAGGAGGTCGATGAAGGGGCGGGCCCGGTGGCCGGCGTGACGCAGGTACTGGGCGGGGTCCCAGGCGGGGCTGTGGACGGACATGGCGGCCTCCTGGAGGTGCGGGGAGTCGGCGGCGGCTGCGCTCACCACTCTCCCCCGCGATTTATCTCGACGTCAAGAGGCTTGATGCCAAGAGACTTCATGTCGACACAACCACTACACTGATCGTCATGGAGGACGAGGTCGATCGGCTGGTCGCAGCGTGGCGCCGGGAGCGTCCGGACCTCGACGTGGAACCGCTCGAGGTGCTCAGCCGGGTGAGCAGACTGGCCCGGCACCTGGACCGCGCACGCCGGCTTGCCTTCTCCGAGCACAGCCTGGAGCCCTGGGAGTTCGACGTCCTGACGGCGCTCAGGCGCGCGGGCTCGCCGTATCAGCTCTCCCCCGGACAGCTGCTGACCCAGACGCTGGTCACCTCGGGCACGATGACGAACCGCATCGACCGGCTGGCCAAGAAGGGCCTGGTGGAGCGCCTCCCCGACCCCAGCGACCGGCGCGGAGTGCTGGTCCGCCTGACAGACGAGGGCCGGGACCGCGCCGACCGGTCCCTGGCCGGTCTCCTGGACCAGGAGCGCGCACTGCTGGCCGAGCTGTCGTCCACACAACGCACCGAACTGGCCGGCCTGCTGCGCCAGCTGACCGCCCCGTTCGACAACATCCCCGGCTGAGCGGCGGCGCCGGGTCAGGCGCTGCTGCTTTCCTCCACCCCGATCCGCCCGGCAGGCCCCAGGTCCGCCGGCCCCACCCCGGCCCGGCGGGCCAGTGCCACGGCGGCCAGGGTGGAGTGCACGCCGAGCTTGCCCAGGACGTTCTGCATATGGGTGCGCACGGTGTGCGGGGACAGGTACAGCCGCTCGGCGACGGCCTTGCGGCCCAGCCCCGCGACCATGCAGCGCAGCACCTCCCGCTCGCGCGGGGTCAGCGACTCCACCAGGCGCTCGCTCTCGGTGCGGTGCCTGCGGGCGGCGGTCAGCTCCCGCAGCACGCCCGTGAGCAGGGCGGGCGGCAGATGGGTCTCGTCGCGCAGGACTCCGCGGATGACGACGAGCAGCCGGGACAGGGAGCAGTCCTTGGCGACCCAGCCGCAGGCACCGGCCTGGAGGGCCAGCGCGGCGCGGCGCGGGTCGTCCTTCTCGGCGAGTACGACGGTCCGCACCCCCGGCTGGGCGCCCCGCACCCCCGCGACCAGGGAGATCCCGTCCACCAGGCCGTCCTCGTCGCCCTCCCGCACGGGAGCGGCGGGCCGGGCCCCGGGGACGTTGCCGCCGAGGTCGGCGTCGACGAGCACGACGTCGAAGCGGCGGCCCTCGGCGGCCGCCCGCTCCAGACAGCGCAGCGCCGCCGGGCCTGAGCCGGCCGCGGACACCTCCACATCGGGCTCGGCGGCCAGGGCGGCGGCGAGCGACTCGGCGAAGATACGGTGGTCGTCGACGACCAGGACTCGGACACGAACCACTGAAAACCCCCTTCCCCACGCTCCTGGCAGAGCAGGGGAGTCTCCCATCGCCGGAGAACGCCGAGCGCACGGGCCCGACGCCCTGGTTCGAGCACGGTCGCACGGCACGCGCCGCAGCGGACCGCGGCCCCGCCCCCGGTGTCCTGCCCGAGCCCTCTCGCCCCCTGACCGGCACCGGCCCCCACCGGTGCCGCTCATCAGGGTACGGCCGACAGCCGGGAGGGGAAGGTAATTCGCAGAACTGACCGGCCAACGTGTTTAGGGTGTGCCGCATGTTTCGTATTGAGGCAGAAGTCGACAAAGCACGTCACGATCTGCTCCGCTCCCGCCTCCGCGACACGAACACGGCGGCCTCCCCGTTCATCGCCGCCCTGCGCAGAAGCCCCACCACCCGAGAAGTCCCCCTCCATCTCTGGGCGTTGAACGACTCCGGCGACCTGGCGGGCGGTCTGGTGGGCCACACCTGGGCGACCTGGCTGCACGTGACCCACCTCTGGGTCGACGACCCCCACCGCGGCACGGGACTCGGCTCCCGCCTGCTGACCCGCGCCGAACGCATCGCCCACCGCGACCGCGACTGCACCGCCGCCCGCCTGGAGACCTGGGACTTCCAGGCCCCCGGCTTCTACCGCAGACACGACTACAGGGTGGTCTGCGCGATCCCCGACTATCCGCCCGGGATCACCGAGTACACCATGATCAAACCCCTGCCCTGAGCCGACGGTTCGGCCGCGGACGTCAGGCCAGCCGTCGCGCCCCCGCCGAGGGAACCGCCTCGAAGACACGTGGGGCCGGATGGCCCGCCGTGGCGAAGGCCTCTTCCATCGCCTGGGTGAGGGCGGGGACTTCGGAGGTGCCGGTCAGGACGATCGCCGAGCCGCCGAAGCCGCCGCCGGTCATCCGGGCGCCGAGGGCGCCGGAGGCCAGGGCCGTGTCGACGACCAGGTCCAGTTCCGGGCAGGAGACCCGGAAGTCGTCGCGCAGCGAGGCGTGTCCCTGGGTCAGGATCGGGCCGATCGCCCTGATGTCGCCCGACTCCAGGAGGGACACCACCCGTTCCGCCCGCTCGTTCTCGGTGACCACGTGGCGGACCAGCCGGGTCACCTCCTCGTCGCCGGCCAGGTCGGCCAGCGCCGCGTCCAGGCCGTCGTGGGCGATGTCGCGCAGGGCGTCCACGCCCAGCAGGGCCGCGCCCTTCTCGCAGCCGGCGCGGCGCCTGCCGTACTCGCCGTCGCTGTGCGCGTGCTGGACCCGGGTGTCGACGACCAGCAGGCGCAGGTCCTCGGCGGCCAGGTCGAAGGGGATCTGGCGCTGGGACAGGTCGCGGGTGTCCAGGAACAGGGCGTGGCCCGTCGCGCAGCAGGCCGAGGCGGTCTGGTCCATGATGCCGGTGGGGGCGCCGACGTAGACGTTCTCGGCGCGCTGGCACAGGCGGGCCAGTTGCCAGCCCTTCAGGCCCAGGCCGTAAAGGTCGTTCAGGGCCAGGGCGACCACGACCTCCAGGGCCGCGGAGGAGGACAGTCCCGCGCCCGTGGGGACGGTCGAGGCGAGGTGGACGTCCGCGCCGGTCACCTCGTGGCCCGCCTCCCGCAGGGCCCAGACCACGCCGGCCGCGTAGGCGGTCCAGTTTCGGTCGGACTCGGGGGCGAGGTCGCCGACCCGCAGTTCCACGGGCCCTTCGGGCATGTCGGCCGAGTGCAGCCGCAGTACGCCGTCGTCGCGGCGTGCGACCGCGGCGGTCGTGACGTGCGGCAGCGCGAAGGGCATCACGAAGCCGTCGTTGTAGTCGGTGTGCTCGCCGATCAGGTTGACGCGGCCCGGCGCCGCCCAGACCCCCTCCGGCGCGGCGCCGTACAGCTCGGTGAAGCCTTCCTTGACCTCAAGTACCCCCACTTACCGCTCCCTTGCGATGTGCTGCGCGAACTCCCAGGCATCCGCGACGATACCCGCGAGATCCGTGCGCGACGGGTTCCAGCCGAGCCTTTCGCGGGCGGCCGAGGCCGAGGCGACCAGGACCGCCGGGTCGCCGGACCGGCGCGGGGCCACGACCTCCGGGACGGGGTGGCCGGTGACCCGCCGGACCGTCTCGACGACCTCGCGTACGGAGAAGCCGTTGCCGTTGCCGAGGTTGCACACCAGGTGTGTGCCGGGCCGGGCGGCGTCCAGGGCCAGCAGATGGGCCTCGGCGAGGTCGGCGACGTGGAGGTAGTCGCGCACGCAGGTGCCGTCCGGGGTCGGGTAGTCGTCGCCGTGGAGGGAGATCGCGTCCCGCCTGCCCTGGGCGACCTGGAGGACCAGCGGGATCAGGTGCGACTCCGGATCGTGGCGTTCGCCGCAGGCGCCGTAGGCGCCGGCCACGTTGAAGTAGCGCAGCGAGACCGCGCCCAGGCCGTGGGCCGCCGCCTCGCCGGCGATCATGTGGTCGACGGCGAGCTTCGAGGCGCCGTAGGGATTGGTGGGCCGGGTCGGGGCCGTCTCGACGATCGGGACCTGCTCCGGTTCGCCGTAGGTCGCCGCCGTGGAGGAGAAGACCAGCGTGCGCACGCCCGCCCCGCGCATCGCGGTGAGCAGGGCCATCGTGCCGCCGACGTTGTTGGCCCAGTACTTCTCCGGCTTCACCACCGACTCGCCCACCTGCGAGAAGGCGGCGAAGTGCAGCACCGCGGCGAAGGACGGGTCCAGCCACTTCGCGGCGTCCCGGACGTCGCCCTCGACGAACGAGGCGCCCTCGGGCACGCCCTCGCGGAAGCCGGTGGAGAGGTCGTCGAGCACGACGACCTCGTGACCGGCCTCCAGCAGATGCTGGGCGACCACGCTGCCGATGTAGCCCGCGCCACCCGTGACCAGGTACTTCCGGCTCATGGACCCGCTACCTCCCGTAGCCGCTCGGCCGCTCGCTCCGGCGGCACGTCGTTGATGAACACGTTCATGCCGGACTCGGATCCCGCGAGGAACTTCAGCTTTCCGGTCGTACGGCGGATGGTGAAGAGCTCGAGATGGAGCGCGAAGTCGTCGCGTGCGACGCCGTCGAACTCCTCCAGCGCGCCAAAGGGCGCCTGGTGCCAGGCCGCGATGTACGGCGTCGGCGGGTCGCCTTCGCCGAAGAGCCGGTCGAAGCGCCTCAGCAGGTCCAGCTGGACCGCGGGGAACTCCGCGCGCGCCGCCTCGTCGAGTCCGAGCAGGTCGGGGACCCGGCGCCGGGGGTAGAGGTGGACCTCGTAGGGCCAGTGCGCCGCGTACGGCACGAAGGCCACCCAGTGATCGCCCTCGGCGACGACCCGTTCGCCGGCCAGCTCCCGCTCCAGGACCGCGTCGAAGAGGTTCTCCCCGCCGGTGGCCTCCTTGTGTGCCGCCAGTGAGCGCAGCATCAGCGCGGTGCGCGGGGTGGTGAAGGGATAGGCGTAGATCTGCCCATGCGGGTGCCCCAGTGTCACGCCGATCTCGGGCCCGCGGTTCTCGAAGCAGAACACCTGCTCCACACAGGGCAGTCGGGACAGCTCCGCGGTGCGGTCCGTCCACGCGTCCAGGACCAGCCGGGCCTGCTCCTCGCTCAGGTCGGCGAACGAGGCGTCGTGGTCGGAGGTGAAGCAGACGACCTCGCAGCGGCCTGCGTCGCCGGTCAGCGAGGGGAAGCGGTTCTCGAAGACCACCACGTCGTAGGAGGAGTCGGGTATCTCGCTCAGGCGGTCGCCCCCGGAGGGGCACAGGGGGCACTCGTCGGCCGGCGGGTGGTAGGTGCGGCCCTGCCGGTGGGAGGCGACGGCGACCGCGTCGCCGAGCAGCGCGTCCCGGCGGACCTCGGAGGTGGTGACGGTCCGCTCCAGCGGGCGCCGGTCCACCGCGTCGCGCACGGTGTCGTCCCGCAGATCGAAGTAGATGAGCTCGCGACCGTCGGCCAGCCGGGTCGAGGTCTTCTTCACTGCCGGACTCCCTACTTATCCCCGGGCCGGCCGCCCGCACCCCGCCCACACCCAACTACCCAACACAATCAAACATAACAGTCCACAACCGACCACCCCTTCGCACATCACGATCGAACAAAGAACATCAACAAAAGGGCGCGGCAACGGGACGCGACGGCGCGGACTCCTGCCGTGTCGGCCGCGGTGGGTGGCGGTCGTGGTCGCCCGTCCGGTGCGGAGAGCCGGGGACGGGCCGGGGTTACGGCAGCGGGCCCGCGCGGTCCAGCAGGCCGGTGCGGGCCGCCAGGGCCGCCGCCTCCAGCCGCGAGCCCACCCCGAGTTTCATCAGGACGCGCTGGACGTGGGTCCGGGCCGTGCTGGGGGCGATGCCCATGCCGGCCGCGATCAGGCGGGTGTCCTCGCCCTCGGCGACCCGGACCAGGACCTCCACCTCGCGCGGGGTGAGCATCCGCAGCAGGCGCTGGCCCTCGTCGTCCGGCGGGGCGGTGGGGTTCAGCAACTCACCGAAGGCGCCCTGGAGGAGCTGGGGGGCGACAGCGGCCTCGCCCGCCCTCGCCTTGATGATCGCCCGCTCGACGCCCTCGATGCGCTCGTCGTGGCGTACGTACCCCGACGCCCCCGCGGCGAAGGCGGCCGCGATGCCGCGCGGCGACGGAACCGGGCCGAGCACGACCACGGCGACCTGCGGACGCTCCCGCTTGATCTTCACCACCGGGTCGAAGGTGCCGGGCTCGGCCGGTGTCGCCGTGCCCAGCAGGCACACCTCCGGCGCGCGGTTGACCACCAGGTCCGCCGCGCCCGCGGCCGGCGCCGCGGCGGCGAGCACGCGGTGTCCGCGCAGCTTCAGAGCCGAGGCCAGCGCCTCGGCCAGTAGCCGGTGGTCGTCGACCACCATGAGCCGCACTCCCATCGAGCCCCCCAGTCCCCACGGTTGTCCACGCCCGCCCGGGCGGCGGCCCCCCGGCACGCCCCCCGTCATGCCCCCGGAAGCTACACGCTTGTTCGACGTCGCGCTGCCCCTACCGTCGAGAAGTGCCCCGGATCGGCGGACTTTTTCGCATTCCTCGCATTCAAAAGTCATTTCGAGGGTCATGCGGGGCCGCGCGGCCGGTACGCGGACGGCCCCGTCCCCGGGCGGGGACGGGGCCGTCTCGTGCCGGCCGTGCGGCGGGTCAGCCGCCCGTTCCGAAGGCCAGCGCCAGGTAGTCCTTGCCTTCGGACGAGGACGACGGCTTGCGGGCGTAGACCGACGCCATGTAGAGGTGGCCCTGGGAGTAGAGGTACTCCGCGCGGTCCGGGAGCATCGAGGTCTCCGCGTCGCGCACGTCCCGCGAGGCCGGGTTCTCCAGCAGCTTGGTCTCCTTGAAGCTGCTGCCGTCGACGCTGACGATCTGGCCGCCCTTGTCGTAGGGCGGGCTCTTGTAGGCGATGACGTCGGCGCCGTCCATGCGCAGCGGGATGATGTGGTACCCGTCACCCGCGTCGGCGCGCTGACCGGTCTGCTTGCCGGTGCCGAGGTCGAACGCGACGATCTCGTTGGTCTTGCGGAACTCCTCGCTGCCGTCGTGGTCCTCGGTGGGCACGTACAGCCGGTCGTCGCCGACCGCGAGACCCCGGCAGTCCTCGACCCTGCTGATGCCGTCGCAGCGGGCCGCGTAAGTGTCACCGGGCGCCGAGATGCGGGCGCGCAGCTTGCCGGTCTGGTTGTCGATGGAGAAGAAGTCCGAGATGCCGCTGCCGTCGCCCGCGCTGTGGCCGACGTCGGCGGCCACGACGAGCGGATCGGTCGAGACGATCGAGGCGTCCTCGATGCCCTGCGACATCTTGTACTCCGAGATCACCTTGCCGGACTTCGGGTCGATCGTCTGGATGCCCAGCTGACGCTGCCCGTACTGGCCGCACTTGCGCACCGCGACCAGCTTCGCACCGCCGCCGTAACCGTTGTCGTAGCAGGTGTCGGCCGCCTTCGGGGCCCACAGGGCCTTGCCGTCCGCGATGTCGAAGGCGGCACCGCCGCTGGTGCCGCCCACGGCGACCGTGGTGCCGCTGACGGTGACGTTGTCGAACCGGATGAGCTGGTCACCGGACTTGGCGGTCTGCGTCCACAGCTTCTTGCCGGCGTCGAGGTCGATGGCCGCGACCTGACTGCAACCGTGCGTGGGCTGGTCCTCGGTCGGCATGGCGGGCTCGTAGACGATCGCCGTCCGGTCGTCCGAGGTGGTGCGCAGGCTGGCCTCGCACACCGGGCCGGGCAGCTTGACCGTCCACAGCTTGGTGCCCTTGTCCCGGTCGTAGCCGACGACCTCGGCGACGCCGCTCTTGACGTACGCCTTGTCGGTGAGCCAGGAGCCGCTGGTGGTGACCAGGTCGCTCACCTCGGGCATGGGCACCTGGTAGAGGACCTTGGCGGCCGGGTCGGACGGCACCTTCTCCGTGCCGCCGGTGGCGGACTTCCCGTCGCCTTCCTTGCCGCCGGTGCCGCCGCTGGAGTTCGCGGTGTCCTGCTTGCCGCCGTCGGACCTGTTCGCGTACCAGATGCCGGAGCCGATGATCAGCGCGATCACGATCACGGTCGAGACGATCATCAGCAGTTCCGCGCTGACCTTCCGGCCACCGCCGGACTGTCCGACCTGCGGCTGCGTCGGCACGGTCGGCGGCTGGGCGGGATAGCCGTACCCGGACTGCTGGGCGCCGTACGGGTTCGGCTGCGCGGTGGGGGGCTGGGCGTAGGAGTTCGGCTGCCCTCCCGGGTAGCCGTAGCCGGACTGCTGCGGTGGTCCGGCCGGGGGCGGTGCCTGCGGGGCGCCCTGCGGCGGCTGCGGTGCCTGCGGGTACCCGTAACCCGGCGCCGGCTGCGGGGACTTGGCGAGGCCCGGAGCGCCGGCGGGCGGCGTCTGCGGGGGCGGTCCGGGCTGCGGCGGCTGGCCCTGGGGCGAACCGAAACCGCCGGGCTGCGGCGGCTGCTGGGGAGGCGGGGGCGGCTGGGTCATGACGGGGTGCACCTCGGGGAAGCGGAGGGAGGACGGGACGACGGGGAGGCCGGGTGGCCGCAACGGCGTGCGGTGCCGGCCGCGTGACGCGGCCGGCACCGGCTCACTTGCCGTAGGCGAGCATCAGCTTCTCCTTCGAGTCGGCCTTTCCGTTCAGCCGGGTGGTGGAGATGTAGAAGCGCCCGTCGACCCAGTCGACTGCCCGCGAGAAGAAGCCTCGCTCGATCGACGAGGTGCCCTCCGGGGTCTGGAGCAGCTTCACCGGAGTGTGCGCCGATCCCGCCGTCGCCATGGACACGATCTGGCCGCCCGCGTCGTACGACGGCTCGACGTACGCGACGAGCTGCCCGTTCTCCACCTTGAGCGGCAGCATCGAGGTGTCCGTCGGGGACTTCACGCGCCACTTCTCCTTGCCGGTGGCGAGGTTGATGGCGACGATCTCGTTGGCGCCGGTGGTGACGTCGGAGGGCAGGTAGAGGGTGTCGCCCTCGGACGCGACCGCAGTGCAGTTCTGCAGGTTACGGACGAAGAAGTCGAAGCCGTCGCACTGGGGGTTGAAGTTCGTCTTGGAGTCGACCTGGGAGCGGGTGGAACCGCCGGTGGTCAGCGTCGAGATGTTCCAGTGCTTCTTGTCCTTGTCCGTCGAGTAGATGACCACCGGGTCGACGGAGAAGACGCGCCGGACCTCCCAGTCCTTGGGGATCGGCCGGGTCCACAGGACCTTGCCGGTGGCCGGGTCGAGCTCCTGGACCTCGTCGTGCTCGTTCGACGTGCCGGCACCGCAGCCCGCGACCTGGATCAGGCGGGTACCGCCGGCGTAGCCGTCGGGGTAGCAGGCCTGGCCGTACCTCTGCTTGTCGTAGAGCTTCTTGCCGGTGTCGATGTCGTACGCCGTGCCCGACTGCGAACGGCCCACCACCAGGGTCTTGCCCGACACGGTCAGCACGACGCTGACCGCGCTGTCGAAGAGTCCGCCGTCCTCGATCTGGCCGCTCCAGCCCTTCTTTCCGGTGTTCAGGTCGAGCTGCTGCATCTGGTTGCACTTGGCGCGGTCGCTGCTGCCGCTCATGTAGACCACGACCACCTTGTCGTCGGCCGTCTTCTGCGGAGTCACCGCGCAGATCTTCTCCGGGAACGTGATCGGTTCCCAGGGAGCCTTGCCGTCAGTGACGTTGAAGGCGAAGACCTGCTTGTAGGCCGCCTTGACCGCCACCTTGTCGGTGATCCACATGCCGGGCGCGTCGGCACCGCTACCGGGCGCGGCGGGCGCCTCCTTGTACCAGAGCACCCTGGCCTCGCCGGACTTGCGGCCCGCGTTGAGGTCGCCGTCGTCCCCCTTGCCGTCGCCGCTGCCGTCCCCGGGGTTGACCGGGGCGTCGGAGGCGTCGGAGTTCGAGGGCTTCGCGTCGCCGCTCGGGTGGGCGACCGGCTTCTTGCCGTCGTCGCCGCTGACGGCCCACACGGTGACGCCCACGGCGAGCACGGCGGCGACCGCGGCGCCGATGATGGCCGCGGTCTTGCCCTTGAACGGGCTGCCGGAGCCGCCGGAGGGCGGGGTGCCGGGCGCGCCCGCGAAGGGCTGCTGCTGCGGATAGCCGTAGCCGGGCTGCTGCCCGTACGGCCCCGGCTGCTGCGGCTGCCCGTACGGGCCGGGCGCGGCGGGCGCGCCGTAGGGGCCGGGCTGGGCGTAGGGCCCGGGCTGCTGCGGGTAGCCGTAGCCGGGCTGGGGCTGCGGCGGTCCCGCGGGCGGGGGCGGCGGGGTCTGCGGCGGCTGGGCCGGGGGCGGGGGCGTGCCCTGGGGAGCACCGAAACCGCCCTGGGCCGGCGGGTCCTGCGGGGCACCGAATCCGCCCTGCGGCGGCGGGGCTTGCGGGGCACCGAAACCACCCTGTGGCGGCGGCGGGGCTTGCGGGGGCCCGAAGCCGCCCGACTGCGGCGGCTGGTCCTGCGGTTGCGGCGGCTGATCCTGCGGTGCTCCGAAACCGCCCTGGGGCGGCCGGCTGGGCGGCTGAGACATCAGCGCGCTTCCCCCTCATTCACTGCTTTTTTAGCCACGCCCTGAGGTACTCGACGCACCCAGAGCCGCCCGGGACAGTCCCCGGACGGCTCATTCTTATCACTCGCAACCTGCCCGCCACCGGCCCCCGCCGCTCCCTGTTCCCAAGGGAGGACCGGCCCGTGACGCGCCCGTTATGCGTGGCGGACGCGGAGGATCTTCCCTCCAGAAAACCGCCACGCCTCGTTCACACGGCGCGTTCACCCGCCCCGGACGCGCCCGCCCGCACCGCTACGCGTCCTCGGCGAGTTCGAGCCAGCGCATCTCCAGTTCCTCCCGCTCCCCGGTCAAGGCGCGCAGCTCGGCGTCGAGTTCGGCGACCTTCGCGAAGTCGGTGGCGTTCTCGGCAATCCTCGCGTGCAGCGTGGACTCCTTCTCGGACACGCGGTCCAACTGCCGCTCGATCTTCTGCAGTTCCTTCTTCGCGGCGCGCAGTTCGGCGGCGCTCCGCTCGGGCGCGGCCTGCTCGGCGGCGGGCGCCGGGACCGGTGCGGCGGCCGCAGCCTGCTGCTCCATCCGCTGCCGCCGCTCCAGGTACTCGTCGATACCGCGCGGCAGCATCCGCAGCGTGCCGTCGCCGAGGAGCGCGTACACCGTGTCGGTGGTGCGCTCGACGAAGAAGCGGTCGTGGGAGATGACGACCATCGAGCCCGGCCAGCCGTCGAGGAGGTCCTCGAGCTGGGTGAGGGTCTCGATGTCGAGGTCGTTGGTGGGCTCGTCGAGGAAGAGCACGTTGGGCTCGTCCATGAGCAGGCGCAGCAGTTGCAGCCGCCGCCGTTCACCGCCGGACAGGTCGCCCACCGGCGTCCACTGCTTCTCCTTGCCGAAGCCGAACGTCTCGCACAGCTGCCCGGCGGTCATCTCCCGCCCCTTGCCGAGGTCGACGCGCTCGCGCACCTGCTGCACGGCCTCCAGGACCCGCCAGTCGGGGTCGAGTTCGGCGACCTCCTGGGAGAGGTAGGCGAGCTTGACGGTCCTGCCGACGGCGATCCGCCCGCCGGAGGGCTGTGCCTCGCCCTCGGTACGGGCGGCGTCGGCCATGGCCCGCAGCAGGGAGGTCTTGCCGGAGCCGTTGACGCCGACGAGACCGACCCGGTCACCCGGCCCGAGGTGCCAGGTGACGTGCTTGAGCAGCACCTTCGGCCCGGCCTGGACGGTGATGTCCTCCAGGTCGAAGACCGTCTTGCCGAGGCGGGAGGAGGCGAACTTCATCAGCTCGCTGCTGTCGCGGGGCGGCGGCACGTCGGCGATCAGCTCGTTGGCTGCCTCCACCCGGAAGCGGGGCTTGGAGGTGCGGGCGGGGGCGCCGCGCCGCAGCCAGGCCAGCTCCTTGCGGATCAGGTTCTGCCGCTTGACCTCCTCGGTGGCGGCGATCCGCTCGCGCTCGGCGCGGGCGAAGACGTAGTCGGAGTAGCCGCCCTCGTACTCGTACACCGCCCCGCGCTGCACGTCCCACATCCGGGTGCAGACCTGGTCGAGGAACCACCGGTCGTGGGTGACGCACACCAGCGCGGAGCGGCGCTCGCGCAGGTGCCGGGCCAGCCAGGAGATGCCCTCGACGTCGAGGTGGTTGGTGGGCTCGTCCAGGACCAGCAGGTCCTGCGCCTCGATGAGCAGCTTGGCCAGCGCGATCCGCCGGCGCTCACCGCCGGACAGCGGTCCGATGACGGTGTCGAGGCCCTTGGGGAAGCCCGGCAGGTCGAGCCCGCCGAACAGTCCGGTCAGGACGTCCCTGACCTTGGCGTTGCCCGCCCACTCGTGGTCGGCCATGTCCCCGATGACCTCGTGGCGGACGGTGGCCGCCGGGTCGAGGGAGTCGTGCTGGGTGAGCACCCCGAGCCGCAGTCCGCCGGAGTGCGTGACCCGTCCGGTGTCGGCTTCCTCCAGCCTGGCCAGCATCCGGATCAGGGTGGTCTTGCCGTCACCGTTGCGCCCGACGACCCCGATCCGGTCCCCTTCGGACACACCGAGCGAGACGCCGTCGAGCAGGGCGCGCGTGCCGTACACCTTGCTGACGTTCTCGACATTGACCAGGTTGACGGCCATTTCACTCCTGTGCGCGGGGGTCGGTCAGCTTTCTAGCGTAGGGCCTCGGTGGAAAGGGCTGGAACGTCGCCCTACCGTCACTCTTTGTGATGACGTGATCGGAATACGGCCGCTACGGTGGAGAAGCAGACAGCAGGATCCCGTCCATGGGAGGAACTATGACTGCCGAGTCCGTGAAGCAGCACAGCCACTGGCCGGTGCCGCCGCAGGACGGCTACACCGTGGACGACCTGTTCACGCTGCCTGATCTCCCGCCGCACACCGAGTTGCTCGACGGGAGCCTGGTTTTCGTGAGTCCGCAGCGCCGCTTCCACTTCCTCGTGATCGACCTGTTGGTCAACGGCCTACGCAGCTCTCTTGGTCCGGAGTTCAGTGTCGAGCGGGAGATGACCGTCGTCCTCGACGACCGCAACGGCCCCGAACCCGATATCAGCGCGGTTCGGGCCGACGCGGTCACCGGGCTGGACCAGACCAGATTTCGGGCCGAGGACGTCCTGCTCGCCGTGGAGGTCGTCTCCCCCGACTCGGAATCCCGCGACCGCACGACCAAACCGCTGAAATACGCCTCAGCCGGAATCCCGAACTTCTGGCGCGTCGAGCAGAACGGGACCACCGGCGGACCCGTCATCCACGTCTACGAACTCGACCCCATGACGAAGGCGTACGTGCACATGGGCATTCACCGCGAGCGGATCAAGGTCGACAAGCCCCACGCCATCGACATCGACCTGGCAGCCGTCGGCGGGCTCTGAGCCGCACGGCCCCGTCAAAGCACCGTCACACCCGGCGCGGGCGCCGACGCCGTACGCACCGAACGGCATGTCCCTGACGCCCGCAGCGCCTCGGCCACCGCGGACGCCGACTCCGCGTCCGCCACGAGGAACGCCGTCGTCGGCCCCGACCCCGAGACCAGGCCCGCCAGAGCCCCCGCCGCGCGGCCCGCCGCGAGGGTGTCCGCGAGGGACGGGCGCAGGGAGAGCGCCGCGGGCTGGAGGTCGTTGGAGAGCGCGGCGGCGAGGGCGGCGGTGTCCCCCTTCTCCAGCGCGGCCAGCAGGTCCTCGGAGGCGACCGGCTCCGGAATGTCCGTGCCCTCGGCGAGCCGGTCGAACTCGCGGAACACCGCAGGCGTGGACAGCCCGCCGTCGGCCATCGCGAACACCCAGTGGAAGGTGCCGCCGACCTCCAGCGGGCGCAGCTTCTCCCCGCGCCCGGTGCCCAGCGCCGCCCCGCCCACCAGACTGAACGGCACATCGCTGCCCAACTCGGCGCAGATGTCGAGGAGTTCGTCGCGGGAGGCGTTCGTGCCCCAGAGCGCGTCACAGGCCACCAGCGCGCCCGCACCGTCCGCGCTGCCGCCCGCCATGCCCCCGGCGACCGGGATGTCCTTGGCGATGTGGAGGTGCACGGAGGGGCTGCGGCCGTACCGCTCGGCGAGGGCGAGGGCCGCGCGGGCGGCGAGGTTCGTACGGTCCAGCGGGACCTCGCCGGCGTCCGGGCCCGCGCAGGTCACCCGCAGCTCGTCGGCCTCGGTGACCGTGACCTCGTCGTACAGGCCGACCGCGAGGAAGACGTTCGCCAGGTCGTGGAAGCCGTCGGGGCGGGCGGCGCCGACCGCGAGCTGGGCGTTGACCTTGGCCGGGACGCGTACGGTGACGCTCACTTACCGGACTCCTTGTGTTCGGCGTGCTCGGCGATCCGCGCGAACTCCGCCACCGTCAGGGACTCGCCCCGCGCCTGCGGGGAGACCCCGGCGGCGACCAGGGCCGCCTCCGCCGCCGCGGCCGACCCGGCCCATCCGGCGAGCGCGGCCCGCAGGGTCTTGCGCCGCTGCGCGAAGGCCGCGTCGACGACCGCGAAGACCTCGCGCTTGGTGGCGGTGGTCGCGATCGGTTCCGTGCGCCGGACCAGGGACACCAGTCCGCTGTCGACGTTCGGCGCGGGCCAGAAGACGTTGCGGCCGATGGCCCCGGCCCGCTTGACCTCGGCGTACCAGTTGGCCTTCACGGACGGCACGCCGTACACCTTCGAGCCGGGCGCCGCGGCGAGCCGGTCGGCGACCTCCGCCTGCACCATCACGAGGGTGCGCTCGATGCTCGGGAAGGTGTCGAGCATGTGCAGCAGGACGGGCACGGCCACGTTGTAGGGGAGGTTCGCGACCAGGGCAGTGGGCGCGGGGCCCGGCAGCTCGGTGACGTGCATCGCGTCGGAGTGGACCAGCGCGAACCGGTCGGCGCGCTCCGGCATGCGGGCGGCGACGGTCGCGGGCAGCGCGGCGGCGAGTACGTCGTCGATCTCGACGGCGGTGACCCGGTCGGCGGCCTCCAGCAGGGCGAGGGTGAGGGAGCCGAGCCCCGGGCCGACCTCGACGACCACGTCCTCGGGGTGGACGTCGGCGGTGCGGACGATACGGCGGACCGTGTTCGCGTCGATCACGAAGTTCTGGCCGCGTTGCTTGGTGGGGCGTACGCCGAGCGCGGCCGCCAGTTCGCGGACGTCGGCGGGGCCCAGGAGGGCGTCGGGGGCGGGGCTGCTCACGGCACAAGGGTACGGGGGCGCGGACGACGCGATCGCCACGGCCGCCCAGAACCCGGCGGAGCGCCCCTGGATGCGCTCAGTAGTCGAAAGCGCGGGCCGTGTTGGCCGCCAGCGCCGTCGCCAGGGCGTCCTCGTCGATGCCGCGCACGGCGGCCATCGCACGCACCGTGACCGGGACGAGGTACGGGGCGTTGGGTCGTCCGCGGTACGGCGCCGGGGTCAGGAAGGGCGCGTCGGTCTCCACCAGGACCAGCTCCAGCGGGGCGACGGCGAGGGCGTCCCGCAGGTTCTGGGCGTTCTTGAAGGTGACGTTGCCGGCGAAGGACATGTAGTAGCCGGCGCGGGCGCACACCTCGGCCATCTCCGCGTCGCCCGAGTAGCAGTGGAACACCGTCCGCTCGGGGGCGCCCTCCTCCTTGAGGACGCGCAGGACGTCGGCGTGGGCGTCCCGGTCGTGGATGACGAGGGTCTTGCCGTGCCGCTTGGCGATCTCGATGTGGGCGCGGAAGGACCGCTCCTGCGCCGCCTTGCCCTCGGGGCCGGTGCGGAAGTGGTCGAGCCCGGTCTCGCCGACGCCCTTGACCTGGGGCAGCGCGGCCAGCCGGTCGATCTCGGCCAGGGCCTCGTCCAGCCCGGCGTCCCCGAGCGGCTCGCGCGCGCCCTGCCGCGACCCCCCGTCGGGGTCGCCGTGCACGATGCGCGGGGCCTCGTTCGGGTGCAGGGCGACCGTCGCGTGGACGCTGTCGTACGCCGCGGCCGTCTCGGCGGCCCACCGCGATCCGTCGAGGTCGCAGCCCACCTGGACGACGGTCGTCACACCCACGGACGCGGCCTTGGCCAGGCCTTCCTCGACCGTGCCCGACTGCATGTCGAGATGGGTGTGGGAGTCGGCGACCGGTATCCGGAGCGGCTCCGGAAGCGGGGGCGCCGCGTTCTTGTCGGCATTCGATGGCATGCCCCGATCCTACGGAAAGGGCGGGTCTCGTCGTTCGCCGCGTTCGCCGTTCGCCGGCGCTCCTCAGCCCGCCTTGCGGTGGAAGGGGTGCAGCAGGTCCGACAGATGCCAGTGGTGCCCGTCCGCGTCGGTGTGGCCGGTGTGGGCGTCCTGCCCGGGGTCCACCGCCTCCTCCCCCGGCGGGGACGTCTCCAGCCGGTCCGCCACCGGTGCCGACGGACGGTGCCGCGGCTCCTCGTGCCGGTGCAGATGGCTCTGCGCGGACGACACCCGGCCGGCCCGCATGATCCGGACGACGTGACCGTCGCAGTTCTGGCAGTTCGGCCGGCTCAGCGGGGACGGCACGACACGGCCCTCCGCCACGTACCGCACGCACGGGTTGCCGTCGCCGTCCGTGTAGTGCTCGATCTCGTACGACTGCTCCCACCCGTGCCCGCACCGCATGCAGGCGAAGGAGTAGGACTCGTTGACGACGGCGGTGGCCGTACCGCGGCGGCCGTCCCGCCACGTGCTGTCGCTCATGCCAGCTCCTCGTGTCCGCTGGACAAAAGGGACGGTTGCCGTCCCGCCACCCAGTGAACTCCTCCGCCGTCCGTCCTGCACAAGGCCTGGGGAGTGTTGGCGGCGTTTTGGGTCCCGCTTGCCAAAGGGTCCCTCCGACGGCCGCCGTCGCTTTGCCTTCCCGGACGGCTCTTTGCCGCCCCATGGGGCGGCCGCTCATGAGAGATGCGCCCTGCTCAGAGCGGGTGTGAGCGAGGTCTCACGCCCCCGCGCGCTTGGCGGCGACCACCGCGTCGAACACCTCACGCTTGGGCACCCCGGCCTCGACCGCGACCGCCGCGATGGCCTCCTTGCGACGCTCCCCGGCCTCCTCGCGCACCCGCACCCGGCGCACCAGCTCCTCGGCGCCGATCTCCTCGGGCCCCTTCTCGGGCGCCCCCTCGACCACGACGGTGATCTCACCGCGCACGCCCTCGGCGGCCCACGCGGCCAGCTCCCCGAGCCCGCCGCGCCGGACCTCCTCGTAGGTCTTGGTCAGCTCCCGGCACACGGCGGCCCGACGCTCGGCGCCGAACACCTCGGCCATCGCGGCCAGCGTGTCGTCGAGCCGGTGCGGGGCCTCGAAGTAGACGAGCGTGCGCCGCTCCTGTGCGACCTCCCGCAGCCGGGACAGCCGCTCGCCCGCCTTGCGCGGCAGGAACCCCTCGAAGCAGAACCGGTCGACCGGCAGCCCGGACAGCGCGAGCGCGGTGAGCACGGCGGACGGGCCCGGTACGGCCGTCACCCGGACGTCCCGCTCCACGGCGGCCGCGACCAGCCGGTAGCCCGGATCGGACACGGACGGCATGCCCGCGTCGGTCACCAGCAGCACACGCGCGCCGCCGAGCAGCTCCTCGACCAGCTCCGGCGTGCGGGCGGACTCGTTGCCCTCGAAGTACGACACGACGCGCCCCCTGGGGGTGACGCCGAGCGCCTGGGTGAGTCGGCGCAGCCGCCGGGTGTCCTCGGCGGCGACCACGTCCGCGCCGGCCAGTTCCTCGGCGAGCCGGGGCGGCGCGTCCTGGACATCGCCGATGGGGGTGCCCGCCAAAACAAGGGTTCCAGTCACGCGGCCCATCCTCTCAAGTGCCGTCGCGGACGAACGCGTCGAGTGCCGTCACGGACGAACGCGTCCCGGCCGGTACCGGCCATGCGCGGGACTCACACAGAACGGTTCCCTACGATGGCGCGGTGACCAGTACCGCGTCCCACACGGACACCCGACAGGGCCCGGCCCCGCACGACCAGCGGCCGACGTGGCAGCAGCGCCTGCGCCGCTTCGGCTACTCCGCGGGGCCCGCGAACGGCGACGTCGGCGTCGTCGACCGTCTGGTGCCGCCGTATGCGCGGCCCGGTGAGCGCCTGTGGGCGGCCCTCGGCGTCCCGCGAACCCTCGCCGACCGGATCGTCCGCTGGTCGGGCTGGGGCGGTCCGCTGCTGGTCACGCTGGTGGCGGGCGTGCTGCGGTTCTGGAACCTGGGCAGCCCGAAGGCGGTGATATTCGACGAGACGTACTACGCCAAGGACGCGTGGGCGCTGGTCCACCGCGGCTTCGAGGTCAACTGGGACAAGAACGCCAACGACCTGATCCTCAAGACCGGCGGGCACGTCCCCATCCCCTCGGACGCGGCCTATGTCGTGCACCCGCCGGTCGGCAAGTACGTGATCGGCCTCGGCGAGCTGCTCTTCGGGTTCGACCCGTTCGGCTGGCGCTTCATGACGGCCCTGCTCGGCACGCTGTCGGTGCTGATGCTGTGCCGGATCGGCCGGCGTCTGATGCGCTCCACCTTCCTCGGCTGCCTGGCGGGCGCGCTGATGGCGGTGGACGGCCTGCACTTCGTGATGAGCCGGACCGCGCTCCTCGACGGCGTGCTGATGTTCTTCGTGCTGGCCGCCTTCGGCTGCCTGCTGATCGACCGCGACCGGACCCGGGAAAAACTCGCCGCGGCGCTCCCGGCCGACGCCGACGGACGGGTGCGGCCCGACGCGCACACGGCCGAGACGACCCGCCTCGGCCTGCGCCCGTGGCGCTGGGCGGCGGGCCTCATGCTGGGCCTGGCGTTCGCCACCAAGTGGAACGGCCTGTACATCCTGGCCGCGTTCTGCGTGATGGCCGTGCTGTGGGACGTCGGCGCCCGCAAGGTGGCCGGCGCCTGGCACCCGTACACGGCCGTGCTGAAGCGCGACACCGGCATCACGTTCCTGGCCACCGTCCCGGTCGCGATCGCCGTCTACCTGGTCTCCTGGATCGGCTGGATCCGCTCCCCCGCCGACGGCAGCGGCGGCTACTTCCGCGACTGGGCCGCGACCGACGGCAAGGGCGGCAGCTTCACCTTCCTGCCGGACTGGCTGCGCAGCCTGTGGCACTACGAGCACGAGGTCTACAAGTTCCACGTCGGCCTGTCCTCGCCGCACAACTACCAGTCCAACCCGTGGAGCTGGATCGTCGACGGCCGCCCGGTGTCGTACTTCTACGAGTCGCCCTCCCCCGGCACCGCGGGCTGCCCCGCGGACACCGCCGGCAAGTGCGCCCGCGAGGTCCTCGCCATCGGCACGCCGATGCTGTGGTGGACGGCCTGCGCCGCGCTGGTGTACGTGCTGTGGCGCTGGTTCTTCCGCCGCGACTGGCGCGCGGGCGCCATCGCCTGCGGCGCCGCCGCCGGCTACCTGCCCTGGTTCCTTTACCAGGAGCGCACGATCTTCTTCTTCTACGCCGTCGTCTTCCTGCCCTTCCTCTGCCTGGCGGTGGCGATGCTGATCGGCGCGATCGTGGGTCCGCCCGGCTCCTCGGAGACCCGCCGCGGCGCGGGCGCGATCGGCGCGGGCGCCCTGGTCCTGCTGATCATCTGCAACTTCGTCTATTTCTGGCCGCTCTACACGGGCACCGCAATTCCCATCGATTCATGGCGTTCGCGTATGTGGCTGGATACCTGGGTCTGATCAGCCCGCTGATCTCTGTTCGGACAACATCGGAAAACAGCACGCACATTTTCCCCTTCTGCCACTTACAGTGCGGTGGGTTCACGAACGGGGAGGGGGCGCTTTCATGCGCAAGGGGACCAAGATCGCTGTCGTCGGCGGGGTGTTCGCCGCGTTGGTGGGCGGGGCGGGGTACGGGGCGTACAACTTCGTGTCCGCGCTGAGCGGGAACGCCAACACCCACACGGTCGCCGGCAGCGGGCCGGCGCCCGTGCGGACCGGGCCGCCGAGCCGGGACGAGGTGAAGGAGACCTCGGCGAAGTTCTTCGCGGCCTGGGAGAAGAACGAGGCGGCAGAGGCCGCTTCGTACACGGACTTCCCCGAGGCGGCCGAGCAGTTGCTCACGGCCTACGGTCACGACGCGCACATCACCGAGGTGAAGATCACGCCCAAGGCAGCCTCCGGGGCCACCGTGCCCTTCTCGGTCAAGGCCACCGTGTCGTACGACGGGAAGTCCAAGCCGCTGGCCTACGACAGCCGCCTGAGCATCGTGCGGGGCGTGTCCACCCACCAGCCGCTGGTCGACTGGCAGCCCTCGGTCGTCCACCCCGACCTGGTCAAGGGCGACACCCTCGTCACCGGGGGGTCGGTGTCCCCGCCGATCGAGGCCGTCGACCGCGACGGCGTCGTGCTGACCAAGGAGAAGTACCCCTCGCTCGGGCCGATCCTGGACGAGCTGCGGGCCAAGTACGGGGACACGGCGGGCGGCGAGGCGGCGGTCGAGCTGAGCATCCGGCACGAGGACTCCGGCGCCGCCGACACCCCGCTGGTCACCCTCGCCAAGGGCCGGCCGGGCAAGCTGCACACCACCCTCAGCGCGCGTGCGCAGGCGGCGGCCGAGCAGGCCGTGCGGCAGTACGCCGAGTCGTCCGTGGTCGCCGTGAAGCCGTCCACCGGCGAGGTGCTCGCGGTCGCCAACCACCGGGCCGACGCCTTCAACGCGGCGTTCCTCGGCCGGCTCGCGCCCGGCTCCACCATGAAGATCATCAGCGCGGCCACCCTCATCGACAACGGGATCACGAAGGCCTCCGGCCCCGCGCCCTGCCCCAACGAGGCGGTGTGGCAGAGCCAGACCTTCCACAACCTGAAGAACATGGCGCCCAACGAGCAGGCCACCCTCTCGGAGAGCTTCGCCCGGTCCTGCAACACGGCGTTCGTGAAGTACGCGGACGAGGTCAAGGTGGACTCCCTGACCAGGGAGGCCGAGGAGCGCTTCGGGCTCGGCCGGGACAACTGGAAGGTCGGTATACAGTCCTTCGACGGCTCCGTCCCCGCCTCCGGCGGCCCGGACACGGCCGCCAACCTGATCGGGCAGGGCCAGGTGCAGATGAGCCCGCTGAACATGGCGTCGGTGACGGCGACCGCGATGACCGGTGTCTTCCGCCAGCCCGTCATCGTGTCCGCCAAGCTCGACGGCCGCCCGCTCGCCCAGGCCCGGGGCCTGTCGACGGACACGGTCACCCAGCTGCGGCAGATGATGAACCGCACCGCCGTCAGCGGCACCGCTGCCCCGGCGATGTCCGGGCTCGGTGGCAGCATCGGCGCGAAGACCGGCTCCGCCGAGGTCGACGGCCAGGCCAAGTCCAACAGCTGGTTCACCGGCTACCACAACGACATGGCGGCCGCCGCCATGACCCAGGAGGGCGGCCACGGCGGCGACGCGGCGGGCCCGATCGTGGCAGCGGTCCTGCGCACGGCGAGCTGACCGTTCCTGGCCGGTGAGCGGGAGAGAGCCCGCACACCGGCACGCCCCGAACGGTTTTGGACACACCGGCCGTCCTTCGCGTCCGGCCCCCGAGGTGGGACGGAACCCGGTCCGCGGACGGGTTCGTGCGGGAGGCCCTAGGGTGGGGCCGTCATTGAGGAACGTGGGGGCAGTGGGGCAACGGGGGCCCCGGGGGATGGGCGGAGGACCGAAGGCAGTGGGCAAGAGAAGACGTGTCGCCGAGCGACGAAAGACGACTCCGGCCGTGGTCGGCGGGGCGATCGCCGTGGTCGTCGCCGGTGCCGGCATCGGCGTCTACACGCTGTACGGCGGTGGCGGCGCGGCGGCCGACGACCGGGCGCAGAAGTCGGCCGGCTACAGCGAGGCGAAGAAGACCGGCCCGCTGTCGGCGGCCGAGGTGCAGACCGCGGCCAAGGCTTTCCTGACGGCCTGGCAGCAGGGCAAGCCCGCCGAGGCGGCCGCCGCGACCAACGACACCACCGCGGCCACCACCCTGCTGACCGGCTACACCAAGGACGCGCGTCTGAAGGACGTCACCCTGACCGCGGGCACCGCCACCGGCGCCAAGGTGCCGTTCTCCGTGAAGGCCACGGTGTCGTACAAGGGCCTGACCAAGCCGCTGGCGTACGACAGCGCGCTGACCGTCGTCCGGGGCGCCACGGACGGCGAACCGGTCGTCGACTGGCACGCCTCCGTCGTCCACCCCGAACTGAAGGACGGCGACACCCTCGTCACCGGCGAGGCCGGCGCCCCGCCGGTCAAGGCGCTGGACCGGGACGGCGGCGAGATGACCACCGCCCGGTACCCGTCGCTGGGCCCGGTCCTGGACGGGCTGCGCGAGAAGTACGGCACGACGTCGGGCGGCAGCGCGGGCGTGGAGCTGCGCGTGGTCCGCGGCAAGGAGTCGAAGAAGGCCGAGCTGTCCGACAAGACGCTCGTCGAGCTGAGCAAGGGCACGCCGGGCACGGTGAGGACGACGCTGAGCCCCTCCCTCCAGGCGGCGGCGGAGAAGGAGGTGGCGAAGACCGCGCGGGCCTCGGTGGTCGTGATGCGCCCGTCGACCGGCGAGATCCTCGCGGTGGCGAACACCAACCACGGCTTCAACACCGCCTTCCAGGGTTCCCTCGCCCCCGGCTCCACGATGAAGATCATCACCTCGTCGCTGCTCTTCGAGAAGAACCTGGCCTCGGCGAACAAACCGCACCCCTGCCCGAAGACCTTCACCTACGGCGGCTGGAAGTTCCAGAACGACAAGAAGTTCGAGATCAAGGGCGGCACGTTCAAGGCGAGCTTCGCCCGCTCCTGCAACACGGCCTTCATCAGCCAGGCGGGGAAGCTGAAGGACTCCGACCTGACCCAGCAGGCCCAGCAGGTGTTCGGCCTGGGGTTGGACAACTGGGCCATCGGCGTGTCGTCCTTCGACGGCGCGGTCCCGGTGCAGACGGCGGCCCCGATGGGCGCCTCGCTCATCGGGCAGGGCGGGGTCCGCATGAACCCGCTGAACATGGCGTCGGTGGCCTCGACGGTGAAGGCGGGCGTCTTCCACCAGCCGTACCTGGTCTCCCCGTCCGTCGACCACCGCACGCTGGCCACGGCCTCCCGGGCGATGTCCGCGTCCACCCTGTCCCAGCTGCGCGAGGTGATGCAGTACACCGCCGCGTACGGCACGGCCGCCGAGGCCATGGCGGGTCTCGGCCCGGACTACGGCGCGAAGACGGGCTCCGCCGAGGTCGACAACCAGAAGAAGGCCAACGGCTGGTTCACCGCCTACCGCGGCGACCTCGCGGCCGCGGGCGTCGTCCAGGCGGGCGGCCACGGCGGCGACACGGCCGGCCCGATCGTGGCGTCCCTGCTGAAGGCGGGAAGCTGAACCGCCGCAGGGCACAGGAGTCGACGGCCGCCAGGCACAGGGGGGTTGGCAGCCGCAGTGCACAGACCTGACGGCCGCCGGGCGCCTCTCCGGCGGCCGGCGTCACCGGCGGACCCACGCCCCCGGCGGCGTCACGCGCGGCGTCACCGGTGGACGACGGGCTCCGGCGACGCCGTCGCCCGGTAGGTCCGCCGCAGGAACCTGACCACCGTCTTCGTCTCGAGCTGCACCACCGAGACACCGCCCGCGGAGTGGAACTCGATCACGGCCTGCACCCGCCCGCAGGGCCACACCCGCACGTCGCCGCTGCCGGCCGGGGCGCTCAGCCCCTGTTCGAGCAGCGACCGGGGGAAGGTCCACTCGTGCGCGCCGGGCAGGTCGACCCGCACGGCGCGCGGATCCTGGAGGGAGTCGTAGTGCAGGACCACCGGGACGGCCCCGACGTCGTCGGGGACGTCGTCCGTGAGGATGTGGGCTCGTGCGTGCTGTTCGACTACCGACATCGGACGACCCCTTACGCTGTGTGACCTATGCGGGGGTTACGCATCCGCTTTCTCTCCAATGTCGCACATTTTCCGGATTCCGCTTCTTGAACATCCCGGAAACAGTGCGCATCCACGACGCCGTCGCTCTTGCAAGAGGTTCGCAACAAGCCTCTATCATCGAACGGTGCATGTGCCTGACGGATTCATCAACGCGCCCACCTCCCTAGCCACCGGCGTCGTCGCCGCCGGCGCCGTCGCCGTGAGCCTGCGCGGTGCCCGCCGGGAACTCGACGAACGGACCGCGCCGCTGGCCGGTCTCGTCGCGGCGTTCATCTTCGCCGTGCAGATGCTGAACTTCCCCGTCGCGGCCGGCACCAGCGGCCACCTCCTCGGCGGGGCACTGGCCGCGATACTCGTGGGCCCCTTCACCGGGGTCCTGTGCGTCAGCGTGGTCCTGCTCATGCAGGGCATCCTCTTCGCCGACGGCGGCCTGACCGCGCTCGGCGTCAACATCACCGACATGGCGATCGTCACCACGGTGGTCGCCTACGCCGTCTTCCGCGGACTGGTGAAGGTGCTGCCGCGGCGCCGCAGCTCGGTCACCGCGGCCTCCTTCGCCGCCGCGCTGATCTCCGTCCCGGCCGCCGCGGTCGCCTTCACGCTGATCTACGCGGTCGGCGGCACCACCGACGTGGCGATCGGCAAGGTCGCCACCGCCATGATCGGCGTGCACGTCCTCATCGGCATCGGCGAGGCCGCGATCACCGCGCTGACCGTCGGCGCCGTCATCGCCGTACGCCCCGACCTGGTGTACGGCGCGCGCGGCCTGGAGCAGCGCCTGAAGCTGCGGGTGAACGGCGAACTCGTCGACGCCCCCGCGGCCGAGCCGGCGCCCGTGCCCACCCCCGCCCGGCCCCACCGCAAGCTGTGGGCCACCGGCCTGGTCGCCTCCCTGGTCCTCGCCGGGTTCGTCAGCTTCTACGCCTCGGCCAGCCCCGACGGTCTGGAGAAGATCGCCCACGACCAGGGCATCGACAAGAAGGAGGAGGCGCACGCCGCCGCCGACTCCCCGCTCGCCGACTACGGCGTGAAGGACATCGCCGACGCCCGGCTGTCCGGTGGGCTCGCGGGCGTGATCGGTGTCGGCGCGACCATCGTCGCGGGCAGCACGGTCTTCTGGGTGCTCCGCAAGCGGCGTACGGTCGCCGAGCCGTCCGCTCCCTCCTCCCAGGCCGCTTGACGTGGGGGCGGGCCACGCGCATCGGCTGTACCGGCACGGGTACTCCGCTGTGCACGCGCTGCCCCCGCACACCAAGCTGGCCGCGACCTTCGCCTTCGTCGTGGTCGTGGTGTCGACCCCGCGGGAGGCGATGTGGGCGTTCGCCGTGTACGCCGTGCTGCTCGCCGGCGTCGCCTCCGCGGCCCGCGTGCCCGCCGGCTTCCTGCTCAAGCGGCTGCTGATCGAGGTCCCGTTCGTCGCGTTCGCGGTGCTCATGCCGTTCGTGGCCCAGGGCGAGCGGGTGGACGTCCTCGGGATGTCCCTGAGCGTGAACGGCCTGTGGGGCGCCTGGAACGTGCTCGCCAAGGGCACCCTCGGCGTCGCCGCGTCCGTACTGCTGGCGAGCACGACGGAACTGCGCGAGCTGCTGCTGGGCCTGCAACGCCTGAAGCTGCCGCCGCTGCTGGTGCAGATCGCGTCCTTCATGATCCGCTACGGCGACGTCATCACCGACGAGATGCGGCGGATGCGGATCGCCCGCGAGTCACGCGGGTTCGAGGCGCGCGGGATCCGGCACTGGGGCGTGCTCGCCAAGTCCGCGGGCGCGCTGTTCATCCGCTCCTACGAGCGCGGGGAGCGGGTGCACCTGGCCATGGTGAGCCGGGGCTACGCCGGTTCCATGCCGGTCATCGACGAGGTGACCGCCTCCCGGGCGCAGTGGTCGTACGCCCTGACCCTCCCCTGCGCCGCGCTCGCCGTCTGTCTGCTGGGATGGGTGCTGTGACTGCTTCTCTGGAGGTCTCCGGCCTCGCCTTCGCCTACCCCGACGGCCACCAGGCCCTGTTCGGCGTCGACTTCAGCATCGGGCGCGGTGAACGGGTCGCCCTGCTCGGTCCCAACGGTGCCGGGAAGACCACCCTCGTGCTGCATCTGAACGGCATCCTGAGCGGGGGTGCCGGGACGGTGACGGTCGCCGGGCTGCCGGTCGGCAAAAGGCACATGGCCGAGATCCGGCAGAAGGTCGGCATCGTCTTCCAGGACCCGGACGACCAGTTGTTCATGCCGACCGTGCGGGAGGACGTGGCCTTCGGGCCGGCGGCGGCCGGGATGAAGGGGCCGGAGCTGGAGGCGCGGGTCGCCACGGCCCTGGAGCAGGTCGGCATGGGGGACTTCGCCGACCGCCCGCCGCACCACCTCTCCTTCGGACAGCGCCGCCGGGTCGCGGTGGCGACCGTCCTCGCCATGGAGCCGGAGATCCTGGTCCTGGACGAGCCCTCGTCCAACCTGGACCCCGCCTCACGCCGCGAACTGGCCGACATCCTGCGCTCGTTGGACGTGACGGTGCTCATGGTCACCCACGACCTGCCGTACGCGCTGGAGTTGTGCCCGCGCTCGCTCGTCCTGAGCGACGGCGTGATCGCGGCGGACGGCCCGACCGGCGAGCTGCTCGCCGACGACGCGCTGATGCGTGCCCACCGCCTGGAGCTGCCCTTCGGCTTCGACCCGCGGTCCGTGACGATGGGCGCGTGACGCGTCGGGACGAGCGGACGTGTGACGCGTCGGGACGGGCGGACGCGTGGGCAACGTCGATGTAACGATCGTGCCGACCTGACCACTCCCAGGAATCGCAGGCGGGGGCTGCCGGTTGCACCCACTGTCGCAGGCGAAGAGCGGAAGGAGTGGCGGACGTGGACGTGCACGGCACAGTGG
Organism: Streptomyces sp. NPDC052043; assembly: GCF_044548235.1. Taxonomy (NCBI): domain Bacteria; kingdom Bacillati; phylum Actinomycetota; class Actinomycetes; order Kitasatosporales; family Streptomycetaceae; genus Streptomyces; species Streptomyces sp. NPDC052043. The sequence goes on from NZ_JBIUBT010000009.1 coordinate 153,119, forward strand.
CCGAGGGCTTCGAGCCGGTCAGGGAGGCGTTCGCGGCGAACTTCGCGCTGCGGGGCGAGCGGGGCGCGGCGGTGGCCGTGTACCGGGACGGGCACAGGGTCGTGGACCTGTGGGCGGGAACGCGAGACGTCAACGGCACCGACGGCATCGACGGCACGGCGGACTCGGCGCCCTGGGAGCGCGGCACCGCGCAGATCGTGCGCTCGGCGACCAAGGGAGTCGCCGCCGCGGTCCTCCTGCTGCTGCACCAGCGCGGGGAGCTGGACCTGGACGCTCCGGCGGGGGCCTACTGGCCCGAGTACAAGGCGGCGGGCAAGGAGCGGACCCGGGTCCGCGACCTACTGGCCCATCGCGCGGGCGTCCCCGTCCTCGACCGGCCACTGACACCGGAGCAGGCCGTCGACCCGGTGCTGGGCGCCGAGGCGGTCGCCGCGCAGGCGCCGGTCTGGGAGCCGGGCACGGACCACGGCTACCACGCGCAGACGTACGGCTGGCTGACCGGCGAGCTGGTGCGGCGGGTCACGGGCCGGACGATCGGCGAGTGGATCGCGCGCGAGGTGGCCGGCCCGGTGGGGGCCGACCTGTGGGTGGGGCTGCCGGCGGGCGAGGCCGGGCGGGTGGGCCGGGTGGGCCAGGTGGAGCCCCCGCGCTCCGCGACGGGCCTGCGCATCCGCCCCAAGCGGTCCGTGGCCGAGGCGTACGCGGACCCGGAGTCGCTGACCCGGCGGGCGTTCGCGGTGATCACGCCGCTGCCCGACGAGAACGACCCCGCCTACCGCGCGGCGGTCCTGCCCGCGTCCAACGGCATCGCCACGGCCGACGGTCTGGCCCGCTTCTACGCGGCGCTGATCGGCGACGTGGACGGCGGCACCCGCCTGTTCACCCCGCAGACCATGGAGCTGGCCCGCACGGAGCACTCCGCCGGGCCCGACCGCGTGCTGGTCGCGCCCACACGCTTCGGCCTCGGCCACATGCTGCACAGCCCCGCGTCCCCCCTGCTCGGCCCCGGCTCCTTCGGCCACCCCGGCCGCGGCGGTGCCCTGGCCTTCGCCGACCCGGACGCTGCTGTCTCCTTCGCCTACGTCACCAACGGCTTCCACCCCAATGTGACGGCGGACCCGAGGGCCCAGGCCCTGGTCCACGCGGTACGCACGTCCCTGGCCTAGGGTCTTCCGCGCACCGCCTGCGGTGCCCGTGCGGGCGGGAGCTCAGACGTGGATGGGCTGCGACGTGCGGCCCGTCGCCTGGTCGATCTCGCCGTGCGCCTTGGTCAAAAGCTGCATGGCGAGTTCGTTCAGGGCCCTCGCGCCGGCGATCTCCTCACCGACCCGCGGCTGGTCGGAGTCGGTGTGGTGGCGGCTGGCCCTGCCGTGGGCCCGGACCTCGCTGCCGTCGGGCAAGCGGACCAGCGCCGCCGCCCTGGTGTGCTGCCCGTCCTCCTGGAACTCCAGCTCGACGTGCCATCCCACAGTGGTCTTCAACATGACGGTCACCTCCGGAACACCTGCTTCCAGGGTGCGCCCGGGGCGCCGCCCGCGCACCCAAGAAGCAGGCGCCGGCCAACCGGCCGACCCGGCTAACCGGTGTGCAGCATCAGCCCGATGCCGACGACCAGCAGCCCGGCGGCCGCGATGCGCGGCGCCCCGAAGCGCTCCTTGAAGAACACGGCGCCGATCGCGGCGCCCACGATGATCGACGACTCCCGCAGCGCGGCGATCGGCGCGAGCTCCGCCTTCGTCTGCGCCCACAGCACCAGCGCGTACGCCGCCACGGACAGCGCCGCCCCGAGCAGCCCCACCGCCGCGTACGGCCGCAGCGCACCGACCGTGCGCCCGCGCCAGTGCCACACCGCGTACGCCGGGATCACCACGCCCTGGATCGCCATCAGCCAGGCGATGTACCCGAGGGACGAGCCGGAGGCCCGCACCCCGAGCCCGTCGACGACCGTGTACGCCGCGATGGCCAGTCCGGTCGCCAGGGCGGCCCCGATCGCCGCCCAGTCGGGCCGGCGTCCGCGCAGGCCCCACAGGGCGACACCGGTCAGTCCGGCACAGGACACGGCGATGCCCGCGGCCGCCCAACCGTCGGGCACCTCGTGCGCGAAGACGGCGGCGAGCACGGTGACGACCAGCGGGGCGGTGCCGCGCGCGATCGGGTAGGCCTGCCCGAAGTCGCCGAGCCGAAAGGACGTCATCAGCAGGGCGTAGTACACGACGTGGATCGCGGCCGAGAAGAGCAGGTACGGCCACGCGCCGTGGGCCGGGAACGCGACGAACGGCGCCATGGCGAGACCGATCAGCAGGCCGCCGCCCGCGATGAGCGTGAACCCGGTCAGTTTGTCGGTGATCCGGTGGGCGATCGCGTTCCAGCTGGCGTGGGTGACCGCGGCGAGCAGGACGGCCGCGGTGACCGCCGGCGTCACGAGGTGCGCTCGCGCACGTCCACGAGGGTGCCCCCGGCCTGGGCGACCAGCGCCGCAGGTGCCATCGGGAAGACGGTGTACGGGGTTCCGGCCGCCGCCCAGATCACGTCGTGGTCGAGCAGCGAGCGGTCGGCGAGCACGCGTGTCTTCGTCCGGTGCCCGAAGGGGGGCACGCCGCCGATGGCGTACCCGGTCGCCTCCCGTACGACGTCCGCCTTGGCCCGCGTGACCTTCTCGGCGCCGAGTTCCTCCCGGACCCGCTCGACGTCCACCCGCGAGGCACCGTCCATGAGCACCAGCACCGGCTCTCCTCCCCCAAGCTCTCGGCTGCGCTCGAGCAGGGGGGACCCCCAGGCCACAAAAATGAGCGACTTGCAGATCTGGCTCAGCTCGCAGCCGATGGCCGCCGCGGCCTCGGCGGCCGTCCTCGTCGCCTCGGGGAACCGGCGGACCTCGGGGATCAGCTCGTCGAGCCCCAGCTCGCGCAGGGCGTCGGCGAAACGGGGGTGGGCTCCTGACTCGGATGTCGTCGTCATGAACGGCAGGCTAGCTGCCGGTTACACACGTCACGAAGGATTTCCCACCTCGTGGACGGGGCGGCCGAAACGACCGAGGCCGGTGAGGGTGCGCCGTCCCCACGGCACCCTCACCGGCCGGTCCTCTCACCGGAGCCGGGGGCTCACGCCCGTACCAGCGCCCGGTCGCCGTCCGGGTCGGCGTGCTCCGGCCGCTGCTCGGTGCGCAGGCCCTCGCCCTCCACGTCCACGTTGGGCAGGGCGCGGTCCAGCCACCTCGGCAGCCACCAGGCCCTGCGGCCCAGCAGGGCCAGCACCGCCGGCACGATCGCCATGCGCACGATGAACGCGTCGAAGAACACCGCGATCGCCAGGCCGAAGCCGATCATCTTGACCATCGACTCGCTGGAGCCGATGAAGCCGGAGAAGACGGCGATCATGATGACCGCGGCGGCCGTCACCACCCGCGCGCCGTGCCGGAACCCGGTCACCACGGCCTGGCCCGGCTTCTCGCCGTGGACGTACGCCTCACGCATCCGGGTGACGAGGAACACCTCGTAGTCCATCGCGAGGCCGAAGACGACGCCCACCATGAAGATCGGCATCATCGACATCACCGGGCCGGTCTCCTCCACGTGCATCAGGCCCGACAGCCAGCCCCACTGGAAGACCGCGACCACCGCGCCGAGCGCCGCCAGCACCGACAGCAGGAAGCCGAGCGCCGCCTTGAGCGGGACCAGGACCGAGCGGAAGACCACGATCAGCAGCAGGAAGGCCAGGCCGACCACCAGCGCCAGATACGGCAGCAGCGCGTCGTTGAGCTTCTGCGAGACGTCGATGTTCATCGCCGTGGAGCCGGTGACCAGGACCTTCGCGTCGGTCTTCGCCTCGATGTCGCCGCCCGCGCCGCGGATGGCGTGCACCAGGTCCTCGGTGGCGGTGGAGGACGGCTTGGAGTCCGGGACGACGGTCACGGTCGCGGTGTCGCCGGCCTTGTTGGGCCGCGCGTCCGTCACCGTCACGACGTCCTTGAGGCCCTTGATCTCGTCGGTGACCTTGGTGAAGGACGCCTTGGGGTCGGCGCTGTCCTTGGCGTCGACCACGACCATCAGCGGGCCGTTGAAGCCGGGGCCGAAGCCCTCCGAGAGCAGGTCGTAGGCGCGGCGCTGGGTGGTGGAGACGGGCTGGGAGCCGTCGTCCGGCAGGCCCAGTTCGAGGGAGGCGGCCGGGATCGCGGCGGCGCCCAGGCCGAGCACGCCGAGCAGCAGCACGGCGACCGGGCGGCGGACGACGAAGCTCGCCCAGCGGGTGCCCATGTTGGGGCGGTCCGGCTGCCGCGCGGGGCGCCCGCGGCGGAGCAGTCCGCTCGCCGCGCCGGCCGGCTTGACCTTGCGGCCCGCGTAGCCCAGCAGCGCCGGGATCATCGTCAGCGCGATGAGGACGGCGACGACGACCGTGCCGGCCGCCGCCAGGCCCATCTTCGTCAGCATCGGGATGTTGACCACGGACAGGCCCACGAGGGCGATCACGACCGTGAGCCCGGCGAAGACCACCGCGGAGCCCGCCGTGCCGACGGCCCGTCCGGCCGCCTCCTCGCGCTCGCGGCCCTCGGCGAGTTCGGCGCGGTAGCGGGAGACGATGAACAGGGCGTAGTCGATGCCGACCGCGAGGCCGATCATCGTGGCCAGGATGGAGGTGGTGGAGCCCAGGTCCAGGGTGTGGGCGAGGGCGGTGATCGTCGAGACGCCGATGCCGACGCCGATGAGCGCGGTCAGCAGCGGCAGTCCGGCCGCGAGGAGCGAGCCGAAGGTGATGACGAGGACGACGGCCGCGATCGCGATGCCGATGACCTCGCTCGCGCCGATCTGCGGCGCGGTCTGGAGGGCGTCGCCGCCGACCTCCACGGTCAGCCCGGCGTCCCGCGCCTGCCGCGCGGCCTCGTTCAGGGCGGTGCGGGAGGAGTCCTCCAGTTCCATGCCGGAGACCTTGTACCGCACCGACGCGTAGGCGATCGTGCCGTCCTGGCTGACGGCCCGCGTGGTGTAGGGGTCGTCCACGGAGGCGACCTCAAAGCCGCGGGACAGCTTGTCGACGGTCTTCTCGACGGTCGCCTTGTTCCGGGCGTCCGTCACCTTCTCGCCGCTCGGCGCCTTGAACACCACGCGGGCGGTGGCCCCGTCGGCGCTCGTTCCGGGGAAGCGCTGTTCCAGCAGGTCGAAGGCCTTCTGCGCCTCGGTGCCCGGAATGGAGAAGGAGCTGTTGCCGGCGGCCGGCGCGGAGGCGGCGCCGACGCCGGCGAGGGTCAGCAGCGCCACCCAGATCAGGGCTACGAAGTGCCGTCGCCTGAAGGCGAGACGGCCGAGTCTGTAGAGGAACGTGGCCACGTTGACGTACTCCCGGTCAGGTCGTGGGGGTGAAGGTGGGCAGGGGTGATCAGCCCGACGACGTTGCGGGCACCGCCCATGCCCTTGAGGCAATGGGGGAGGTGACGTCAGAGGGTGGGCTTGCTGGGGAGAGGTGTCAGGAGGTGGGTACGCCGAGGGCGGGGAGGACCACGGCGTCGATGTACGAGTGGAGGAAGGCCTGGGTCGGCGGCCGGCCCTCGATGAGCGCGCGGACGGCGAACCCGCCGACCAGCATGTGCACCACGAAGTCCAGCGCCGGGCAGTCCGCCCGGATCTCGCCCCGGTCCACGGCGCGTTGCAGCAGACCGCGGAACTCGGCCGTCTCCGGTTCGACGAGCTGTTCCCGGAAGGCCTGTCTGAGGTCCGGGTTGGTGTGCATCGCCATGGCCAGGGCCCGCATCAGCGCGGAGTTCTGCTCCATGGCGCAGTCGTCCTCGCGGGTGACGAGGGCGTGCAGGTCGGTGCGGAGCGTCCCGGTGTCGATCCCGTCGGGCCGCACCGGCTTGCCGTGCCGCATGGCGCCCACGACCAGCTCCGCCTTGCCGCCCCACTGGCGGTAGAGGGTGGCCTTGCTGGACCGGGTGCGGGCGGCGACGGCGTCCATGGTGAGGGAGTCGTAGCCGACCTCGCGCAGCAGGTCGAGCACGGCGGTGTACAGCTCCGCCTCGCGCTCGGGCGTGATACGGCTGCGGCGCCCGGTCGCGACCTCGCCCATCTCTGCCGCCTTCCCACGTGGAACGACACCGTTTCGTACACGAGGACTCTAACGCAGGCCCCGAACGAAACGAAACCGTTTCGTACGTGTCCCGCGTCACGACTGTCGGTTCCGCATAAGTTGCTCCGGTCCATACCCGGGCAAAGCATGGGAAGGTGACCTATCTGCGCCTGCCGCACCTCAGCGGCGACCTGCTGTGCTTCGTGGCCGAGGACGACCTCTGGCTGGCACCGCTCGACGGAGCGGCCCGTGCCTGGCGCCTCACGGTGGACCGGACCAAGGTCGGCCCACCCCGCTTCTCGCCCGACGGTCGGCACATCGCGTACACGAGCTGGCGCAGTCTGGTGCCCGAGATCCACCTGGTCGCGGTGGACGGCGGACCGGCCCGTCAGCTGACCTACTGGGGCAGCACCGACACCCGGGTGTGCGGGTGGGCGCCGCCCGACGAACACGGCCGCACCGACATCCTCGCCGTCGCCTCCCACGGCGAGCCGTTCTCCTACTTCACCTGGGCCTACAAGGTCGGCACCGACGGCTCCCCCGGCCGCAAGCTGCCCTGGGGACCGGTCTCCGACCTCCAGGTCGCCGACGTGGAAGGCGGCCACAAGACCCTGCTGCTCACCGGGACGCCGCCGCACGAGCCGGCCTCCTGGAAGCGGTACCGGGGCGGCGCGACGGGCCGCCTGTGGCTGCACGGGCAGCGGCTGCTCCCCGACATCGGTGGGCACCTGGCCAGCCCGATGTTCGTCGGCGACCGGATCGCCTTCCTCTCCGACCACGAGGGCGTGGGCAACCTCTACTCCTGCGCCCCCGACGGCTCCGACCTGCGCCGGCACACCGACCACGACGCCTTCTACGCCCGGCACGCCTCCAGCGACGGGACCCGGGTGGTGTACCAGTGCGCGGGCGACCTGTGGCTCGTGGACGACCTGTCCGCGGACTCGGTCCCGCACCGGCTCGAGGTGCGGCCGAGCGGACCGCGGGCGGGCCGCCGCCGCTACCAGGTGCCGGCCGCCCAGCACGTCGACGGCATCTCCGTCGACGAGACGGGCCGGGCCAGCGCGGTCGTCGTACGCGGCTCCCTGCACTGGCTGACCCACCGCGACGGCCCCGCCCGCACCCTCATCGACACGCCGGGTGTGCGCATCCGGCTGCCGGAAATGCTCGGCGAGACCGGCCAGGTCGCCTACGTCACCGACGCGGACGGCGACGACGCCGTCGAGATCACCCACCTCCCCCGGGCCAGCGGCGCCCGCCCGCCCCGCCGGCTCGCCTCCGGCCGCCTCGGCCGCGTCCTGGAGATGGCCTCCGACCCCGCCGGCGAACGCCTGGCCCTCGCCTCCCACGACGGCCGCCTGCTGCTGCTCGACGTGAGCGACGTGAGCGAGGAGGCGACGGAGGCGGCCGCAGTCGCGAGCGCGGACGTGGGCACGGCCGCGGGCACAGACGCGGGCGCCTCGCCGAACGGGGAGCCCACCGCGCCCGGTGCGCCGGACGGCTCCGCCGCCACGGACGCGCCGGACGGTGCGGCCGGAACCACTGCCGCCGAGACCGGTACGGCCGGAACCGATACGACGGACGCTTCCGCCGGCCGTCTCACCGAATTGGTGCGGTCCGTGAACGGGCCCGTGCGCGATCTGGCGTTCTCGCCCGACGGGGCGTGGCTGACCTGGTCGCATCCCGGGGTCGGGCGTTCGCTGCGGCAGATCAGGCTGGCGCGGATCCAGGACCGGCTGATCGTCGACGTCACCAACGGCCGCTTCGAGGACGAGAACCCGGTGTTCACCCGGGACGGCCGGTATCTGGCCTTCCTGTCCTGGCGCGGCTTCGACCCGGTGTACGACGTGCACACCGGCGACCTGTCCTTCCCGCTCGGCTGCAAGCCCTACCTCGTTCCGCTGTCCTCCGCGACCCCGTCCCCCTTCGCGCTGAACCCCGAGGGACGGCCGGCGGCCGGCGGCCTGGACCCCGTCGAGGACGAGGAGACCGGCGAGTCCGGCGCGGTGACCGTGGAGGTCGAGGGCCTGGCGAACCGGGTCACCCCGTTCCCGGTCATCGCCTCCAAGTACTCGGCACTGCGCCCGGTCGCCGGCGGCGGCCTGGTCTGGCTGCGCTGGCCGATCTCCGGTGCCCTGGGCGAGACGTTCGTCAACCCGGACGACACCACGGGCCGGCCGACACTGGAACACTTCAACATCAGCAAGGCCAAGAAGTACGAACTCGTCGGCCATCTCGACTGGTTCGCGGTGAGCGGCGACGGCACCCGGCTGGTCGTCGTCGACGAGGGCGACCTGCGCGCGGTGCCGTCCACGGAGATCGGCGACAGCGACACGACGACCTGGATCGACCTGCGCCGGATCCTGCACGTGGTCGACCCGGCCGCGGAGTGGCACCAGGCGTACGCCGAGGCCGGCCGGCTGATCCGCGCCTACTTCTGGGAACCGGACATGTGCGGCATCGACTGGGACGCGGTGCTCGCGCAGTACCGCCCGCTGGTCGAACGCGTCGCGTCCCCGGACGAGTTCGCCGACCTGCTGCGCGAGGTCCTGGGCGAGCTGGGCACCTCCCACGCCTACGTCTCCCCCGCCCGCCGCAACGAGGGCCCCGCGCACTACCAGCGCCTTCAGGGCCTGCTCGGCGCCAACCTGACGTACCACGACGGCCGTTGGATCGTCCGACGGATCCTGCCCGGCGACTCCTCCGACTCCAAGGCCCGCTCCCCGCTGGCCGGCGCGGGCATCCGCGACGGCGCGGCCCTCACCCATGTCGACGGGCGCCCGGTGGATCCGGTGACGGGCCCCGCTCCGCTGCTCGCGGGGACGGGCGGCACGACGGTGGAGCTGACCTTCTCCCCCGCGGAGGGCCAGGGACCACCGCGCCGGGTCGCCGTCGTGCCGCTGATCGACGAACGGCCGCTGCGCTACCAGGACTGGGTGGCCAAACGCCGAGCCGTGGTACGGGAGTTGAGCGGCGGCCGGTGCGGCTACCTGCACATCCCCGACATGGGCGGCTCCGGCTGGGCACAGTTCAACCGGGACCTGCGCATGGAGGTGTCCCGGCCCGCGCTGATCGTCGACGTCCGCGGTAACGCGGGCGGCCACATCAGCGAGTTGGTCATCGAGAAGCTGACCCGCACCATCCTCGGCTGGGACCTGACCCGCAACGCCCAGCCGGTGTCGTACACCTCCGACGCGCCCCGCGGACCCGTCGTGGCCCTCGCCGACGAGGCGACCTCGTCCGACGGCGACATGATCACGGCCGCCTTCAAGCTGCTCAAGCTGGGTCCCGTGGTCGGCCAGCGCACCTGGGGCGGGGTGGTCGGCATGACCGGCCGGCACCGCCTCGGCGACGGCACGGTGATCACGGTGCCGATGAACGCGGCCTGGTTCGACGCCTACGGCTGGTCGGTCGAGAACCACGGCGTCACCCCCGACGTGGAGAGCCTGCGCACCCCCCTGGACTGGGCCGAGGGCCGCCATGTCGAGATGGACGACGCGATCGAACTGGCCCTGGAACTCCTGGACGCCAAGGGGGCGGCGACCCCGCCGGACTACCGTGACGTCCCCGACCGTTCGCGCCCGAAGCTCCCTCCACGCCGCTGAACGACGGGACTTGGTGCGACAGGACATGCAGCGACAGGACTTGACCCCCTCACCACACGGACGTGGGGTGCCCCGGGACTCCGGGGCACCCCACGCCGTCACGGCCGAAGCCGAGCGCAGCGACAACGCGGACCAGCGGCCGTGGCTAGCGGTCGTAGTCCTGGTTGAGACGGTCTTCCATCTCGTCCGGCGTGTCCTGGGCGTCGTGACGCCCACGCTCGCGCGGCTGGGACCCGCGCTGCCCGGCCTTCTCGCGGCCCTCGCCGGGACGCTCGCCGGGGCGCTGCCGGCCCTGCTGCTGCCGCTGCTCGCCCGGTTCCTGGTACTTGTCCTTCATACCCATGCTGTTCACTCCCGTGTGGGTGAGTGGGATCCCCAAGTGGGCTAGGGGATCGGCCTCGACCAGATTCACACGGGCGGTGACCCTGCGCATGTCGATCAATGACGGTGCGTAGCCGGTCCGGACCGCTGCCGTTCGTCGGCCGCCCCACCCGCCCCGACCAGCCCGGTCCGCACCCCCGACAGCCGGTCCGCGAAGCGCCGTACCTCCCGCTGCCCCACGGTCCCGACGACGCCCGGCAGCCACCCGCGCACGCCCTGCATCCCGCGCAGCCACCACTGCCCGTACACATGGGCGGAGCGCCGCTCGATGCCGGCCACGATCCGGTCCACCGCCGGTCCCAGCGGATAGGTCCGGCCGGCCGGCCACGGCAGCCGCTGCCTCAACTCCCGCATGACGTCGTCCTGGTCGGCCCCGCGCACCATGTCGGTGTCGGTCCACGACAGGTAGGCGACGCCCACCCGCACGCCCCGGTGGCCGACTTCGGCCCGCAGGCTGTGCGCGTACGCCTCCACACCGGACTTGGAGGCGCAGTACGCCGTCATCATCGGCGCCGGGGTGATGGCGGCGAGCGAGGCGATCTGGAGCAGGTAGCCACGGCTCGCGGTGAGCGCCGGCAGGAACGCCCGCCCGGTGACCGCGGATCCGATGAGGTTGACCTCGATCACCCGCCGCCAGGAGTCGGGATCGGAGTCGGCGAACGGACCGCCGCTCGCCACACCGGCGTTGGCGACCACGATGTCGACCCTGCCGAACCGTTCCCGGACCTCCGCCGCGACCCGGGCCATCGCCTCGTGGTCGGTGACGTCGGCGTGCCAGTGGGCGCTCTCGCCGTGCAGCCGCTTGCCGACCTGTTCGAGCAGCTCCGGCTCCAGGCCGACCAGCGCGATCTTCGCGCCCCGCGCGGACAGTTTGCGGGCGAGCAGTTCACCGACGCCGCGCGCGGCCCCCGTGACGACCGCGACCTTGTCCTCCAGGCTCACCCTGCTCACGCGCCCTCCCCGATCCGTGCGTCGTCGTGTTGCTCGTGTGCGCTTCCCGGACCGGCGTCCTGGCCGCTGGCCCGGCTTGGGACTTGGGCAGGGACTTGGCCGGTGACCCCGCCGGTGCTCCGGCCGGTGATCCGGCCGGACACGAGTTCCCGGATCCTCCCGGTGACCGTCCCGGGTGCCTCCACCGGCGTCATGTGGCCGAGACCCGGCAGCTCGGTCAGGCCCAGGCAGTCGGGCAGCGCGGCGGCCAGCGCCCGCGCGTGCTCCGGCGGGGTCAGCCGGTCGGCCGTGCCCGCGACCACCGCTACCGGTACCCTCAACCGCCGCACCTGGTGGTCGAGATCGAGCCCGTCCAGCACCTGCGACCAGGCGTGGCGCACCCGGCGCGGGCAGGCGTGCACGATCCGCGCACACGCCTCGACCATGTGCGGGGTCGAACCGGGGCCCATCGTGCCGTACTTGAGGATCCGCCGGGCGAGCGGAGTGACCGGCCCGAGCGGTGCCCGGGAGCCCAGGACGCGCCGGGTCAGCCAGGTGCGCGGCCGGCCGGCCCGGATCGGTACGACGGTCGACCGGGCGACCAGCCGTGAACTGCCCGTGCTGCACAGCAGAACGGCCGCCGCGTGCTCCTGGAATCCGGGCCGGCCGGCCGCGGCCATCACCGTCATCCCGCCCATCGAGTGGCCCGCGATCACGGCCTTCTCACCGGGCGCGAGCGTCGCCGCGAGCACGGCCTCCAGATCGTCGGCGAGCGCGTCGGTGCCGTATCTCCGGCTCGCCGGGCTGCGTCCGTGGCCGCGCTGGTCGTAGGCGATGACGCGGTGGTCGGCGGCCAGGTCCCGGATCTGCGCGGCCCAGAAGGCGGTGGAGCAGGTCCAGCCGTGGGCGAGGACGACGGCCGGGACAGCGGGGTCGTCCACCGGCCCGTGCACCTCGACGTGCAGCCGGGCGCCGTCGGCGGAGACGGCGGTGAGTTCGCGGGCGGGGACGGGAGGGGCGTACGGATCCGGGGCGGCGTCGTCTTCCGGGCGGCCCTGGACCGTCCGGCGCGCGGGGCGGCTCACGCGTCCACCTCCGCGGGCCGCCGCGCCGGGGTCCGACCCGCCGCGCCCTTGGCTCCGGGCGCCCGGAGTATCTGGTACTCCGCGAGATCCACCCGCCGTGTGGCCTGCCGGAACTCGGTGGTCGTACCGGGCCAGACGGTGGTGTTGCGGCCGCTCGCGTCCAGGTACCAGCTGGTGCAGCCGCCGGTGTTCCACACCGTGCGCTTCATACGCTCCTGCACCTTGCGGTTCCAGGCGTTCACGGCGCTGGGGCGGGCGTCGAGAGCGGCCCGGCCGCCGAGGACGTGCAGTTGACGCAGGTAGTCGGCCAGGTAGTTCAGCTGGGACTCGATCATCAGGATCATCGAGGAGTTCCCGAGGCCGGTGTTGGGGCCGATGATCGTCATCCAGTTCGGGAAGCCGGCCGCGGACGCCCCGCGCAGCGCCGCCATGCCGTTCTTCCAACTCGCGGCGAGCGTACGGCCGTCCACGCCGACCACCCGCTCCGCGATCGGCATGTCGGTGACGTGGAAGCCGGTGCCGAGGACGATCGCGTCCACCTCGGCCTCGGTGCCGTCGGCGGCGACGACGGTCGACCCGCGGACCTCGCTCAGTCCACTGGCGACGACGTCCACGTTGTCCTGCGCGAGGGCCGGATAGTACGTGCTGGACAGCAGTATCCGCTTGCAGCCGATGCGGTAGTCGGGGGTGAGCCTGGCGCGCAGGTCCGGGTCCTTGATGGCGCGGGCCATGTTGCGCTTGGCGAGCTGCTCCACGAAACCGAGTTGGCCCGGATGCCTGGTGAACGCCTGGACCTGCATCTCCCGGATGCCCCACAGCAGTCCGCGGCGCAGTCGCGCGGTCGGCGGCAGGGCGCGGTGCATCCGGCGCTCGACGCCGCTGATCTCGCGGTCGACGCGGGGCATCACCCACGGCGGGGTGCGCTGGAAGAGAGTGAGCCGGGCGACCTCGGGCTGGAGGGACGGCACGATCTGGATCGCGGAGGCCCCGGTGCCGACCACGGCGACCCGCTTGCCCGCGAGGTCGTGGTCGTGGTCCCAGCGGGCGGAGTGGAAGACCTTGCCGGGGAAGGAGTCGAGCCCCGGTATGTCCGGGACCTTCGGTTCGGACAGCGGGCCGGTCGCGCTGACCACGACGTCGGCCGACAGGTTCCCGCCGGTGGTCTCGATGTCCCAGCGCAGCTTGTCCGCGTCCCAGGTCATCCTCGTGACCTCGGAGTGGAACCGCAGGTGCGGGCGGAGACCGAAGACGTCCGCGACGTGCTCCAGGTAGGCGCGGATGTGCTCCTGCCCGGAAAAGGTGCGCGGCCAGTCGGGGTTGGGCGCGAACGAGAACGAGTACAGGTGCGAGGGCACGTCGCAGGCGCACCCCGGGTAGCTGTTGTCGCGCCAGGTGCCGCCGACGCTGCCGGCCCGCTCCAGCACGACGAAGTCGGTGATCCCCTCCCGGCGCAGCCGCACCGCGGCGCCCAGTCCGCCGAAGCCGGACCCGATCACCGCCACCCGCACATGCCGGTCCTCGTGCTCATGCTCGTGCTCGTGCTCGGCCATTGAGCGCCCCTCCCATGAACTCGCGTACAGCGACCTGCGTTTCAGTCTTCAGCGACTCTGCCAGTGAACACTGGCGCAATGGGGAGGGTAGAGGAGGTCCGTACCGATCGGTAGGGGTGCGACCGAGGAAAAGTTACCGCCGGTACAACATAGGCTGCTCCCGTGGCAGGAGACGGTGGAGCACGCGGCGACCGACGCGAGTACCGCATGGAGGAGCTGGCCCGGCTGGCCGGGATCACCGTGCGCACCCTGCGCTTCTACCGTGAGCGCAAACTGATCCCGCCGCCGCGTCGCGAGGGCCGTATCGCCTGGTACGACGACCACCATCTGGCCCGCCTGCGCACGATCTCGGCGCTGCTGGAACGCGGCCACACGCTGAACGGCATCGCCGAACTGGCCGAGGCCTTCGACCACGGCCGCGACGTCGGCGACCTGCTGGGCCTCGGCGCCCCCACCGAGGAGACCCCGGTCCGCCTGACCCCCGCGGAACTCGCCGACCACTTCGCGGGCGAGGTCACCGCCGAGAACCTGGCCGCCGCCATGGAACTCGGCTACCTGGGCACCGACGGCGACGACCTCGTGCACATCAGCCGCCGTCTGCTGGACGTCTCCGCCGCCCTGGTCCGCGAGGGCATCCCCCTCGCCGACGTCCTCGCAGCCGCCCGCCGCGTCCGCGAACACGCCGACGCCCTCGCCGAACTCTTCACCGCCCTGATCCTGCGTCACGCCCCCGAGGACGACCTGAAACGACTGCGCCCGCTGGCGAAGAGCGTGGTGGAGGCGGAAGTGTCGATGGCCCTGGACCGGCGGCTGCGCAAGCAGCCGTAGTAGCCGGCCCCTAAACGTCGTACACGACGGTCACCGGGGCATGGTCGGACCACCGCTCGGCATGCGTGGCCGCACGCTCCACGTACCCCTTGACGGCCTTGGCAGCGAGCCCGGGCGTGGCCCCGTGGTAGTCGATCCGCCATCCCGTGTCGTGGTCGAAGGCCCGCCCGCGGTACGACCACCAGGTGTACGGCCCCTCGACGTCCGGATGCAGGGCTCGCACCACGTCCACGTACCCGCCGCCCGCCGGGTCGAAGACCTGGGTCAGCCACTCCCGCTCCTCCGGGAGGAAGCCGGAGTTCTTGGTGTTGCCGCGCCAATTCTTGAGGTCCGCCTGCCGGTGGGCGATGTTCCAGTCGCCGCAGACGAGCACCTCGCGCCCGTCGGCGGCGGCCCGTTCGCGCAACTCCCTGAGATGGGCGAGGAACTCGTCCATGAACCGGACCTTCTCGTCCTGCCGCTCGGTGCCGACCTCGCCGGAGGGCAGGTACAGGCTGGCGACCGTGACACCGGGCAGGTCGGCCTCGACGTAACGCCCGCTGCCGTCGAACTCGGCCGACCCGAACCCGACCCGGACCCGGTCGGGTTCACGGCGGGTGTAGAGGGAGACGCCGGCGCGGCCCTTGACGGCGGCCGGGGCGTGCACGACGTGCCAGCCGTCCGGCGTGCGGACGTGCTCCGGCAACTGGTGCGGCTCGGCCCGCACCTCCTGGAGGCACAGCACGTCGGCCCCGGTCTCCGCGAGCCACTCCACGAAGCCCTTCTTGGCGGCGGCGCGCAGTCCATTCACATTGACGGAGGTCACAGTCAGCAAAACGCTCTCCTTGCCTTCACTGACGACCCCCTCCGGATGCATTGACGGAGGTCACAGTCAGCACCCGGGCACCCTACCGGCACACTGGACGAGGCCTTTCCGGAGGTCACCTGCCCCGACACCCGCATCGACAGACGGTTCCCACATGAACATCCGCCCCGTGCCCTTCGACCACCCCGACGCCGTCAAGCTGAACGACGAGGTCCAGGCCGAGTACCACGTCCGCTACGGCGACGGCGGCGACGCCACGCCCCTCGACGCGGCCGACTTCCGGCCCCCGAACGGCCTGTTCCTGATCGCCTACGCCGAGGACGGCACCCCCGTCGCCACGGGCGGCTGGCGCAGCCAGGACAAGAACGCCGAGGGCAACGAGGACGGCGACGCCGAACTCAAGCGGATGTACGTGATCGAGTCGATGCGCGGCCGTGGTCTGGCCCGCCGCGTCCTCGCCGTCCTGGAGGACGACGCCCGCGCGGCCGGGCGCCTCCGCATGGTCCTGGAGACCGGCGACCAGCAGCCGGAGGCCGTCGCCCTGTACGCCTCCAGCGGCTACGAGCCGTGCACCAAGTTCGGCTACTACCGCGCGTACGACTCGAGCATCTGCCTGGCGAAGCCGCTTCACTCCTGACGCACGACACGTCAAAGCCCCGGTCGGTTTCCCGACCGGGGCTTTGAGCTGCGTGGACCTGAGGGGATTTGAACCCCTGGCCCCCTCGATGCGAACGAGGTGCGCTACCGGACTGCGCCACAGGCCCTTGCAACGAGTGAAACTCTAGCATCCCCGCGCGGGTGGTTGGTAATCCGTTCCCGGGCTGGTCAGGGGGGTGGGGGTCACTCGTTGGCCGCGCGGGGGCGGCCGCCGTCCTCGTACTGGTCGAAGAGCGGAGTGCGGCCGCGCTCGCGGGAGCGGCGGGCCGAGGCGGCGCGGCGGGCGTCGGTGCGGCCGTCGGCGGCGGGCCGGTCCTCGGCCGCCGGCGCGGGGTCGGCCGGGGCCGCCGCCTCCTGCTCCGGCAAGGCGGCGGACGACCGCGCCGAGCTCCAGGTGTCCGGCGCGCCGAGGTCCACGTCGGAGGTGGCCCGCGGGGCGACCGGGGCGGTGACGTAGGTGGGCAGCGGCACCGGAACCGGGTCCCAGCTGTCGCCCTGGCCGGGGCGGCGCTGACGCTCGCGCTGCTGGTCGAGCCACTCCGCGTGGTCGGTCTGCTCGACCAGGGCACGCCGGTCCGCGGCGAGGGCGGAGAGGCCCGGGTCCGTCTCCGGTTCGGGCCCCGCGTCCGGCTCGTCCGCGGCGGGGTCCAGGGGCGTGCGCCGGCGCGGCTGGCGGCGGCTCTCGCGCAGCCGCTGCGCGGCGACCTCGGCGCGGCGGCGGTCCATCTGGTAGGCGAAGCGGTGCCGCTCCTGGGAGCGCAGGTACGCGATGTACGCGCTGAGCAGCACGGCGGGCACGCCGGGCGCCCACAGGAAGGTGAGCCCGCCGACCGCGGCGACGATCGCGCCGAGGGTGAAGGCGAGGAAGAGGATGACGGTGGTGCGCCTGCGGCGGGCGAGGACCTTGGTGCGCCGGGCACGCGCCGCGGACGCCTCCGAGCGGGGCGTCCGCCGGGCCGCGGGGACCCGCGGACGCGCGGACGCTTCGGCGGACGGGGCCGCGGCGGGGGTGGCTGCCGGGGACGCGACGCGGGCGGCCGGCTTCCCGGTCCGATCGCGCTCGTCGGGGCCGCGCACCGACTCCCGCTCGTCCCGTACCGGCGGTTGCTCCCCCTCGTCCCGCGCCGGAGGCCGCTTCCGCTCGTCCCGTACCGGCGGTTGCTTACGCTCCGGCGACCGGTTCGGGGGCATGGCGAAGGCCCGGACGTCCACCGAGTCGGTGACGACGTCCGGCGCCGCGTCGGCGCGCTCCCCCTCCTCGGCGGAGCGCGACCTGAGGTCCCTGGCGTACCGGCGCTCCATCCCCGCCCGTCCGGACAGGAACCGGATGGCGGTGCTGAAGCGTTCCGTCGGACGGGCCTCGTTCAGCTCGTCCTGCCTACGGAGCCACATCGGCACCAAGTAGGCGGCCCAGGCCCCGACAATGACTGCGTAGATGAGGCCGCTGCTGCTCACGCCTCACACGGTAGAGGGGTTTGCGTGAGGCCATCTGCCAATTGCGCCGGTGTGTCGCACGATCTGGCTGATATTTCGAACTTTTTTTGCGACCGATGTGATCAGCAGGACGTCAAGGACGCGAATTCAATGCCACCCGGGCGATCGCGAGCGGGTCCGGTGCGGATCACCCGCCGATCAATTTCGAACATTTATTCAATTTCCGGGGGAGGTGGGATTCTCCTTCCGCGCCCGCAGGGCACGGGTCCGGCGCCAGCGGTCCAGCAGCCCTTCGGGCACCTCTTCCGCGGTGAGCGCGAACACCATGTGGTCCCGCCAGGCGCCGTCGATGTGGAGATAACGCGGCCGCAGGCCCTCCTCGCGGAATCCGAGTTTCTCCACCACCCGCCGGCTCGGCCCGTTCTCGGGCCGAATGCAGACCTCGATGCGGTGCAGTCCGACGGTGCGGAAACAGTGGTCCACGACCATCGCCACGGCCGTCGGCATCACCCCGCGGCCGGCCACCGACTCGTCGACCCAGTAGCCGACGTGGCCCGAGCACATCGAGCCCCAGGTGATCCCGGCGACCGTCAACTGCCCGACCAGCCGCCCCTGGTACTCGATGACGAACGGCAGCATCCGGCCCGCGTGCGCCTCGGACCTGAGGTGGCGCACCATCTGCCGGTAGGTCGGCCGGTGCGTGATGGGCCCGCTGGGCGTGGGCGGCGGTATGGTCGCCTCCCAGGGCCTGAGCCAGTCCCGGTTGCGCCGGTTCACCTCGCGCCAGGCCCGCTGGTCGCGCAGCTTTATCGGCCGGAGGACGACATCGCCCTCCGCCAGCACGACGGGCCAGGATGGGCTGTTCAGCGCGCACCCCCACTACCGGTGCCGCGTCTGACGTGGTCGCCGCCGCGCAGCTGGTCGACGGCGTGCGCCAACAGGGGTTCCAGGACGGCCAGTCCGTCCTTCACGCCGCCCGTCGAGCCCGGCAGGTTGACGATCAGCGTCCCTTTGGCCACTCCGGCCAGCCCGCGGGACAGCGCCGCGGTCGGCACCTTGCGCATGCCGAACGCCCGGATGGCCTCCGCGATGCCCGGCACCTCGGTCTCGATCACCCGGCGGGTCGCCTCGGGCGTGCGGTCGGTGGGCGAGACGCCCGTGCCGCCGGTGGTGACGACGGCGTCGTACCCGGCCTCGACGGCGGCGCGCAGCGCGGCCTCCACCGGGTCTCCGTCCGGTACGACCTGCGGCCCGTCGACGGCGAAGCCGGCGCGCCTGAGGCCGTCGGCGACCAGCGGACCGCCGGTGTCCTCGTAGACCCCGGCGGCGGCCCGGTTGGAGGCCGTGACCACCAGGGCGCTGTACGGCGCGAGCAGTGCGCCTCCGGCCGATGCGTCCAGCGTCATGCCCGGCTCCAGTCGCCCGACGTGCCGCCCGTCTTCTCCTCCACCCGTACGTCCGTGATGACCGCTCCCTTGTCGACCGCCTTGACCATGTCGATCACGGTGAGCGCGGCGACGGACACCGCGGTGAGCGCCTCCATCTCGACGCCCGTGCGGTCCGTGGTCTTCACGGTGGCCTCGATCTCCACGGCGTCGTCCGCGACCGACAGTTCCAGTCTCACACCCGACACCGACAGCGGGTGGCACAGCGGGACGAGGTCCGGGGTGCGCTTGGCGCCCATGATCCCGGCGATCCGCGCGGTGGCGAGGGCGTCGCCCTTGGGCACTCCCTCACCGCGCAGCAGCTCGACCACGCGGGGCGAGACGAGGACGCGGCCGCTGGCGCGGGCGGTGCGCGCGGTCACGTCCTTGCCGGAGACGTCGACCATGCGGGCGGCGCCCGCGTCGTCGATGTGCGTCAGCCGGTCCGGCGCTGAGGGTCCGGGGGTCTCCCCCCGGGAAGGCACAGTCATGATCGTGTGGAGCTCCCGGTCCGGGCCCGCCGCCGTGCGGCGCACGGGCCTGTTGTGCGCGACACGGTACCGCCACCCCGCACGGCTCAGCCGAGCAGGACCACCTCGACCTCGGCGCCGGGCTCGACGGACTCGGTGTCCTCGGGGACGACGATGAGCGAGTCGGCCTGCGCGAGGGCCGCGACCAGATGGGATCCGGCGCCTCCCACGGGCCTGACGACGCCGTCGGCGTACGCCCCGCGCAGGAACTGCCTGCGTCCCTTCGGCGAGCTCAGCGCACGGTCCGCGGCGAGCGTCGCGCGCACGGTCGGCCGGTGGACGTCCTGAAGGCCCATCAGGGTGCGGATGGCGGGCCGGACGAAGAGCTCGAAGGAGACGTACGACGACACCGGGTTGCCGGGCAGGGCCAGCAGCGGGACGTGGTCGGCGCCGACGGTCCCGAAGCCCTGCGGCTTGCCGGGCTGCATGGCGAGCTTGCGGAACTCCACGCCGGCGCCCGGCTCGTCCTCGTCCCCCACGTGGGACAGCGCCTCCTTGACGACGTCGTACGCCCCCACGCTCACCCCGCCGGTGGTGACCAGCAGGTCGGCGCGGACGAGCTGGTCCTCGATGGTGGACCGCAGGGTGTCGGCGTCGTCGGCGACGGCGCCCACCCGGTAGGCGATGGCGCCCGCGTCCCGGGCGGCCGCGGTCAGGGCGAAGCTGTTGGAGTCGTAGATCTGGCCGTCGCCGAGCTGCTCGTCGGGCTGGACGAGTTCACTGCCGGTGGACATCACCACCACGCGCGGGCGCGGGCGCACCAGGACCGTGCCGCGGCCGATCGCGGCGAGCAGCGCGATCTGCGGCGGCCCGAGGACCGTACCGGCCCGCAGGGCCCGCTCGCCCTCCTCCACGTCGCTGCCCTTCGCGCGTACGTGCGCGCGTGCCTCGGCCGGCTGGTACACGCGTACGTGCCCGTCGGCGCCCTCGGGGGCGAGGCTGCGGGCGCGCATCGCGCTCACCGGGCCCTCGCCGAGCCCGCCGTCGGTCCACTCCACGGGGACCACCGCCTCGGCGCCGGGCGGCAGCGGGGCACCGGTCATGATCCGGGCGGCCTGTCCCGGGCCCACCCGGAGGAGTCCGGCCGCGCCCGCCGCGACGTCCCCGACGACCTCCAGGACGGCCGGGGCCTCCTCGCTCGCGCCCGAGACGTCCGTGACCCGTACCGCGTAGCCGTCCATGGAGCTGTTGTCGAACGGCGGCAGGGAGAGCGGCACCGTGACGTCGTCGACCAGGACACAGCCCTGGGCGTCGAGCAGTTGCAGCTCGATGGGTTCCAGGGGGCGGACGGTGGTGAGGACGTCCTCCAGGTGCTCGTCCACCGACCACAGGTGGTCCGGGCCGGCGGTGCGGGGCTCGGCGCTGCTCAACTCGTTACATCTCCTCGGCTACGTACCGCTGAAGCCAGGCCCTGAAGTCCGGGCCCAGGTCTTCACGTTCGCACGCGAGCCTGACAATGGCACGCAGATAGTCGCCGCGGTCACCGGTGTCGTAGCGGCGGCCCGTGAAGACGACGCCGTGCACCGGGCCGCCGGCCCGCTGCTCGTCGGTGGCCGCCGAGGCGTACGCCTCGGCGAGGTGCTGAAGGGCGTCGGTGAGCTGGATCTCGCCGCCGCGGCCGGGCTCGGTCTTGCGGAGTATCTCGAAGATGTGGGGGTCGAGGACGTAACGGCCGATGATCGCGTAGTTGGAGGGTGCCTGCGCCGCGTCGGGCTTCTCGACCAGGCCGGTCACCCGGACGACGTCGCCGTCCCCGGTGGCCTCCACGGCCGCGCAGCCGTAGAGGTGGATCTGCTCGGGCGCGACCTCCATGAGGGCGATCACGCTGCCGCCGTAGGTCTCCTGGACGTCGATCATCCGCTGGAGCAGCGGGTCGCGCGGGTCGATCAGGTCGTCGCCGAGCAGCACGGCGAAGGGCTCGCTGCCCACGTGCGGGGCCGCGCAGAGCACGGCGTGGCCCAGACCCCTGGGGTCGCCCTGGCGGACGTAGTGGATCGTCGCGAGGTCGCTGGACTCCTGCACCTTGGCGAGCCGCTCGCCGTCGCCCTTCTTCTCCAGGGCCGACTCCAGCTCGTAGTTGCGGTCGAAGTGGTCCTCCAGCGGCCGCTTGTTGCGGCCGGTCACCATGAGGACGTCGTCGAGACCCGCGGAGACGGCCTCCTCGACCACGTACTGGATCGCCGGCTTGTCGACGACCGGCAGCATCTCCTTGGGAGTGGCCTTGGTGGCCGGCAGGAACCGGGTGCCAAGACCTGCCGCGGGAATGACAGCCTTGCTGATCCTGGGGTGCGCCTGTGTCATGGCCGCAACCTTATCCGCTGCCTTTGCGCGGAATCTGCCTGTCCGGTTAATTGACTCTCATATGAGCAGACATACCGGCATAAAGAAGGGTACGGAGGGATCAGTGAGCCACACCGGACGCGGTGCCGAACCTGCCAAGCGCACCTTGCGACGAGAAATCCTCACGGTGAGGAAGACGTTGACCGTGGATGAAGTGCGGGAGGCGGCGCACGCACTGGCGGAGCGCGCCCTGGAGCTGCCCGAGCTGACGGGGGCGCGCACGATCGCCGCGTACGTCTCGGTGGGCACCGAACCGGGAACCCCTCCGTTGCTCGACGCGTTGCGGGCGCGGGGCGCACGTGTGCTGCTGCCCGCGCTGCTGCCCGACAACGACCTGGACTGGGGCGCGTACACCGGGGAGGGCTCCCTCGCGCGCGTGCAGCACGCCGGGAGGATGGCGCTGTTCGAGCCGGCCGGGGAGCGCCTCGGCCCGGACGCCGTGACGGCCGCCGACGTGGTCCTGCTGCCCGGCCTCGCCGTCGACGCGCGCGGGATGCGCCTGGGACGCGGCGGAGGGTCCTACGACCGCGTCCTGGCCCGCCTGGAGGCGGCGCGGGCGCATCCCGCCCTCGTGGTCCTGCTGTACGACACGGAGGTCGTCGAGCACGTCCCCGAGGAGCCCCACGACCAGCCGGTGCAGGCCGTGGTGACACCTTCGGGGGTACGCCGCTTCACCTGACGCGCACGGCTGCGGCCGCGGGTACGGCCCCGGGTACGGCGAAGGCCCTCCACGCGTGCGTGGAGGGCCTTCGCCGCCGTGGTGGCCTCAGCGGCTCACGGCTTGAGCACCAGCGTGTCGCGCGTGCTCTTGTCGACCGCGTTCGGCGAGAAGGACCACGAGAGCAGTTCGCCCTTGGCCCACTTGCCCGTCTGGTCGGTGTAGTGGGCGCTGAAGGCGTGCCCGGAGGCGCCGCTGAGGTTGATCCACTTGGACTTGTCGAGGTCGGCGAGGTTGACCACCATCCGCATCGACGGCACCCACACCACCCCGTAGCCGCCGGCGGCGTTCCAGCCGGAGGCGTTGACCGCGGCCTCGCCACCGCTCAGCTTCCAGGGCCCGCGGTTGAGGACGTACTTCAGGACGCCGGGTCCCTCGGTGCCCAGGGTCTGGTTCTTCAGGAACAGGCGGTGCAGCCGGCCCCAGCTCCAGGTGTCGATGTCCTTGCCGAGCTTGGCGGTCAGCTCCCAGCGGGCGTCGATCATCGCGCGCTTGAACAGCTCGTCGCGGTTGTCCGCCTTCGGGCGGGTACCGGACGCCGGGGTCTTCCACCAGTCGCTGTCCGGCTTGTCGACGAGCGCCCGGACCACCTCGAACCAGCGGTCGCCGCCGTCCGGCTGCGCCTGGTCGGCGTCGCGCTCACCGCACTCGCGGACCTTCTGGTTCTCGTCGGCGGGGCCCGTGTTGCCGGCCGGCTCCACCCACAGGCACTGGCCCTTGACCCGCAGCTCCTTGGGCAGCTTGTTGCCGAAGGACAGCTTGAGGATGTTGCGCCACACGGCGTTGAAGTACGCGGCGGCGGCCGAGTCGGCGTCCTGCGTGCGGTCCCAGCCCTCCAGCAGCTTCTGCGCCTGGCGGACGTCCTTGTCGCCGATGTCGATGTTCAGCAGCTTGGGCACCAGCAGGTTGGCGATCGCGCTGCTGTTGTCCATCTGCATCTGGCGCATGTCGTCGGTGGAGATCTTGCCGCCGCCGTCGATCTTCTGCTGAATCAGGTCGGTGATCCGCCGGCTGCGGGTGCCGTAGCCCCAGTCCGTGGTGAGCGTGTAGGGGTAGGTCTTCGGGTCGACGACGGCCTGGTTGGCGGTGACGATGTAGCCGCGCTTGGGGTTGTACTCGTAGGGCAGTTCCTGCGGCTTGATGTAGCCGGTCCAGTCGTAGTGGGAGTCCCAGCCCGGCGACGGGACGGAGCCGTCGTCGCCCTTCGCGCGCGTGGGGATGCGGCCGGGCAGCGTGTAGCCGATGTTGCCCTTGGTGTCGGCGTAGACCAGGTTCTGCGAGGGCACGTCGAACAGCTCCGCGGCCGACCGGAAGGAGCTCCAGTCCTTCGCGCTGTTGATGGCGAAGACGGCGTCCATGGTGGTGCCCGGCTCCAGCGCCGTCCACTTCAGGGCGATCGCGTAGCCGTCGCCGCGGTCGGGCGCCGCGGTGGTGACCGCGGCCTTCCTGCCGACCGTCCTCAGTTCGTCGGAGCGGTCGGACAGCAGGGGCATTCCGTCGTCGGTCTCGCGCACGACGATCGTCTTGGACGTGCCGCCAGCGACCTTGATGGTCTCCTCGCGGGTCTTGAACGGCACCGTCTTGTTGTCGCGCAGGTAGCCGTTGCCGCTGAGCTTCTCCAGGTACAGGTCCGTGACGTCGACGCCGGAGTTGGTCATGCCCCAGGCGATGTCCTGGTTGTGGCCGATGATCACACCGGGCATGCCCGCGAAGGTGTAGCCGGTGACGTCGTACGGGCACGTCTTGGAGAGTTCGCGGCAGTGCAGGCCCATCTGGTACCAGACCGAGGGCAGCGAGGCCGACAGGTGCGGGTCGTTGGCGAGCAGCGGCTTGCCGGTGATCGTGTACTGCCCGGAGACGACCCAGGAGTTGGAGCCGATGCCGTTGCCGTTGACGCCGACGGCCGTCGGGAGGCCGTCCAGGACGTCGTAGAGGCCCATCAGCTGGCTCTGCACACCGGAGCTGTCACCCGTGGCCGACGCGTCCGTCGCGGTGCCGCCGCCGTCCGTGCCCGTCGGGTCGGTCGCGATGCCCGTGCCCGTGTCGGTCGAGATGCCGGTGCCGGTGCCGGTACCCGTACCGGTGGAGGTGCCACCGCTCGCGTCCGACGTGCCGCCGCTCGCTTCGAACGCCTGAGTGAGCTCGCTGTACTGGCCCTCGCTGACGATCGGCTTGTTCCTGCTGTACGGGTAGTCCGGGTACAGGTCCTGGATCTGCTTGGGGCCGAGGCGGCTGGTCATCAGGGCCCGGTCGATCTCGTCCTGCATGTTGCCGCGCAGGTCCCAGGCCATCGCCTTCAGCCAGGCGATCGAGTCGACCGGCGTCCACGGCCCGGGCTTGTAGTCGTTGGCGAGGCCCAACGCCGCGTACTCCAGGGAGATGTCCTTGGCCGCCCGCCCCTTGAGGTAGGCGTTGACGCCCTCGGTGTACGCCTGGAGGTACTTCTTCGTGGAGGCCGACAGCGTCTTGTCGTACTCCTTCTGCGCGACCCGGTCCCAGCCCAGCGTGCGCAGGAACTCGTCGTTCTTGAGCTGGCCCTTGCCGAACATCTCCGACAGGCGCCCGGACGTCATGTGCCGGCGCACGTCCATCTCGTAGAACCGGTCCTGCGCCTGGACGAAGCCCTGCGCCATGAACAGGTCCTCCGCGCTGGAGGCGTAGACCTGCGGGATGCCGTAGCCGTCGCGTTTGACGTCGACGGGCCCCGACAGGCCCTGCAGCGTGAGGGTGCCCGTGGTCTGCGGGAAGGAGGCGCGCACGGTACTGACGGACCAGTAGGCGCCGTAGGCGGTGCCGCCGATGAGAGCCATCACCAGGACAAGCACGGCCAAGCGGGCTTTTCGCCCCTTCTTCCTGCCGGACTTGCCGGCCTTGTCACCCTTTGAGGCGGTGGTGTTCGGGGGCATCGCTGTCCTTGCTGTCCTAACGCGAGCGGCAGGTCGGGCTGTGACTTCGAATGAACGCTGGAGCAACCATAGGCGCAGGGCCCGGTAGCACTTGACGCGGAGTCGGGTCCAGCGGCGGCGAGACGCCCCCATTCTCGTCACGGGACGCGTCAAGAAAGCGTCAAGAGTTAGGTAAGGTAACGAAGTAAACCGGGAACTCGCGGAAGGAACCGCTGCTGACTGTTCACCACCTCAACCAGCTCCTGCTCGCCTGCTCGGTCGTCCTCCTCGTCGCGGTCGCAGCGGTCCGGGTCTCCTCGCGCAGCGGGCTCCCCAGCCTGCTCGTCTACCTGGGGATCGGCGTCGTCATGGGCTCGGACGGGCTCGGCGGCGTCCGCTTCACCAACGCCGAACTGACCCAGGTCATCGGCTACGCGGCCCTCGTCGTGATCCTCGCCGAGGGCGGTCTCGGTACGAAGTGGAAGGAGATCAAGCCGGTCCTTCCGGCCGCCACCGCCCTGGCCGTCGTCGGCGTCGCCGTGAGCGTCGGCGTCACCGCGGCCGCCGCCCACTACCTCAGCGGCCTGGGATGGCGCCAGTCGCTCATCATCGGCGCAGTGGTGTCCTCCACGGACGCGGCGGCCGTCTTCTCGGTGCTGCGCAAGGTCCCCCTCCCCGCGCGCGTGAAGGGCACGCTGGAGGCCGAGTCCGGCTTCAACGACGCCCCAGTGGTCATCCTGGTCGTCGCCTTCTCCACCGCGGGACCGATCGAGCACTGGTACGTCCTGATCGGCGAGATAGCTCTGGAGCTGGCGATCGGCGCGGCCATCGGCCTGGCGGTGGGCTGGCTCGGCTCCTGGGGGCTGCGGCACGTGGCGCTGCCCGCCTCCGGCCTCTACCCGATCGCCGTCATGGCCATCGCCGTCACGGCGTACGCCGCCGGCGCGCTGGCCCACGGCAGCGGCTTCCTCGCCGTCTACCTCGCGTCGGTGCTGCTCGGCAACGCCAAGCTGCCGCACTGGCCCGCCACCCGCGGCTTCGCCGAAGGGCTCGGCTGGATCGCCCAGATCGGCATGTTCGTCATGCTCGGCCTGCTGGTCACCCCGCACGAACTGCTCGACGACGTCCTGCCCGCCCTCGTCATCGGACTGGTGCTGACCGTGGTCGCGCGCCCGCTGGGCGTGGTGGCCAGCCTGCTGCCGTTCCGGGTGCCGTGGCAGGAGCAGTCCCTGATGTCCTGGGCCGGACTGCGCGGCGCCGTGCCCGTCATCCTGGCGACGATCCCCATGGTGAACGGGGTCGACGCCACCCACCGCATCTTCAACATCGTCTTCGTCCTGGTCGTCGTCTACACCCTCGTGCAGGGGCCGACCCTGCCCTGGCTCGCCCGCAAGCTGCGGCTGGGCTCCGGCGAGGAGGCCGCCGACCTCGGCATCGAGTCGGCGCCCCTGGAGCGGCTGCGCGGCCATCTGCTGTCCGTCGTCATCCCCGGCGGGTCGCGGATGCACGGCGTGGAGATCAACGAGCTGCGGCTGCCGTCCGGGTCAGCGGTCACCCTGGTCGTCCGCGAGGGCAAGTCGTTCGTGCCGCTGCCGACCACCACCCTGCGGCACGGCGACGAACTCCTCGTGGTCGCCACCGACCCGGTCCGGGAGGCGGCCGAACAGCGCCTGCGCGCGGTCGGCCGGGGCGGCAAGCTCGCCGGCTGGCTGGGCGCCGACGGAGCGGGGGCCGGCAGCCGCGGATGAGAGGGGGTTTCCAGCGCCCCTGTACGATGAGGGCGCACCCTGATCGAACCAACTCTGCCTGACGCAGAGCTGGCGCGACCGTATGGCGGCCGGGTAGCCCCCTCAGCGGGCGTCGGCATCTACCGCAGTCCGCGCAAGAGGACAGCTCTCGGCGCGCCCACACGCCCGGGTCCGCGCTACCAGGCGGCAGAAAGGCACGGGCCGTGGGATCCACGGTCACCAACACCGAACCGGCGCGGACCGCGACGGAATCCTCTCGCCCGGGATACGGGCAGCTGCTGCGCACCCGCGGCGCCTGGACGTTCCTGCTCCCCGGTTTCGCCGCGCGCCAGCCGTTCGCGATGCTCACCATCTCCATCGTGCTGCTGGTGCAGCACACCACCGGCTCCTACGGCGCGGCCGGCGCCGCCGCCGCCGTCACCGGCGTCTCCATGGCACTGTTCGCGCCGTACAGCGGGCGTCTCGCCGACCGCTACGGGCAGCGCGCGGTGCTGGTCCCCGGCGTTCTGACGCACACCCTGGCAGGGCTGACCCTGACCGCGCTCGCCCTGGCGCACGCCCCCCTGTGGGCGCTGTTCGCGGCGGCCGTGCCGACGGGCGCCTCGGTGCCGCAGGTCGGCCCGATGGTGCGGGCCCGCTGGGGCGTGACGCTCAAGGACTCGCCGCTGATGACCACCGCGGCCGCCTTCGAGTCCGTCACCGACGAGCTGACGTTCGTCGTCGGCCCCCTCCTGGCGACCGCTCTGTGCACGACGGTCGCACCGGCCGCCGGACTGGTCACCGAGGCCGGGCTGACCCTGGTCGGCGGCCTGCTGTTCGCCGCGCAGAAGCGCACCCAGCCGTCCGTCGGCGACCGCGGGCACGCGCGCGTGGAGCACGTCTCCGCCCTGCGCATCCCCGGGGTGCGGGTGCTGATCGCCACCTTCCTGGGCATCGGATCGGTCTTCGGCGGCATGCAGGTCTCGCTGGCCGCGTTCACCGAGTCGATCGGGTCGCCCGGCCTCAACGGGGTGCTGTACGGCACCTTCGCCGCGGGCAACATGCTCTCCGGCGTCGTCTGCGGCGCCATCGCCTGGAAAACCGCCCCGCAGCACCGCCTCCTCGTCGGCTACACCGCCCTGGCGCTGGCCGCGTCCGCGCTGTGGACCGCGCACTCGGTTCCGCTCCTTGCGGCGCTCGGCCTCCTGGTGGGCATGTGCATCGCCCCCGCCCTGATCACCGGCTACACCCTGGTGGAGAGCCTGGTCCCGGCCGGCGCCCGCACCGAGGCGTTCACCTGGCTCACGGGCGCGGTCGCGCTCGGCCAGGCGGCGGCGGTCACCGTCGCCGGACAGATGGAGGACCGTCTGTGGGGCGGCGCCGGCTTCCTGGTGCCGATGGCGGGCACGGTGCTCGCGTTTCTCACCCTGGTGGCGCTCAGGTCGCGGCTCGCGGCCCGGCCGCAGAGCCGCGAGGTCGCACGTGGCGTCGGTCACCGCGCCCACGTGACAGTGGACTGATCCTCGGGAATACGTCACTATGGACCGTCGTTAGCACTCATCGAGTGAGAGTGCCAGGAGGAAGACAGTGCCCACCTATCAGTACCAGTGCACCGAGTGCGGCGAGGGCCTCGAGGCGGTGCAGAAGTTCACCGACGACGCGCTCACCGAGTGCCCCGGTTGCGGTGGCCGCCTGAAGAAGGTGTTCTCCGCGGTCGGCATTGTCTTCAAGGGATCCGGCTTCTACCGCAACGACAGCCGCGGCTCCTCGTCGAGCAGCAGCCCGGCGTCGTCGTCGAAGTCGTCGAGCTCCTCGTCCTCGTCCTCGTCGTCCGGGTCGTCCTCCGGCTCGTCCTCGTCCTCCGGTTCGTCGTCGTCGGGGTCGTCCTCGACGTCCACGAGCTCGGCCGCCTGACGCCTTTCTTCCGGGACCCCTCCGTCGTGGGACGGTGGGGTCCTCGGCGTGTGTGCGGGCAGGGGTTCTCCGCGTGCGAGCGGGCGCTAGTGTGCTGGTCATGGCGAACGCAGAGATCGGTGTCATCGGCGGTTCCGGCTTCTACTCGTTCCTCGAGGACGTGACCGAGGTCCAGGTGGACACGCCGTACGGGGCGCCCAGCGACTCCCTCTTCCTCGGTGAGGTCGCCGGCCGGCGGGTCGCCTTCCTGCCCCGGCACGGCCGGGGTCACCACCTCCCGCCGCACCGCATCAACTACCGGGCCAACCTGTGGGCGCTGCGCTCCGTGGGCGTGCGCCAGGTGCTCGGGCCCTGCGCGGTGGGCGGGCTGCGCCCCGAGTACGGGCCGGGCACGCTGCTGGTGCCCGACCAGTTCGTCGACCGTACGAAGTCCCGGGCGCAGACCTACTTCGACGGGCTGCCGCGCCCCGACGGCACGGTGCCGAACGTCGTGCACGTCTCGATGGCCGACCCGTACTGCCCGGTGGGCCGCACGGCCGCGCTGAAGGCGGCACGCGGGCAGGACTGGGAGGCGGTGGATGGCGGCACCCTCGTCGTGGTGGAGGGGCCCCGCTTCTCGACCCGGGCCGAGTCGTTGTGGCACCAGGCACAGGGCTGGTCGGTGGTGGGCATGACCGGCCACCCCGAGGCGGCGCTCGCCCGTGAACTGGAGCTCTGCTACACCTCGCTGACGCTGGTCACCGACCTGGACGCGGGCGCGGAGACCGGCGAGGGCGTCTCGCACGAGGAGGTGCTGCGGGTGTTCGCGGCCAACGTGGCGCGACTGCGGGGCGT
The DNA here is from genome assembly GCF_044548235.1 of Streptomyces sp. NPDC052043. NCBI lineage: Bacteria > Bacillati > Actinomycetota > Actinomycetes > Kitasatosporales > Streptomycetaceae > Streptomyces > Streptomyces sp. NPDC052043. Next base: position 182,820 of record NZ_JBIUBT010000009.1, read on the forward strand.
TCTGTTCGACGCGGTGGCCGCGCTGCCCTCGACCGAGCAGCGGGACTGCCTGTGCGCCGGTGCGCTGGGCGGGATGGACCCGGGGTTCGCGCTGCCGTAGCGGGGCGGAACTACTCCTTCGGGTGAGGGAGTTGTCCACAACCGGCGGGTAGCACACGGGCTCCGGCGGGCGGCGGCGCGATGCCTCATCGTGGGCGTGGCAAGCCGAAATTCCCCGTCGCTGGTGGTGGTCCGCATGTCCGTGCCGTCTTCGTCCTCCCCTTTCCTGGCGCCCTCTGCCGTCCCTGCTCCCCCTGCTCCCCTCGCTCCCCAGGCGTCCCTCACGCGGTTCTCTCCGTACGCGCCCGGTGCGGATGCCCCGGCCACGTGTGAGGTACCGCACTTCGCGCCGGTGCGCGTGCGCGGCGGGAGGTACGGACTGCGCCGGCTCGTACGGCACCGGGGGCGCGCGGTGGCGGCCGGGCTCGCCGTCACCGCGGCCGCGCTCGTGGCGGCGGGCCCACAGGACGCTCCGGACCCGCCGGGCGGCGGAGCGGCCGGCGGACAGCCCGCGCCGGCCGACAGAGCCGACCGGACCGACCGGGCCGACCGGGCCGCCGGGCGCCGCGATGCGGATGAGCTGCGCACGGTGATCGTGCCCGTGCGCATCGCGGACGCGGCCACGGTCCGGCTGCTGCGCCCCGGCGACCGGGTCGACGTGATCGCGGCGGAGGATCCGGCGACGGGCGGGCAGGCCCGGGTGGTCGCACACGGAGTCCGGGTGGCCAGGATCCCGGAGCCCGTGGACGACGTGGTCGGGAGCGGGGCGCTGGTCGCGCTGTCGGTGCCGCGCTCCACCGCGGCGGGGCTGGCGGGGGCGAGCGCCACGGCCAGGCTGGCGGTGACCCTCTGGTGAGACGTAGGTTGCGGAGCTGTTCGTTCCGCACGTTGCAGTTGCTTGTCCAAGGAGGGCCCGCAGGTGAGCGACAAGAAGGACCCGAGTCTCTGGCAGGGCTTCAAAGCCTTCCTGATGCGCGGGAACGTCGTCGATCTGGCAGTGGCGGTGGTCGTCGGCGCCGCCTTCACCAACATCGTCAACGCGGTGGTGAAGGGGGTGATCAGTCCGGTCGTCGGAGCGATCGGAACCAAGAACCTCGACCATTACAGCTCGTGCCTGAGCACCGCCTGCGACGGCGATCAGGGCATCCGGATCATGTGGGGTTCGGTCCTCGGCGCCGCTCTCCAGTTCCTGATAACCGCCGCGGTGGTCTACTTCCTGATGGTCCTGCCCATGGCGAAGTTCCTGGCCCGCCAAGAGGAGCGGAAGAAGGCCACGGAGGGCACGCAGGAGGTGGTGGAGGTGACCGAGCTGGAGGTGCTCAAGGAGATCCGCGACGAGCTGGTCGCCCGGCGCCGTTCCGAATACGGCGAGCAGTAGCGTTCGCGGTCCGGCGGGCCCGTGCGCCTCAGAGGTGGTGAGGCGGCTTCTCGTCCAGGAAGCGCTTGAGATCGGCGGCGGCGTCGCCGTCCGTGCGCTCGCCCCACCCGCGGTCGGTGTCGTCCGTGGACTGCTGGTTCAGCGGGTCGTCGAAGATCAGCGCGGCCTTCGGGTCGCGCGGTTCGGGGGCGGACTCGGGGATCGACTCGGGGGCGGACTCGGGGGTGGTACTCATGCCTCAAGGGTACGGTCCGCGGCAGGCGGCGTGAAGTTGCACGCAGTTCCGTCCTCCGCACAGGCAGACCCATGACGCATGAAGGGACCCGTGAGAGACCCGTGGTCCCGCCGCACCCCGGAGACTGGCCCCCATGACAGTGGACGCTCTGACGGACGTCGAAGGCGTGCGGGTGGGACATGCGACGCGCACGGACGGCGGTTGGCTCACCGGCACGACGGTCGTGCTCGCACCGGAGGGCGGCGCCGTGGCCGCCGTGGAGGTGCGCGGCGGCGGCCCCGGAACCAAGGAGACCGACGCGCTGGATCCGCGCAACCTGGTGCGGACGGTGGAGGCGGTCGTCCTGACCGGCGGCAGCGCCTACGGGCTGGACGCCGCCTCAGGGGTGATGGCCTGGCTGGAGGAACGGGGGCGCGGGGTCCGCGTCGGGCCCGACCCTTCGCACGTCGTGCCGGTCGTACCCGCTGCCTGCGTGTTCGACCTGGGGCGCGGCGGTGACTTCCGGGCCCGGCCGGACGCGGCCACCGGGCGCGCCGCGGTCGAGGCCGCCGCGGCGAGCGAGGTGGGCGGGCGGGTGCCCGAGGGGTGTGTGGGCGCCGGAACCGGAGCGGCCGTGGGACCGCTCAAGGGTGGGGTCGGCACGGCGAGCACGGTGCTCGATTCGGGTGTCACGGTGGCCGCGCTGGTGGTGGCCAACGCGGTGGGGTCGGCGGTCGAGCCGGAAACGGGGGTGCTGTACGGGGAGTTGTTCCAGGGACGGGTGGAGTGTCCCGACGCGCGGGTGCACGAGGCCGCGCGGCGGCGCCTCACGGAGGCCGCCGCGCGCAACGCGCCGCCCCCGCTGAACACCACCCTGGCGGTGGTCGCCACCGACGCGGACCTGACCAAGGCGCAGGCGCAGAAGCTGGCCGGCACGGCGCACGACGGCATCGCGCGCGCCGTACGTCCGGTGCACCTGCTCAACGACGGCGACACGGTGTTCGCTCTGGCCACGGGGGCGCGTCCGCTCGACCCCGGTTCCCCGCTCGCCCTGAACGAGATCCTCGCGGCAGGCGCGGACCAGGTGACCCGCGCGATCGTCCGCGCGGTACGGGCCGCCGAGACGGTGGCCGGACCGGGCGGAGAGTGGCCGGCCTACGAGGAGCTGTACGGCGCCCGTTGACCTGTCACCGCGCCCACCGCCCGGCTCCGGCTGCACAACGCGCGCTTGACCAGCGGATTTTGACGGGACAGCGGTTCGCGCGGGAACTTCTCGCGCGGGTCGGCCGTTTTCCTCGTGGACGTTTTCTCGGTTCGCGGACATGATGCTCGACCGAGGGGCTACGGTATGCACCCACAAGGTGACATGCAGCAACGCCGGGAGAAACCTTGAGCGTTCCGTACGAGACGACTGCGTACGAGCCACGCGAGTCGCCCGAGTCTCCGGAGGAGCACCTCGCGCGACTCCTCGGCCGCGCCCTGAACTCCTTCGAGTTACCCGACGAGACGATACGACGGCTCGACTGCGCCCTGGCCTATGACGGTTCACTGCACTCCGCGCACCACAGCGCCGGGCTGCACCGGGAGACCTACCGGCACACCTGGCTGCTGGCCGACGGATCGGCGCTCACCCTCTGGGAGCTGGTGCACAACACGGCGCCGGGCAGCGAGGTGCAGCACGAGGTGTACGACGACGAGGAGGAGCTGAGCACCGCCACCGCCCGGCTGCCGCTCCCGCCGGACGCGCCGGAGTTCGAGCTGCCGGTTCTGGTCCAGCTCTCACCGCCGCCCCGGGCCCGGCACGCGTACGCGTCCGACGACTCGGCCGACCACGCACGCCGTCTGCTGCGGCGCGCGGAGAACGCCGACCGGCCGGGCGCGGACGTCGCGTCCCTGCTGGCGACGGCATCCGGTCACCGGATCACCCAGGCCTTCGGCCGCCCCTGCCGCGCGGGCCGCGCGGGGCTGTGCTTCTCGCTCTACGAGCACGCGTTCCTGCTGGACGGGGGTGTGGAGATCTCGCTGTGGGAGGTCGAGCACACGGCGACCCCCGACGGCCGCCACATGTGCGAGGTGTACGCGACGGAGGACGCCGCCCGCAGCGCGATGGAACGGCGCGCGGCCCTGATGCCGTAGGGCCTGTTGCGAACAGGCCCTGGGGGCCTGTCGTCACGTTCCCGTATGCCGGGCGGGCCTCAGCGGCCGTTGCCGAGTCGACGCACCAGGCCCGCGAAGGCGGCCTTCTCCTCCGGGGTCAGTTCGACGAACTCCCGGCCGGGGCCGGCCCCGCGCTGGAGCGGAAGGCCCGCCAGCCTCGGGGCGGACTGCTGCCGAGCGGTCTCGAGGCGGATGCCGCGTCGGATGCGGGCGAGGCCGATCAGGCAGGCGGTGGTCAGTGCGGCGGGGACGGCCACACCGATCCACATCAGGGTCGAGACATGATCAGGCATGTGTTCCAGTAGACACCACGGTCCGGGACTTTGACCCCGGACCGTGACGTATCTCGCAGGTGCCGTGAACAACTCACAGCGCACCAAAGGGACAAGCAGTGAGAGACAGGGGCAGGGGCTGGAGGGCAGGGAGGCAAGGGGCGGTTCAGGCCGCCACCGGCTGCTCCCGGTCCGCGGGCTCGGCCGCCACGCCCTCGCCCGCCTCGCCGGCCGCCACGCCCGGCACCGGCCTGCGCAGGGCCTTCAGGGCGACCACCAGGGCGGTGGTCACACACACGCCCGCCGCGATGGCGATCAGGTAAAGGAACGGGTTGCCGATCAGCGGGACCACGAAGATGCCGCCGTGCGGGGCACGGAGCGTGGCACCGAAGACCATCGACAGGGCGCCGGTGAGCGCGCCGCCGACCATCGACGACGGGATGACGCGCAGCGGGTCGGCCGCCGCGAACGGGATGGCGCCCTCGGAGATGAAGGAGGCGCCCAGGACCCAGGCGGCCTTGCCGTTCTCCCGCTCGGTGCGGGTGAACAGCTTGCCGCGCACGGTCGTGGCCAGGGCCATCGCCAGTGGCGGGACCATACCGGCCGCCATCACCGCGGCCATGATCTTCATCGCGGAGTCGCTGGGGTTGGAGACCGCGATACCGGCGGTGGCGAAGGTGTAGGCGACCTTGTTGACCGGACCGCCGAGGTCGAAGCACATCATCAGGCCGAGCAGCGCGCCGAGCAGGACGGCGTTGGTGCCGGTCAGCCCGTTCAGCCAGTCGGTCATGCCCTTCTGCGCGGTGGCGATGGGCTTGCCGATGACCACGAACATCAGGAACCCGACGACCGCCGAGGAGATCAGCGGGATCACCACCACCGGCATGATGCCGCGCAGGGCCGCCGGGATGCGCACCTTCTGGATCGCCATCACCACACCACCGGCGATCAGACCGGCCGCCAGGCCGCCGAGGAAACCGGCGTTGATGGTGAGCGCGATCGAGCCGCCGACGAAGCCGGGGACGAGTCCGGGGCGGTCCGCCATGCCGTAGGCGATGTAGCCGGCCAGCACGGGGACGAGGAAGGCGAAGGCCACACCGCCGATCTGGAACAGCAGGGCGGCCCAACTGTCGGCCTGGGTCCAGACGAAGTGGTCCATCACCGACGGCGCCTTGTTGATCTCGTAGCCGCCGATCGCGAACCCGAGGGCGATCAGCAGACCGCCCGCGGCGACGAAGGGAACCATGTAACTGACGCCGGACATGAGCCACTTGCGCAGCTTCGTACCGTAGCCCTCGCCCGCCTCGCCGGCCCGCTCGACCGGCGTTGCGCCCGGCGCCGGCGCCGCGGTCGCCTCCTCGCGGGCGGCCTTGGCGCGGACCTCGGTGATCAGCTCGCCGGGCCGGTTGATGCCCGCCTTCACCCCGACGTCGACGACCGGCTTCCCGGTGAAGCGGTCCTTGTCGCGTACGGGGACGTCATGGGCGAAGATCACGCCGTCGGCCGCCGCGATCACCGCCGGGTCGAGCCGGGTGAAGCCGGCCGAACCCTGGGTCTCGACGACGACCTCGACGCCCGCCTCGCGGCCGGCGTTCTCCAGCGACTCGGCCGCCATGTAGGTGTGCGCGATACCGGTGGGGCAGGAGGTGACGGCGACGATCCGGAACGGCCGCTCGCCGGAAGCGACGGCAGCGGCGGGAGCGGCGGCAGCGCTGGGCGCGTCGGCGGCTCCCGGCGCGACGCCCGGCTCCGGAGCGGACTCGGGCTCCTTCGCGTCAGACCCGTCCGGGGCGGTGCTGTCCGGAGCCGCCGCGCCCGTGGGGTTCGCGCTCGCGTCCGGCACCGGGGCCCTACCGCCCGCCGCGGCGCCGGAGGAGGCCGCCCCCGGCGTCGCAGCGGTGTCTTCGGGAGCGCCCGCCGCCTGCGCCAAGGCGCCCTCGGCGGTCGCGGCGGCGCCCTTGGTGCCCGTGGCGGAGCCCTTTGCCGTGCCCGCCGTGGCCGCGGTCTCGTCCCCGCGGATGAGCGCGGCAGCGGCCGCCGCGTCGTCCACCGCCCGCAGCGCGGAGGTGAACTCGCCGTTCATCAACTGCCGGGCCAGCGACGAAAGGATCTTCAGGTGGGCGTCGTCCGCGCCGGCCGGGGCCGCGATCAGGAAGATCAGGTCGGCGGGGCCGTCCGTCGCGCCGAAATCGATCCCGGCCGCGCTGCGCCCGAAGGCGAGCGTCGGCTCGACCACGTGCTCGCTGCGGCAGTGCGGGATGCCGATGCCGCCGTCGAGGCCGGTCGGCATCTGCGCCTCGCGGGCGGCCACGTCGGCGAGGAAGCCCTCCAGGTCGGTCACCCGGCCCAGGGCCACCATCCGCTCGGCGAGGGAGCGCGCCGCCGCTTGCTTGGTGTCGGCGGACAGGTCGAGATCGACCAGGTCCGCGGTGATCATGTCGCTCATCGCGGGCTCCTTAGCGCGCGTATCGCCCGGTCAGTGAGGTGGGCGGGGGTGGGGACGGGGGCAGTGCGGGGGGAGTCGTGGGGGGTGCGGGCGGCCGGAGGCGTCGTACGGCACCGGCTGCGGGGCGGGCGCGGGGTCATGTCACGGCTCCGTCAGGGCGCGGTCCACCGGCACGTCCGCGGTGACCGTCACCGCCGCCGGGTCCAGGTCGGCGGGTGTCGGCATCAGGCTGCCCGGCAGCTGGACGGCGGCCGCGCCGTGTGCGACGGCGAGCGCCAGGGCCTCCGGGCCGGTGCCGCCGGCGATCAGGAACCCGGCGAGGGAGGAGTCCCCGGCGCCGACGTTGCTGCGGACGGCGTCCACGCGTGCGCTGCCGAACCAGGCGCCCGCGTCGTCCACGAGCAGTTGCCCGTCGGCGCCCAGGCTCGCGAGCACGGTGCGCGCGCCGAGTCCGCGCAGTTCCTCGGCCGCCTTCACCGCGTCGCCGACCGTCGCCAGGGAGCGCCCGACGGCCTCGGCGAGCTCCGCGGCGTTGGGCTTGACCAGGTCCGGACCCTCGCGCAGCGCTTCCAGCAGCGCGGGCCCGGAGGTGTCCAGCGCGATGCGTGCGCCGGCCTCGTGTGCCCGTGCGACCAGGTCGGCGTACCAGGACGGCGCGAGTCCGCGCGGCAGGCTGCCGCAGCACGCGATCCAGTCGGCGCCGCGCGACTGCCGCCGCACGGTCTCCAGCAGCGACTCCTGCTCCTCGGCGGAGAGTTCCGGACCCGGTGCGTTGATCTTCGTCAGGACGCCGTCGGCCTCGGCGAGCGCGATGTTCGAGCGGGTGGCCCCGGCGACCGGCACCGGTGCGACGTCGATGCCCTGCGCGTCGAGCAGGTCCGCGACGAGCGCGCCCGGCGCGCCGCCCAGGGGCAGGACGGCGACCGTGCGCCGGCCGGCGGCCGCGACGGCGCGCGAGACGTTCACGCCCTTGCCGCCCGGGTCCATGCGCTCACCGGTGGCCCGGACGACCCGGCCGCGCTCGAGCGAGGGGACCTCGTAGGTGCGGTCCAGGGAGGGGTTGGGGGTGACGGTGACGATCATGCGCGTACTACTTCCGTGCCGCCGCGCTCGATGGCGGCCGCGTCCTCGGTACTCAATCCGCTGTCGGTGATCAGCAGGTCCACGTCGTTCAGAGTGCCGAAGCGGGCGAAGTGCTCCTGGCCGTGCTTGGCGGAGTCGGCGAGCAGCACCACACGGCGGGCGGCGGCGATCGCCGCGCGCTTCACCGCGGCCTCGGCGAGGTCGGGGGTGGTCAGGCCGTGTTCGGCGGAGAAGCCGTTGGCGGCGACGAACAGCACGTCGGCGCGGATCTCGCCGTAGGCCCGCAGCGCCCAGGCGTCCACCGCGGCGCGCGTGCGGTTGCGCACACGCCCGCCCACGAGGTGGAGCTGGAGACCGGGATGGTCCGCGAGGCGGGCCGCGATCGGCAGGGAGTGGGTGACGACGGTGAGCGAGGCCTCCAGGGGCAGGGCGGCGGCCATGCGGGCCACCGTCGTACCGGCGTCGAGGATCAGCGTGCCCTCGGCCGGCACTTCGGCCAGGGCCGCCTTGGCGATGCGGTCCTTCTCGTCGGCCGCGGTGGACTCGCGCTCGGTGAGGTCCGGCTCGAAGTCGAGACGGCCGGCCGGGATGGCGCCGCCGTGCACCCTGCGCAGCAGGCCCGCGCGGTCGAGGGCCTTCAGGTCGCGGCGGATCGTCTCCGCCGTCACCTGGAACTCCTCGGCGAGCGACACGACGTCCACGCGGCCGCCGTCCCGGGCGAGCCGGAGGATCTCCTGCTGCCGCTCCGGTGCGTACATGTCTGTTCGCCTCCGCCTGATGCCCGAACTTGTGGTTTCCCCTCGGAGGCTACGCCGGGATGTCGAGGAAGTAAACAGGTTCGGGCATGAAACCGGGTATGAACGGACTTCCGGTCCAGTTGGGTCCGGGTGCAGGTCCAGGTACAGGTACGGGTACGGGTACGGGTACGGGTCAGCCCACCAGTTCGTCCGCCCGCTCCGGCTCCGCCGCCACGGCCCGTTCCCCGGCCTCCTCGGCTGTCTCCTCGGCGCCCTCCGCCGGCTGGCCCGGCCACTTGGGCAGGGCCGACATCAGGACGAAGATGACGCCCAGCACCGCCGCCACCCACACCAGCGCGTGCTGGAAGCCGTTGACGAAGGCCGGACCCACCTCGGCCGGGGTCAGACGGTCGCCGATGACCCCGAAGAACACCACCGACACCAGGCCGAGTCCCAGCGCGTTGCCCATCTGCTGCACGGTGTTGATCAGTCCGGACGCCGAACCCGCGTGCTCACGCGGGACCTCGGAGAGCACCGCGTCGGTCAGCGGCGCCACGATCAGGCCCATGCCCAGGCCCATCACGACCAGCGGGAGCGCCATCTGCCAGGGGGCGATGCGCAGGCCGTACCGCTCGGACTCCCCGATGTACAGCAGGACACCGGCCGCCATCACCAGGGCGCCCGTCTGGAGCACCTTGCGGCCGAAGCGCGGGACCAGCTTCTGCACGGACATCCCGGCCGCGACGGACACGGCGATCGAGAACGGGACGCCCGTCAGGCCCGCACGCAGCGGGCTCCAGCCCAGGCCTACCTGCATGTACAGCGTCCAGACCAGGAAGAACACGCCCAGCGCGACTCCGAAGACGGTCTGCACCGCGATGCCCGCGGCGAAGCTCTTCACCCGGAACAACGACAGCTCGACGAGCGGCGAACCGTCCCGCGCCGCCTTGCTCCGCTCGTACGCCACCAGCGCCGCGAAGACCACGAGCGCGCCCACCATCGAGGCGTACCCCCACAGCGGCCAGCCCAGCTCGCGACCCCGGGTCAGCGGGTAGAGCAGCATCAGCAGCCCCAGGGTGACCAGGGCGACCCCGACGAGGTCGAGCTTCAGGGCCCGAGGGGCCTTGGACTCGCTGATGAAACGGTTGCCGAGGACGAGGGCCAGGGCACCGACGGGCAGGTTGATCAGGAAGATCGGCCGCCATTCCAGACCGAACAGGTTCCACTCGGTCAGCAGCGCGCCGAGCAGCGGGCCGGAGACCGCGCCCAGGCCGACGATCGCACCGAACAGGCCGAAGACCTTGCCGCGTTCGTGCGCCGGGAAGGTGGCGTGCACGATCGACAGCACCTGCGGGACCATCATCGCGGCCATGACGCCTTGCAGGATGCGGGCGGCGACCAGCATCTCGGGGTTCGCGGCGAAGCCGCACAGCGCGGAGGCGAGGGTGAAGCCGCCGATGCCGAGGAGGAACAGCCGCTTGCGGCCGTGGATGTCGCCGAGCCGGCCGCCGGTGATCAGACCGGCCGCAAAGGCGAGGGCGTATCCGGCGGTGATCCACTGGATCTGACTGAAGGACGCGCCGGCGTCCTGCTGGATGGACGGAATCGCGATGTTGACGATCGTGACGTCCACGAGGTCCATGAAGGCCGCGGTCATCACGATCGCCAGTGCGAACCAACGACGGCGGTCGGCGGTCCGGACCGTGCCGTCGGTGGGGGTTTCGGTGGAGGACATGACGGCAACCTAGGCAGGCATTAGGCCAGATCATGTCCTACTTTTGCGGCATGCTCGGATGTATGACGACGGACACACCGGCCCGGCTCCTCCAGCTCCTCTCTCTCCTCCAGACGCCTCGGGAGTGGCCCGGCGGTGAACTCGCCGAACGGCTCGGGGTGTCCCGGCGCACCGTCCGGCGGGACATCGACCGGCTGCGCGAGCTGGGCTATCCGGTGCAGGCGACCAAGGGGTCGGACGGCGGCTACCGGCTGGTCGCCGGGAAGGCCATGCCTCCCCTCGTACTCGACGACGAGGAGGCCGTGGCGATCGCGGTCGGGCTGCGCGCCGGGGCCGGGCACGCGATCGAGGGCGTGGACGAGGCGTCGGTGCGGGCGCTGGCGAAGCTGGAGCAGGTGCTGCCGGCCCGGCTGCGGCACCGCGTCTCCACGCTTCAGGCCGCGACGACGCCGCTGACCGGCGGAGACGCGGCGAGCGTCGCGCCGGAGACGCTCACCGTCATGGCCTCCGCGGTGGCGGGGCACGAGCGGCTGCGGTTCGCCTACCGGGCCGGCGACGGGGCCGCGTCGCGTCGGCTGACCGAGCCGTACCGGCTCGTGTCGACCGGTCGGCGCTGGTACCTCGTGGCGTACGACCTGGACCGAGCGGACTGGCGGACGTTCCGCGTGGACCGGGTGAGCGAGCCCCTCGCCACCGGTGCGCGGTTCGCTCCGCGGGAGTTGCCGACCGGAAGCGCGGCCGAGTACCTCCGGCAGTCGATGTACCGCCGGCAGGAGACCTACACGTTCACGGTGGCCTTCGCCGAACCGGTCGAGGTGGTCGCGGCGCGACTGCCCTCGTGGCTCGGCGCACCGGAGCCGCTCGACGCGGGCGGCTGCCGGCTGCGGGCCGCGGTCGGCGACAAGGTGGAGTGGCTCGCGGTGCGGCTGGCGATGCTGGACTGCGAGTTCACGGTGCTGGAACCCGAGGAACTCGTGTGGTGCGTACGGCAGTTGGGGGCACGGTTGACGCGGGCCGGCGGGGCCGACGGAGGCGGCGAGAAGTGGACGGAGGGCGGATCGGCGGTCGTAACCGGCCTTCCGGGGGAGGTTCCGTAGGTGGAGCCGGGTTCCGGCACCCCGGGGGGAGGGGCGCCGGAACCCGGCTCTGGGGAAGTCCCGGCGCCGGGGGGGAGTGCGTCGGGACGTGGCTCTGGACTTTGGAGCCCGTCCGGGAGGGGCCCGTCCGGGATCCGAACTCCTGGATCCTGAAGGGTTGTTCCCGTGCCCCCGCCGCTTGAAGCGGCGGTACACGGCCATGTTTGCGCGGCCTTTCGCCACCCGGCGTACGCGGTCGCCCGATACACCGACAGGCTTACGCGCCCGGTCTCACGCCGCGGCGTCGAAGCCGGTGTCGCGGGCCAGCTTCTTCAGCTCGAGCAGCGCGTGCTTCTCGATCTGGCGGATGCGTTCACGCGTCAGGCCGTGCTCCTTGCCGACCTCGGTGAGCGTACGCTCGCGGCCGTCCTCTATGCCGTACCGCATCTTGATGATGGAGGCCGTGCGCTGGTCGAGGCGGCCGATGAGGTCGTCGAGTTCCTCACTGCGGAGCAGCGTCATGACCGACTGCTCGGGCGAGACCGCGGAAGTGTCCTCCAGCAGGTCCCCGAACTGGGTCTCGCCCTCGTCGTCCACCGACATGTTCAGCGAGACCGGGTCACGGGCCCAGTCGAGGACGTCCGAGACGCGCTCGGGCGTCGAGCCGAGGTCCTCGGCGATCTCCGCGGGCTCCGGGTCACGGCCGTGCTCCCGGTTGAACTCACGCTGGACGCGGCGGATGCGGCCCAGCTCCTCCACGAGGTGGACGGGCAGACGGATCGTGCGCGACTGGTCGGCTATCGAGCGCGTGATCGCCTGGCGGATCCACCAGGTGGCGTACGTCGAGAACTTGAAGCCCTTGCGGTAGTCGAACTTCTCCACCGCGCGCACCAGGCCCGCGTTGCCCTCCTGGATCAGGTCCAGCAGGGGCAGGCCACTGCGCGGGTACCGCCGGGCGACCGCCACGACCAGGCGCAGGTTGGAACGGATGAAGACGTCCTTGGCCCGCTCCCCCTGGTCGACCAGGGCCTGGAGCTCCTCGTCGGTGCCCTCCGTCTTCGTCTCCTCGTGCCCGTCGAGAATCTGCCGCGCGAACACACCCGCTTCGATGATCTGGGACAGCTCGACCTCCTTGGCGGCGTCGAGCAGCGGTGTACGCGCTATCTCGTCGAGATACATGCCGACCAGGTCGCGATCGGCGATCTCGCCGCCATGGGCGCGAACACTGCTTGCCGCGTCGGTCGTCTCGCCGGAGGCGGACTTACGACGGGCGACGGCACGGGTTGCCATGCGTGCTCCCTTGCGAATGGGGGTCCCCCCAGGCCGTCAAGGCTCTGGGGGAGGGTCAGCGGGTGGTCCTTCAGATGCTTGGCACCTGCTTGGGAACTCTCCTCGGGTGCCCGGCATCCGATGGAAACAACGACTGGAATCCGGACAGAATTCCCAACCCGCCCCTCCAATTTTCTGATCATGCAGTACCCTGTCTCGCCGCAGTCGCCGAACGTCGCCGTCGACGGTCGCGGAACCGCAGGTCAGGGTGGCGCCGAGGGCTTCCCGGATCTCTCACGGACCCCGCCGGTCGCCCCGGATGCGAGACTCCGCTCACACCGATGGCGCCACTTCGGGAAGAGCGTCCCCTTCGACTGCCTTCCACCCTGATGGACGAATCGCGCCGCCGGAAAGTTGCCGCGCGCCCGGACTCTCGCGAAAATCCAAGACTCTCCACACCCTCGTCTTACGCGGCGGGGGCGCACATGCCTCAGCCGAACTGCACCGAGCGCTTGGCCAGGCCCATCCAGAAGCCGTCGATCACGGACCTCTGCGCGCCCAGCTCGCCACCGGCCTCCGCCGCGCCCATGGTCACGAACAGCGGGGCGAAGTGCTCGGTGCGCGGGTGGGCGTAGCGGCCGGCCGGGGCCTTGTCGAGGAAGTCCAGCAGGGCGTCCCAGTCGCGGGTCTCCAGGGCACGCCTGCCCCAGTCGTCGAACTCCGCGGACCAGCTCGGGACCCCGCCCCCGGTGTGCCGCAGGGCGGCCAGGTTGTGGGTGAAGAAGCCGGAGCCGACGATGAGCACACCCTCGTCGCGCAGCGGTGCCAGCCGGCGGCCGATGTCCATGAGCCTGACCGGGTCGAGGGTCGGCATGGAGACCTGGAGCACGGGGATGTCGGCCGCGGGGAACATCTCGACGAGCGGGACGTAGGCGCCGTGGTCGAGGCCGCGGTCCGGCACGTCCTGCACGGGCATTCCGGGTGCGCGCAGCAACTTCCGTACGCTCTCGGCGAGTTCGGGTGCGCCGGGGGCCTCGTACCGCACCCGGTAGTAGTGCTCGGGGAAGCCCCAGAAGTCGTAGACCAGGGGAACCGTCTCGATGGCACCGAGGGCCAGCGGGGCTTCCTCCCAGTGGGCGGAGACGACGAGGATCGCCTTGGGGCGGGGCAGCTCGGCGGACCAGGCGGCGAGCTGACCGGGCCAGACCGGGTCGTCCGCGAGCGGCGGGGCACCGTGGCTGAGGTAGAGGGCGGGCATGCGCTCCCGAGCGGCGGCGGACATGGCGGCGACTCCCTGCGAGGTAGAGAATGCTTGAAACCTAAAGCTCCCTACCGAGATTACGCCGGGTTTGTTTAAGTTTCAAGAAGCAGCTCGTACAGTGGACGTATGAACACGCCACCTGCTTCCGCCCCCGAGCCCGCCCCCGCCGAGGCCGACGGTCACCGCTGGCTCACCGCCGAGGAGCAGCGCGTCTGGCGTTCCTATCTGCACGCCACCACCCTGCTCGAGGACCACCTCGACCGTCAGCTCCAGCGCGACGCGGGCATGCCGCACATCTACTACGGCCTCCTCGTCAAGCTCGCCGAGGCCCCACAGCACCGGCTGCGGATGACCGAGCTGGCCATGGACGCCAAGATCACCCGTTCCCGGCTCTCCCACGCGATCGCCCGTCTGGAGAAGAGCGGTTGGGTGAGCCGCGAGGACTGCCCCTCCGACAAGCGCGGCCAGTTCGCGGTCCTGACCGATCAGGGCCTTCAGGTGTTGCGCCGCACCGCGCCGGGCCATGTGACCGCCGTACGCCAGGCGCTCTTCGAGCGGCTCAGCCCGGCACAGCAGAAGTCCCTCGGCGAGATCATGCAGATCATCGCCGAGGGACTTCAGCCGAACGAAGCGGGTGCGGACCTTCCCTGGCTCCGCTGAGAAGCGGAGCTGAGGTGCAGGGCCGAGGTACAGAGGCTGCGGGACGGAGCCGAGTGAGGCTGAGGTACTGAGCCGAGCGACGGGCCGCCCGGTGGGCGTGTCAGTGGGCGATGACCGGCACCGCCGTCTCGTCCTTCGCGCCCGTGCCCGTGCCGGCCTCGGACCCGGTCACCTTGGTACCGCCCGGACGGCCCGCGTCGACGAGGGTCAGGGCGATCACGGCGGCCGCGACCAGGATGCCGACGGCGAACCAGACGGCGCTGGTGTAGCCGTGCACCATGCCCTGCAACTGCACCAGCTGCTGCTGGGGCCTGGTGGCAGCACCCGCGAGGTGGTCCTTGACGTACGAGGTCGTGGCCGAGGCCGCGATCGTGTTCAGCAGGGCCGTGCCGATGGCGCCGCCCACCTGCTGCGAGGTGTTGACCATCGCGGAGGCGACCCCCGCGTCCCGCGGCTGGACACCCTGCGTGGCCAGGGACATGGCCGGCATGAACGCCGTACCCATGCCAAGGCCGAGCAGCAGCATCGCGGGCAGCAGCAGGGCGGCGTAGGAGGAGCCGAGGTCCAGCTGGGTCAGCAGCAGCATGCCGGTGGCGGCGACCAGGAAGCCGGGGCCCATCAGCAGCCGCGCCGGCACCCGGGTCATCAGGCGGGCGCCGATCTGGGTGGATCCGGTGATCATGCCCGCGACCATCGGAAGGAAGGCGAAGCCGGTCCGCACCGGCGTGTACCCCCGCACGACCTGGAGGTAGTACGTCAGGAAGAGGAACAGGCCGAACATCCCGATGACCGCCAGGCCCAGCGACAGGTAGATCCCGCCGCGGTTGCGGTCGGTGACCACGCGCAGCGGCAGCAGCGGGGCCTTCACCCGCGACTCGACCAGCGCGAAGGCCACCAGCAGGACGGCGGACGCGACGAACATCGAGACGGTCAGGGTGTCGCTCCAGCCCTCGGACTCGGCGCGGGTGAAGCCGTACACCAGGGCGACCAGGCCGAGGGTGGACAGCACCACGCCCGGGACGTCGAGCGAGGAGCGGTTGCGGCCGCCGGACGGCTCACGGACGACGAAGTAGGCGCCGGCCGCGGCGACGACGGCGAACGGGATGTTCACGAAGAACGTCCAGCGCCAGTCCAGGTACTCGGTGAGGAAGCCGCCCAGGATCAGGCCGACGGCGCCACCGCCACCGGCGATCGCGCCGTAGATGCCGAAGGCCTTGGCCCGCTCCTTGGCGTCGGTGAACGTCACCGCGAGCAGGGAGAGCGCGGCGGGCGCGAGCAGCGCGCCGAAGACGCCCTGGAGCGCGCGGGCGCCGAACATCATCGCGCCGGTCGTGGCCGCGCCGCCGAGCGCGGAGGCCGCCGCGAAGCCGGTCAGACCGGTCACGAAGGCCCGCTTGCGGCCCCACAGGTCGGCGATCCGGCCGCCGAAGAGCAGCAGTCCGCCGAAGGCGAGGGCGTAGGCCGTGACGACCCACTGCCGGTTGCCGTCGGAGATGCCCAGGTCGCGCTGGGCGGAGGGCAGGGCGATGTTCACGATGGTCGCGTCCAGCACGACCATCAGCTGGGCGAGCGCGATGAAGACGAGCGCCCTCCAGCGGCCCGGATCGCCGGACTTCTCCAGAACGCCGGGAGCCTTTGCGGCTGTTTCAGACATGGGGGTACCCACTTCGGGACTTTGTGACGGAAAGAGACCGTGACGGAAAAAGACAGCGAAGAGCTGAACGGGACGAGAAAAGACGGAAAAATTGCCGTCGGAGGGACGCGGCCGACCTTCACGGCGGGCCCGGGACTCGGTTTCGGATGATGGTTTCGGTGGGCGGGCGGTGATCGTCCGGGCTACCGGTACCGGCACCGGCACCGGTGATGACCGGAGTACGGTCCCGGGCGATCACTCCAGGCGGTCAGGCCCGGCGGAGGTCCTCCAGGGTCGCGGCCGCACCCGGCAGGGCGGAGCGGGCCGGGGCCCGCAGGCCGTCCAGGAACAGTTGCAGATGACGGTGCACGAAGCGGTCGGCGCTGCCGCAGCCGGTGCCGGCCGGTGGCCGCGAGAGCTGGGCCACCGCGACCGTCACATCGCCGACTCCCACGTCGGGGCGCAGTTGCCCGGCCTCCTTGGCGCGGTCCATGACTTCCTCGATCAGGTGCTCGATCCTTTCGCGGGCGGCTTCCAGGTCGGGGTGGTGCTGGTCGAAGGTGCTGGAGACCATCGGGCACAGCGCGCTGATCCGCTCGTCGGCGGCGGCGTGCACGAAGTGCTCCAGGGCGTCGAACGCGTCACCCGTCTCGGCGAGCGCCTGCTCGGCCGCCCGCGCCGTACGGTCCATGACCGAGCAGACGACCTCGCGCACGAGGGCGTCACGGTCCGGGAAGTTGCGGTACAGCGTGGCGTTGCCGACGCCGGCCCGGCGGGCGATCTCGTCGAGCGGCACCTCGGGGCCGTGCTCGACGAACATCTCGCGAGCGGCGGTGACGATCCGCTCCCGGTTGCGCAGTGCGTCGGCGCGAGGCCGGGTCGCCTTGCGCTGCACGAGGTTCGCGGTCGTCGCGGCCTGCACGGCGTACTCCTCAAGTCGGTGGGTCGGTTGAAGTCGGTGGATCGGTCCAGGTCGGCGGGACAGTCGACCGGTGAGCGCCGGTCAGTCGGCCGGTCGCAGTCGGCGGGCGATGAGTCGGGCGGGGCGATCCGGGGAACGAGTCCCCGTTTCGCTCGGACACATGACCAAACGGGGAAGGGGTCCCCGGTTATTTCCCGGCCGCCGCGTGTTTTTCCGTGACCTGGGTCACATCCACCTGGACGCACGCATTCCCACGACCGAGCGACCCCCCGGGCGGCCCGTCCCACGACCGGACCGCTCCAGCGCGCGCCGAACGCCCCCTCGACACAGGGTGATCGCAAGGGTGCAGCCGGAAACCGGTGGCTGCCCGGCGCGAAAGGTGAACGCATGCAGGTGCAGCCGCCCCGCCGCCGTTCAGGCCCGATACCCAAGCGCCGTGCGGTCGCCATGGCCTCCGTCACGGCGCTGATCCTCGCCGTCGGCACCTCGGCGGGAACCGGGCCTCTCACGGCGGGCGACGCGGCGACCGACCCCGAGGCGTCCGTGCTGGCCCGCTCCCCCGCCCTGACCCCCTGCATGATCACCGGAGCCTCCTCGGTACAGATGTCGGAGGGCGTCCCCACCACCGGCGGCTACGCCCGCTCCCTCGGCACCGTCCA
The DNA here is from genome assembly GCF_044548235.1 of Streptomyces sp. NPDC052043. Lineage (NCBI taxonomy): Bacteria > Bacillati > Actinomycetota > Actinomycetes > Kitasatosporales > Streptomycetaceae > Streptomyces > Streptomyces sp. NPDC052043. Next base: position 200,361 of record NZ_JBIUBT010000009.1, read on the forward strand.
CGCCCTGACCCTGATGGTCGACTTCTCCGACGCGCCCGGCGCGGACAGCGCGCTCGACCGCTTCCACGAGTTCTTCCCGCAGACCCAGGAGTGGTTCCGCACCGCCTCCTACGGCCGCCTCGACTATCACGCGGAGACCCCGATAACCCGGTGGCTGCGGATGCCGAAATCGTTCAAGGACTACGGCCTGGAGCGCGGCGCCCCGTTCGATCCCGGCTACCGCCGGCTGATCAAGGACATAGTCGCGGCCGCCGGCCCGACGGTGAACTTCCGGGACTACGACCTGATCAACATACTCATGACCCCGAACGCGGGCCCTTCCGCCCTGGACACGGTCCTGTCGGTCACCTTCGCCGGCAACTCGGACGCGCCCGTCGCCAACGGGGTCGCCATCGCCAACGTCTCCTTCATCTACTCCCGCCAGGACGACGGCTCCGGCTCCTACCAGCGCACCGGCTTCCGTGTCCTGCCCCACGAGAACGGCCACGTCTTCGGCCTGCCCGACCTCTACACCCAGGAAGGCGGGGAGTCGGTCGGCCACTGGGACATCATGAGCGAGGACTGGGGCGCCAACAACGACCTGCTCGGCTGGCACAAGTGGAAGCTGGGCTGGCTGGACGCCTCCCAGGTGAGCTGCGCGGCCAAGAAGGGCTCCACCGAGTACACCCTCACCCCGCTGGGCCGCCCGGGCGGCCGCAAACTGGTCTTCGTCCCCCTCGACGAACACACCGGCTACGCCCTCGAACTGCGCACTCGGGCAGGCAACGACGAAGCGGTGTGCCGGCCGGGCATCCTGGTCTACAAGGTCAACGCCGAAGTCGACACCGGGCAGGGCCCGATCAAGGTCCACGACTCCCACCCCCACTCCGGCGGCTGCACCCGCAGCCCCAACGTCGAGGCGGAACTCTCCGACGCGCCCTTCACACCGGGCGAGTCCTTCAAGGATCCCAAGGCGCACCTCCGCGTCGACGTGGTCTCGGCCGACCGCGCGGGGAACTACCGGGTGCGCATCACCCGGCAGTGACACGCGGCCCCCGCGAACCCGCGAACGGACTACCGTAGGCCTGCTGCGACCGCCGCCGTACCGGAGAACCGAACCGATGCCCGCGAACACCACGACGGATCCGGAGGCCCACGAGGCCGCCGGCACCGACGCCCCCACCGGGCACTCCAGCGCCACGGCAAGCACGCTCCCGGCCGTACCCGCCGAGGCGGTCGCCCCCCTGATGCGGGGCGTAGCGGTGCTGCGGCAGTTGACGCGGGCCGGGGGCGCGCTGAGCCCCAGCGCCCTGGAGCGCGCCACGGGCCTCGCCCGCTCGACGGTGGACCGCATCACGGCGACGCTCGCCCGGATGGGATACGTACGCCTCGACGGCCGCGATGTCGTCCTCACCCCCCGCCTGATGGAACTGGGCAACGCCTACCTGGCCGCCCTGCGTCTGCCGGCCCTGCTCGGCGCACGCGCCGACGCGCTCGCCGACGCACTGGACGAGTCGGTGTCCCTGGCGGTCGGCGACCGCGACGGCATCCGCTTCATCCACCAGGCGACCCGGCGCCGCGCGATGTCCCTGAGCTTCCGCATCGGCGACCTGCTCCCGGCCGAACGCACGGCGCCGGGCGCGCTGTTCGCCACGGAGTGGACGGACGAGGACTGGCACCGCTGGCACGAGCGCCACTCGGTCGACCCGGAGGACCGCGACTTCCCCGCGGTGCCGCCGCGTTCCCCGGGACCGGACGGCTTCGAGGAGCGAACCGCTCAAGCCGCCCGGGAAGGCTGGTCGTTGGACGACCAACTGATCGAACCGGGCCTCGTCGCGGTCTCCGTCCCGGTACGGAACCCCGCCGACGGCCGGATCGCCTGCGTGGCGAGCGTGGTGAGCCACACCAGTCGCCACTCGGCGCGTGCCCTGTGCACGACGCTGCTGCCCCGTCTGCGGGAGACGGTCGCGGCCATGGAACGGGACCTGCGCGAGGCCCCGCCCCCGGCACCCGCGCCGCCGCCGTCCGGCCTGGCGACCTGGACGGCCGCCATGAAACAGGAACTGGGCCGCGACTTCGTCGAATCCCTGGCCCGCGGACTGACGGTCCTGACGGCCTTCGACGAGGGCCGGACCGCCCTGACCCTGGCGGAGGTGGCCAAGGCCACGGGCCTGGCCAGGGCGACGGCCCGCAGGGCGCTGATCACCTACGAGCACCTGGGCCTGGTGAGCCACTCCCCTGACACCCGCACCTTCGCCCTCACCCCCCGGGTCCTTTCCCTGGGCTTCCCGCCCCTCTCCCGCGCCGCCCTGTCCGGGATCGCCCAGCCGCACCTGGAGGGCCTGGCGGCCCACGTGCACGAGACGACCTCGCTCGCCGTGCTGACACCGTCCGGCGAGGAGATCCAGTACACGGCCCGCGCCACCACGAGCCGCATCATGAGCGTCGACATCACGGTCGGCGCCCGCCTCCCGGCCCGCGCGACGTCCCTGGGCCGAGCCCTCCTGGCAGGCCACGGCTACGCCCTGGTCGACGAGGAACTCGAACAGGGCGTGCGCTCGATCGCCGTCCCCATCCGCGACCGCGCGGGCAGAGCGGTCGCCGCGACGAACATCGCCCTGCACGCGGCCCGCCACACCCACGAGGAGTGCGTCGAGGACCTCCTCCCCGCCCTCCTCCGCACCGCCCACCGCATAGAGGAGGACCTCCATATGGCTTCCCGCTTCACCCGTGTCGCCCTGACCTGACTCCCCACCGCCCAGATCCGGTACGCTGACGCCTGTGGCCGACACGACCACGATCCGCCTTCGTAGCTCAGGGGATAGAGCACCGCTCTCCTAAAGCGGGTGTCGCAGGTTCGAATCCTGCCGGGGGCACCAGCGAAAAGGCCTCGGACCGATCATGGTCCGGGGCCTTTGACGGCAGCAATTGACGGCAGTCGCCTCTCAGGCGGCCGGCAGACGGCGTTTGAGCAGCCGGTCCATGTGGCTGATCGCCTCCCGCTGGGTGTCGTGCACGACGTGCGTGTACACGTCCATCGTGATGCTGATCTGGCTGTGCCCCAGGATCTCCATGATGACCCGTGGCGCGACGCCGGCCGCCGTCAGCAGCGTGGCGCAGCCGTGCCGCGCGTCGTGCAGCCGGACCACTCGCAGGCCCGTATCGGCCGCGACCCGCGTGAAGGACCGGTAGACGTTGCGCGGCTCGACCGGCCGGCCGGTCCGCGTGGCGAAGACGTAGCCGGTCTCGGACCAGGCGACGCCCGTGCGCGCGAACGCTTCCCGCTGCCGTAGCCGGTGCCAGCGCAGCGGCGCGATGCACAGCGCAGGCATCGGCACCACGCGGCTACGGCGGCTCTTGGGGTCGTCGTCGTACAGCGTGCCCCTGCGGCGCTGGGTCTGTTGACGTACGTGCAAGACGCGGTTGCCCAGGTCCACGTCCGACCAGCGCAGGCCTACCAGTTCACCGCGCCGCAGGCCCATGGCGACGGCCAGGACGAACGCGGCGTACAGCGGGTCTCGGCGCGCGGCTTCCAGGAACGTCAGTGTCTCTTCCAGGGTCCAGGGCCGGATTTCCCGCTGTTTCACGCGCGGCGGCTCGACCAGCGCCGCGACGTTCCGCGTGATCAGTTCTTCGCGCACGGCCGCTGTGAGCGCTGTGCGCAGTACCCGGTGCGCTTCCTTCGCTGTCGCGGCGGAGTGAGCGTTCTGCATGCGGGAGATGAAGCGGCGTACGTCCGCGACGCTCAACGACTCCAGCCGCTTGGTGCCCAGTAGGGGGACGAGGTAGAGCCGTACGTGCGTCTCGTACTTGTCGTAGGTGCTGAGCTTGCGGCGCGGCTCGATGTAGTGCTCCAGCCAGTACGGCAGCCACTCGGACAGCTTGGCGGACCGGGTCGGCGTCGGAATGCCCTGGCGGTCACGGCGCACCAACTCCTGACGCTTGGTGTCGCACTCCTCCCACGTGCTGCCGTAGACCGTCTTGCGCTTGCGGGTGCCGTCAGGCTGGGGGACGTACACGCGGGCTTCGTAACGGCCGTCCTTGCGCTGCCAGATGCTGCCAGCGCCGTTCGGGTTCCTCTTGCGTGCCATCAGGCGGCTTCCTCCAACTGGTCCTCGATGAAAGCCCGGAGTGCGTCAGCCGGGACTCGTCGGCACCGGCCGATCTTGATGCTGCGGAGCTGCTTGGAGCGGATGAGGTCGTAGACCTTGAAGCGGCTGAGCCTCAGGGCCTCCATGACTTCGGGGACCGTGAGCGCTTTGTGGGTGGTGGGCAGGGCTGACCCCACTGCGGCCTCCAAAACGGGGCTGTGGCTCTTCTTCCGGGGGATCCGCCACGTCCGCCACGCCGCCACACCGCAGGTCAGAGCTTTGATCGTGTGGCGGATAGCGGTTTTGTGGCGGATAGGTGCCGCCACACCCGGACTGTGTGGCGGCATTGAGGGAGCCGGGTCGGCTAGCCGGCGAGGGCGGGTTGTGTGGCGGTTTCCGCGGGCGTGTGGCGGATGGCTGTGGCGGTATCCGCCACGGATTCACCCCTGCTGACCTGCGGTGTGGCGGACGTGGCGGACGTGGCGGATTTTCCAGGGGGTGGGGGGCAGTAGCGAGTCCAGGCGTCCGTGAGGTCTTCCGCGTAGTAGCCCTTGGGGAAGCCCGAGGGGGTGCGGATGCCGCGCGGCTTGATGGGCTTGTTGGCCGGGGTGACGTACTGGCCCAGCATCTTTGCGAGGGTGCGGGAGTTGATGGGCTTGTCGTCCAGGTCGCCCCATGGGGCGTCATCCATGCGGAGCAGGCATTCGATGATGGCCGCCGTCGGCATCCGGTCGGCGCCGCAGAACACCTTGTCCCGCAGGTCCGTCAACAGCCGCACGCCGAGCGAGGCTTCATCGTTGTCGTGCGCGGCGTTGACCAGCTCCAGGCAGGCCGTGCGCGCTCGTGCGGGCCATTCGCCCCCGGCGGCGTCTGCGACGGCGAGCAGGGGCTCCCATACATCCGCGGGTCGGTCGGTGACGCCCTCGGGCATCTCGGGCCAGGCGCCCGCGACCTGGTCGCGGACGGTGTCGGCCCACTTGGCGAGCCGGTCACGCAGGGCGTGTCCCTGGCCCTCGTGCTTGCGTTGGCGGTAGGGCTCGGCTTTCTCGTTGGGGGCTCGCTTGCGCATGCGGATGATGACGGAGCGGGTCAGGACGGTGTCCGGCAGGGAGCCGAGCCCGGCCATGGCCACGGCGCAGTAGGAGTTGAAGATCTGCGCGTTCTGGTTGGAGCCCTCCCCGACGCACCGCAGGGCACCCGCCGTGCGCCGGTATCCGGCGTTCAGGAAGCCGCGCAGTGCCTCATCCGCGCCTGCCTTGGGGCCGAAGATGGTGTCCACCTCGTCGAACAGCACCGTGGGCAGTCCGGCGGCGGAGTCGACCAGCCGGTACAGGGCGTTCGCGGACGCGGACACCGTGGTGACCGGGCGCGGGGTGAGGAGTTCCACGATCTCCAGCGCGCGGGACTTGCCCGATCCCGGCTCCGGGGACAGGAACGCGATCCGGGGCGTGGTCTCGAAACACTCGATGAGGTGGGCGTGCGCGTCCCACAAGGTGACGGCGACGTAGGCGGCCTCGGTGGGGAAGACGTTGAAGCGGCGGTGGAAGGCTTCCACCTCGTTGAGCAGCGCGGCTCCGTCGATGGCGGTCATGCGGCGTGCCTCCTTTCGGACGGCGGGGCGGGCGTTCCGGCGCAGGTGGATCGGTGGGCGTCGTAGTCGGTGACCAGGGCGGCGATGGCGTCGGGGCCAGTGGCGGTGCCGGTCAGCCCACAAGCGCAGGCGTAAGCAGCGGTGGGCAGAGCGCCGGGCCGGGTCGACCAGCGGGCGCCGTCGTAGTGGTGGCGGTAGACCGGCGGGGCGAAGATCCGGATACCGGGGGCGTCCGGTGTCGGGTCGGCACCCTGCCGGACCGGGGACCGGTTCCAGCGGGGAAGGGCAGTTACGACGCCCTTGCGGGCGGCGCCTTTCGGCTCGCCCACTCCCGGAGCGTCCAAAGGCTGTGGAGCGACATGCGGGCCGGTCGGGGTGTTGGTGAGGCAATCCAGGGCGGGGGGAGTCGGCGCCGTCATGCTGCCCCCCGCGGGGTTGCATGGGCGATGACCCAGTCCAGGGCGCTGCGGATGGTGGTGCGGCACTCGGCCGGCGGCAGTCCCGTCGCCTCCCCCGCCCCCTGGATTGCCTCCTCCACCACGTGCCGGGGGATGTCGCCCCACGCCACGAACCGCGCCACCTTGCAGGCGCTTCGGTGCAGGGTGTTGTTCCGCCCGTTCGGCCCGCCCTCGGTCGCGGCGGCGATGACGGCGCACTCGCGTTCCAGGGCGGTCCGTGCGGCGCGGGTGCCGTCGTGGACCCGGATAGGCACCGCGACCGGCTTGTGCGGGTCGGTGAGCAACGCGGTAAGCCAGTCCGGCAGTTCGGCCACGGGCGCGTCGTGGGCGACCTCGTAGGTGCCGTCGGGGGTGGTGCTGCCGGGGGCGACGACGTAGCCACCCCAGGCGCGGGTGTCGATGTGGGGGCCGAGCCGGTTCGCGCTGTTCTTCAGCCGCGCTCCGGGCGGGGCGGTGAAGTACAGGTGCTCTCCGCCGCGCGCGGTCCGCACCCGGTAGGTGGGCGGGACGGTCTGGCCGGTGCGCTCGCAGAGCGCCGCAAGGGAAGTTGTGCCGTCAGGCGCTCCTTTTGGCTCGTCGGGCTTGCACACGTCCAGGTCGACCACGAGCAGCCCGGCCGGACCCGTGGCGATCCCGACGTTGTACGGGCGGGTGGCCCACGTGGCGTGGATGAGCGCGGTATCGGTAGTGGCGCGCTGCTCGGGCTTGCGATGTCCGCCCGCGCAGCGTCCGGTGCCGGGGCAGGCCCGTTCGGGGTGCCCGGCGGGCCGCTTGGCGTGCGGGTGCAGGGGGATGACGGGCCACCCGCGCTTCGCGGATGCGAGGGCGGAGGCGAGTAAGGGCAGGCAGGTGAGATCGGCGGTCAAAATGCCGGGGGGTTGGGGCATGCTGGATGTCTCCAGTTCCTCGGATGGATGCTGGCTGACAAGGGCGGTCCCGGTTCTTGGCGGAATGGGGGGCCGCCCTTGGCGTAGTTAGAACGGCGGTTCGTCGCTGTAGCCGTGGAGCGCCCACGGGTCGGCGTCGCGGTGGCGCCGGTGCAGCCACCGGGGCAGGCGCGGGAGGGGCAGCAGGAGCCAGCGATGGTTCTCGTTCCAGCAGTCGCAGGGGTCCCAGTCGCTCCCGGCGTACTCGCCGGTGTCGTAGTCGCCGTATTCGCGCTCGATGCCGCCCACGCCGTCGCAGATGGGGCAGTCGGAGCGGGGCGTGTCGGTCAGGATCAAGGCCCGGCGGGGCCAGTGGGCGAGCTGGACGCGCAGTCGGGGCAGGGGGTGGCGGTTCACGCTGGGTGTTCCCTTTCCTCAGCGGTGGTGTTCGTTGTGGGTGCGGGCGATCAGCCCGCGGGTGTGGGCAGTGATGGTGTGGGTCTCCTGCCGGACCGGTCCCGCGTAGTGGTGGTGGGTTTCGGTGTGGGCGGCCTTGAGGGAGCGCAGGGCTGATCCGATGGCGGCGGCGACGGCTGCCACGGCGGCGATCGGCAGGGTGACGAACAAGACGCTGGTGAGGGTCACGGCGGCGAATCCTTGGCAAGCGAGCCAGATCCCGCAGCCCAGTCCCACGCACGTGGCGCCGACGCCGATCCCGGCGACGGCGGTCCCGGCGGCCCATGGCGGGACGATGCGGCTGTCCGGCTGAGGGACGGGCGGGGTGGTGCCGTAGGCGGGAAGCGGGGCCGGGTCGCGGAAGCGGGTGGGCATCTGCGGCACGGGCCGGTAGGCGTCCGCGATGATCCTGCGGGCCTCTGCGGTGGCTTCGGCGTCGCTCATCCGCGGGTGTGAGCGGATGGGGTCGGGGGTGCTCTCGGCAGGGGTGTCGGAGTGCACAACAGGGTCCTTTCAAGGCGGCGGGCAGCACCCCCAGGGAGGGGGTGCTGCCCGTGCCGTGCTTGTCGTGTCGCTTGTCGTCTGGCTTGTCGTGCGGCTTGTCGCTTGTCTTGTCTTGTCGCTTGTCGCCTTGCAGGTCACAAGCCGTTTCCGGCCTTCCAGGCCCGCCACAGGGACTTGTGCTCCGGGCGGGCCGACAGGCGACAAGTGATCAGCTCTCGGGGGCGTGCTGGCGGTGGACGTATCGGGCCTTGGTGCCCTCCCCGATGCGGACGGCGGTGCCGTCCTTCGTCCATGTCTTGAGCCAGCCGACGACCGTCTGACGGGTCGTGCCGTGGGTGTCGGCGAGCGCGCGGGCGATGGCGGATGCTCCGGTGCCCTCGGTGCCGGCGGCGAGCAGCAGCGCCAACGCGTCCTGTTGCGCCGGGCTGTCCTGCTCGCCCCGCAGCGCCGACAGGTTCAGCCCACCCGAGGCGGGCGGCGGCGCTTCGGCTGCGGGGGTGTGCGGGTCGGGGGCGGTGCCGAACTCGGCGTCGATCTGCGCCCGGAACTGGCGCAGCATCTCGTCTTCCGGTGAGCCCTGCTTGCTCTCCTGACTGCTCAGCGCGGACAGCTTCAGCCCCGACCCCGTAGAACGGGTGCCGGTGCTGTCGTCGTCGGGGGTGTGCTCGCGCATCCATGCGGTGCGGTCGGCGTCCCAGCGTCGGGCGTAGGCGGACCCGGCCGCCTTCGCGGACACGTCGTCCAGGAGGGGGTGCCGGTCGGAGGTGGCGGCGGTGATCTCCCGGATCTGGTTCGGGAGGATCCGCCACGCCTTGAACAGCCCGGCCGGGGACTCAGGGGTGCCCATGAACCCGGCCCCCTTGTAGGGGGCTTGGTCGACGCGCAGGCCGCGGCTGCCGGGGAACATCTTGGTCAGGTCCATGCCCTCGGTCTCACCGCCCGTGAGGGCGACGCGGACCTTGGCTTCCCGGCGGATCATCAGGTTGCTCAGCACGCTGCCGGTGGCACCCAGGGCGGTGAGGACGGTGCGGATGCCCATGGCGCGGGCGATCCGGATCACTTCCAGGATCTTCTCCGCGAGCTTGCGCATGCTGCGGTCGGGGCTGGCCAGGATCTCCGCGCCCTCGTCGATGACCAGCATGATCTGCGGAATCTTGGCGCTGATGGGCAGCAGGTCGGTGTTGGCCTTGGCCAGCACGTCCTGGTAGCCCATCTTGCGCTGCTTGGCGACCTTGACGGCTGCGTCGAGCATCGTCACGGCCTCGTCGAACGTCCCGGCGAGCCAGTCGATGCCGGGCCGGACGGGCTGGCCGTCCTCCGCCTTGATCTCGCCGTTGAGGGCGGGCAGGACCCAGGGCAGGCCGGCGCTGCCGGCGTTGAGGTCGATCACCCACGTCAGGATGTCCCCAGCCCGGGCGAACCCGGCGAGGATCGAGTGCACCATGTTCGTCTTGCCCGATCCGGTGGGGCCGACGATCAGCGCGCACTGCTCGCGCAGATAGGCGCGGATGTTCTCCGCGTTGGTCCGGTAGCCCCAGGGGATGCCGGTGTGCAGGGAGAGCGGCCCGTAGTCGGCGGGGTAGGTGCGCTCCTCCTCCAGCACGTTGAGCGTGGTCACGTCGATGATGACGCGGCCCTGGTGGATGCCGGGGGAGGCGGTGGCGGTGCAGCCGTGCGGCAGCCGCGCATCTGCGGACAGGCGGGCGGACTCGCCCGCGATCTTGTTCCAGGTGGCGCCGCCGGGCGGGAGTTCGGCGTCGATGGAGTATCCGGCCCCGGTCTCCCACTGCTCCACGCCCAGGACGCGCACGGTGATGGAGCAGACCCGCTGGATCCGGTCCACCCATTCCGCGGCGATGGCCCGGCGCTCCGCGGACAGTTCGGCTGCGATCTGCCGTTGCTCGGCTGCGTTGGCCTCCTCTTCCCGCGCCTCTTCGTAGTGGGCGGTGGAGCGGGCGGCGGCGCCGATGCCGACGCCGATGGTGGCGAGGGATCCGAGGGCGGCCCAGGTCAGGGGGCCGTGGGTCATGGCCCAGGTGGTCCAGCCGGCGCCGACGAGCCAGGAGGCGGCGCGGGTGGCCAGGGTGCGGCCGGCGTGACGCACTCGCAGGCCGACGACGGTGTGTCCGAGGGCGCCGGCTGCGCCGACGGCGAGGGCCCAGCCGGGGGGCATGGCGGTGGCGGCGCCGGTGGTGGCGACGGCGAAGGCTCCGGTGGTGGCGGACAGGGCGCCGGTCACGGGTCCGTGACCGGCGGCCCAGTCCAGCACCGGGCCACTGCCGTGGTGTTTGGCGGTGGCGGTGCTGCTCATGTCAGACGTTCCAGCCCTTCTCGGCCTCGTGGCCGTTGCGGGGGTCCTCGTGGCGGGCGATGTCCTGCTCGTGGGCCTGCCGGAACAGCGGGCCCATGTCCTCGGCGACGGCGACGGCGCTCATCAGGGCGCCGAAGATGTCGTTGAAGCCGTCCGCGACTTCCTTCTCCAGCGGGAACTCACTGTCGGAGCGCTCCGCGAGGATCTTCATCACGTTGGCCACGCTGGTCAGCGCGGCCGGCAGCCCCTCGACCATGGCCAGGATCTCCATGGCGTTCTCGGGGTCGTACTGGTTGGCGGCCTGCTCCATCTCGGCCGCGACCTCTTCGAACCGGAAACCGGACACGTGCTCTCCTTCACTCACCTCGGGTGTGGTGGGGACCTTGGCTGCGGGCCGCTCGACGCCGTCCGCGATGCCGTCCGTGCCGTCCTCGCTGGCTTCGGCGTCGGCGGCGGCTTCCTGCTCGCGCAGGTTCGTGCGAGTGGCTTCATCCCGGCCGGCGCGCTGCTCGGCAGCAGTGCGGACCAGACGCCGGTACAGGCGGCGGCCGGGGTACATCAGCCACGGGATATCGAACTTGCGTCCGAATGGGGTGGTGATGAGCCCGAGCAGACCGACGGGCAGGGCGAGCAGGGCGGCGAGCAGGCGGCGGCCGTGGAAACGGGCCGCGGACCTGCGCAGCGCCTGACGGGCCGCCTTCCGCGCGGGGGCCTTGCGCACCTGGGCACGCTGCGCCGCGATGGTGCCGCCGGTCTTGGTGTCCCGCTTGGCCCGGTTCTTGGCGATGGCGGTATCCCGCGCGGCGCGGGCCTTGCGGGCGGCACCACCCAGGAGACCGCCCCCGCCGTTCCTGCCCTTGCCCAACCGGCTGTTGCCAGCTGAGGCTCTAGCGTTGCGGCGAGCGTCGGCGACCGCGCGGCGGGCCGCCGTGGTGTGTGCCCGCTTGTCGGCACGGGACCCGGCCGCGGCCTGCTGCGACGCTCGCAGGGCCTTCATCTGGCCGACCCGGCTGGCACCCTTCCCTGCGCTGCCAGCCGCGTGCTTGGAGAAGCCCTGACCAGTCTTCCCGCTGGTGGCGGTGCTGTTGTGGCGTGCGGCCGGGCCGGTGCCGCGGCGGTGCTGGCCCGGCACACTGCCGGATCGGCCACCGCTGCGACCGGCGCGAGAGTTGCCCGAACGGCCACCAGCACTACGGCTGCCGCCTGCTCCCGTGCCACCGTGGCGTAGGCCCGCGCTACGGGCGGCGTTGTGGCCGGCGGCGCGGGTGGCGGCCCGTCGTGCCTCGCGGCGCGGGTTGGGCTTGCGGGAGCGGGTGGCGGCGAAGGTGCCGAGGACAACGGCGCCGGTTGCGGCGACTATGGCGGCGATCGGGCCGCCGGCCAGGGAGGCGGCGGCGACCGCTCCTACGGTGCTGTTCGCCCCGGTCAGTGCGAGGGGGACGACCGGCCAGCCGCCGGGCGTGTGCTCCACCTCCTTCCCGTCCTTGGCCGTGGTGGGCGTGGGGTCGGGCGGCGGGGGCGGAGGGGGCGGGGAAGCCTCGACGGCTACCGGCTCGGTGCTGAGTTCCGTCATGCTGTGAGCACTCCTTCAGTGGAGTAGGGCCCGGCCGGGGCTGTGGTAGGTGTTCGGCCGGGCCTGCCGAAGTGAGGGGTGAACGCGGCCAGCTCAGCCGCGGTGCGGGTGGTGGGCGGCGATCTCCTGCCAGCGCCGGTTCTCCGCGGCGTCCGTGTTGCTCAGGCTCACGTGGAAGTCGCAGCCGGGCCGCCGGCACCGGTAGGTGGTCGTCGACCATGTGTCGATCACGCGGAAGAGCAGGCTGGAGAACGTGGCCAGGCACGAGGCGCAGCAGGCCAGCAGCAGCGAGAGCGGCACGCCGTAGCCGGACAGCCGCACGCCGACGGACGTGGCCAGCGCCGCACTGACAGCGACGGCGCCGGAGACGAGAACGCGGTGACGGGTGTCGTTCACTTGGGAACGTCCCTTCCAAGTTGGGGTGTTCAGGCGGCGCGCTGTTCCTCGGGAAAGGCGCAGGCAGCGCACATGCCGAGTGAGGGCGGGATGACGTATCCGGCATCGCGCCGGCAGGTGGGGCAGGTGCGTCGGGCGCGGTTGGCCTTGGCCAGTGCCGCCGTGCGGGCCGCGGTCATGGGGCGGACCGGCCGGGCCTGGTCGACGCGGTAGAGGTAGGCGACCAGCGGGCCCCGCCGTCGGCGGGGACGCTGGAGTTCTGCTGCCACGTCCTGGCCACCCGGGCGTAGCCCCATCGCGCGGAGCTGCCGGCGGGTGGCCAAACCGTCCGGGGCGAGCCGCCACCGGTAGACGGGCAGCGCGCTCACGAGGATGCGCCCTCAAGCACGAGTGCGGCGCAGTCGCGGTGCTCGGTGTAGCGGGCGGAGACCCAGCCGACCGACCAGCCGCACAGGTCCGCAGCCGCCCGCACCGGCAGGCCCTCACCGAACGCCGCGCGCACCACGGCGCGGGCCCGGTCTTCGGGGAGCTTCTCGTTCACCGGGCCACCGGACAGCAGCGCGGCGCGTTCACGGCGTTCACGCTCGGCCCGCTCCTGCTGCTGCCGGCGCGCTTCGGCCTCACGCTCCAGCCGCTCCCGCTCACGGCGCTGAGCGGCCTCCCGCTCGACGCGTTCACGCTCGCGCTGCTGCTGTTCACGCTCGCGCTCACGGCGTTCACGGTCCTCCCGCTCCGCACGCTCGCGCGCCTCCCGCTCGGACCACTCGGCACGCCGGGCGGCTTCCTCGCGTTCGGTCTGCTCACGGGCGAGCCGTGCCTCGTGCTCACGCTGTTCACGCGCCAACTGCGCGGCGTGTTCACGCTCCCCACGGGCCCGCCGGTCTGCCGCCTCACGGCGCTCGACTACGGCCCGCTCCCGCGCTTCTCGCTCGGCGCGCTGCTCGGACTCCAGCCGCGTCACGGCGGCGGCGATAGCGCGCCGGTAGGCGAGCCCGGTCTCCGCGGTGACGATCAGCAGCAGCGGTGCCACGGCGTGGACAGCCACGCCTACCAGGTCGTTCTTCAGGGCGGAGTCGGCAACGTTGAGGGCGAGGGTCATGCAGCCGGTCATCCACCGCAGTACGACGGGCCACCGGCCACCGTGACCGCCCAGTCGGGCGAGAACGGCGTCCAGGCGGACCACGATGACGACCGCCGCGTCCACGACCAGCGGGAGAATCGGCGCGGTCCACGACCATTTCGCCGGAGTGTGAGCGGCCGCGAGCGGCGTCACGGTGAGCACCGAGTAGAGCACCGCGCCGGCCACGATCAGCCATGTGCCGACGGACAGGGCGCGCTCGGCTGAACGGATATGAACGGCGTTCACGCGGCCACCTCCGCCCGTGAACGCACCCGGATCGCAGCAATCAGAATGACCGCGGTGGCGGGGTCGTTGGGAATCTTGCTGTCCTCCGACCACGCCCACTCACCGCCCGCGACCGGTTCGAACCCGAGGACGCTGAGCGCTCGTGAACGCTCCGTGAGCGTCGGCGCCGGCCAGCGCCGGCCGAACGTGAACTCGGGCCACCGCTCCGTCGTGCCGAGCAGCACGACGTACAGGCGCCAGCGGCCGTCCCGCACGGACATCTGCGCGGTGAACTCCCGCGCCGTCTCCTGCTCCCTCACGCCGCACCGTCCCGGTGCGTGTCCGCGGAGTGGTTGGCCAGCGTGCGACGCGCGGCCAGCACCCGATTGCGGGCCCGGCGGATGCGCCGGTTGTCCAGCTCGGTCGGCGTGCGGTCAAGGGTGATGATCTGCGCGTCCAGCAGGTCGACGTCCGCGAGGATCGCGGGCATCTCCAGTTCGATCGCGTCCAGCTCAGCGTCCGTCGGCTCCATGAAGTCGGCGAACGCGGTAACAGCGTCCTGAACAGTAACGATGTGGCTCATTGGGTCTGGTTCCTCTCAGACAGGAACGGCCCGAACAGCGGCCCCGGTGTTCCCGCACCGGGGCCGCGCGCCGTTGAAGTCGGAACATCCGGCTCCCCTCAGCGCTGCTCGTACGAGACGAGCAGCGGAGGCAACCGGCCGCAGCGGTGCTGCGGAGATTGAGTCGCGCTGTACCTCACACGGGGGACCCGTGTGGCCGCCTACTTGGCCGAGGAGAGGCGGTGTGATCCCCATTCAGTTGTCAAGGAACTTGCGCTTCCTTCGTACTCACCCCCGCCTGAGCTGGGGCTTCCCTCCGGGCGCACCTGTACGGCAGAACCGGACGTGACACCTCATCCGACTTGTCTGGAGGAGTGCCGCAGCAAGAGATTGCACGAGTCCTACTTGGAGAGTCAAGTCCCCTGGTCTAACTTGTACGGAGGAGTCGGACCAGAGGGGATGTCTTGGCAGTGCGACGCGGTATGACGAAGGCGCAGGAAATCGCCTATGACCTGCGCGAACAGATCCAGTCCGGCCGGCTGGCACCGGGTGAGGCCCTGCCCAGCGAATCCAGGATGATGAGTCAGTACGGCTACAGCCGCGAGACCGTCCGCGCCGGTGTCCGCCTCTTGATTGACGAAGGCTTGGTCGTTACCGGCCAGGGGCAAGGGAAGTACGTCCGCGAGGACTACCCCCCTGTCGTCTGGAACTGGACGACGCTCGAAAGTCGGAGCCGCCACGCGAATGCCGTGGATGGGCGGACCGCCGGCGACCAGTGGGCGAGCGCAATCGCGGAGAACGGAAACGCTCCCCGCCAAGAGATCTCGGTCTCCATCGTTGTGCCCCCGCCCCACGTCCGAGAGCGTCTTGGGCTCCCCGCAGACGGATTGGCTGTGGCGCGCAAGCGCATCCGGTTCATAGACAACCGGCCCTATGCACTCGCCGACTCGTACTTCCCTCAGGAACTCGTGGTCGGCACACCCTTGATGGAGCCGCGCGACGTCTCAGCGCCCGGCGGCATCCTGGCCTCCGTAGGACTCGTGCAAGCCAAGTTCGTGGACGAAATCTCAGTCCGTATGCCGACTCACCAGGAAGCAGAGCAACTTGGCCTTCCCGCAGCTACTCCAGTCGCAGAGCACACCCGAACGGGCTATGACGCGGACGACCGCCCCCTCCGCTGCATGGTCACCATCCTTCCCGGAGACAGGCACAAGATCCTCTATGAAGTCAGTACGGACTGAGTACCTCCGCCCCGCCGCGGCGCAGGACGTACCCGCCCTCTTGGCCCTACGCGCAGAGGCCGAAGAGTGGCTACGCACTAAGGGAACCGACCAGTGGAGCGACCGGGAGACCGGCGAGCGCGCTATCTCGAAGTGGCGCGCGAGCATAGACGAGGGGCGGGCGTGGGTCGTCGTCGGCGAGCGTGACGAGGTACTCGCCACCGTCAGCCGTGGTCCTGTCGACCGGGACTTCTGGACTGATGCCGATCGTCCTGAAGCAGCGCTGTACCTCTACAAGCTGATCGTTGCCCGAGAAGCGTCTGGCCGGCAGCTCGGAACACGGGTCATCGACTGGATGTCCCGGCTCGCCGCCCTGGAAGGACGAACCTGGGTCCGCATCGACACGTGGCGCACGAACGCCGGGCTGCACGCGTACTACGAACGGTTGGGGTTCCAGCACGTACGCACCGAGGCACCGTCCCACAGGCGCTCGGGGTGGCTCGCTCAACGCCGGGCGGGTGAGCTAGCCCTGCCAGATGACCTTTTGCCTGTTGGCCCCTATGAGGGGTGCCACGGAGATACGGCAATGTCCCCCGAAGTGCCGCACCAACGGGCGGAAGCAGGGGCTAACGACGACATGACCAGCGGAAACGGGACCACACTCTGACATCAACAGCCACGTACACCGGCGCACGACGATGGGGTGTCGACGGGTGACAGGCGTTGAGTCGACCTCTCTGGACAATCGCGGAGGGCCCGGCGCGGCGGAGACCGGACACCGAGCCCTCCAGTCGATCAGTGGCGGTGATGCCACCAGTAGAGAGCGAAGGTTGCAACCCCACTCAAGCTGGCTTTCACACCAGCCCGCATGAGTTCATCCGCGGCAGAGCCCAGAAGGCGGCGGAAGTGGCGTTGAGCTTGCCGTTCGGCGATGCTGGTGCGTATGCGGTCACGCTTCCGGCCGGGGCAGGTGATCGTGTAGGTGGGGCGATGACAGACCCTGCACCTACACTTCCTGGTGCTGGAGATGTTGGCCTCCTTCGGTTGGCGTCTCTGACGGTGTTGGCGGCCTCCTGCGTAGGACCAGGGGGCCGCCGCCGTTTCCGGAGGAGCCCATGGGCCTGCGTTAGGACCAGGAGGTCCCCGCCGTGTTCGGAGGGGCCGTGGCCGCGTGGACCATTCTGACGCACGGCACTGACACCACGTCCGGGTCTCTCAGCGCCCCAATACCGCTTGAATCATGTGCTGTTGACGGCTCGGTACTCATGCGCTCTGGTTAGTCATGGGCGGATTTGGTCACCGAGATCGCTCTTCGAAGCTTCTTGTCGGTGTAGCCCTCGACGTACGCGGCGTGGGATTCCTGCAGGTCAGGTCGACTCGCATGCAGCTTCGCGTGAAACAGCGAAGTTCTCGAAGAGCGGGTCGTTCCCGCCGTAGTCGAACTTGACGTTGATCGCCCCACCTTGCCGTAGCTGTGCACGTGTGGGAAGTCGGCGAACGTGACGAGGTTGGCGCACTCGTAGTCGACCTTCACCTCGTTCTTGATGCGCGTGCCGAACTCGGTGAACGCGTCGATCTCGCGCAGCGCGTCGTTCCCCTTGTAGTCCACGTCGCCCATGTCGTCGAGGTGCTCAGGGTCCCTTGGCCGTGGCGCTGCGCAGGCTGACGGCGACTTCCCTGACGTCCAGCTCCTAGACCATGTGCTTGACGCCCTCACGGTCCTCGTAGGACCGTTGCTTCAGCCGGCCCTGCACGATGACGCGCATGCCTCGTATGCAGGAGAGAGGGCGTGGTGCCCGCGAACCCTGGCGGTTGCTCTCCCGGGCTACGTACGGTGGATGAGGGCCTGGTTCTTAAGCCAGGTCAGCGCTTCCGTCGAGTTTGGCGCGGCCCAGTCTTGAGTGAAGCCAGCAGTCTCTGCGCTTCGTGAGGCTTACCAGCGGCAGTCAATGCCCGAGCGAGTGCCTGGGTCACAGCCTCCGTGAATTTATGGCCATTGCCGAGGGTGCGGCGGCTTCGGGCACGAGTGTCTTTCAGTAGTCGCACTGGCGCAACGTGTTCTCGGAGGGCACCCAAGGTGGTGGCGAGGCCGAGGGCGGAGCGGAGGGTTTCGGGGTGGTCGTCGCCGAGGAGAGTGCGACGGCGCTCGAGGGTGTCGTCGTGCATACGTCGGGCCTCGGCGTGCTGGCCAAGGCTGTGCAGGGTGGTGGCGAGGCCGTGGGCGGTGCGGAGGGTGTCGGGGTGGTCGTCGCCGAGGACAGTGCGACGGCGCTCGAGGGTGTCCTCTGCCATACGTCGGGCCTCGGCGTGCTGGCCGAGGCTGTGCAGGGTGGTGGCGAGGCCGTGGGCGGTGCGGAGGGTGTCGGGGTGGTCGTCGCCGAGGAGAGTGCGACGGCGCTCGAGGGTGTCGTCGTGCATACGTCGGGCCTCAGCGGGCTGACCGAGGCTGTGCAGGGTGGTGGCGAGGCCGTGGGCGGAGCGGAGGGTGTCGGGGTGGTCGTCGCCGAGGAGAGTGCGACGGCGCTCGAGGATGTCCTCTGCCATACGTCGGGCCTCAGCGTGCTGGCCGAGGTTGTGCAGGGTGCTGGCGAGGCCGTAGGCGGTGCGGAGCGTTTCGGGGTGGTCGTCGCCGAGGACAGTGCGACGGCGCTCGAGGATGTCCTCTGTCATACGTCGGGCCTCGGCGTACTGGCCGAGGTCATACAGAGTGCCGGCGACGTTCTGGGCGGAGTGGAGGGTGTCGGGGTGGTCGTCGCCGAGGACAGTGCGACGGCGCTCGAGGGTGTCGTAGTGCATCCGCAGGGCCTCGGCGCGCTGACCGAGGTTATTCAGGTTGACGGCCAGGTCGTTAGCAGATTGGAGGGTGTCGGGGTGGTCGTCGCCGAGGACAGCCCGACGGCGCTCGAGGATGTCCTCCTGCATACGCCGGGCCTCGGCGTACTCCGCGAGGTCACTCATGGCGTGACAGAGGTGTTGTGCACTGGTGAGGGTGTCTTCGTGATCGTCGCCGAGGGTGCGGGTCCAGGTGTGGTGGAGGGTGGTGGTGAGTTCGCGGGCGGCGCGTGGCTGGCCGCTCGTGATGAGGTAGCGGGCAGCCTGGATCAGCGCCGGGCGCAGTTGGGGGCGATTGGCGGCGCTGTACTTGCGTGCTGTGAGGTGCGAGGTGAGAGCGGCCCACTGGGGCCAAGTGGCCGGGGCCTCAGGGCCCTGGGGCGTGGCGATCTTCAGGATCGTGGTGACGTCGTCTTCCGCCACAGTGGCGTCGGCCTCCGTGGACCGGTCGCGGAGGATGGCCTGGGTGAGCCGGTGGATCTGGAAGGTTTCGTGGTCAAGGCGAGCTAGACCGTACCGGGCCAACAGTTGGAGGGCTGCCTGAGGCCACATGAAATCATCCGGGTCGACGTCGATGGCCAACTGATCGAGGGCGGCCTCCAGCCACGCGATGGGGATCGAGTCGGGGCCGAAGTAGGCGCCGAGACGAAGCAATTCGGCAGCATCTGACCGGTCGGCGGCCAAGCGGATGGTGGCGATGTCCACGGCGGCAGCCAGGGGCGTTGGATAGCTGTGCGGACCGCCGTTGTCCATGAGCTTGGCGGTCTTCTCGGCGAGCAACACCCGATAGCGGTCCACGGTCATGCCGCTGGTGATGACTCCGGCCGCTTGGGCCAGGGCGAGGGGGAGGTCACCGAGGTCGTCCGCGAGGCCGTCGGCCTGCTCCGGGTTGATGAGAGGGACGCGGGCGGCGAGGTAGGCCAGGGAGTCGCTTCGGGTGAACACGCCCAGGTTCAGGCCGTGGACGCGATCGCTCCAGCCGGGATTGCGCGAGGTGATCAGGACATGGCCGGGGCCGGAGGGGATCAGACCCTCGAGGTCCTGAGGGTCGTCGGCGTTGTCCAGAATGATCAGCCACCGGTCCTGGGCGCGCAGGTGTTCCAGCAGCGTGCGGGCATTGTGTTCGGCGCCAGCGTCGGGTTTGGCGATACTCAGCCGGGCGGCCAGCTCGGTGTACCAGGTATGAATCTGGTCGGCTTGTTCGGCGTCGATCCACCACACAGTGTCGTACTGGCTGGCAAAGCGGTGGGCGTACTCGCGGGCGATCTGCGTCTTGCCGATGCCGCCTAGGCCGTGCAGGGCTTGGACAACCGCCCGCTGACCACCCAGCAGCCCGTCCCGAATCTGGGCGAGCTGGGCCTCACGCCCAATGAAGTGGGGATTACGGTCTGGAACATTCCACACGTGTGGCACCACGCGTGCGCCGCTGGGCAGTCGGGGACGCTGACTGCTGGAGCCAGCGGGGGAGGTGCGTGCGGGTGCGGGTGCGCCCGGAAAGACAGGCTTCGCGTTTGGGCCGGTGGGCCCTTTGACGGCGTCCAGCAGCGCGGCAATGGCGGCCTGCTCGTCCAGGCCGTGCAGGTCTTTTCGGAGGACGGCGCTGAGGATGTCGGGGACCTCAGCGGCCGCGAGGGGTGCGATCGTCAGAGGAATAAGACGCTCGCGACGCGCGACGATAGAGGTCCACTCCTCCCGGGTCCACCGGGTGCGGTCGAAGTAGTTGTTGGAGAACAGCGCCACCACCGTCGTGGCGCGCCGCATGGCGTCGTTCATCCGTTCAACGAAGTTGTCGCCCGTCCGCCAGTCCCACACATCGATTTCTACGTGGTGGCCAGCCTCCCGCAGATGCCAGGCCGCCCACTCCGCCCAGGCCCGGTCCGGCCCGGCGTAACTGACGAAGATCGACTCCGCTGCTGCGGCCATCCCTCCCCCACTTCCCCCTTAATGACGTTCGTGACATGACGCCGCACCCATGATCCCCCGTATACGGTGGCCACAGATGCGAATCGTGGAAATTGAGCAGTCCAGGCAGGGGGCATGAGATGGTGCGGGCGCCGAAGAGCGTAGATGTAAAGCTGAACCTGCGCGTGCTGGAGATCTCCGGTACCTGGGAGCCGAACGATGCCGAACG
The DNA here is from genome assembly GCF_044548235.1 of Streptomyces sp. NPDC052043. Taxonomy (NCBI): domain Bacteria; kingdom Bacillati; phylum Actinomycetota; class Actinomycetes; order Kitasatosporales; family Streptomycetaceae; genus Streptomyces; species Streptomyces sp. NPDC052043. The sequence continues at coordinate 220,676 of NZ_JBIUBT010000009.1, forward strand.
ACGGGCGGCCTGGGAACTGTACGTCGAGTTGGTGACCCGCGTCTCGGTCGTGCCGCTGCGGGCCGACGAAGGACTCCTACGCGAAGCGCTCAGTAGCCTGTACTCCCTCTTCACCACCACCCGCGAAGTCCTGCGCAAGTACGGCCCCGAGGTCGCCGAACCCAAGAAGGACGGCCAGTACAACTTCGGCTACCTGGCGGTGGCCATGCTCAACTACGGCATCCGCCCCCTGCTCGCCCACTGGCACCCCGCGCTTGAAGACTGGGAGTCGTGCCGTCCCGCCGATCGCTCGCGTCGTGACCACGAGCAGGCCTGGAGCCGTGCCGACGAACTTCGCACTGCTCTGCGCGAAACCCGCAGTGTCCTGACCGCCTATGCCGACCTCCTCGCCAGTGCCTGCGGAGTCCCGAACCTCCTCGCGGCCGTCCCAGCCGACCCACGGTAGACGGACACAAGTCCGGCACCGCGCGAAGACCGTCAGATGACGCCATCACTGGCAGCCATTCCCGTCACAACCACAGGGGGCATGGACAACCCGAGACACACCCCAACGGTGCACCCGTACGCGGGTGAGGGCGCGGCTGCCCGGCATCTCCGCCGACGTACGCCAACAGCAGGGCACCACCATCACCAATTGAAATCTCCCGCAGCCCCGTGATCGGGCCCGGCCCCGCCAAGACACGGCCTGAAATGCAGACGGTCGCCCAGCGTGCCCACGTGCTCAACTCGGGGCTCCGTGGGCCATGTGTGGGCCAACGTGCTGGAAAGCCGGACCGATGAACCCATCGATGCAGGTCAGAGCAGGGTTCGGCCGTGGTATCGCGACGCTCTTGAAAACCGTCGTGGCATAGCTATGCCACGGGCGTAGCAGATAGTTTTCGAAATCGTCGGCGCAGGTGAGCTGAGGGTTCGCCCGCTGCAAGTACCTCATCTACTGGGCATCGCGAGAAGCTTCCTCTGCGTACACCGCGTCAGCGATCCGGATCACCTCCTGCGGGTACAGAAGTGCCAAGACCGGCAGAGGCGTCAGCCACGATCCCAGCGTGAATGCCTCCCCCAGCAAACAACCGGCCCGCGACGGACCGACTACCTTGGCCACCTCGGTCAGCGCCCGCGCCCTCCGTTCCGGGTTGGTGATGGCCCGGGCGATCTGCTCGGCGTGTTCGTGGTCGCCGGCGGCGGCCACCGCCTCAGCCACCTCGGCCAGAGCCCGCCCCCGCTGGCGGGGGTCGGTGAGGGCCCGGGCGATCTGCTCGGCGTGTTCGTGGTCGCCGGCGGCAGCCGCCACCTCAGCCACCCCGGCCAGCGCCCGCGCCCGCTCATACGGGTCTGTGATGGCCCGGGCGAACTGCTCGGTGTCGGTGGCCAGCTGACGGGCCCGCACGTGGTCACCGGCGGCAGCCGCCGCCCCAGCCACCTCGGTCAGCGCCCGTGCCTTCCGGTCCGGGTCGGTGATGGTGGCCCGGGCGAAACGCTCGGCGTCGGTGGCCAGCTGACGGGCCCGCACGTGGTCACCGGCGGCAGCCACCGCCCCAGCCACCCCGGCCAGCGCCAGCGCCCGCTCATACAGGTCGGTGAGGGCCCGGGCGATCTGCTCGGCGTGTTCGTGGTCGCCGGCGGCGGCCACCGCCCCAGCCACCCCGATCAGCGCCAGCGCCCGCTGGAACGGGTTGGTGAGGGCCCGGACGATCTGCTTCGCGTGTTCGTGGTCGCCGGCGGCAGCCACCGCCTCAGCCACCCCGGCCAGCGCCAGCGCCCGCCGCGGGTCGGCGATGGCCCGGGCGAACTGCTCAGTGTCGGTGGCCAATTCGCGGGCTCGCACGTGGTCACCGGCGGCGGCCACCGCCCCAGCCACTTCGGCCAGCGCCCGCGCCCGCTGGTCCGGGTGGGCGATGGCCCGGGCGACCTGCTTCGCGTGTTCGTGGTCGCCGGCGGCAGCCACCGCCCCGGCCACCCCGGCCAGCGCCAGCGCCCGCTCATATGGGCTGGCGAGGGCCTGGGCGATCTGCTCGGTTTCGGTGGCCAGCTCGCGGGCCCGCACGTGGTCACCGGCAGCGGCCACCGCCCCAACCACCCCGACCAGCGCCCGCGCCCGCTCATACGGGTTGGTGAGGGCCTGGGCGATCTGCTCGGTGTCGGTGGCCAACTGACGGGCCCGCACGTGGTCGCCGGCAGCGGCCACCGCCCCAGCCACCCCGGCCAGCGCCCGCGCCCCCTGGAACGGGTTGGTGAGGGTTCGGGCGATCTGCTCGGCGTGTTCGTGGTCGCCGGCGGCGGCCACCGCCCCAGCCACCCCGGCCAGCGCCCGCGCCCGCTGGTCCGGGTTGGTGAGGGTTTGGGCGATCTGCTTCGCGTGTTCGTGGTCGCCGGCGGCGGCCACCGCCCCGGCCACCCCGGCCAGCGCCAGCGCCCGCTCATATGGGCTGGCGAGGGCCTGGGCGATCTGCTCGGTGTCGGTGGCCAGCTCGCGGGCCCGCACGTGGTCACCGGCAGCGGCCACCGCCCCAACCACCCCGGCCAGCGCCAGCGCCCGCTGGCCGGGGTGGGTGATGGCCCGGGCGATCTGCTCGGCCCGGTTGGGGTAGCCGAGGGTGGCCCACACGGCGGGGAGGGTTGTGGGGATGAGGGCGTTGCGGGATTCGAGCTGGCCGCGGTGGTGGGACAGCCTGGCCAGGGCGTACAGGTCCGGTTGTGAACAGTCCAGGAGCAAGTCCTGGCAGGTTTCGATCTCGGTGAGGGCGGCGGTGTCGCCGCCGGTCAGGTCGAGCATCCGGTCGTGGCGTGCCGGGTCGATGGCCAGGGCGGTCAGGCGGTTGGTGTCGCCGGCGGTGGCCAGCATGCGGGGGTAGCCGGTCAGCAGGTATTCGGGTGTGTGCGACGGCCACGGCGGCCGACCGTCGGTAGGGGTGCGGTAGCCCTCGGCCCAAGTGTGCAGGCGGTCCTGGTACCGGGCCAGGTCGTCGGGGCCGAGGTAGTGCCAGGCGGCTTTGTCCAGTTCCTCGTGGCCGAGCAGGTATACCTGCGGTCCGTCGTCCGGTGCCCAGGTGGCGAGCCGGCGGGTGAAGGTGCGCCCAGCCACGGTGTGCAGTACCTCCTCCACGGTCACCAGGTCCGCGCCGGTCAGCTCCCGTAGGTCGGGGCCGGACAGGCCGCCACGCGCGGCGGTCAGCAGGCCCAGCAGATCCTGCTCGACGGGGGTGCCCTTCAGTAGGCGTTTGAGTTCGGAGTGGCCCAGTCGCTGCAGATCCCGGGCGTGCGGAGAGTCGCCGAGCAGGCGGACGATGCCCGGGTCGCGCAGCGGATGCCAGTCGGGCACGTCGTCGGGGATCGGAGGGTTGGGCCGGCCGGCGACGACGACCCGCATCCCGTACGGGGGGCGGCCCGGCAGCAGCCCGGCGATGCTGTGCGCTCCCGGCCCGGTGGTTATGCCACGGTCTTCGTCCAGCCCGTCAACAACCAGCACCAGCCGGCCCCCCGCCTGCTGGCAGGCGGCCGCGGCGTCGGCGAACAGATCCATCAGGGCCACTTCCCGGGCAGCCTCATCCCCACCGGCTGGCAGGTCCACCCCGAGCAGGGCACACAGCTGCTGACTCAGCGTGGTCGTGAACGCTTCCCGGGTGTCCTGTGAGGCCAGCCGGGCGGTGATGAAGAACGACACCAACCTCACCCCGCCGGCAGAAAGGGGTTCAGGCGGGGTGAGGACGAAGGTGGACAGCAGCCCGGACTTGCCCGCCCAAGGCCCAGCCTGCCACCACACGTACGGGCCGCGCTGCTCCTGTAGACAGAAGGCGGCCAACTCGGCCAGCTCGGATTCCCGGTCCAGCAACCGGAGCGGGGCGATCCGCTCCACCTGCCGCCGGTACGTCGAACGCACCGGCCGTGGCGTGGCAGACGTCCAGTAGTGGTTAACCGTCACATGCGCGTTCCCGGCAACACGTTCGATGGTGGTACCGCCGCCCGCCTCGCAGTCGTGCCCGGGCCGCAGGCCAACCGGATCGGACGGCGTCCGCGGCGCCGTGACAGCGGCCACGCTGCTGGATGCTCCGGGTACGGTCAGGGGCGGGACCGGCCCGGCTCGGAAGGGTCCGGCGGCTGCTCGCCGACAGTCCCGCGGTCCACGTGCACGTCCCCGCCGACCTGCCCGAACGCGATCCCGTTGCCGCTGGCCTGGGTGTTTCCAGTGAACACCGCCGACCCGGCGCCAGCCACGACCGAGGTGCCGCCACTCTTCTCAGCGGCCTGCAGCTGGGCCACCAGTTCGGTGACCTGCTGACCGAACGTGTCGTCCTTCCGAGCTGCGGCAGTGACCGCCAACTCCACCTGCTGGCGGGTCAACTCGCTGACCTGCCCCTCATCGGCGGCGGCCTCCTCGGCCAGATCATCCAGAGCGGGATGCGCGCCGAGCTTATCGACTACCGCCGTGTGTAGCCGGTCCAGCCCCGCATCAATGATCCCATCGGCCTCGGCATCCAGACGGCCAGTCGCCCGGCGGGCCTTGCGCACTGCCCACGCGATCACGTACCCAGCCACCACCCCGGCCTCGATCACCATGCGACCAGTTCCCCCTCCCCATAACGTTCACGCCGCTACATCATGCCCAACGGACATGGCCACACGGACGGTTTTCGGCGTGAACACGACCCCGACCAGCCCTGAGAGCCACACGTGCAGAAGATTACGGACTTCCGCGTAGACGGCCTCGGACGTGCCGCCGCCCGGCCTGCATCCAGCCGTAGAGGGTGCGCTTGCGCCGACGGCACGTCAGCACTCGGGAAATCCTGGTACGGACACCGGCGCCACGTAGTAGGTTGCGGCCTCCAGACGCCGATCAGGGGGAACCGGTGGCAACAGCCGACGAGAACACTTCGGAAAGACCGGACGGACACCAGCTGGAGTTCCCTCCGCTGCGCAACGGGCTCGACTACCTGGAAAGTGCGGTGCACCACCTCACCGGCGCCAACGTCACCCCCCGGGACGTGAAGTACGCCGTTCTCCACCTTCACGCTGGCACCGAGGTCCTGCTCAAGGCGATCCTGGTTGACGAGCACTGGAGCCTCGCCTTCGACGACCCCGGCCGCGCCACCTGGGACCGCTACCAGAGCGGCAACTTCAAGAGCTGCACTGTCGATGACGCGCTCGCCCGGCTCCGCAACATCGCGGATGTCGCCATCACCGACGACGACATGAAGGCCGTCCGCGCCCTGACCCGGGACCGTAACGCCTTGCAGCACTTCGGCCTCGTCCACAACGCGACGGCCATGGAGGCCCGCGCGGCCACCGTTCTGGACTTCCTGCTGACAACAGTCCTCAGCGACTCCAGCGTCGTTATGCGCTGTGGGGAAGAAGAACGGCGATCTCTGGACCGGATCCGCAGCGGTCTCGGTCATATCAAGGTGTTTGTGAAGCAGCGCATGAATCGCCTCGCGCCCCAGCTCGCCGCCGCGAAAGGCATCCTCCTCTACTGCGTCTCCTGCACCACCAGGGCCGCGGTCGACGAGCACAGTCACAAACGCGCCCACTGCCTGTTCTGCGACCACGTTATGAAAGGCGTCGACTACGAGATTGCGACACACCTCGCGGACGGGCCTTGCTGAGTGATCAGGACTCCTCGGCAACTGTCAGCGTGCGGCAACGGGCCAGGCTGGGCCATGGCGTCCACGCCGGGGTGAGAACGTAGGCGAGGAGGACGCTACCCCAGCCCATGACGACGCACAGGCACAAGGTGAAGCCGCCCATTGGGGCGAGGGTGTGGTGCACTGCCTGGGGTTCGGGCTGGTCCTCGGCGTCGTTGTCGGTGGGCAGGACGACGAGGCGGTCCAGACCGCGGGTGCTCGGATGCCGCAGGGAGGCCGCCGCGGTACTGGCCATGACCTTGCCGCTGGTTCAGTGGCCGTAGAGGGACAGGCCGAACCGATGGCCCTGTGGGGTTGGCGTGGGGCACACTAGGTGTCCAGGTCGTTTACCGCCGGTCACGCCAGACTAGCCGCGCGGACTGTAAATCTGCCGGGTCGCCCTGCGGGGCCGTCTGTGGGCCGTCTGTGGGCCGTCGAAGGGCGGCCCACAGCGACCAACGACGACCGTTCGGCTACCGGTCTGCGCTGCGCCAGTCTTGATCGCGCGAGGTCGCTCCCGACCCGCGCCTCTTCCTCCGCAACAAGCCCGCCGAGTGGCACGAGTTCCGCAGCGAGGTCACGGCGTACGGGCTGCGCAAGCACCTGCCAGTGCTGTGCAGGTCCCCCTACGCTTTCGCCATCGCAGACCCAGGGGGGTACGTGAGCACCGAAAACGAAACACCGCGAAGACCGCGGCGGCACCTCGTGCTCGTCGGGGCACTCATCGCCGTGCTTGCCGCACAGTCCACGGCGCTCGTTGTCCAGCAGATGCAGATCAGCGAGCTGCAAACCCAGCACAGCAAGCCCGGCCCCGCGGGGCCATCGGGCGCTCCCGGCCCTTCCGGACCGCCCGGCCCGATAGGCCTGCCCGGACCAGCTGGCAAGGACGGGCAAGACGCCGTCGGCACCGCGGTTAGCCCTACGCGGGACAGCAACGACCATGTGCAGTTCACACAGACCGAAGCCCGCGCCCACTGCGAGACCGTCGCCGACCAGGCTTACCCCGGCAACTCCTCCATCGGTGACGACACAGCCGACGCTCTCACCGATGCGTACTCCGCCACCATGCACGAGAAGACGTTCCAGCAGTGCATGACCGAGCAGGGATACCCGCAGTAGAGACGACAATGACCAGCAACGGCCATGAGGGCGCGACTCACAGTCGCGTCCTCACGGGTGTTTGCCCAGCTAGACGAGCGGTCTGGGAGGGCTATGACGGGCCGGCAGCGGGCTCCACACCCCCGTGAGGCTCCGCAGTTCCCTCGTAGTCGGCCAGGGAGCGCGACGGTGAATGATGCGGTGGCAGTTTACGCAGGGAGCATGCGGGAGAGGCCTATGCCTCAGGGTAGGGGCTTACGCTCGGTAACTGCCGGCAAGAGGCCAACCTCTTCAAGGTCCAGGACGGAGAGAAGCGGTGCAGCGATGCCCAGCTTCACGGCAGACTGATGGATCGCTTCCCGCAGGTAAGGCCGTGTTACGGGTGTTGCGATGACTGCGGCAAAGCGCTTCGCAATGGCCGCTGGGATACTGACAGGTTCCGGCGTACGGAATACGGCAGCCACGTCGGCAACCATTCGTCCTTCCGACGTCACAACCATGGCGCGTGTTCGGACCGCCAAGTGGTTCCCCTCCACCCGCTGCATGAGCTGGATGTCTGCGCGGTCGTCACCAATCTCCTCCTCAGCATCATCGCTCGGCTGATCAAAGCCATCAGACCTGCGACCACTCACCTCGTAGTACACGATGTCAAGAAGCTCAGCGAGCTGTTGTAGCTCCTCAAGCGAGGAGACCTCATGCATCGGGCTTGCGCTCATGCGGCACCGCGCCGGCTGCGTGCTACTGGTACGGGCTCTGCACTGTGTGCCAGCGGTTCCCAGGAGCGCGTGCTCAATGCTGGCTCGTCGACGACGTGTGCCTTGGTTGCAACAGCCATTCCCACCGCCCTGGCGTAGCGCATGATCGTGGACAGCCGGGGGTCCCCCCCAAGGCGCTCGAAGTCGGAAACGGCGGACTGGGTCGTTTCCATGGCTTGCGCGACCTGCTTCTGAGTGATCCGACATGCCTTGCGATGCCTGACCAGGGTCTCTACGAGCATCATGACCGCTTCAGTGTCGCTGGCGGCAGCGCTCGTCTGCGCATCGTCGAGGTCGAGGCCAAGCAGCCCCGCCAGGTGCTCGTCCATAGTCACTCCTTCCCTGACTGCCGAGTATCGCTCAGGACCGATATCACTTCAACGCCCCAGGAGCAGACCCGTCACCGCTTTGCCTGGTTTGCCACTCAGACAGCCGTTTGCGTGCGGTCTCAATATCGCCTGGGTCGGTTTTTATGCCTTGTGTGGACTTCTTGTTGACGAACTTGAGCCCAAGCAGCAGGGGGCCCGCCCCCTCCACCTCGCTATAGAACAGCCGGAAGATGCGCTCACCACAGTTGAGTCGCAGCTCCCACAGGCCCTCCCCCAGTGGCTTCCGATCCTTGGGCAACAGCTCGTCCCTGGCTGTGCGCTCCATGATCTTCTGTAGGCGGACTAGCTCGTCCCGCTTCATGCGGCACTTAGCGATCTCCTTCTGGACCACATCGGCGTCCACCGATGACCGATAGAACTCCCACCTCTTGGCCATCAACCCCCACCCCCATGCCTAGCGCGGCGTTGACCTTACCGCGCGCTCTGCCGACATAACAGAGGGTGATGTTCATGCGCCCGGCGAGGAGGCACGAGGAGAGCGAAGTACGACGTCTGGGGGTTCGTTCCCTCAGACGTTCCCCGATCGAACAGCGGCCTCGTCTTTGTCCAGGTCAGTGGGGGCCCAGCGGGCTCGCTGTAAAGCTGCCGGCTTCTCCCTCATGCCAATCGTGGACCTACCGCACCGCAGGCCAGGTGCACTCTTCCAGCGGCCAGCAAGGATGGCGCCTGACGGCAATAACTGACGGCAACGTAGACGTACTTTGCCTCACCATGGAGGGCACCGACCAACCCAGCCGCTGCGGGTGAACCGTTGAGAGGCTGGCCGCCAAGAGGCAGTGAAGATCTCCTAAAGCGGGTGTCGCAGGTTCGAATCCTGCCGGGGGCACAGAGAAAAGGGCCAGCCCAGGAGGGGTTACCTCCCAGGCTGGCCCTTCGTCGTGTCCGGGGGCGTGCCACACGCGTGCCAACGCGGGACATCCTGCGTGGATCTCCCCTGGCCGAGGACGCAGAGTTGATCGTGAGCGAGCTGAGCGCGAACGCGATCCTCCACACGGCCGGCGGCCTGCGGGCGCGATCGCTCACCGGGTCGTAGTCCACAACAGCCACGACGGCTACACGGTCCCTGCGGAGCTCTTCACTGAGACCGGGTCGGTAGGAGGGCACCCGTGCTGATGTCTGCTCCTCCCGTAGCGCTGAGCACAGGCAGCCGCCCCATTCCCTACTTGTGCCGAGCCGCCGCCTACCTGTCAAACGAGGTCCGTTCCCTCCCCTTGGGAGCACACGCCGCCACAAGCCCACCCCTGGCACTGCGCTGGTTACGCGAGCGCACACGGCACATCACTGACCAGCTCGACGCCGCATACGCGCAGCCGGGCCTGCACTGGTTGACGGACGAGGCCGAACACGAACGAGCCCTCTCCTACATGACCGGTGGCACGGGTTACCAACTCACTCTCTACGACAAGAGCACCCGCTACGTGTTGCTGGCCTACCCGGTGGGAGCGACCTCATGAACGGACCCACCCGCGGCTACTGGTGCGAATGCTGGACCGAGGATGTCACCAGCCCAGAAGAGCCGACGCACCTGGCATCGTTCGACGCGTACTCGGCACCTCAGGCAGACCGATGGGTTGCCATCGCTCTCCGCGCCATCTCACCGGCACTCGACTCCGACGCGTCGGACGAGGCGTGGATGTGGCTACACGAAGATCGCGCCGAGACCCGAAGGGCCCTGATGCGTTCCGAGCCTTGCACGGTGACCATCACGCATGCCGACATCCGCGTCACCTGGACGATCCGGCCGGTGCTCTTTCTGCCCCTCGCACACCGGCAAGACGCTGAACTCCCAGCATGCGCACACAGCTTCAAGCCCCACCGCACAGCGTCGAGTCTCAGTTGATGGTTGACGGGCTGGCGTCGGGTGATGCTTGACGTCTGCCCTAGACGATCTTCCAACGGTTGTGTCCATGACCTATGTGTCTTCCTGCAGCTGTCAAGCTTCGATACGAAGCCAGGTGTCGCCGGCGCGAAGCCACAGCGAGCCGTCACGCCCTTGACCACATTTCATGACCACTCGACCGGGCATGCGCACTTTGCGCCGCTCGGTCACGCTCCACGTATCGTCGACCAGCTCAGCCCGAACCACCTCGGTCGACCGCCGATTGTGGACGCGTCTGGTCATAACTGCTCGACGGCCGCGTACCGCGAATCCGTCCGGATCACGTACCGGGCTGAGCCAGCTGGTCACCTCGCCCGTCGAGGGCATGATTCGCGTCAGGTATGTGCCTCCGCGGCTGCTGCCGGAGTACCAGACCAACCACACGCTGTCATCCTCGGTGGCGGTAGTGCAGCCTTTCAGGGGCGTATCAGGGAGACGGCCTTCTGGGGCCCACATGGCATGGCCGTCCGTGCTCCAGCCGGCGAGCCCTGCTGCCGACTCCGGATGACCACCGTAGATGCCTTCGTCACCGTAGGCCGTCCAGATAGATCCGCTCCGATCGGTCACCAGGGCAGGGATGTCATCGCCGACGCAGAAGATTGCTTCCTGCTCGCCCTCCGGAGAGAGGACCACGGCGTTCAGCTCCCAGGAACCCGACTCCGTCCTGAACGTGCGACCGCTCGCTACCAGGAGCCGGGAGTCGGGGAGAAGAGCGATGTGACTGGGCCGGAGAGGAAGATCCTTAATCACCCGGCGTTGGACTGACCCCTCGGCTCCACGGATGACCAGCACGCCGTCGAAGGGGACCTCCGGCCCCCACGCCACCCAGCCCTTCACATAGCGGCTTCGGCGGAGCTGGTGTCGATGGACGAGCAGCACGGCAAGTTCCCCTGCGGGGCCGACCGTCCACCACAAAGGACGTGGCCCTGCCCAGCGATCCGCAAGGGGCGGCCTCCATACCCTCTGGATCTCGATGGCTGCCGACACTGCATCCCCCGTTCTCGCTCAAGCTCCTCTACCGATGAGCGGAGAGTGTATTGATGCCGCAACCAGCCACCGAGACCGCGGCAGTCGCAGACAGCAAATCGAGGGCGGAACCGTCAACCATCAGCTGGGACCGAAGTGCCACGCATCTACCGGGACCAGACAAGCCCCACCGCACAGACTGAGTTACAACTTTCTCTACTGGTTCAAGCACCCGTCGTCGCTTCGCTCCTCCGGGTGGGCGCGGGCGGTCGGCTCCACGGCTTTACGGAGCCACTTTGGCGCGAGCCTCGAAGATCATGGCCCCAACGTCGTGCTTTACCGGGCAGGTCCACAGACTGCCCAACGCGCCGGAAGCTTACGGGGCCTTGATCACTCGCGCCAAAGCAGCGCCACCCCAATGCCGCTACGCCGACCGCGTGCCCACGCACAGGCTCAAGGGCCTGTCCGACGGGTCGCGTCACCGACCCCGCACCCGCCAGCACTGTCACCCGAACAGCGCACCATGACGTGCCACCCACATGGGCGAGGATCAAGCTGGCTAGTGGCCCAGCCGAGGCAATCCGTGAAAGGGGAACCACATGCGCATTCGACGAATCCTCGCCGCCGTCTTCGCCACGGCAGCCCTCGCCGGACTCGGCCTCACAGGCGCCGCCACCGCCACCGCCGCCACACCCAGCCCCACCCCTGGTCAACACTGGATCACCTCTGAACAGTGCAAGGAGGGCGGCGGAACGCAAGAGGGCTTCACCTGCAAGGGCGGTACATACGACGGCCGGGGGATCGACTAAACCCCACAGGGCGCCCCGCAGCCACGCGCCGCGGGGCGCTCCCTCGCGAGCGCAGCCGGGGTGGCCGCGCCGTCGGGGAGCCGCGCATCGCCGAGCGTCGGGAAGAGCAGAAGGAGGCGAGCGTCGATATTGCCAACGCCCTCTGGCGCCGGCTGCCGAGCAGCGGACAGCAGTTCCGGCCAGGCCGTGCCGGGCCCCGTGAAGTGGCCGTCGTCCACTGCGAGGGTTTCCGCTGCGGGCCAAGCCGGGTGGTGTATCAGGTAGTCCACCCCTCGGTCTCCGTCGAAGTTGCGGTAGACGACGTAGATGGTGTGGCCGGAGCGCAGGAGCACGCTGAAGACCGGCCACTCATGGTCGGCGGAGAGTGCGCCGTACAGATCTTGGTCAGAAGTCGTGGCCGTCGCCGGTCGCCTCGCTCAAGTCATGGTCGCGAACGACCTGAAGGAACTCACTGCGCTGCACGATCTGAGCACTAACACTCAACGTGAGCCGCACCGTTGGGTGTCCAACTGCGTGACAACGCAGACGGACAGGGGCGGACGAGCACCGACTCTTACGGACCGTCACAGCAGGTGAGAGACATACCAGCCCGAGGTCAAGCGCCCAGCAAACTTCCTTCGGGACGAAGAGATCAACACTCCATGTTGGTCGAGGGTTTGCCGTTGCAGTCGTGATCTGCCCATGGACGAGTACGCATGGACGACGGTCGCCGAGGTGCTGGCCGAGATGCTCGGCCGATCGATGACGCTCTGACTGAGGCTCCATCGACCTCGGGAGTGACTGGCCCTTGTCGCACGTTGCTCGACATGCTCACCTTATGAAGTGGCTTACGGTTGGAGTAGACGTTCGCTCGTGCTGCTCTTCGCGGTCTCGGCGGGAGTTCCGGTGGTGCTCGTCCTCGGAGCCGTCACGGGGTGGAGTCATTCGGTGATTGGCGCACCGACCTGGGCGTCGTGGGTGATCGCGGCTCTGGCGATCTTCATTGGTTTGCCGCTTGCCTGGTTTTCCACCCCGCTGGGTACCAGAATCGCGACGAATCTCCTGCTCAAGGCCTACCGCCGCGATGGACTGGAGTATGTCGAGCGGCAGTATCTGTCCAAGTTGGCGCCTTACAGGGCCGGGCTTCAGCTGTTCAACCTCGCGCTCGCCCTTGATCATGCGGGCGATCAGGATGGCGCCCTTGTGGTCTACCGGCACGCGGCGGACTGCGGATCTCCGCCAGCCATGGTGAATCTGGCGTATTGGCTGAGCCGACGTGGTGAAGAAGACGAGGCTCGAGAGTGGCTACGCCGCGCAGTGGAGGCCGGATACACGCGGGTTGTGCCGGGAGTGGGGGAACGGTGAGCAGGAGACGCGTGCTCTGTCGGCATCAGTCGGTAGTCTGCGGCTCTCAGCCGTGGCGCACCCGGAGGCTTCAGGGAAGCTACTGCTCTCTCCAGTGATGCCCGTCCTCACGTGCGACGTGTTGCCAACGGTCACGCTGTCTGGACGACAGTTCTCACCAACGGAAACCGGCTGGGCCCACGCGCTGCGTGGACTCATCTTCCAGAAGGTGACCGCCACCTACGAGGAGACCGGAATCGGGATCAAGGTCGACTTCGTGACGGCTCCTGTGGGATGCGCTATGCCGGGAAGGTGAGGTATCCCGATGGCGGTGGGCTGACGGCCGGCCGAGGAGCGGGCTCGGCGTGAGCAAGTGCGATTCGAAGCCGCTGATCGGGGCCAGTGACCGGGAGGTGGCCCGGCGGTTCAGGGTGACCCGGATGTCGGCGACTGGCAGCCGAGATGAGGAGTTCCCCCCGTCACGTGCTTCCGGGCCGACTTGGACCTGGCGTGCCCGACGGGTCGGCACGGTCCCTGCGGCTCTCCCGGCTACGCTCGCGAGGGAGCGCCCCGCAGCGCGTGGCTGCGGGGCGCCTAGTAGCGGGGTTTAGTCGACTATCTGCCCGTTGTGCGTACCGCCCACGCAGGTCCCGGTGTGGGGCACCTGCGACTTGGTCCAATCGACCTTTCCGCCGCCGTCCGTGCACTCACCCGGGGTGAGGGCGGCGGCGGTGGCGGTCGCGGCATCTGCGAGGCCGAGTCCGGCGAGGGCTGCCGTGGCGATGACGGCGGTGAGGAGTCGTCGAATGCGCATGTGGTTCCCCTTTCACGGATTGCCTCGGTTGGGGCACTAGTCAGCTTGACCTTCACCCGTGTGGGTGGCACGCCATGTTGCGCCGTTCGGGTGACATTGCTGGCGGGTGCGGGGTCGGTGACGCGACCCGTCAGGCAGGCCCTAGTTCGCCGTTGTCACGCCGCTGCTGTCTACGACATCGTTCAAGGTCCGGGCGAGGACAGCCGAACGCCCACGGCTGAGACCTCGTCTCCACCACTCCCCGGCGGCGCCGCGCGCCTGCCCGGCGAGCCGGCCGTCTCTGCACTGACGGTTACCACCGTTCACGGTCGTACGCGCACGCCGTCCGGCCTGCCCCCCGCACCCCAACAGACGCCTCCGAACGACCAGACGGACCGTTGGAAAGCCTGCTCCACGGAAGGATCAGGGCACCATCACCGTGACTGCCTCACGCCGACGTAGGTGAGCCGTTGAGAGGCGGTGAAGGTCTCCTAAAGCGGGTGTCGCAGGTTCGAATCCTGCCGGGGGCACAGAGAGAAGGGCCAGCTCAGGCGGAACTCCCTCCCGGACTGGCCCTTCGACATTTCAGGGGGCGTGCCACAGGCGTTCCACTACGGGGAGGAGTCCTGGTCCGGACCGCGTGTCCGACGCTCTGAGACGGCGGACATGGGCGTGCCATTCCGACTCATCCTGAGTTTCGAGAGGCACCTCCCAGCGGCCCGCGTCAGACGCGAGACGAGCAGCAGGGCCCGCTGCACCTCGTCCTGTTGCTGACGTCTTCGACCGGTCTGGTCGCGCTCCGCATTCCCCGGCGCATCCCGAACGTGATCGGCCCGTGACCGGCGGCTTCTATGGTGGCGGCCCATGGGAATGCGCGTGCACAGACGCTGGGCCAGCACATTGGCGACGGCCGCGACCACAACACTGGCCGCATCCACGCTGGCCTCCTGCTCCCCGCCGCAGCGGGAACTCATCGGCATCCGCCCGACAGCGGACAGCGGCGCCATCGCCTCACTGCGGCCTTGTGGGAAAGACCGTGTGGCTTCCGTCGACGTACTGGGTTCGGTCATCCGCGACAACCCAGATGACCCGGTGGAGGATCTCACGTCCTGGCAGGTGAGATCACCCCAGTCCGTTCAAGGCCCGGAGGAGATCCAGCTGTTCCACACGCCCGACGGCTGGACGGGCGACCCGGCGCCGCTGGGTGACCAGCGGCTCAAAGCGACCCACAGGTACTCGGTCATCTTCATCGTGGCCTCTGGTGGCGGCGGCGTCAGCTATCGCGGCGTTGTTCACTTCACCGCAGCCGACCTGGCGCGACTGGAACCGGGCCAGGTCTGGGCCGGCGGACGGGCCATGACTGTCGAGGAGTTCCAAAAGCACACCGACCAGAAGTGCGACAACGGCTGGTTCTGAGGCAGTTGGACCTGACTGCGAACGGCGACAGTTCGGGAGCCGTCCGGGCAGGGCTGCCTACTCGCTTTCGAGTTCTGCGAGGTCCTCGTGCGAACGCCGATGGACGGTCGCTGCAGGTGCGAAGCGCCCTAGCCCAAGGTGCAGCGCCCGCCCAAGTTGCTGCGGGACGAAGGGGTCCAGGCTTCAAGTCCCCGACCAGTGACCCAGATCAGAAGGCCCGCTAGTGCACATGCGGGCCTTCTGCGTGCTGCCTGCCGGACGTGGTGGCACGGATCGCCTGGTTCAGCGAGGCGCGTACTCCACACGGCCGAAGGGCCACTCACGGGCCAGCCAGTCGCTGACGACGCGGTAGAGCTCGGCGTCGAGGGAAGCATGGTCCGCCCGGACCCAGGAGCGGACGTCGGTAACACCAGGCCCCCCGGAGGCGGCCAGGAGCGGCCGGCGAAGTCGGGGTTGGCTCGGATGTGGGCGATGCTGGAGGTCCAGGCGGCGTGATCGGCAGCATTGTGCTGAGGACCGAGGGGCTCCAGGCGGAAGCGGTCGGTGGCAGGCGGGTGCGGTACGGCGAAATCGGGAGCCCGTCGAGTGCATTCGTTGGTCCACATGATCTGCATCATGCCCACCAGGACCACCTTAGGGTCGGCGACTGAATCCACCGTGAAAGCGAAATTCCACTTATCTGGCCTGTCTCGAAATGCAGAGATCATTTTGCCGAGAGTGGGAAGATTGTCTTTCGGTGAAATTACTGGAGCTGCGGCCACGCAAACCTTGGCAGCTCGCTGCGCTCGCGACTCTCCCGGCCACGCTCGCGCGGGAGTGCCCCGCGGCGCGTGGCCGCGGGGCGCCTCGTGAGGGTTTAGTCGACCTCCTGGCCGTCGTATTCACCACCTGGAACGAAGAGACCACCCCGTCGTGGCAGCGATGTCACCGTGGGTTCGACGACACCGGGTTCCGCTGTGTGGCGACGCCGGAGCAACTGGAGCCCCGAAAGCGGTGACGAGGAGGGCTTTCCTCGTCCAGTCTCACGCGGCAGGCCCCGCCAGCCGCGTGACGGAGCCTGGTCTTTGGGGCTTGGGACATCCGGCGCATCCTGCCGGACTTCGCGAAGTCCCTGTTCTACTCCGCCTCGGTGCACAGCTTGTCGTAGTTCCTTTCGTAGGCAGCCGTGTAAGCCTGCATGTACTTCGAGTTCTTCGACTTCGGCGCCCAGGACTGCTTGTATGCGCAGTCCGGGCCGTCGGCCTGCCCGGCTATCCGCCCATCGCGATTGCCCTCTTTCGCCCCCAGGGACGGCGTCGGGGTCTGCGTCACAGACACCGGCGCGGCGTGGGTGGTGTTGGCCGAGCCCTGTGCCATGGCTGCGGGCGAGAAGGCCAGGGCCACGGCTGCGACGAGGGGGCTCGCCACGAGTGCGACGGTTCGCTTCGCGCGCATAGTTAGCCTCTTCCTTGAAGCGGTACGACACATGGTGCCTCGACCTGGCCAAGCACATCCCTCGTGCGGTTGATGATCAGGGAGCGGCATCTATTCGCTCTGGCACCATGAGGCCGGTGGATTCCGGCGCCCGACGCCAACTTCCCTGCGGACCGACTACTACTCGCAGTTGTGGCGTCTCTCATTTGACCGTAGCGAGCGCCGGCCAGTATGTCCACTTATGGCCTAATCCCCGTGATTGACGTGCCAACTGCCACTGGTGGCGATTATGTGTGAGCGGTCATAAAATTCCCCACGATCTCCATGGTCGGCATCACGTAATTCCCCACCTGGGCTGAGGCCGTGACGGGCCGCCCGACGGCTGAGTGTGCGGCTGGTCAGGTCGGTGAAGGGCGCCTTCGGCGGCGCTCCACGCAATCGAACTCCTCAAGCGGGTGTCGCGGGTTCGAATCCTGCGTGAGGATGTCGGTGGTGCCGCCCGAGGCGGTCTGACCCGCCCACTGACCGACGTGCTCAACGAGGGCGGTCACCGACGACCGGGTCGCCTCCGCAGCACACCGGCGTCTCACGCAACCGATGCCAGTACGGGGGCGACGGGAGCTGACGGGGCTGTCTGCTCGGCCCAGACGATCTTCCCGGTGGGGGTGAAGCGGGTTCCCCACCGTTCGGCGAACTGGGCGACGAGGAAGATTCCGCGACCGCCTTCGTCCGTGGTCGTTGCGTAGCGTAGGTGCGGGGAGGTGCTACTGCTGTCGCTGACCTCCGTCACCAGAGTGGTTCCGCGCAGAAGACGCAGGTGGAGAGGGGGTACCCCGTAGCGGATGGCGTTGGTGACCAGCTCGCTGAGGATCAGTTCGGTAGCGAATGCCGCCTCCCCCAGGGTCCAGTCGGCCAGCATCGCGGACACCTCGGCGCGCAGGGCGGGCACCGCGGCGGGAGAGGCCGGGATGTCCCATTCGGCGATACGGTCACGCGGAAACGCGCGGGTGCGGGCGATCAGGAGAGCGACGTCATCGATCGGACGGGCGGGGAGCACCTCCTTCAGGATCGTCTCGCACGTCTCCTCCGGGTCGACCCCCGCGCCGGAGAGTGCGTCGCACAGCAGCTTCAGGCCGGCCCCGATGTCGCGGTGTCGGTACTCGATGAGCCCGTCGGTGTAGAGCACGAGCTGCGTGCCCTCCGGCAGCTGCCGCTCGACGGCCTCAAAGCGCACGCCGCCTACGCCGAGCGGGGGGCATTCGGGCAGCTCGAGAATCTCCGCCCGACCGTCCGGATGGACGACGGCGGGCGGAAAGTGACCGGCTCTTGCCATCGCGCAGCTACAGGAGACCGGGTCATAGATCGCATACAGGCAGGTAGCCGCCACCGTCCCGTCCTCGCTGGTGCCGGCCTCCGCATCCATCTGATGAACCACATCGTCAAGGCGGGCCAGTAGCTCCTCGGGCGGCAGGTCGAGGGTGGAGAAGTTGCGGACCGCGGTGCGCAGCCGACCCATGGTGACCGCGGAGCTGAGGCTGTGGCCGACCACGTCTCCGACCACCAGGGCGGTGCGGAAGCCCGGGAGAGGGATCAGGTCGAACCAGTCCCCGCCGACCTCGGCCTCGGCCGGTACGTACCGGCACGCCGCCCGGACGGCGCTGGTGTCCGGTAGTACACGGGGCAGCAGGCTGCGCTGCAGGGTGGTGGCGATGACTCGCTCGCGGTTGTAGCGGCGAGCCAGCTGAGAGACGGCAAGGCCGACGACGAGCAGCAACCCGGCGGTGATGATCTCGTCCGCGTTGTTGATGTAGGTGAAACTCGAGTACGGAGTGGTGAAGAAGAAGACGAACCACACGGCGGCGGACAGGGCCGTGAGGACCGCAGCCCCACGGTTGCCGAAGGCGGCCACCGCCGCGACGACCAACATCAGGATCAGCAC
This sequence comes from Streptomyces sp. NPDC052043, assembly GCF_044548235.1. Classification (NCBI taxonomy): domain Bacteria; kingdom Bacillati; phylum Actinomycetota; class Actinomycetes; order Kitasatosporales; family Streptomycetaceae; genus Streptomyces; species Streptomyces sp. NPDC052043. The sequence goes on from NZ_JBIUBT010000009.1 coordinate 239,068, forward strand.
TACGTTGGTTACGGACAGGATCCCTCGGGCGGGCAGCAGGAGCAGACAGACGGCGAGCGGGACTGCTGCTGCCGCAAGGAGCGCGGTCAGCCCCCTGACCAGATCACGAGGCATGCCAAACCTCCCGTTCTTCCGGTCTAGCAGGGCTCATGTGGCGCTGCCAGTCGATACGGGTCTGCCCTTGACTGCATCCGGTCGGCCGATCCCCGCCGCGGCGCGACCGCCGAGTGACGAGCACAGCCCGTGCCACAACCGAGCCGGGTACAGGGGTCAGCACGCCGGGCCGGCACTCGGCGACCCGTCCACGGCCGGCGAGCGTCTCCGCCCGCTTCGTCGTCGCTTACTTCACGGCGACGTAGTTGCCGGTGGCGGTGGCGGTGCTGGTGGTGGAGGTGCCGGCGAAGGACCAGCGCCAGTAGCCGGCGGTGGTGGCCTTGACGGTGGTCTTCAGGGCGCCGCCGGTACCCGTGGTCACCGTCTTGACGGTGGTGTAGGTGTTGGTGCCCTTCTTGCGGAACTGCAGTTTCACCGGCTGGCGGGTGTAGCCGGCGTACTTGTAGGTCTCCCAGTTGGCGCGGGTCAGTTTGCCGGTGACGGTGAGGGTCTTGCCCTTCTTCACCGGCTTCGGCGAGGCCTTGACCGTCAGCTTGGCGTAGCGCCTGACCTTCACCGTGGCGGCGACGTCCTTGCTGACGTAGTCCCAGTCGTTGCCGACCATGCTGGCGCGGACCTTCCAGGTTCCGGCCGTGGTGTTGTCCTGAGGATCGATCCGCGGGCGCATGGTCAGGGTGAAGGTGCAGGTGGTCGTGGTGGCGTTGTGGTCCACGCACTTGCCGGACACGTCGCGGGGGAGCACGAGCCCGTAGGGGTCGTCGGGCATCTTCTGGCCGGGCCCGTACCACAGCGCGGGAGAGGTGTAGTTCTTCTTGATGCCCGAGTCGTCGGTGGCGGTCACCGCGATGGTGAAGGTCTTCGCGTTCGTGGTGCCCAGGGCGATGTTGGACCCGCCGTTGACGACCACCTTGGTGATCTTGGTGTCGCCCACGGACTCGTCCGCCTGGGCGGCGCCCGGAACAGCGAACGCGGACAGGGCCAGGGCGCTGGCGACGGCGGACACGGTGACGCGCTTGCGCATAAGTGTGTTTCCTCCACACTCTGGTGGCCCCGGGCGCCCGGGACCAAAGCCGGCGAGGCGCATCCGGCGCAGGGGAGGTCAGGTCACCCCGATGAGGGCGGCCTGATCCGCCTCGGCGGCGCGGACGGCACCGAAGACGACTACCGAACCCCGGGGACGGTTGCACCGCAGAGAGATCTTCACCCGCACCCGCAGCCGCACCCGCAGCCGCAGCAGTCACTCGCACCGCAGCAGTCACTCGCCACCAGTCACCCGCACGACTTCGCCCCGCCGACCAGGACGATCGACGGGGCGAAGAAGAGACGTAGGACCCTGATTCCGCGAACCGGCTCGCTCGCTACCTCTCGCCGTCGGGCGCGTGCTCGGCGCGGGGCGCGCCGGGCACGGACGGCAGGGCGAGCCTCGGCAGCAGCTGGGCGGTGAGCAGAGTGGACAGCGCCGACGTGTCGCCGCCCGCACCATCGGTGCTGATCACCACCGGCTGCGGAGCCTTTTGGGCCAGAACCGCGCCCACCTCCAGCCGGCGGCGGGCCAGCTCGTACTGGAGCACCGCCCGATTGTCACGGTAGGCCTGCGCGAGGCTGCGCTGGGCGCGGGCCTCGTTCTCGGCGGAGATGAGCCCACTGCGGCCGCGGGTCTCGATCTCGAAGCGGACCCGCTGCGCGTTGGTCTCCTGCTCCTCCAGCAGCTGGGCCACTTCCTCGCGGGCCTTGTTCAGCGCGGCCTTCACCTCGACGATCCGTGCGTCGCGCACCTTCTTCGCCCGCTCGATGTCCATCTGCAGGCTGTCGGTGCGTCGCTTGCGCGTCAGGCCCCACTCCTGCTCGTACGCGGTGCGCTCCTTGGCGACCCGCTCGCGGGTCGCGAGGTGCTGCTGGTACTGGGCGGGCAGCTGCACGTCCGGGATGTTGCAGCCGGTGATGCGCACGCCGTAGCGGGACAGCTGGCGGTTGAGCAGCTCCTGCATGTCGGCCACGTCCGAGCCCCGCAGGTCGTACGCCCGCTCGGTCCGTACCTGCCGGCCGCGCTGCCGGATGGCGTCCTGCACCACGCTGGACAGCACCAGGTCGAAGTTGCCCGCGCCGATGGTCCGGACGAAGAGCACCGCGTCGGTGATGCGGAACTTCAGGAAGAACTCGATCGCCCGCAACGGCACGCTCTCCCGCGTCGGGCAGGCCACCACCGGCGCCGAGTACGGGATCTCGGTGGAGGTGTCCACCACGAAGTCCACGCGCGACCACGGGTGCCACAGGTAGTGCCGGCCGGGTTCCAGCGTGCCGGCGATCGCCCCGTAGTGGGCCAGGACGCCGGTGGTGCCCTGCTCGATCTCCACGATCGAGGAGCGCCACCACCACAGCCCTCCGGCCAGCAGCAGGAGGGCCCCGAAGACGAACGCCAGCACGGCCAGGGCCGCGTAGGCGTCGCCGGACAGGCCGTCCGAGCCCTGGACGGCCAGCATCACGCCGGTCAGTACGCCGAACAGTCCGAGCCACAACGGCAGCATCCACCACAGCTTGCGCCGGTGGCGGGGGATGATGACCGGGATCAGCATGCCCGCTTCGCCGCCGCGCAGCAGCTGGCGGATGTCGCTCCAGGGCGCCACCTCCTCCGAGATGACCGACCGGTGGTTGACGGTGCGTGCGGTGCTCACTGTGCGGCCTCCTCGGACACCTCGGCTGCGGCTTCGGACTCTTCTCCGGCGTCCCCGGCACCGACTGCCGGCACGGTCGGCTGCTCCGCCTCCAGTAGGGCGCCGATCTCCGCCTCGCGCCCGGCGATACGGTCGGAGACCTCCCCCAGACGGGCCCGTACGGCTTCCATGTCGGCGTCGGAGAACAGCTCCGTGGCCCGCTCGCCCACCAGCTCCCGTGCGAGTGCCAGGTAGTCGACGCCGACCGCGCCCTCGGGACCGCCCGAGCCGCCGATCCGCACCAGCCGCGGCAGGTGGTCCGCCACTCCCTCCAGCGTGTCCAGGACCTGCTGCTGGTAGCGGTACTCCAGGATCTCCGGGGCCTCGGCGGCGGTCACCGCACGAATGTCCAGGGCCTGAGCCTCCAGCAGCGCCGCGTTGGCACGAGCCTCCGACTCGGCCTGCACGTACCGCTGCCGGGCCAGCGCCTCGGCCCGGTTCGTCTCCCGCTCCACCGCGGTGTCCATCTGGGCCTGGTACTGGGCGATGTCCGCCTGGATCGCGGAGAGCGTCTCCTGACGGGTGGCCAGCTCCTTGCTCAGGTCGCCCTCGTCCTGCTCCTTGCGCAGCTGCAGCGCGTACTCGTGGGTGTAGGCGTCCTTGGCGACCCGCACCATCTCCGGGGACGCCAGGTCCATGCGGTAGGCGCGGTCCGACGGCTCCGCGTGGGTGATGTTGGCGTTGGTCAGTTCCACCGCGGGCCGGAACTGCTGGTTCAGCTGTTCCAGCAGCCGGCTGGTGTCCTCGCCCACCATGTCGTAGATCCCGGCGGCCTCCTGCTCGTAGATGAGGCTTCGGATCGTCTCGCTGACCGCGTTGCCCAGCTTCTCCTCGAAGCCGCGCACCGCGCCCAGCGTGTAGACGAACTCCGTCGGGTCACTGATCCGGAACTGGATGAACAGGTCGATCGAGGCCTTCACCCCGCCCCGGGTCGGCGCCTCGCGCACCGGTGCGTTGAACGGGTACTCGCGCGTGGTGTTGACGATGTACGACACCCGCTTCCAGGGGTTCAGCAGGACCACCCGGCCCGACCCGACCACCTGCTCCAGCTTGCCGAAGCGGGTGATCAGTGCCTGGCAGCCGTCCGGCACCATCACCATGCCCTGCCGCCACCACACGAACGCCACGGCCACGACCGCCAGCAGCCAGTAATGGATTCCGAACAGCGGATTGGTGAGCGGGCTGCCGCCGGTGGCCGCCACGATGACGGTTCCCACCACGCCCACCACGAGCAGCAGCGACACCGGCAGCATGCTCAGGAACGAACGGCCGCGCGGGATGACCATCGGGCAGATGACATGGACGTGCTGCCCGTCCTTTTGGCGCTGTTCGCTGCGGTTGAGCGCCTCCCCGGCCTCGTCCAGCTGGACGGTCCGCTGGGTCATCACGGTGTCGATGACGCCGCTCTGCTCCCGGGCGGCCGGGAAGTCGGCGGGGTCTATCCCGTTGTCCTGGACGTCGCTCTCCTGGCCGGATGGCCGGGACTGTCCTCCGCCGTCACCCAGTCCACTGCGGCGGCGCAGTTCCTCCTGGGCCACCGCCCGTGGATCGGCTCCTTCGGCCACCGTACGCGCAAGCGCCCGTATGGTTTGGGCTCGTGCCACGATTCCCCCTTCGCTGCCGGACGTGCGTGGATGTTGTCCGCCATCCCACACCATGCCGCGATCCGGGGTCACGACAGGTACCCCGTCAGGACCCGCCCTGGCGTTCCCCACAGGCCGGGGCAGGACCTCAGGAAGCCAGGAGCGGGGCACCCGGCCCACCTCACGCCTGGGCGGGCTCCTCCAGGCGCGGGAAAAGGGCGGCGCCCTTGGTGACGGTCGTGCCGGCGGGAAGTTTGCCCCACTCGCCCGCCTCCTGGACCTTCTGGTCCGACAGGGCACCCAAGGATGCCTCGGCGCCCAGGGAGTTCCACAACCTCCGCGAGGTCTCCGGCATGATCGGGTTCAGCAGGACGGCGACGGCGCGCAGCGACTCGGCCGCCGTGTAGAGGATCGTGGCCAGGCGGGCGGGGGCGTCCTCCGAGTCGTCCTTGGCCACCTTCCACGGCTCCTGCTCCGTGAGGTAACCGTTGACCTGCTTGATGAACTCGAAGACGGCCAGGATGCCGCCCTGGAAGTCCAGCTCGTCGCCGATCCGCCGGTCGGCCTCCGCCACAGCGGTGGCCAGGCCGTCGTGGATCGCCTTCGCGGCTTCGTCCTCGGCCGTGGCCTCGGGCAGCGTGCCACCGAAGTACTTGCCGACCATCGCCGCCACCCGGGAGGCGAGGTTGCCGTAGTCGTTGGCCAGCTCGCTGGTGTAGCGGGCGGAGAAGTCCTCCCAGGAGAAGGAGCCGTCCTGACCGAAGGCGATGGCGCGCAGGAAGTACCAGCGGTAGGCGTCGACGCCGAAGTGCGAGGTCAGATCCTGCGGCTTGATGCCGGTCAGGTTCGACTTGGACATCTTCTCACCGCCGACCATCAGCCAGCCGTTCGCGGCGATCCTGCGGGGCAGTGGTAGGCCCTGCGCCATCAGCATCGCCGGCCAGATGACCGCGTGGAAGCGGAGGATGTCCTTGCCGACCAGGTGGACGTCGGCCGGGAAGATGGACTCGAACTTGTCCGGGTTCTCGTTGTAGCCGACCGCCGTCGCGTAGTTCAGCAGCGCGTCGACCCACACGTAGATCACGTGCTTGGGGTCCCACGGGATCGGGATGCCCCAGTCGAAGGTCGAGCGGGAGATCGACAGGTCCTGCAGCCCCTGGCGAACGAAGTTCAGGACCTCGTTGCGGGCCGACTCGGGCTGGATGAAGTCCGGGTTGGCCTCGTAGTGGGCGAGCAACTTGTCGCCGTAGTCGCTCAGCTTGAAGAAGTAGTTCTCCTCGCTGAGGATCTCCACCGGCTTCCTGTGGACGGGGCAGAGCTGCTGACCGGCGTGCTCGCCCTCACCGTCGAGCAACTCACCGGGGAGCTTGTACTCCTCGCAGCCCACGCAGTACGGACCCTCGTAGCCGCCCTGGTAGATCTCGCCCTTGTCGTACAGGTCCTGCACGAACTCCTGGACGCGGTCGGTGTGCCGCTTCTGCGTGGTGCGGATGAAGTCGTCATGCGCGATCTCCAGATGCTCCCAGAGCGGCTTCCACGACTCCTCCACGAGCCTGTCGCACCACTCCTGCGGGGATACCCGGTTCGCCTCGGCCGTGCGCATGATCTTCTGGCCGTGCTCGTCCACCCCCGTGAGGAACCACACGTGCTCGCCGCGCTGTCGGTGCCAGCGGGCGAGCACGTCGGCCGCGCACGTGGTGTAGGCATGGCCCAGGTGAGGAACGTCGTTGACGTAATAGATGGGCGTACTGACGAAGCTCACCCCCGAGGAGGCGAGCAGCTGGCCTGCGTTGACCATCACAGCCTCAGCGCGGAGACTCAAAGGACCGCCGGCGATGTCGAAGTCCGGGTTGAGCCGAACACCGCCGTCCTCGGCGACGGAAGCGGAGGACAGCCCGAGACCCAGCTTGATCTCATCCCGGGTCAGGAACGGCACACCGAGGCGACGCGCCGTTGCGCGGGCAACGGTGGTCTTTCCGGCCCCCGGGGACCCACATACGGCGCCCACCACCGGCCGTTCCCAGCTCGACATTCGCCGATCCTGCCGGATCTTGACCATGCTGTCCACGAGCGGATGCCGCCTTGCTTGTCGGGGGTCCGATGGAGCTTCGGCACAGCAGCGAAGCACGGCAACCAACTCGCCCGCAGCCAGCCTTCACCGACCACAGGCATACGGATGTTCAGCTGGGCAACCCTCAGCGACCGCCGCACCCGTGGTTCCACGGGAAATCCCTGGTCATGGGCGCCCCTGCACCGCTACCGTCAGCGTCCTCACGCTCACAGGCCTTGGGGGGACATCCATGTGCGTCCGCGCGCGGCGGCTTTTGCCGGCTCTCGGCACCGTGATGGCCGGGGTCCTGATGGCCTCCGGGTGTTCCGCAGGGCCGGACCCGGTCACCGCGCGGGCGACCGCATCGGCCGAAGCCACCGTAGCGCCCCTGACGCGGGCGCAGTTGCGGGCGCTCACCCTCGAGGAGAGCGAGGTGGCGGGGGTGTACGAGGCCGGGCTCTCGCTGCAGGATCCCCCGCCGAAAGAGGAACGGCGCTCTTTCCCGCCGGTGTCCGACCCGACGTGCCAGACCATGCTCGACATCCGCGACGGGGAGCACGCGTCCACCGTCGTCGTGCAGGTCTTCAACTGGAAGGGCGACATCTACGGTGGCGATTCGACATTTGCCGCCTACGAGGACGGGAAGGCCCAGCAGGCCTTCGCACAGCTCAAGCAGGCACTCGGTTCCTGCCGCTCGTACGAAGGCACAGGCTGGGTGGGGAAGTTCAAAGCCGCGCTGACGATGGAACAGGCGCCGGACGTCGGGGACGAAGCCGTGCGATTCCGGGAGACCATCCCCGTCACCTCCACGGGCTTTGAGCGCCCCAGCATGCGCAACGAACAGTTCACCGTGGTCCGGGCCGGGAACGCCATCGTGACGTTCCAGAAGCTGAACGTCGACGGCAGGGCGTCCTTCCCCGCCGACCTGGTCGAACGGCAGGTCGAGCGGTTGCAAGACGCACAACGCCCTTGAGGCAGTGCGAGTCCCGGGGCAACGTCGCCCGCCACCTGACGAAGGCAGAGAAGATGACCGTGCAGAGCCACCACGTCGATCACGAACTCGTCCAGGCCGCGGCGGACGTGGCGCGGACTCGCTGCCGGGGTGACAACCACACCATGGCGGCCGCGGCCCGCGCCCGGGACGGCCGGATCGTCACCGCGGTGAACGCGTACCACTTCACGGGAGGACCGTGCGCGGAGCTGGTCCTCATCGGTGCGGCAGCCGCCCAGGGCGCCTACGACCTGGACACCATAGTCGCTGTGGGCGACCGCGACCGGGGGGTTGTTCCCCCGTGCGGTCGGTGCCGTCAGGTCCTTCTCGACTACTTCCCCGCCCTCGAGGTCATCGTCGGCGAAGGCGACCGCGTCCGGACCGTCCCCGTGGCCGACTTGCTGCCCGAGAGCTACGTCTGGGCCGACCACCAGCTCGACGCCGGGTGAGCCGTCCAGGTGCCGGCCGGCGCGGTCGCCGGGCCGGGGGCGGGGTACCGCCCCCGGCGTCCGGTCAACGCGCGGCGAGAAGCTCGAGCGTGTCGATCACGCGGTTCGAGAAGCCCCACTCGTTGTCGTACCAGGCGACCACCTTGACGTGGCGGCCGTCGACGCGGGTGAGGGCCGAGTCGAAGATGGAAGAGGCCGGATTGCCCGTGATGTCGGACGACACGAGCGGGTCGTCCGAGTACTCGAGGACGCCGGCGAGCGGCCCCTCCGCCGCGGCGCGGTACGCCGCCAGCACGTCCTCGCGCGTCACGTCGCGGGCGACGGTCGTGTTGAGTTCGACGATCGAGCCCACCGGCACCGGCACGCGGATCGAGTCGCCCGACAGCTTGCCGTCGAGGTTCGGCAGCACCACGCCGATCGCCTTGGCGGCACCGGTCGTGGTCGGCACGATGTTGACGCCGGCGGCCCGGGCGCGACGCGCGTCGCGGTGCGGACCGTCCTGCAGGTTCTGCTCCTGCGTGTAGGCGTGCACCGTCGTCATGAACCCGTGCTCGATACCGGCGAGTTCGTCGAGGACCGCGGCCAGCGGCGCGAGCGCGTTGGTGGTGCAGGAGGCGTTCGAGACGATCGTGTGCAGGGCCGGGTCGTAGGCGTCGGTGTTGACCCCGAACGCGAGCGTGACGTCGGCGCCGTCCGACGGCGCGCTGACGAGTACCTTCTTCGCGCCCGCGTCGAGGTGGGCGCGGGCGGCCTTGGCCGAGGTGAAGCGGCCGGTGGCTTCCAGGACGATGTCGACGCCGAGTTCGGCCCACGGCAACTGCGCCGGCTCGCGCTCTGCCAGCACCGTGATCCGGCGGCCGTCGACGACGAGGGCGTTCCCGTCGACGGTCACCGGGCGCCCGAGTCGGCCGGCCGTGCTGTCGTAGGCGAGCAGCCGGGCGAGAGTGGCGGGCTCCGTCAGGTCGTTGACGGCGACGATCTCAAGGTCGCTGTCGCGCTCCAGCAGTGCGCGCAGCACGTTGCGTCCGATGCGGCCGAATCCGTTGATGGCGATGCGAGTCATGAGTGAGGTCCCTTTCCTTCGCCACCAGGGTCGCCCGCGGCTCGCGCCGCCCGACAGTGGCGGGATCGCCATGGTTCAAAAGGATCCCGCCACCCCGTCCGCCACACGGACCCGTCATCCAGTGCCGGGCGGGTCACTCGCCCCGGGTGAAGGTGCGCCGGTACTCGCTCGGGGTGGTGCCGAGGATGCGCTGGAAGTGCAGGCGCAGGTTCGCGCCGGTGCCGAGCCCTACGTCGGCGGCGATCTGCTCGACGCTGCGCTCCGAGCGCTCGAGCAGTTCGCGGGCCAGGTCGATGCGGGCGCGCATCACCCACTGCATCGGCGTGTAGCCGGTCTCCTCGACGAAGCGCCGGGAGAACGTGCGCGGCGAGACCCCCGCCTGCCGCGCCAGTGTGTCGAGGGTGAGGGGCTCGCCGAGCCGGTGCAGCGTCCACTCGCGGGTGGCGGCGAACCGCTCGCCGAGCGGCTCGGGGACGCTGCGCGGCACGTACTGGGCCTGACCGCCGCTGCGGTAGGGGGCCGCGACCAGGCGCCGGGCCGCGTGGTTGGACGCGGCCACACCGAGGTCGCCGCGCAGGATGTGCAGGCACAGGTCGATGCCGGAGGCGGCGCCGGCCGAGGTGAGCACGCTGCCCTCGTCGACGAACAGCACGTTCTCGTCGACGTGGACGAGCGGATGCCGGGCCACGAGTGCCCGCGTGTAGTGCCAGTGCGTCGTGGCGCGCCTGCCGTCGAGCAGGCCCGTGGCGGCGAGCGCGAAGGCGCCCGTGGAGATGGCGGCGAGCCGTGCGCCCCGGTCGTGGGCGGCGACCAGTGCGTCGACGACGGCCCGCGGCGGGTCGTCGCGGTCCGGGAAGCGGTAGCCGGGGACGAAGACGATGTCGGCCCAGGCAAGGGCGTCGAGGCCGTGGGCGACGTAGTACGCGAGGCCGTCGCCGCCGGTCACGAGGCCGGGTGTCGCCCCGCACACCCGCACCTCGTACGGCATGCTCGCGCGGGTCGTGAAAACCTGCGCGGGGATTCCCACATCGAGCGGCTTCGCGCCCTCGAGCACGAGGACGGCGACGCGATGCAGGCGGGAGGGGGGCACAGGAAGAGGTTACGTGGGACGTGACCTCGATCCGCTCGTGCGTTGCCCGGAGCCTCCAGGACCCTACGGATCCCGGTCACCGCATGGCCGCCGCGGTCGAAGGCGGCGGCCATCGGGACGTTCGTGGTGTCCGTCGTCGCGGTGACGCGCTCAGTACTGCTCCGTCTCCGCGAAACCCCCGTTCCCGTTGTCGTCCGCGTCGAAGGCGTCCGCCGCGGCGGTCGGGTCGAATCCGGGCGGGCTGTCCTTCAGGGCCAGGCCCAGGCCGGCCAGCTTCGCCTTGACCTCGTCGATGGACTTCGCACCGAAGTTGCGGATGTCCAGCAGGTCGGCTTCGGAACGCGCCAGCAGCTCACCCACCGAGTGGACGCCCTCGCGCTTGAGGCAGTTGTAGGAGCGGACCGTGAGCTCCAGCTCCTCGATCGGCAGTGCCAGGTCGGCGGCCAGGGCGGCGTCCGTCGGGGACGGGCCCATGTCGATGCCCTCGGCGTCGATGTTCAGCTCGCGCGCGAGACCGAACAGCTCCACCAGGGTCTTGCCGGCCGACGCCATGGCGTCACGCGGACGCATGGCCTGCTTGGTCTCGATGTCGACGATCAGCTTGTCGAAGTCGGTGCGCTGCTCGACACGCGTCGCCTCGACCTTGTACGTGACCTTCAGCACCGGCGAGTAGATCGAGTCGACCGGGACACGGCCGATCTCCTGGCCCACCTGCTTGTTCTGCACCGCGGAGACATAGCCGCGACCGCGCTCGACGGTCAGCTCCATCTCCAGCTTGCCCTTGCCGTTCAGCGTGGCGAGGACGAGATCGGGGTTGTGCACCTCGACACCCGCCGGCGGCGCGATGTCGGCGGCGGTGACCAGACCCGGACCCTGCTTGCGCAGGTACATCACGACCGGCTCGTCGTGCTCCGAGGAGACGACCAGCTGCTTGATGTTGAGGATCAGGTCGGTGACGTCCTCCTTGACACCCGGCACGGTGGTGAACTCGTGCAGGACACCGTCGATGCGGATGCTGGTGACAGCGGCACCGGGGATCGACGACAGGAGGGTACGGCGAAGGGAGTTGCCGAGGGTGTAGCCGAAGCCCGGCTCCAGCGGCTCGATCACGAACCGGGAGCGGAACTCGTCGACGACCTCTTCGGTCAGTGACGGACGCTGAGCGATCAGCACGAGGTATTGCCTCCAGTGTGTGGCGCCCGCTATGTGACGCCGTGGACACCACGAAGGGTACGGGCGGTTCGCCCTCCCACGCGGCCGAACCGCCCGACCGCGCCCGTCTGCCGGCGGGTCGGCGGCTCGGCCAAGACTTGGAGTGGACTCCAGGGATCGGCGGCCCCTGCCCCTGGAAGTCGGACACCGGCGCAGTTCGTAGGTGCATACTGGGGGCAATGACAAAGCCTGCTGCACCGAAGCGTCATTTGCCTACCAGCCCCTTCAAGGCCCCGGTCACGGCGGCTCCCAAGCACTTCGCCGTGGGCGACCAGGTCACTCATGACATGTACGGCCTCGGCCGGGTGATCGGCGTCGAGGACGGAATCGCGGCCCTCGTGGATTTCGGCTCGGCGCAGATGCGGATCCTGAGCCCGTACGCCAAGATGACCAAGCTGTAGGACCGCTGTGCCCGGTCACGGCACACCAGGCCCCTTCGGGGACCTGTAGCGAAAGGGAGACCTCTCATCGACCCGACGTCGCTGTTCTCCGCCCTGGAAGGGCAACCCCGTCGTTCCTCCGCCGCGTCGCCGCCGCCGGCGACGAACCCCTTCCAGGCCCCGGACTTCGGGGAGGACGAGGCCTTCCCGTTCGAGGACGTACAGGGGCCCGCCCCGGGCATCCGCGCCGCGCACCCCAAGGCGGCCTAGCGCGCCCTGGTGCGGTGCTCTCAGGCCTCTTCCGGACCAACGGAGGACTTCGAGTTCGCGGAGGGTCGAGTTCACGGTGCTTCGTGCGTGGTCCCGGCTGTCGCCCTGACGTACTCGGCGAAGGCGGCGGTCCGCTCGACGGTGCCCGGGCGCGGCGGGTCGTCGAAGTCCAGTCCGAGTCGGCGGTCGTCGAGGGACTGGCGGATCAGGCCCGACCACTGCCGGTCCAGGTGGTCCGCCGCCCACAGCAGGGCCGCCCGCTTGGACGTCACACGACCCGTCTCGAGGGTGTGCAGGATGCGGCAGAGGCTGGTGACGGCGTAGCGCTGGGACCACGCGACGTCGTAGTCGAGCCAGGCGTGGTCGGCGGAGAAGTCCCGGGCGTATGTGCGCATCCTGGCGCGCAGGACGTCCGGGCCGACGGGGTCGACGAGTTCCCTGGGGTCCGGTCCGGTGAGGGTCACGCCGCGTTCGCGCAGCGACCATCGGACGACCTCGGTGTTGCAGTGCGTCGACCATTCCATCGTGCGCGAACCGTGGTCGACGAACAGCCAGGGCCGGCCGAGCCCTTCGAGCCCTCGTAGCGCCGTGCTGTCGGGATACGAGCCCTCCAGGTGGCGCGGCCAGTGTCCCGGACGGGTGGGAATCTCGTCGTGCAGGGCCCGCAGGGCGGCTTCCTGATCCGGGGTGACGGGGCCGCGGACGGGGATCAGGAAGTCGCAGTCGCTGTGGAGGTCCGCGTCGCCGACGGCGAAGGAACCCTGGAGGTAGGCGCCGACGAAGTTGTCGCCGAGGATTCTCGCGGCGCGCTCGGTCAGTTCCCGGAGTACCTGGTTGAGTTCGGCGAACGGCGTGGGCTCCGGGTGCGGATCCGGACGCGAATCGTTGTCGGACATCCTCGAAGTACAACAACCTCCATGGCCGTCCGTCGACCGAATATGGACGGGAAGCGGTGACCGTCCGCGGTCAGCCCGCGGACGTCCATGCGTCCGGGCGGGGCGCCAGCACCGCGGCAACGACCGCGCCGGACGAGGCCATGACGTCGGCCACGAACCGCCTGCGCCCCATGCCGAGTTGGCGTAGCGCCGGGCCGTGGTCGGCGACGACGACGAAGCAGGCCGCGAGCAGGAGGAGCCGCCACAGGGCCATCACCGGGCGGCGCGTCGCGCGGGGCAGTTCCGCCAGGGAGGCGTGCAGGCGCTCGCAGTGGAACGGGACGTGGCGCTGCTCGTCGGACAGGATCCGCCCCGCCACCTCCGAGGTGAGAGAGTCGTCCGTGCCGTCGCGCAGGCCCCGGTAGTAGCGGAGCGCCACCACTTCGGCGATCATCAGCACCAGCAGTTCCATGCGCAGGCCCATGAGACGCCGCAGCCGTACGAAGACCGTGTCGGTCCAGTGGCCGGGCAGGGTCGGTACACCGCCCGCGGCCAGCAGGCGAGCGAGCAGCCGGGCGTGGTTCTGCTCCTCCGCGACGAAGAGCCGGACTGCCTGCGCGTAGTCGGCGTCACCGGCCTCGTCCGCCTTGCCGACGAGGTTGGCTCCGTCACCGTCCTCGCCGACCTGGAAGCGCTGAATGCTCGCCCACACCGCCGGACGCAGCGTCGCTCCCCGCCCCCAGTCCGGGTCGCCCAGGGCGCTCCTGCGCTCCCGCTCGTCCTCGAACCGCCTTGTCCACTTGGCGAAGCCGCCCGTATCCACCTGGTCTCCCCTTCCCCCCGGGGCACAGCCACTGTGCCCCGGGGAGTGACGACGCGGGTGGGCTCCGAACCGTTCCACGCTCGCGTCGAATTGAGGAATCTTCCGCCGCTGCTCCCGTTACGGGCCGGCGGTGACCGCGAGGGTGCCGGTCAGAGTGAGGGGGGCTCCTGCGCCGTCCTCGGGGGTGGCGGTGAGTTCCCAGGTGTAGGTGCCGGCGGCAGCGGGCTTTCCGTTCGCGAGGGTGCCGTCCCAGCGGGCGGTCAGGGTGGCGCCGTCTGCCGTGGGGGTGAGCGTGCGCACGGCCTTCTTCTTGCTCTTGATGACCAGTTGGGCGCCGGTGGACGGCTTGGACAGCTGCCAGGTCGGGTTCCAGGTGGTCCCGGGCCGCGGGGCGTAGGCGGTGTCGATCCGGCTCGCGGTCGCGGTGAGGGCCTGGGCGGGCACTCCGCTCGGTACGACGTGCGCCGCCCCGTCGGCGTCCAGCCAGGCGATGCCGCCGCCGTACTTGTCCACGTCGTAGTTCTTCCACCAGGACTCGGTGGGCAGGTCGGTGAGCACGCGGGGCGCGGCCGCGGTTCCGGTGTGGAAGTCGGTGAGCAGCAGCCGGCCCGCGCCCGTGTCCTGGTTGACGACGAAGCCGTCGCCGAGCTTCCCGCGCTCGGGCAGGGAGATGTTCTGCCCGGTCCGCAGGTCGTACACGCCGAACGGGGCGGAGCTGTCGTACGTCACGTCCCGCCCCAGGCAGTCCCAGTACACCCAGCGCCCGACGGTCTGGATCTGCCGGATCTCGCAGGAGGCGTCGACGTGGTACGAGGTGACCGCGCCGGACGCCAGATCGCGCGCCTCGATCCGGCCGCCGGTGCCGCCGGCCCACAGCTCGGACCCCCACAGCGCGGCCCACGTGTCCAGTTGCTCCACCACCGCCCCGCCGCCGGGCGCCTCGAAGTCGACCAGCAGACCGCCGTTGTACAACGCGTACCGTCCGGAGGCGTCGTACAGGCCGCGTCCGGAGGCCGCCGGGGTGGGGCGGTCGTACGCGATGACCTCGGTGCGTTGGCCGGACGCGGTCGCGCGCACGAGGACGTCCCGCTGGGCGGCGTCGTCGTGCCGGGCGTACACCACGGACCCGTCCCCGGCGCCCAGCGGCTGTCCGTAGCTGTCCTCGAGGGGCGCGGTGGCCACCTCGGTGCGCTCCCCCGCCGACGGAGTGCCGGTGAGGGTCACCGTGCGCGTGTGGTACGAGGGAAGCGGCGCGCTGTCGATCTCCCTGGTGACCAGCTGACCGGCGGCGAGCGCGATGCCGCGCACGGCGGCCGGTCTCGCCGGCACCTTGGACAGGGTCCGCAGGGTCAGACCGCCGTCCGCCGCGACCTCGACGCGGCGCACGGCCCAGTCCCCGGCGTCCGCGCCGCCGACCGTGATCGCCCCGCCGCCGGGGATCTGGGTCAGGTCGGACTGGGCGGCCGCCAGCAGAGTGACCGGCGATCCACCACCGAGGGGGGTGGCCTTGAGGGGGCCGCCGCGGGTCAGCGGCGGGTTGTGTTCGTGGGAGGTCGCCGGCCGGAAGGCGGTGAGCAGCCAGTCGCCCGCCAGCCCGATGACCTGGTCGCCCGCGTCCGAAGGCGACATGGCGACGGAGGTCTGCGCTCCGTCAGGGTCGTCCCGGCGGACGACGAAGGCCTGGCGCATGCCCTGCTGGTACCAGGCGATGTGGGTGGGCGAGACGGCGGCCTGGAGGGTCCACGGTTCGTCGGGGCCGACGGCGTGGGTGGTCACGGAGGTGAGGTCGCCGGAGGTCAGGTCGAGGACACCGAGCGCGTAGGTGTGCGTGAACTTCACGACGGCCACCCGCCCGTCGCCGGCCGCGACCGGGTACGGGTCGAACCTCATCCCCGAGGGCGGCTCGACCGGCGTGTCCGTGGTCACGCCGTCCTCCAGGCGGAGGATGTGCAGCTTGTCCACCTGCCACACCTCGTTGTACGAGACCGTCAGGACGGTCCGGCCGAACGAGCCCACGGTGTGCTGCCCGTCGGGAACCGTGAGCGGCGTCGACTCCCCGGTCGCCGGGTCGCGCAGCCGCACGACTCCGCTGGAGCCGACGGACACGGGCAGGATGTCCGTGCCCGTGCCGTAGTAGCCCTGCTGGCCCGGCAGTCTGCCGGTGAAGTCCTCGACCGTCCGCTCGCTGCCGTCGTAGCCCCGCCACTGGTACGGCGCGGTGGAGCCGTCGTTCGTCTCCAGGCGGTGCAGGTAGCCGGTGTCTCCGGAGGCGTACAGCACGTCCTGCACCGGCTCGTACCTGTCCGGCGCGGTCAGCACCAGCTCCGCCGGTTCGGTGTCCCCGGCCCGTGCCACCGTGGGGACGGCGATCGCGGGGACGGCGGCGAGGGCGAGGACGAGGGTGAGACGGCGGGCAACATCGCTTAAACGTTCGAATTTCATGTCCATGATTGCCACAGCGCACGGCGGGACGGAAACGTCACACCGACCCGCCGCGCCTCATCGGTTCGGCGTGCCCTCAGCCGCCGCGCCTCGTCGTCTCGGCGTGCGCTCAGCGCAGTGGTTCGCTCAGTTCGATGGAGCGCAGGGCTGCCGCGAGAGCCTGTTCGTCGCCCACGTCGAGAGCCGTGTCGGTCAGTTTGATGACGTGTTCGTCGCCGTGTTCCAGGGCCAGTTCGAGGACCTCTTCGGCGGTGAGGGTGGCCGGTGGGGTGTAGGCGACCGGGGCGTCCGGCGCGTACATCGCGGTCACCGCCGCGCAGGCCGTCCAGGCGGCCCGCAGACTCGGCGCCCACAGGGGCCGCGGGAGCGCGGGCAGGGCGCGCAGGACGGCGTTGGGTGCCGTGGCCGCGTGGACCAGCATCGTCGCGTCGCCGTGGCCGTGGGTGACGTACCGGTGGGTGGCCGCCCGCACCAGTTCGGCCAGGCGGCGGTGGGCCGCGTCGGGGTCCGAGTCCGTGACCGCGGCCGCCCAGGTCGGCAGGCTCCTGACGCGTGCGAGCCGGTCGGGGAAGCCGCCGTCCCGTTCGGCGATGGGCGTCACCGTGTCGAGGGCGGCGGCCGCGCTGTCCGCGCCGGGCAGCGGGGTGAGGTCCGAGACGGGGTGGTGGCGGGCCGCCCAGTAGCCGAGGCCGTGGGCGAGTTCGGCCAGGCGCGGCTCGGTGGCCTCGCCGGCGAGCAGCGTGCGCACCGCGTGGCCCACCCGGATCACCGGGTGAGCAGCGCCGCCGTACAGACCGGGCAGGAGGCGGGGCCACCACTCGGCGAGCACGTCGCGCCAGGGACGCTCGGCGATCTCGCGTCCGAAGTGGTCGATCCAGTCCGCGGCGCGGCGGGGGTCACCGAGCGCGCCTCGCCAGTCGGCGGCCGTGACCGGTGCGACGGCGGACGGGAACTCCTCGAGCTTGGGTGTGTACAGATCGAGCCAGCGGTGCACCGAACGTGCCTGTCCGTGGGCGGCGAGGGCCTCGACGGCCATCGGCGCGTGGTTGCTGAGTCGTCCCAGCCGCTCCGGTCCCGTGGTGTGCAGTCGTTGAAGTGCCTCGTCGAGAATGCCCGTCGTATCCATGGCAGGGAACGTAGACGGGACTCCGCGGCCGCGTAACGGGCTCAGGACGTAGGCCGGGACCTAGGGCTGCCCGGGCCCCAGGAGTGTTCGGACCTAGGACTGTTCGGGCCTGGGTCTGTTCGCGCCTACGACCGTTCGGACTGCCTCGGCCGGGGCCGGACAAGGTCCGCCCAGGTCACCCGGCCGAACCAGTGATCGGGGAGCCGGCCGGCGGAAGCCGACCGGCGTGGGCAGGGCCCGTCAGCCCAGGCGGCGTACCGGCTCGCCCGCCAGGTAGGCCCGGATGTCCTCCACGGCGTCGCCGTAGTACGTCGCGTAGTTGGCCTGCGAGACGTAGCCGAGGTGGGGCGTGGCGAGCAGGCGCGGGGCGGTGCGCATCGGGTGGTCGGCGGGGAGCGGTTCGACGTCGAACACGTCCACTCCGGCACCGGCGATACGGCCCTCGTGCAGGGCGGCGAGCAGCGCGTCCTGGTCGACGATGGCGGCGCGCGAGGTGTTGATCAGGTAGGCGGTGGGCTCGAGGAGGGCGAGTTCGGCGGCGCCGAGCAGGCCGCGGGTGCGGTCGCTCAGCGCGAGGTGGATGGAGACGAAGTCGCTGTGCGACAGCAACTCCTCCTTGGAGGAGGCGAGTTCGACGCCCACCTCGGCGGCGCGCTCGGCGGTGAGGTGCCGGCTCCAGGCGCTGACCCGCATCCCGAAGGCGAGGCCCACCTGCGCGACCCGGCTGCCGATCTTGCCGAGGCCGAGCAGGCCCAGGCGGGCGCCCTGGAGGTCGGCGCCGACGGTGGACTGCCAGGGGCCGCCCTCGCGCAGCGCGTTGTTCTCGGTCACCAGGCCGCGGGCGAGGCCGAGCAGCAGCGCCCAGGTCAGTTCCACCGGCGGGGTGGAGGAGCTCCCGGTCCCGCACACGGTGACACCGCACCGCTCGGCGGCGGCATAGTCGATGACCGAGTTGCGCATGCCGGAGGCGACGAGCAGCTTCAGGCGGGGCAGGCGGTCGAACAGCGAGGCCGGGAAGGCGACGCGTTCGCGCAGGGTGACGACGATGTCGAAGTCGGCAAGCGCGCGGGCGAGTTCGTCCTCGTCGGCGATGTGCTCGCGGAACGTGACGATCTCCACCCGGTCCTCGACCGGGCCCCAGTCGGCGGAGGCGAGGGCGGCGTCCTGGAAGTCGTCGAGCACGGCGCAGCGCAGCGGCATGTCCGTTGTCTCCGTCCTTGGTTCGGGCCGATCAGTCGGTGGCGCTGTTCGGCCGGTTCGGGCTGATCCGTAGGTTCGATCACACCACTGTCCGGCAAACCCGGTGGACCACGGGTGACGAGGGCCGTACCGTCGAGCGCGGCAGCCACAGGGACGAACACTCGAGACGATCAGAGGTGCCATGACGGACGCCAGCAGGGACGCCATGACGGACTCCGCCGAAGCCACCGCTCCCGCCGCCGGGTTCGCGGACATCCCCACGACCACGCTGGCCGACCTCCTCGGCCGGGCGCAGGTCATGGACATCGGCATCCGCCCGCTGTGGTCGCCGGTGCCCCGCGTGGCCGGGCCGGCGTTCACCGTGCGGTGCCCTCCCGGGGACAACCTCATGCTGCACGCGGCCATTCACCGTGCCGCCCCGGGCTCCGTCATCGTCGTCGAGTCCGGCGACCTGGACTACGCCCTGGCAGGCGGCAACGTCTGCGCGGTGGCGCAGCGCCGGGGCGTCGCGGCCTTCGTGCTGGACGGTCTGATCCGCGATCTGTGCGAGGTCCGCGAGGCGGGCTTCCCCGTCTTCGCCCGGGGTGTCATCCCGATCCCGGGCGGCAAGAAGGCCGTGGAGCCGCTGAACACGGAGGTGACCTGCGGCGGGGCGAAGGTGAGCGCCGGGGACATCGTGGTCGCCGACGAGGAGGGCGTCGTGGTCGTCCCGGCCGCCCACCGCGAGGAGATCCTCGTCGCCGCGCGGGCCAAGCTGGCCAAGGAGGCGGACGAGACCCTCGACGCGTGGGAGGAGGCCCACCGCACCCGCGTCAACGGGATCCTGCGCGCCCAGGGCTTCGAGGACTGACACCGGACGTCGTTCACCGGGGACCTGCCCGCCGGATCACCGTGGCCCCGACCGGGCGTAGACCCCGCCCTCGGTGTCGCGGACGGTGACTCGGGTGTCGAGGTGGAAGGGGTCCTCGCCGGAGGTGAGGTCGGTGATGGCGTACCAGACACCCCATCCGGGGTTCCCCGGCAGTTCGATGAGCTTGCCGCGCACCGTCCCGTCCGCGGTGTCGACCTCGACGCTGGACGCGGTGCCCTTGCCGCCGTAGTAGAGGCCGGAGAGGTAGCCGCGGCCGTCCTCGGACTCCTCCTGGACGGAGACGCCGGGGGTGTTCCGGTCGATGTTGCCGTCGACCACGCTGCGGAACTGCGGCTCGGGCGAGGAGGGCGTCGTCCAGTGCTTGCCCTCCGCCGTGAGCCAGAACTCGAAGCCGGGAGCGGCCGTCACGTGCTCACCGGGGGCGACGACACGAGGCGTCGGGGCCGGGGCGGTCGAGGAGACGGAGGGCGAGGGCGAGACGGACGCGGGTGCCGCCGGGGACGTGGCGCGGGCGGCGCCGGGTTCCGTGCCGCGCAGCACGACGACGGCCAGAGGCACCAGCAACAGCCCGCAGCCCGCGCCGAGTACGGCCGCCCGCCGCCTGCGCCGGATCCGCCGCCCCCAGCGCTCCACGGCCGCCAGCGGCGGCGGGGAGGGCGTGATGCTGTACGCGACCTCGGCCAGTGCCTGACGCAACCGCTCGGTCTCGGCGTGTTCCGGGCCTGTGTCGGCCGCGGTGGTTCTGAGGTCATTCATCAGCGGGCTCCGGAAACGGAGTGGGAGCGGTCGGGGATGTCGGAGTCGGAAGCGTCGGCGGAGTGGAAGGCAGGATGGGCGCGCAGGGCCGCGAGGCCGCGCTGCGCATGGGTCTTGACCGTTCCGAGCGAACAGCCGAGCAGTTCGGCGATGTCGGTCTCGGAGAGGTCCTCCCAGTAGCGCAGCACCAGCACCGTCCGCTGCCGGGCGGAGAGCGTGGCGAGCGCCTGTGTGAGCGCGGCGCGGCGCTCGACGGACTCGGCGTGACCGCTGTCCGACTGCTGCATCCGCTCGGGCAGGAACGGCATCAGCAGGTGTGTGACACGTCTCCTGCGGATCCGGCTGAGGTTGTTGTTGACCAGTGAGCGTCGTACGTAGAAGTCGACGTCGTCGGGCGGGATGCGTCCCCAGCGCGCGTACACCTTGGCCAGCGTGGTCTGCACGAGATCCTCGGCTTCGTGGTAGTCGCCGGTGAGCAGGAGGGCGGTCCGTAACAGACGGCTCCAGGCCGCACTGGCGTAGGCGGCGAAGTCGGTGCTCCCGGAGGAGGCTGCGAATCTCTCGTACTGCGGCACGGAGGCGGTTCCCTGGGGGTCGGGTACGGGGAGGGGCCGGGGGCGGGGACCGCGCGGGCCCCCGCCCGGGAGATCAGCGCATCAACTGCGCGTAGATCCCGCCCTTGGTGTCGTGGACGGTGACCTGGGAGACGTAGTCCCAGGAACCGCTGCCGGGCTTGACGTCGGCGGTGGCGTACCAGACGCCCCATCCGGGCTTGCCGGGCAGTTCGATGAGCTTGCCGCGCACCGTCCCGTCCGCGGTGTCGACCTCGACGCTGGACGCGGTGCCCTTGCCGCCGTAGTACAGGCCGGAGAGGTAGGCACGGCTCTCCGTGACCTCGGACTGCATCGAGACGCCGGGGGTGCTCCGGTCGATGTTGCCGTCGACCACGCTGCGGAACTGCGGCTCGGGCGAGAAGGGCGTCGTCCAGTGCTTGCCCTCGGCCGTGAGCCAGAGCTCGAAGCCGGGGACGGCCGTCACGTGCTCACCGGGGGCGACGATGCGGGGCGTCGGGGCGGTCTTCTTCGCCGTCGGGTGCGCCACCGCGGCGGTCCGGGCCTTCGCGACCGTGCTGTGCGGCGCCTTCGCGGGTACGGCGTACGACGCGGTGGCCGTTCCCACCACGGCGGCGGTGACGGCCGCGCAGGCCAGGTACTTCAGTGTCCGTCTCATGAACGGGCAACTCCTCGCGGAACACGGACCCTTGCGGGATCCAGGCTGGCTGTCGGAAGGAGGACGCCTCGCGCCTCTCCACCTGTTCAAACTCCCGTCGGATCACGGCCGGATGACACCCCCGCGGGATTTCTTCGCGGAGCGGCGACAGGGCCGACGCGCGTCCGGGCGCCGGTACCGCCCCGGTCGGCGCCCGGTGGCGATAATCGTCGGGTGAACGGCGGTGAGGTGCGGCGGCGGCTGCTGAGCGATCTGCTGGCGGTGGGGACGCCGTACGGCCTGGTGCTCGCCGGTGGGGACGCGGTACGGGCGCACGGGCTGGTGGACCGGCCCGTCCGGGGCGTCGACGTGGCCACCGAGAGCCCGGTCGAGACGGGAGACATCGTCACGGCGCTACGCGCCGGCCTGGAGGAACGCGGCTGGCGGGTGCGGACATCGGAGACGGAGCCGCTGGCGGCCCGGCTGGTGGTGGACGCCCCGGTGGCCGAGGAGGAGACCAGGGCCGAGGAGGAGACCGGGGCCGAGGCGGAGACCGGGGCCGGGGCGGAGACCGGGGCCGGGGCGGGCGCCGGGACGGAGCCGGAGCCCGAGGCGGAGTTCAGGGCCGGGGCGGAGTACGTCGTGCAGGTGGTCAAGGAAGTGCTGTGGCGGCCGGTGGAGGTGAGCGAGTCCGGGCCGGTCCTCTCCCTCGAGGACCTCGTCGGCACCAGGGTGCGCGCCCTGGCCGGCCAGGGCCTCGCCCCCGACCTCGTCGACGTCCACGCCGCCGCCGACCGGTGGAGCTACCCGGAGTTGGAGGAACTCGGCCGCCGCCACGCCGGTGACGCCCTCGACCTCACCGATCTCCAGACCCGCCTGGTCGGCGCCGAATGGATCGACGACCGCGAGTTCACCGCCTGCGGGCTCGACGACCGGGCCGTCGCCGAGCTCCGCCGCTGGGCCCAGGAATGGGCGGACGACATCGGCGAACGGCTCGCGGAGTCCTCGGCCCCGCTCGACGACGAGTGACACCGGCTCCTGCGACCGGCGGCGGCTCCCCCGACCGACGGGGGCCGCCGCCACCCGGAGCCTGCCGGGCCCGTACCCCGACCAGCCCGTACTCCGACCAGCCCGGGCCTCGGGCTCTCCCCCGTCCCGTAGCCGGCGGTCGGCCCTCGGCCCAGGTCAGCCGGTGATCAGCGTCAGCCCCTTCGGGGCCGTCACCTCGGCCGATCCGTCCGCCCTCACCGTGACGTCCAGAGGATGTCCGCCCGCTTGGAGACCGGTGACCGTCAGCGGGCCGTAGGCGCGCGCGAAGGTCGGGGTCACCGTGAGGGTGCCGGCGGGGACGTCCGCGCTCAGGCCGAGGGCCGACTGGAGCACGAGGACCGAGGACGCGGCCGCCCACGCCTGGGGCCGGCAGGACGCCGGATAGGGCGCGGGACGCGGGCCGGCCTCGGCACCGTGACCCGCGAAGAGCTCCGGCAGCCGGGCCTCGAACGCCGCCGACGCCGTCAGCAGGCCGTCCGCCAGCGACGCCGCGGCGTCCGGGAAACCGGCCCGGACCAGGCCGTGCACGGCGATCGCCGTGTCGTGCGGCCAGATCGAACCGATGTGGTAGCCGTACGGGTTGAAGCCCACCGCCTCGCTGCTCAGCGTGCGCAGACCGTGGCCCGCGTCCAGGTCGCCGCCGGCCAGCCGGGCCGCGAGCAGCGCGCTCTCCTCGTGGTTCAGCAGCCCCGTGCCCAGGAGGTGGCCGAAGCCCGAGGTGACCGAGTCGGCCGGCCTGCCGTCGCCGTCCAGCGCGACCGCCGGGTACGGGCCCCGCTCGTCCTCCACCCAGAAGCGCTCGCGGAAGCGCGCGGCGAGCCGGTCGGCCCACTCCTCCCACTCGTCGGCCCCCGGGCGGCCGAAGGACCGCAGCAGCGCCGCTCCGCCGCGCGCGGCCTCGTACGCGTACGCCTGTACCTCGCACAGCGCGATCGGCGGGCGGGCGAGGCTGCCGTCGCGGTACCGGATGGAGTCGCCGGAGTCCTTCCAGCCCTGGTTGGCCAGGCCCCGGCCGGACAGGTCGACGTACTTGAGGAAGCCGTCACCGCCGGCGTCCCCCTGGTCGCGCATCCAGGCCAGCGCCGACTCGGCGTGCGGCAGCATCCGCTCGACCTCCTCCGGTGCCAGGCCCCAGCGCCAGGCGTCGTGGAGCAGGGAGATCCACAGCGGGGTGGCGTCCACCGTGCCGTAGTACACCGGCGGCAGCGAGAACGTGTCGCTGAACGACGAGGTGCCGCGCCGCACTTCGTGCAGGATCTTGCCCGGCTGTTCCTCGGTGGCCGGGTCGGTGACGCCGCCCTGGCGGCGGGCGAGGGTGCGCAGGGTGCCCGCCGCGAGCTCGGTGCCGAGCGGGAGCAGCATGCGGGCGGCCCAGAGCGAGTCGCGGCCGAAGAGGGTCAGGAACCAGGGGGCGCCCGCGGCCAGGAACTGGTCCGGCCGCTCCCCGGTCGACCGCGGGTCCGTCAGGCGCAGGCGGTCCAGGTCGGCCAGCGACTGCTCCAGCCACCGGTCGAGGCCTCGGTCCGCGCTGCGCAGGGCGGGGGTGCGCCACGGTAGGGCGTCGGCCGGGGGCGCCGGGAACTGGTCGCCGTCGGCGTGGGCCGCGGTGCAGCGCAGGGTCGCCGTCCACGAGGCACCGGCGTCCAGGGCGATGTCGTACGACAGCCGGCCCGCCGGCGCGTCCAGCGCGTCGGGCGCGGGCTCACTGGTCAGGCGTACGGCGAACCCGTCGCTCGCCCACGCCAGTTCGCTCCCGCCGAAGGCCTGCGCGGGTGCCGTCTCCACCAGGCGCCCGGACTTGACCTCCTCCATGGTGGCGAGGTCCGTGCCGGCCGTGACCGTCAGCCGGAAACGGACCGACCGGGTGCCCGCGTTGGTGATGTCGAGGACCTCCTCCAGCCCTCCGGACGTCGTGGTCCGGCGGCGGTGCAGGGCGACCGCGGGGTCGGGCGTCACCTCTCCGAGCCCGCGCAGGATCGACCGGAAGTCCGCCTGGTCCGCCCCGCGCAGCCCGTGCCCGACCGGCACCAGCGGGATGCCGTCGGCCGCGACGGTCAGCTGGGAGAGCGCCCGGCGGTCGCCGTGGAAGAAGCCGTCCGCGCCGCCGTCCAGGGCCCCGTCCGGGCGCGAGATCACGAAGCTGGGCGCGTACAGCGTGACGACCGCGTCGTGCAGGAACGGCTGAAGGCCCTCGGTCACCGCGGGGGGCGGCGTGACCGAGCCGTTGGCGTCCGGGGTCTTGACAGTCGAGTCCAAGGGAGTAGAACCTCTCAGCGTTTGAACGTTCCAAAGACAGTAAGTGACTCGTCAGAGCGCTGACAATGCTTTTGGAACGCTAAAACATGCTCCTCGTTCCCTCTGCACGCCGGAGGCCCGCAATGCCCCGCTCCAGCAACGACCCGCCCGCCAGGGGCGGCCCGGTGACGCTCGCCATGGTCGCGCGCCGGGCCGGGGTCTCCCCGCAGACGGTGTCGAACGCGATCAACTCGCCCGGCCTGCTGCGCCCCGAGACCCTGGAGCGGGTCCGCCGGGTGATCGACGAGATGGGCTACCGCCCCAGCCGCGCCGCGCAGACGCTGCGCACCCGCTCCAGCAAGCTGATCGGCTACGGCATCCTGCCCGCCCCGGCCAGCAGCCCCGTCCTCGACCGGTTCCTGCACGCCCTGTCGCAGGCCGCCGACGAGGCCGGCTACCGCGTGCTGCTGTTCGCCTGCCAGCCCGGCGAACCGACGCTGGACGGCTACGAGGAGCTGCTCGACCAGCACGAGGTCGACGGCTTCGTGCTCAGCGGCACCGAGCACAACGACCCGCGCCAGGCCTGGCTCGCCAAGCGGGGCGTGCCGTTCGTCGCCTTCGGCCGGATGTGGTCCCGGCGGCAGATCGGGGACTGGGTCGACGTCGACGGCGCCTTCGGCACGGACGCCGCCGTGGAGCACCTGGTCGCCCTGGGGCATCGCAGGATCGCCTTCCTCGGCTGGGGGCGCGGTTCCTCCGGCGCCGGTGACGACCGCGCCGAGGGCTGGCAGCGGGCCATGAAACGGCACGGGCTGCCGACGCGCGGGCGGCGCGCGGAGAGCGTGAACGACATCGACGCGGCCCGCGCCGCCGTGAAGCCGCTGCTGGACGCGGGCGCCACCGCGGTGGTCGCGGCCAGCGACATGCTGGCGCTCGGCTGCTACCAGACCCTGCGCGAGCGTGGCGCCGTCCCCGGCCGCGACGTGGCCGTGGTCGGCTTCGACGACTCGCCGACCGCCGAACTCCTGTCCCCCGCGCTGACCTCCCTCGCCCAGCCGCTGGAGGAGGTCGGCCGGGAGTGCGTGCGGCTGCTGCTGGCGCGGATGGCCGCTCCCGACGCACCGCCCGAACGCATCCTGCTGCCGCCGTCCCTGGTCGTCCGGGACAGCGCCCGCGCACCCAACGCGGGAGCGGCCGCGACCGTGCCCCCCGTCTGACGACGGCTCGACAGGCACCGATCACCACGGGCCGGCACCACCCCGCCGGCACCACCCGATCGGCACCGCCCAGGCCGCACCGTCCCGCTGAGCACCATCCCGCTCAGCACCGTCCCGGTCGGTGCCACCTCGGTCGGCGCCACCCCGGTCGGCGACCCCGATCCCGAGTACTCCCCCCTCCTCCACCCCGGCCGTGTCCCGCGCCGCCGGGCGGAGCCGCACCCCAACATCCCCGAACCCCGGAGGAATCCATGTCCCACCGTACGGCCGTCGCGGCCCTCACCACCTGCGCGGCACTACTGGCCACCGCGGGCTGCTCGTCGAGCTTCGGCGGCGACAAGAAGACGGAGCAGGACTCCGGCTCCCACCAGCACCTGACGGTGCTGATAGCCAGCTCGGGCGACGCCGAGACCAAGGCCGTCAAGGAGGCGGCGGCCGCGTACGCCAAGCAGTCCGGCAACACGGTGACCGTCGATGTCGCCAAGGACATGAACCAGCAGCTCGCCCAGGCGTTCGCCGGGCACAAGCCGCCGGACGCCTTCTACGTCAACTCCGACCAGTTCGCGAACTACACCAGAGGCGGCTCCCTGTACGCCTACGGCGACAAGGTCAAGGACGCCGACGACTTCTCCGAGCAGCTGCGCGCCTCGTTCACCCACGACGGCAAGCTGGTGTGCCTGCCCAAGGACACCTCCACGCTCGCCCTGGCGGTCAACACCGCCCTGTGGACGAAGGCCGGGCTGACCGAGAAGGACTACCCGACGACCTGGGACCAGCTGAGGAAGGTCGCGGACAAGCTGACCGGGCACGGCGTGACCGGACTGGTCACCAGCGGCGAATACGCGCGGCTCGGCGTCTTCATGAAGGAGGCCGGCGGCTGGATCACCAACGCCGACCAGTCGAAGATGACCGCCGACAGCGACCAGAACGTGCAGGCGCTCCGCTACGTGCAGTCCCTGCTGAAGTCCGGCTCCATGAAGTACGCCAACGAGGTCGACACCAACTGGGGCGGTGAGGCCTTCGGCAAGGGCAAGGCCGCCATGACCATCGAGGGCAACTGGCTCAGCGGCGCCATGAAGGCCGACTTCCCCGACGTGAAGTACAAGATGGTCCCGCTGCCCGCCGGTCCGTCCGGCCAGGGCACGCTCGCCTTCAGCCAGTGCTGGGGCGTGGCCGCCGAGAGCGCCCACCGGGCCGCGGCCGTGGACCTGGTGACGCACCTGAACTCCAGCGCGCAGCAGCTGAAGAACGCCGACGCCTTCGGCGTGATGCCCTCGCGCACCAGCGCCCTGGCCGAGTACGCGCGGCAGAACCCCGACGCGAAGGCATGGGTCGACGCCAGCGCCTACGCCCAGGGTCCCGTGACCCTCGCCGGGTTCGACAAGGTGCTCGGCCAGTTCAACACCGACCTCGCGGGGCTGGCCACCGCCGACCCGAAGAAGATCCTCGCCGGCCTCCAGCGCAACGGCGAAGCAGCGCTCACGAAGGGCAACTGACCCACCGTGTCCGCGCGTACGCCACACCACCCCCGTCCGGAGCCGCGCTCCCGCGCCGGCGAGGGGTCCCGTACGGCCGGCCCGCCGGGCGAACCTGACACGCCCGGCGGGCCCGGCCTGAACTCGGCGGCGCCCGCCCGGCGGGTGGGGCGCCGCGCGGAGGGCGCCTGGGGCTGGCTGTTCGTCAGCCCCGCGGTGCTCGTTCTCGGCCTGTTCCTCGTCCTGCCGACCCTGATGGCGCTGTGGGTGAGCCTGCTGCACTGGGACGGGCAGTCCAACCCGTTCAGCGCGCAGGCGGATTTCGCGGGCCTGGACAACTACCGGGACCTGCTCGCCCAGGACGGCCTGGACCGCACCCTGTTCGCGACCTCGC
This sequence comes from Streptomyces sp. NPDC052043, assembly GCF_044548235.1. NCBI lineage: Bacteria > Bacillati > Actinomycetota > Actinomycetes > Kitasatosporales > Streptomycetaceae > Streptomyces > Streptomyces sp. NPDC052043. The sequence continues at coordinate 266,654 of NZ_JBIUBT010000009.1, forward strand.
TGCGCAACACCCTGTACTACGTGCTGCTGACCGTGCCGCTCCAGACCCTCCTCGCGCTGGGTCTGGCGCTCATCGTCAATCAGCGGCTGCTGCGCGCACGGGGTGCCCTGCGCACCGCGTTCTTCTTCCCCTCGGTCACCAGCTCGATCGCGGTCTCCACGATCTTCCTCTTCCTGTTCCAGGGCAGCGGCGCCGTCAACACGGCGCTGTCCTGGATCGGGGTGAAGGGCCCGAACTGGTTCAACGATCCGCGCGGAGTGCTCTCCCTGCTGCTCGGTGGCCTGGGCGTCGTCGACACCGCCCACCCCTCGGGCGTGCTGGTCGACCACTCGTTCATGGGTCTCTCCTGGTTCGAGTGGCTGTCCGGGCCGTCGGTCGCGATGTGCACGATCATCCTGCTCGCCGTGTGGACGACGTCCGGCACCTTCATGCTGATCTTCCTCGCGGCCCTCCAGGACGTCCCGCGCGAGCTGGAGGAGGCGGCCGCCATCGAGGGCGTCAACCGCTTCCAGATGCTGCGGTACGTGACGCTGCCCGCGCTGCGGCCCGTGCTGTTCCTCGTGCTCACCCTCGGCCTGATCGCCACCTGGCAGGTCTTCGACCAGGTGTACGTGATGAGCCAGGGCGCGCCCGGCAACACCACGCTCACGCCGGCCTTCCTGTCCTACTCGACCGCCTTCGACGACGCCGACTTCGGTCAGGGGGCGGCCATCGCCTTCATCCTGCTCGTACTGATCCTGACCATGACGGGCCTGCAACGCTTCCTGCTGCGCGAGCGCGCGGCCCGCCCCCGGAGGAACCGATGAGCGCGCCTTCCCACGCCGCCCGGGCGCAGGGGCGTCCGGTACTCGGACGCTTCCCCCGGCCCCTGCGGATCCTCGGGTACGCGCTGCTGGTGCTGCTCGGGCTGCTGTATCTGATGCCGTTCGCCATCCAGTTGGTCACCGGGTTCAAGACGGACCCGGACGCGGCGGCACATCCCCTCGGGCTGCTCCCGGTCACCCCGACGACCGCCGCCTACCAGCGTCTGTTCGGCATCAACCAGGCCGGGGACGGTGTGCCGTTCCTGCGCTGGCTGGGCAACTCGGTGTTCGTCGCGTCCGTCGTCACGGCCGGGCGGGTCCTGTTCGCCTCGATGGCCGGGTACGCGCTGGCCCGGCTGCGCTTCCCCGGCCGCGCGCTGCTGTTCGGGTTCCTGCTCACCGTGATCGCGGTGCCGCCCATTGTGCTGCTGATCCCGAGGTTCCTGGTGCTCAACACCTTCGGGCTGTTCGACACCTACGCGGCCATGATCCTGCCGCTGCTGGTGGACGCGGCGCAGGTCTTCATCATGAAGCAGTTCTTCGAGTCGATCCCCCGGGAAGTGGAGGAAGCCGCCCGGGTCGACGGCGCCGGTGTCTTCCGCACCTACTGGTCGATCGTCCTGCCGATGGCCCGGCCCGCCCTGATCACGGTGACGATCCTGGCGTTCCAGGGCTCCTGGAACGAGTTCACCCACTACCTCGTGGCCACCCAGTCCAGCCAGTACGAAACCCTGACCACCGGCCTCGCCCGCATGGTCTCCGGCAGCCTGGGCGGCGGCACCCAGTACCCCCTGAAACTGGCCGCGGCCCTACTGTCGACCCTCCCCGTGGCCATCCTCTTCTTCTGCTTCCAACGCCAGTTCGTCCAGGGCGCGAACGCGGGGGCGGTCAAGGACTAGGCCGGCATTTGTTGTGGTCGGACGCTGGCACTCACTGGCACAGCCATTGGTCCTGGCGTGCTCGTTCGCGCCAGTGCGATGATCCGCGCCATGCGGACGCGCTTCCTGTTCTTCCTCGCGGCGACAGCCGGGATCGCCCTGCTGCTCGGCGCCGGGACGCTCGGCGACTGGGCGGACGACCACCATCACACGTTGCTCAGCAAGGGCTGCGGTGTCGGCTTGGTCGCCGGTGCCTACGTCGCGATCCTGTGCCTCTTGCGCGCGGTGCTGCCGCTGTCGTGGTGGCTGTGGCTGTGCCGAAAGCTGAATCGTCGAGCGAAAGGCGTCCCGCCGCGGCACAAGCGGCAGAAGCTGCCGGACGACTGGCGCCGGTAGCGCAGCGGAGCGTTCGGGAACCTTCGCAGACAAAGCGGCGCGGCGGGACAACCCGCCGCGCCGTTCATAACGTTTCTGCAGGTCAGCAAGGGCATACAGCGATCACCTGGGACGGTGAACCGGATCGTGACCCCGCAACTCGCGCTGCCTGGGCGCGGTTGTCCCCCGTAATGGACAAGAGGCCATCAGGAGGGGATCACCATGGCCATTCGACAGGTCGCGCGTCTCATCACGGCCCTGGGTGCCGCCGGCGCGCTGGTCTTCTCGTCGGCGACGGGCGCCGGTGCCACGGCGGTCGGCTCGACACCCGTTCGCACCTTCGAGTACAGCGTGGGCGGTGTGACCATGAAAGTCCCCACCGGCTGCATGTTCACGCACATCGTCCGCGGCAGCGCACTCCGGATCACCTACCAGAACGCCGGCGTCGACTGCGCCTTCGTGGGAGCACTCAGCAGCGGCTTCTGCAACTGGCGTATCGACTTCACCTACGCGGACACCGGCAACCGCACGTATCGCACCTCGCGCGGCCGAACGCACGACGAGTGCAAGATCGACCCCATGCGGAGCAACTCTCCTCAGACTCTGCCTCGTTATGGCAAGGCATGCGCCCACCTCTACGTCAACGGCGTGCGGCGGGTGAGTCAGTGTCACCACGTCACGAAGTGAGCCGAGTATGAGCGAGCAGCAGCGGCAGCAGGGGAAGGCGGCCGGACCGGCACAGAAGTGGGCAGGCGTGATGCGGCGAAGGGCCGGGGTATGCGGCTTTGTCGTTGGGTTCGGGGTCGGGGTCGGGTTCTTCGCGTTCTTTCCCGGGTTGCCGCATGTCATCGACTGGGGTGCTCTTCTTGTGGGTCTGGGGATGGGGCTGTTGGGGCGGTGGGGTGGGCTGGTGTGGGTGAAGAAGGGGTGTGCTTCTCGGGGGCGGGGCGGCGGGAGGCCGTGGCCAGGGTCAGGGTGACCGCCGCCGAGGCCGCTGCCGTCGCCGTCATCGCCGTGGCGGGGGAGGTCAGTTGGGCGAGCGTGCCGGCCAGGGTGGCGCCGACGCCCTGGAGGGTGAGCATGCCCGCGGAGTGCAGGCCCAGCGCGTGGCCGGCCAGTTCGTCGGGGGTCGAGTCCATCAGGCGCTCCTGCTGGACCAGGCTCGCGCCGAAGCCGACGGAAGCCAGGGCGACCAGGCAGGCCGCCACCGGTACGGGCGGGTGGAGGGCGAAGAGCAGGTACGGGGCGGCCAGCAACAGAAGCAGCGGCGTGGCCGCACGGCGGCGTACCGCCGGGGGCAGCAGGCGGCCGACCGTCACGTCGCCGACCAGCATCCCGAACGCCGCGCACGCGAACAGCGTGCCCGCCGCGGCGGGGGCGTAGGAGACGTAGAGGGACTCGCAGCCGACCACCAGGCCGTTGGGGATCCACAGACCCAGGTAGGTCAGGCGGCGCAGGCGGGTGGACCACAGCAGGGCGTTGGTGCGCCAGGTCGCCGAGACGGAGGGGCGGCCACCGGCACGGGGCCGCCGGTGGGTCAGGCCGAGGCGGAGCACCGCGGCCGCCACGGCGTACAGCGCGGCCGACAGCAGCAGTGAGGTTCGCGGGGACAGGGCCGCCACCAGCACCCCGCCCGTCGCGTACCCGACGATCTGCATGATGCCGCTCATCATGTTGAACACCGAACGCCCCAGCAGGTAGCCGTCCTTGGACAGGATCTCGTTCAGCAGACCCCAGCGGACTCCCCCACCCAGGGAGGCGACCAGCCCCTGCGCGAGGACCACGGCGAAGAGCGCCCACAGCGGCAGACCGGGCAGCGCCAGCAGTGCCGTGCCCGCCGCGAAGGACAGGCAGACGCCCACCAGCGCACGCCGCGGCGGCAGCCGGTCCGCACCGGACAGGAACAGGGTGGCCCCGAGCACCTGGGCCAGCGCGGGGCCGAACATGCTCACGGCCGCGAGCAGCGGCGAGTCCGTCGCCCGGTACACCAGGGTGCCGAGCGCGAGCCCGCTCGCCGTCTGGGCCACCGTCTGCGCACAGGACGCGAGGAAGAGCGGGGTGAACTCCGGGGTGCGGAAGAGCTGCTGGTAGCTGCGCATGCGCCGGAGTCTCGAACGGGTCGGGGGACGGTGGTTATTGTTTCGCGCGGGTGCGAAAGGTCCCGGGGAGGGCGCATGGGCTGGTGGCAGGTCAACGCCGACACACTCGCCGGGAGCCGGTTCCTGCTCTCACCGCTCGCCGAGACCTTCGCGAGTCTGAAGCTGCTGCACGCGGGCGCCGGCGGGCATCCCGGCGAGCAGGCGTGGCTGCGCGCGCACCTGCCCGCCTACCGGCGGCTCCTCGCCGACGACCCGGTCACCGCGCTCCTCGTCCGCGCCGGACTCGGCCGGGACTGGATCGCCGACTTCCTCACCCCCACGCCACACGACGAGGAGTCCTTCGAGGAGGGCGTCGAGCGGGTGCGCGCCGCCGGTCCTGCCGAGGCCCGCGCGCACCTGCGGACCTCGCTCGCCGGCCCGCTGCCGGCCGTCCTGGAGCGGGACGATCTGCCCGAGCGCGCGGCCCGGCTCCTGGAGTGGGTGTGGGCGGACGCCGTACGGCCCACCTGGGACCGGCGGCGGCGCGTCCTCGAAGCCGATGTCGGGGTACGGACCGCGCAGGTCAGCCGGGGCGGCTGGGCCGCGGTCCTGGACACCCTGCGGCCGGGCACGCGCTGGCTCGGCGAGAACCGGTTCCAGGTCAATCTGCACGAGTACCCGCCGCGCGAGATCTCCGGCGCCCAGCTCGTCTTCGTCCCGGTCACCCCGACAGCGGGCTGGGTGGCGTGGGACGAGGCGCGGCGCCGGTACGCCGTCGTCTACCCGTGCGCCGGCGCCCTCGCCGACACCGACGCGCGACGCGTCTCCGTGCCCACGGGCCTCGGCGCGCTGCTGGGCCGTACCCGCGCCCGGGTGCTGATCCTGCTCGCCTCGCCGCTCAGCACCACCCAGCTGACCGCCCTGACCGGGCAGACGCTGGGCTCCGTGGGCCGCCATCTGCGCGTGCTGCTGGACGCCGGGCTGGTGGAGCGCCGGCGGGCCGGACGTTCGGTGCTGTACTCGCGGACCGGGGCGGGGCAGATCCTCGTGGCGGCGGCCTCAAGGATAGGCTCAGGGACAGACCAGGGGACAGACCCGGGGACAGACCCTCCGGCGTCCGCTCATGCGCACGGCCGGCCGGGCACTAGCATCCGCTCATGACCACTTCAGACAGCAACGCCGCGACCGCCCCGGACTCCCCCCTGGCCGTGCAGATCGGCGCCCTCCAGGGCGGGCCGGCCGACCTCGGGCAGTACGCGGGGCGGGTCGTGCTCATGGTGAACGTGGCGTCCAAGTGCGGGCTCACCCCGCAGTACGCCGGGCTCGAACATCTCCACGAGCGCTACGCCGGGCAGGGCTTCACCGTGCTCGGGGTGCCGTGCAACCAGTTCATGGGGCAGGAACCGGGCAGCGCCGAGGAGATCGCCGAGTTCTGCTCCGCCACGTACGGCGTCACCTTCCCCCTGACCGAGAAGGTCGAGGTGAACGGGGAGGGACGGCACGCGCTCTACGAGCGTCTGACCGGCTTCGCGGATGCCGACGGGTACAGCGGCGACATCCGCTGGAACTTCGAGAAGTTCCTGGTCGGGCGGGACGGCAAGGTCGTCGCCCGGTTCTCCCCGCAGACGGGTCCCGAGGCCGCCGAGCTGGTCGCGGCCGTCGAGGAGCAGCTCGCCTGAGGTCCCCCGGATCCGCCCCACGGGTGTTGACCTTGCCCCTGGGGCAGGGCGGAGCTTCCCTCATGCCGGGCGGAACAGGCCGCCCGGCGACGGAGGACGAGGACGAGGGCGTGGACGAGGAGCTGCTCACCATCGGCGCGTTCGCCACGCGGGCCCGCCTGTCGGCCAAGGCCCTGCGGCTGTACGACCGTCTCGGCCTGCTGATCCCGGCGCACGTCGACGCGTTCAGCGGCTACCGCTACTACCGCGGGTCCCAGATCGAGCGGGCCCGGCTCGTGGCGCTGCTGCGCGAGCTGGACATGCCGCTCGCCAAGGTCGCCGAGGTGGTCGACGCCGTCGAAGTGGACGGCGCGGTGGCGGCCGACCGGCTCGCCGCGTACTGGGCGGGCGTCGAGACACGGGTGGCCGGTCAGCGGACCCTCGCCGAGTACCTCCGTGGACGACTTTCGGGGAGGAGCTCCGAGATGTACGGCAAGTTCGAGGTGCACACGGCCGACGTGCCCGAGCAGGTGGTGATCACCGAGACCCGGCACACCCTGGTGGACGAGCTGCCCACGTGGATCGGGGCGTCGCTGACCCGGTTGCTGGCGGCGGCCGGCGAGTGCGGGGGCGTCACGGCGTCGCCGTTCGTCGTCTACCACGCCGAGGTGTCCATGGAGAGCGACGGGCCCGCCGAGGTCTGTGTGCCCGTCGCCGACGAGGCGGCCGCCCGGGCGTGGGCCGAGGAGCGGGGGCGGCCCTGGGAGACGAAGGTGCGGGTGGAGCCGGCACGGCGGCTGGCCTTCACCCGGATCACCAAGGCGCAGGTGGCCCATCCGCAGATCCTGGCCGCGTTCGGGGCGGTGGAGCAGTGGATCACCGAGCAGGGACTGGAGCAGGCGGCCTCCTGCCGGGAGGTGTACTTCGCGGACTGGGAGGCCTCGGGACCGCAGGACCCGGTGTGCGACGTGGCCTTTCCCGTGAGGTGAGCTGAGGTGAGCGGACCGACCGGCCCGTCCGGCGTTTGAGGACGAGGCCGTTCAGACCGAAGCGGGGGGCCGGGGACGGCAGTCCCCGGCCCCCCGCTCCCGACCCGGCAGCGGTCAGTTCAACTCGTCCGGGCACGGAGTGCCCCGCGGCAGCTGGTACGGCGACGCCAGCCGGTACGTGCCCGCCTTCGGCGCGAGCAGCGCGGTCCACTTGTCGCCCTGGGCGTCCTGCTCCGTCTCCATGAGGCAGCCGTTGACGTTGTCGTACGTCTTCGGCTCGCCCTCGGCGCGGTGCTTGGAGGCGTCGGTCTCCTGGGGCGGCTTGAGGCTCTTGCCCTCGTCGTCGACGAGGCTCAGCCAGGGCGAGTACGGGATGCGGATGAGGATGCGGCCCGCCTTGCGCACCTGGATGGTCATCTCGCCCTGCTCGGCGCGTTCGACGACCGCGTCCGGCTCGGCGAGCGGCGCCGGGTCGGTGACCTTGAACAGCTGCCAGTTGGCGTCGCCCCAGACCTGCTTGAGGTACGGCATGCCCTCCTGCACCAGGGCGCGCTCGCGCTCGCCGCCGTCGCCGTCGACGTCGCCCTTGGGCAGCACCACGTAGTGCACCGCCCACCGCTGCAGCCAGTCGTGGTAGTTCGCCGAGTTGAGCGTGTCGTCGTAGAAGAGCGGGTTGCGCTGCATGTCGGCCTGGCGGTTCCAGCCGCGGGCCAGGTTGACGTAGGGCGCCAGCGCGGAGGCCTCGCGGTGGGAGCGGGCGGGGACCACCTCGACCCGGCCCCTCTCCGCGCCGACCTGCTGCAACTGGTTGACCAGGGGGGCCAGCTCGCGCGCCCAGGAGGCGGCGGGGGTGGTGTTGACGATGTCGTCGACCGACTTGAACCCTATCCAGCCGACGAACACGGCGACGGCCAGCACGGTCGTGAACCAGGTGCGCGAGCGCGGGACCGTGAACGGCAGCGCCGCCACCATCACCACCCCGGCGAACAGCATGGCCAGCCGGGTGATGTTGGAGCCGATCTGCGAGCTGATCAGCCACACCAGGACGACCGCGAGGCCGTACACCGCGGACGTGATCCGGACCGTCTTCCACTCCCGGGGGACGAGGACGACGGCGAGGACGACGTAGAGCAGGGGCAGGATCACCGAGGCGAACGCCATCGGCTGGGTGCCGGAGAAGGGGAACAGCCAGGCCGACACGGCCACCACGGCGGCCGGGGCCAGGCCCAGCGCCCAGGCGCCCGGGCGGCGCTTCTGCAGGAACAGCGCGACCGCGACCAGGCCCACGAACAGGCCCGCCACGGGCGAGGACATGGTGGCGAGTGCGGCCAGCGGCGCCGCGACCAGCGCCTTCGCCCAGCGTTTGAAGCGCCAGCGGTGCGGCCAGCAGAACACGGCCGCGACCGCGCCCAGCGCGAACATCGTGCCCAGCCCGAAGGTCACCCGGCCCGACACCGCGTTGCACACCAGCCCGAAGACGCCCGTCAGCGCCGCCCACAGCGGGTTCCTGACCGAGCGGCTGCGGATGAGGACCAGCGTCAGCAGGGCCGCCGAGACCGTGCCCGCGATCATCATCGTGGTGCGGACGCCCAGCAGGGACATCAGGTACGGCGACACCACGCTGTACGACACCGGGTGCATGCCGCCGTACCAGGCGAGGTTGTACGCCGAGTCGGGGTGCCGGCCGACGAACTCGGCCCAGGCGTCCTGCGCCGCGAGGTCGCCGCCGCTGTTGGCGAACGTGAAGAACCAGACGATGTGCAGCAGACCGGCCAGGACGGTGACGGACAGGACGGGGTGCCGCAGCATCCGCTCCCGGACCGCCAGGACCGCGGACCGGACGCGGGACCCTTCGCCGCCCCGGTCGTCCGCGGGGTCGCCCGGCCGCCCGTGGTCACCGGCCGCGTCAGGCGTGGACGCGCCTATTCGGGCACCGTTCCCCGGGCCCGGATCGGCGTCGTCAGCGCGTGTCGGATCCGCTGTGGCCACCTGAAGGCACTCCCCGTGTCCTGTTCTCTGTCCGCGGCCGCGTCCCGCGACCGGCGACGTGCCCGATTCGTGACGCTAGCACGCACCCCGCCGGGTCAGCTCCCGGGTGGGGCTGCCCGACGGGGTGGGCGGGGGCGGCTCCGGCCGCCGGATGACGCGCAGGTCAGCCGATGCGGGTCAGCTTGGCAGGGAAGCCCGGCTCGGCGAGGTCCCCCTGAAGGGCGACGGGCACCTGTACGGCACCGTCCGCGCCGTCACCGACGGTGAGGCTGCCCACCTCCGTACCGGCCTTCGCGGTGTGCGGCAGGACGTCCTTGGTGGTGAGGGACAGCTTCAGCCGCAGCCCGGCCCAGCCGACCGCGGTGACGTCCTTGGTGACGACGACCGGCGTGTGACCGCCGAGCCGGTCGTCGACGTACCCGACGACGTCGCCCTTCTTCAGGATCTTCGCCGAGGTCGGCACGTCCTGCGCGGCGAGCAGCGCGGTCTTGCTGACCGCGTTGACCGTCTGAAGGATCGTCGGCTTGTGCTGGCCGAGGATCGCGCCGACGATCGTCACCGTCCGGCCGCCGACCTGCTTGTGGGCGGCGAAGAGCAGGTTGCCGCCGGCCGCGGTGGTGGAGCCGGTCTTGATGCCGATCGCGCCGATGGTGTAGGGCAGCTCGTTGTAGTTGTTCCAGTACGTCCCGGTCGGGTCCGTCCAGCTGGCCGCGCTGGTGACGGCCACCATGGCCGGGATCCTCATGGCCGCGGTGCCGAGCTTCACCTGGTCCTCGGCGGAGGAGACGGTGGTCTCCTTCAGACCCGAGGGGTCGGTGTACGTCGTGTGGGACATGCCGAGTTCCTTGGCGGTGGCGTTCATCTTCTTGACGAACTCCGCCTCGGAGCCGGCGTCCCAGCGGGCCAGCAGACGCGCGATGTTGTTCGCGGAGGGGATCATGACCGCGGACAGGGCCTGCTTCTCGGTGAGGAATTCGCCGGCCTTCATGGTGTTGAGCGTGGACTCGCCGGCCTTGTCGTAGCCGCCCTCCTTCTCTGCCGTCGGGTCGATCTCGATCTTCGGGCCTTCCTCACCGGCCTTCAGCGGGTGGTCGCGCAGGATGATGTACGCGGTCATCGTCTTGGCGACCGAGCCGATGGCGACCGGCTTCTGGTCGCCGAAGTGGTCCATCGTGCCGACGCCGTCGACGTCCATCCAGCCCTGGCCCTCGTCGGGCCACGGCAGCTTCACCTGGTCGCCGTCGAAGGTGTACGTGGGCTCGGCGGTCAGCGCGAGGGCGGGCTCCGGCAGCGGGCGCACGGCCTGCACGACCGCAAAGACGATCAGCAGGAGGACGACCAGCGGGGTCCAGATCTTGACGCGGCGCACCGCGGTGCGCAGCGGGGTCTCCGGGGGCGGCGGAGTGTTCGTGAGCTCGGCCAGCAGGTCCAGCGGCGGCCTGGGCGGCAGCGGCTGCTGGGTGGTGCGCTCGGGGCCGGCCTGCGGGACGGCGGCCGTGCCCTCCGCGGGCGCGGGCGCGGGCTTGGGCGTGACCGGCTGCGCGGGCTGCGGCTTGCGGGTCTGCACCGCGTCGGGCCGCTTGAGCGCGACGAACTTGCTGGTCCGCTCGGCGTCGGACTCGGGCGCCCGCTTCTTGTCGCCGCCCAGCTTGAGCATGGTGGTGGGCTGGTCGACCTGGGGCTTTTTGGCGGCACCGCCCAGCTTCAGCATGGTGGTGGGCTGGTCGACCTGGGGCTTTTTGGCGGCACCGCCCAGCTTCAGCATGGTGGTGGGCTGGTCCACGGGCGGCTTCTCACCCGAGCCCGAGCCCTCCGAGCCACCGTCACCGGCCTCGGGGGCGTCCTCGGCGGCTTCGTCGGCCTCGTGGGCCTCGTGGGAGTCCTCGGCGGCCTCGCCGGCGTCCTCTGCGGCCTCGCCGGCCTCGCCGGCCCCGGCGGGCTTGCCGTCGCCGCCACGCTTGCCGTCGCCGTCATCGCCGGCGCTCTCGGCGGCCTCGGTGGGCTCGTCGGCCTCGCCACGCTTGCCGTCGCCGTCATCGCCGTCATCGCCGGCGTCCTCGGCGTCCTCGGCGTCAGCTTTGGGCTCAGCCCCGTCCTTCGAACGCGTGGCGTCCTCGGGCGCGGTTCCGGCCTGGGCGCCCTCGGCGTCGGCGTCATCCTCGGTGTCGTCGACGTCCTCGGCGTCGGAAGCGTCCTGCGCGGTCTCGTCGACGGCCCGGGACCTGTCCCCGTCCTTCCCACGCTCGGCGTCGTCAGGCCCCTCCACGTCGGCCTCCGGCGCGACCCCGGCCTTCCCGCCGCGCTGGGCGTCGTCGGCGCCCTCCGCGTCCTGCGCGGTCTCGTCCGCGGCCCGGGACTCGGACCCGGCCTTCCCGCGCGCGGCAGCCTCCCCGTCGGAGGCGTCCTCCGCGTCGTCGGCCTCGGGGGAGCCGGAGGCACCCTCGGTCTCCGCCTCCGGGCGCTTCCCGTCGCTCCCGGAGCTCACCCACGCGGCCACCGCCGCACGCAGGCGCCCGTCACCCGCCGCGTCGGCCTCGTCACCGTCGTCGGCGGCCCCGCCCTCGTCGGTCGCCTTCTCCGGCTCCGACTCCCGCGTAGTCCCCGGCTTCACATCCCGCACCGAAAGCACCCGAGTGGCCGTGTCGACCCCGCCGCGTTGCTCGGAGCCGCCGGACGCTCCCGACTCTCCGGACTCCCCCGTCAACGCGAGGCGGGGGTCGCCGGCCTCGTTCCTGGACTCGGGAACCGAACCCGCGCTCCCCGACGTCCCATCTGCCGACGATTCGCGCTGCTTCGACCTGTCGGGGGACTCGCCCGCCACCGATACCTCCTCATGCGCCGCACGCCCAACGTGCCGCTACCGAACCGTGCATCACGACCTGACCCGCCACCCGGACGACGCAGCCGAACCGTTGGCCGTACCGCTGTCCGAACCATGTACCAGTGTCCTGTGTACGGGCCAAACCGATGCGATAGACGAGAACGACATACCTACCGGTTCCCTTACGAACCGGTCACGCACCCTCGACAGACCAATGTGAGAGGGGTCACCCTGTCATTCATCCACGCGGGGAGGCATGGATGGGCAGGAGCCGCAGAACACTTCCGGAAGAGCTTCTGCTGCTGGCACTGGACCCGGCCACGGGTACCACTGCGCAGCCGCAGTCGCTCGACCTAGGTCTGGCCGGAGCACAGCTAGTGGAGCTGGCGCTGGCCGGACGGATAGCCCCAGACGGGGATCGTATCGCCGTGGTGGCACCACGGCCGACAGGAGATCCAACTCTGGACTGCGCGTTGGAGTTGCTGCGAAGGCGCGGCGCTCCGGTACGGGCCGTCCACTGGATCGGCGGGCCGCGTCTCGGGCTCCGCCAGACCTACCTCTCGCATCTGGAGCGGTGCGGCATGGTGCACGCCGTGGCCGGCCAGATGTGCGGGGTGCTGCCGACGACTCGCTACCAGGCGACGGACACCGCCATCAGCCGGGAGATCAGGGCCCGGCTGGACTCGGCGATCCGCACCGGCGTACCGCCGGACCCGCGGACCGCGGCGCTCGCCGCGCTGGCGCACGCGGTCGGCCTCGGCAAGCACCTGTACCCCGGCAACGAGGGACGGTCGTCACGGTCCCGGCTCAGGGACCTGATCCGGCACGACCCCATGGGCGGACTCGTGGCGCACGCCGTGATGGACGTCCAGAACGGCGTGGCGGCCCAGCCACGCCGCAACGCGGCCTCGGCAGGCCGCCAGAGCGGGGCGGGCGCCAGGCCCGCGGCGGAACCCGCTCGGGGCGTGCCGATGCAGCCACGCCGCGGCGCCATGGCCCGCGCCGTGGCCCACTGAGCCGCACCGCACACAGCAACGCCGCACCGCACAGCACACGCCGCATCGCAGTCCCCAGCCCCGGAGCGACGGTTCGGGAGCCGCAGGATCGACAAGGGCGGCGGGACCGTACACCTCGTACGCGTCCCGCCGCCCGCTCTGCCACGTCCGAGTGCTGAACGCGTGCCCGAACTGACGTGTACTCGCTGCATATCCGGCGTTTCCCAGCGGTATGAAGCACCTTGGTGGCAGTCTGCTCAGCAGCAGATACGCAAAGTAGAGGCATGCGGCCGGAGGTGCACGTCCCGTGGCGTCCAATGTCAATCCCACAGTCAGGCGGCGCCGACTGGGCCAGGAGCTGCGCAGGCTGCGCGAACTCAAGGGCATGACGGCCGAGGAGGTGGCCGAGCGACTGCTGGTGTCGCAGTCGAAGATCAGCCGCCTGGAGAACGGCCGGCGCAGCATCAGCCAGCGTGACGTCCGCGATCTGTGCGGGGTCTACGAGGTGGACGACCACCGGGTCGTCGACTCGCTGATGCAGATGGCCAAGGACTCGCGCCAGCAGGGCTGGTGGCACTCGTTCGGCGACATCCCCTACAGCGTCTACATCGGCCTGGAGACGGACGCGGCGAGCCTGCGCATCTACGACCCGCAGGTCGTGCCCGGGCTGCTGCAGACCCGCCAGTACGCGGAGGCGCTGATCGCCGGCGCCCTGCCGGAGACGGCACACGCGGACATCGAGAAGCGGGTGCAGGTCAGAATGCGCAGGCAGGAACGAATCTCCGCCTCCGAGAACCCGTTGCGGCTGTGGACGGTCCTGGACGAGGCCGCGCTGCGCCGGGTCGTCGGCAGCCCCTCCCTGATGCGGGAGCAGTTGGAGCACCTGGTCGAGCAGACCCGGCTGCCGCACGTGACCGTGCAGGTCATCCCCTTCGAGATGGGCGCGCACCCGGGCCTCAACGGGCAGTACGCGATCCTGGAGTTCCCGGACGCGGCGGACTCCAGCGTCGTCTACATCGAGGGCGTCACCAGCGACCTGTACCTGGAGAAGGCGAACGACGTCCAGAAGTACAGCGTGATGTACGAGCACCTGCGGGCGCAGGCACTGAACGTCGAGCAGTCACGGCAGTTCATCGCGAACATGGCCAAGGAGCACGCGCGCTGAGTGCTGCGGGTTGAAGGCGCCGCACCGTACACCGTCACCAGGCAAAGCCGGAAGACTCCCTTGGAATATGCCATCCGTAAGGATGAACGGTCGCTTCCGACATGGAGTGCGGCGGGTAGCGTCGATCACGCCATCAAGCACAACGGTGGCGCAATCCACTCCACTCGCATTCCGGAGCAGAAATGGCAATTCGTCAGGGCACCACGGAGACGTGGACCAAGTCCTCGTACTCCACGGGCAACGGCGCGTGCGTCGAAGTCAAGTCACCGGTGGTCGCGGCCATGGCGGTCCGGGACTCCAAGGTCCCCACGGGCCCGGTGGTCGGCTTTCGCGCCGACGCCTGGAACACGTTCGTGACGTCGCTCAAGGCTTGAGAAGACGACGTCAAGACAACTGCGACAAGCACCGATTGATGGGCCCTCTCGACGAGTTCGCCGTCCTTGCCGAGGGGGCTCCGCTTGTGCCGGGACCCCGGCCTCCGGGCCGGGGTCCCGGACGGACTACCGGGCCCCGCGCGGATAGCGTGCCAGCCATCCCGGAGAGGACCCGGTGGGCCCGTGCAGTGCGGGTCCCTGGGTCATCTCCATCGCGAAGTCGTCCGCCAGGAGCAGCAGAGTGGGACGGCCCTCCAGCTCGGCCAGCCAGGCCGGCGGGAGGACCGTCTCCCCGTGCAGGGCGCCGAGCAGTCCGCCGGTGAGGGCACCGGCAGCGCTGGAGGAGCCGCTGTGGTTCACCGCCAGGCACAGCCCGTGGCGTACGTCCTCGCTCACCAGCGCGCAGTACACGGACACGGCGAGCAGCCCCGCCGCCGTCCCCTCCCCCGCCAGGTCCTCCACCCGGTCCGGGGTCGGCATGCCCTGCCGTACCGCGCCCAGCGCGTGCTGGAGGGCGTCCGACACGGGCTGGTGGCCGGGGCGCGCGGCGAGCAGCGCCAGCGCCTTCTGCACGGCGCCGTCGAGACTGTCGCCGCGGGCGAGGGCGTGCACGATGACGGCGTAGGCGCCGGCGGCGAGACAGGCGGTGGGGTGCCCGTGGGTCTGCGCGGCGCACTCGAGGGCTAGTTGCGTGACGAGCTGCGGCTCCCAACCGACGAGAAGCCCGAACGGCGCCGACCGGGCGACCGCCTCCGGACCGGTCTCGGCGGGGTTCTTGGGCGCCTCCAGGGTGCCCATGGTGTCGTCCCCGAACCCCATCAGCAGCGGCCGGCTCGGGCCCCGGCGGGCGTACAGCCACTCCTCGCGGGCCAGCCAGCCGTCGTCCTCGCGCCGCTCGTCGGGCCCCCAGTCCCGCTGGGTGGCGGCCCACCGCAGGTAGGCGCGGTGCAGATCGGTGGGTGGATGCCAGGCGCCGGTGTCGCGGCGGACCTGCGCCCGGATGAGCCCGTCGACGGTGAACAGGGTGAGCTGCGTGACGTGCGTGACGGCGCCGCGCCGCCCGTGGGCGGGCACGAGATCGCGGATCCCCTCGGGTCCGTGGGCCTCCCTGATCGCGCCGAGGTCCAGCGAGTCCACCGGCGCACCGAGGGCGTCCCCCACGGCCACCCCGAGCAACGTCCCCCGCACCCGACTCCGGAAGTCCTGCTGCTCGCCACGCCCCCAGACACCCCCGGACGTCGCACCCACGCTGAGACCTCCCCGAGAGTTACCCGTCCGTACGCCCAACAATTCAGCACTTTAATCGAACGGGAACGGTCTGTTCAGGGGATGGACTGGTGAGGGAGGTGTGGTGAAAGTGATCCGAAAGCGTCAGCGAAAGAACCGCGCCGGTTGGTGCAACAGACGCTGCACCACGATCATCTCGCCACGCCAGCCGGGCGGGGCATATTCACTCCGCCGGGTGATCGACGGGGGCGGTGGGGGCGGGTTCGGTTCTTTCCCCGGTTCTTTGGTCTTTGGCGTCGGGCGCCGCCGGGTCACCGATCTCCGCGACGCGGTGCGAGTTCGGCCCAGACCGTCTTGCCGTGGGCGGGTGCCTCAGCAACGCCCCAGCGGTCGGCGAGCGCGGCCACGAGCAGCAGGCCCCGTCCCGACTCCGCGTCCGCCGCCACCGGGTCCGCGATCCTCGGGAGCCGGTCGCCGCGCGCGTCGGTCACCTCGATACGCAGGTCGCCGTCCCCGCGCAGCTTCAGCACGAGCCGGAAGTCCCGCCCCCTGACCCGCCCATGGAACGCCGCGTTCGCCGCCAGCTCCGCCACGATCTGCACCGCGTCCGCCCAGTCCACTCCCCAGTCGTCCAGTTGGCGCTCGGCCAGCAGGCGGGCCAGTCGCGCTCCTCTGCGCGTCGCGGAGAGCTGCACGGCGAAGCGGGCCGGCGGAGCAGCGATCGGAAGGGGGAATTTCCTACTCATGTCACCCAGAGTCGTCATCCATCCCTAGGCTGAACAGCCATCACCACGGTACGCAACGTGACTGTACGGGCGCAGGGCGGAGTCGTCCGGCTCGTACGTCGGGAGGGGATCGCATGGAGGACGAAGAGGCCGAGGCCGTACTCCGGACAGTCGGTCGGCAGATCAAGATGTGGCGGGAGGCCGCCGGGCTCAAGCAGGGAGAACTCGGCGCCGCCATCGGGTACGGCGACGAGATGGTCTCCTCGGCCGAACGCGGACGGCGCATCCCCAAGCCCGACTTCCTCGACAAGGCCGACGAGGTGCTCGGCGCGGGCGGGAAGCTGTCCGTGATGAAGGCGGATGTGGAGCGGGCCCGGTACCCGAAAAAGGTACGGGACTTGGCGAAGTTGGAGGGCGAGGCCGTCGAGTTGGGGGCCTATGCCAATCACCAGATCCACGGCCTCTTGCAGACTCCGGAGTACGCCCGAGCGCTGTACGCGATGCGGCGCCCCTCCTACGCCGAGGACGAGATCGATCGTCATGTCGCCGCACGCATGGCGCGCAAGGCCGTTTTCGACCGAACACCCCGGGCACTGCTCACATTCGTCCAGGAAGAGGTGACACTGAGACGGCCGATCGGGGGCAGGATGGTGCTGCGGCAACAGCTCGAACACCTGCTGGACGTCAGCACCTTGCGGCACGTCGAGATCCAGGTGATGCCCACCGGATGCGAGGACCACGCCGGCATGGGCGGTTCGCTCCAGGTACTGAAACTCAGAGACGGCAAGATGCTGGGACATTCAGAGGCCCAGCTGCACAACCGTGTGATCAGTGACCCGCGGGAAGTCCAGATCCTGGATATGCGCTATGGAATGATCCGGGCGCAGGCTCTCACGCCCAGGGAGTCGCTGGCCTTCCTCAAAAAAGTGCTGGGAGAAGAGACATGACCGCCACCACCCCGCTGAAGTGGTTCAAAAGCAGCTACAGCAGCAATGACGGCCCGGAGTGTGTCGAGGTGGCCATAGCCGCCCCCTCCCCCACCACCGTCCACGTCCGTGACTCCAAGGACCGGGACGGTGCACGGCTCGCGTTCAGGGGAACGGCCTGGATGGTGTTCGTCACGTTCGCCGGTCATTCCGCGTAACGCGCCCGGACGGCGTCGCGGGCGGCGCCGACGGTCGCCAGGCGGGGGGCGAGGCGGGAGCGGTCCGCGCCTGGGCTGTGGAGCAGTTCGGTGAGGAAGTGGGCGAGGTCCGCGAGATCGTCCCAGTCCGGATCGGCGGCCAGGACTTCGGCCAGTGCGCGGTCGGCCTCGGCCCAGTCGCCGAGGCCCCAGCCCACGACGCACCGTCCTACCGCACGTCCCGCCGCGTCCAGTTCGAGTTCGGGCAGTGACCGTGCCAGCTCCCGCCACAGCGGCCTCGCAGCCGGCATCCCCTCGAAGCGCGCCATCACCATGGACAGTTGATAGGTACCTGGAACGGGCTCCGAAACGCGCAACCGCTCTGCGACCGATCGAGCCTCTGCCGGTCGACCCTCATGCCGGTACACGGTTGTCCACAAGTCATCCATGCTGTCCTCGTCGCTGGTCACTTCCGTCCGCGCGTCGGCCAGCCGGTCCAGTGCCTCGTCCCACCGGTCGCACCACATCAGAAGCTCGATCACGGTTCGGCGTGCCCAGTCCGTCTCCGACCGCAGGGCGACACACCGGTCCAGGTCGGCCACGGCCTGTTCGACCCACCCGGTCGCGACACAGACACGCGCACGCTGTCCGTACGCCCAGCCGTAGTCCGGGTCGGCTGCCAGCGCTCGGTCGAGGAACCGGCGGGCTTCGGTGTACTCGGATCGGGCGCGGTGGACGGCGCCGAGACCGGCGAGCGCGTACGGGTACTCCGGATCCCGTCCCAGCAGCCGTTGGTACAGGACGACGGACTCGTCGTAGCGGCCCGCGATCCGGTACTGCTCTGCCAGTTCGAGCCCGACCCAGTTGGCGTCCGGGGCGGCGTCAACCGCTCGGCGGAGGTCCTCGAACATGCCGTCGCGGTCGTTCAGCCGAAGCCTCACGCGGGAGCGCATCACCAGCGCCCAGGAATATTCAGGGTCCAGTTCCACCGCACCGGTGAGGTCGGCCAAGGCCTCCTCGAACCTGCCCATCTCGAAAAGGACCGCACCCCGGCTCGCCAGGGCCGACTCGTGGCGGGGCTCGAGCGTCAGAACTCGTCCGAGCTCGGTGACGGCCTCTTCGAACCTGCCGGCGAGCCGGTAGGCGTCACCGCGCTCCGACGCGATCCATGCGGAGTCGGGTGCCAGGCCGACCGCCCGGTCCAGGTCGGCGAACGCTTCGTCCCATTGCTCCCTGGTGCGGTGCAGCCGGGCCCTCCTCACCAGTGCCCACAGGTAGTCCTCATCGAGGCTCAGCGCCCGGTCAAAGTCGGCGAGAGCGGCGTCGTACTGCCCGAGCGCATGCTTGCACGCCGCCCTGGAGGCGAGCGGGAAGGCGTCGGTCGGGTCCAGACGGAAAGCCCGGTCGCACGCGTCGAGGGCCTCTTCGAACCGTCCCAGGACCCGCAATGTCTCCCCGCGCTCCGCGATGATCCATGCGGTGTCGGGGGCCAGTTCGTCGGCACGGTCGTACTCGGCCAACGCCGCGGAGGAATCACCCGACAGGGCGAGCGTGTAGCCCCGCCCGTAATGGGCCCAGGACAGCTCCGGATCGAGTTCGACCGCCCGGTCGTACTCGGCCAGCGCCCGCTGGTACTCGCCGGCGTTCCGCAGTTCCCTGCCCCGCACCGTGTGCGCCACAGCCCGCCCGCGAACGTCCAGACCGGTCCTGGCCAGGAGCCGGTCCATCGCCTCGCGCACCCCGGACTGCTCGTCGGACAGAGCCTCACCCACACACCTTCCCCACTCCCGCAGAACAGGGATGTCCGTGGCTTCCCCCGCGTCCTCCAGCATCCGCGCCCACCGGCGGCCGAGTACCCGCTCCTCACGGCAGGCCAGAACCAGGTCCAGCAACGTTTCACCGAGAACCGCGAGCCCCTGGGAGCACAGCAGGTGGTACTTCTCCTCGAGGCGCAGCTCCCGCCACGTCTCGTGCTCCCACTCCTCGTCGGGCCGAAGGCCCCTGGCCGCATCCGCGCGCCAGCCGCCGAAGGCCCCCGCCAGGCGCTCGTGCCGCTGTGCCCAGCCACGCGGGGAACGCCGTCGCTGCAACCGCAGCATCGGCGCCCGTACGACGTCGTGGTACCGGAGTCCGTCGCCCCGCTCGCTGACGAACGGCATGCCGCGCAACCACGCGAAGAGCGGTTCGACGTCCTCCTCCGGGCAGTCCACTGCCGCCTGGAACACGTCCACGTCCAGCCGCCGGGGCAGGGCACCGGCCAGCGCCGCCGCCCGCCGTATCGGATCCTGCTCCCACTTCAGGAAGCGTTCCACGGCCGTCGCGCTCGGATCGCCCACGTCCTCGCGATCGTCGGGCCGGGCTTCGGCGAGGGTGGAAACCAGTACGGGCAGCCCACCGGTGAGCCGCATCACCTCCTCGACGACGGGTTCGGCCAGGACGCCTTTGACGGCCAGGAGCCCCCGTGCCTCCTCGTCCGTGAACGGGCCGAGGGGAACGTCCTGGACGAAGTCGGAGAAGCCGCTCCAGCGTGCGGGGTCCAGGCGCTGCTGACCGGCAGTGACCACGACGACGTTGGCAGGCAGCGATCCGGCGTACCGATCCGTCGCCATGATGTCGTGCAGCCACCTGTCGAGGAACGGGGCCGTCACCTCGTACGTGTCGAGGAAGAGGACGATCCACGGCACCTGGTCGGCGATGTCCGTCAGCTCGCCGAGCAGCACCGGCGTGAGGCTCCGCTCCGGCGACAGCACGAGCTGCACGTCGTCCTGACTGCGGAAGCGGGCGCTGAGGCTCGCCCGTAACCGGTCCGCCCCCTGGGCGAGCTGGGCGGCGTCTACGGCCCCGACGAAGGGCCCGGCCCCGGGTATCAGCCCGATCCCCGCGAGGCCCAGCCGTACCGCCGTCGTGCTCACCGGGGACGGGCCTTCGGGGTGCGGTTCCATCGCGGCCACCGCCGCCTCGGCCTCGTGCCGGCGGTCCCGGTGCGCGGCCAGCAACCGGTCCAGCTCCTTGCACCGGAATCCGTGCTCGGCGAACTGGCGGCTGATCGCGGCCATTGCCTCCGGCACGCTGCCGACACCCTCGTCCACGTACGCCGTCAGGGCTCCGCGTTCCCGGGCGGTGTGCTCCATCTCCCTGACCAAGAAGGTCTTTCCGACCCCGGCGTCGCCGTGCACATGGAACAGGAAGCGGTGGCGCTCGTCCTCGGGCGCATGGCCGAAGTTCTCCCGGAACGCCGCCCGTTCGGCCCGCCGTCCGACGAACCCGGCCCGCCTGCGCTGCCGGACCAGGTCCTGCATCGACCGCCGCGCCTGCGCCATCCGTTCGTCCCCCTCCGTCGCCTCGCCCCTGCGGCAATTCTGGCCCGCGCGGCTCGCGATGTCCGGAAGTGGCTCGAATCCCGCGCCCGCGCCCAGGCCGTTCCGGTTGCGGATGTGGGTCGTCGACGGCAGCGCCGCCCAAGAGCGCATGAGCCAGGAGTAGCAAGGCAGTTGGCGCCCGGGCCATTGAGTACGTGTACTCATGTCAGCCCCCTTCTCGCGCACCCATGATCGGTCTCCAGGTCGGGCTTGCGGAGGGGGCGGCAGAGGAGATGGCATCGGTACGCGCTGGAGGGGATCGGGGACCCACTCGGTGGCGCTCGTTCCTGGGCACCCGTGTGGCCAGGTCGTCGGCGGTCGGAGCCGGGCTCGGGGCAGCTCTGATTGTGCTTGCCGCCGCGCTGTCCGCCTGGCCCTTGGATGAACTCCTCCCGTGCGATCAGCAAGAGTGGGGCTGCCTGGGGTTGGCCCTTCTGCTGTTCAGAGCGGCAGCGGTGGTTGGCTTCCTGACGAGCTGGCTGCTGCTGCGCTTGGCGGGTGTCCGGCCGGCCTGGCGGGTTGCTGTGCTCACCAGCCTGCTCTTCTGGTTCGGGGCGGAGCTGAACGATCGGGCGCTCGTCGGGAGCCTTCCGACAGCGGTTCTCCCGCTGACCTCGGCCGCCCTGTTCGCGCTGGCCACTGTCCTGACCGCGCCCCGTCCCGTCTTCTGGCGGCCCCGGATCGTGCTGCTCATTGCTCTTGCTCTGTTGTGGCCGCTTTCGGGGCTCGTGGGTGACCACCGCACTGAAACGAGCAAGCGCAGTGAGCTCGTGGATGCCGACGTCCCCCTGCTGGCGCCCGACGTCACCGGTTACCGCCTCGACCACCCATGGGCCACTCGGCACGATCACGAGCTCTTCTACCGCCTGTGGCCCGAGCGGGCCGGCGTCGACGTCAATGATCCGAACGGCTGGGCCGTCCATGTGACCGTGGCACCGGTGGAGTCCGGCTTCCACCCACCGGTCTGCGAGGCGCAAGGCTCCAGTGGCCCCTTGTACCAGATGCCGTGCGAACCGGTGGCCCCGAACACCTGGCGCACGGTCAGGCAGCACGCGGTCTTCTATTTCGTGCGTCGGAATGGTGCCGTGACCGTGCTCGCTTCGTACGGAACGCACATCACTGACGGCGAACTGCGCGACCTGGCATCCACAGTGGCCGTAAGAGAGCCGAGCTTCTTCCTCCGATGAGTCGGGACCGGTCAGCCGTAGTAGATGTCCCAGACGACGTGAGGCAACGAGTTTCCCGTGTCCTCGATGCGTGGGAAGCTCCGCGCACCGCTGGCTGTGGCGACCGGGGTGCCATGGACCAGGGCGTCCAGGACGGAGTCGAAGAGGTGGGACAGGCTGTCCCAGCGCTTCACTCCGTTCACGTCGATGGACGGGTCCAGTTCCAGGACCGCGCCGAAACCGGGGCCCTCCCGGTGGTCGACCACGAGCTGTCCACCCGTGTGGTTCATCGCCACCGGCAGCCAGCGCACGTCCGCCGTCACACCGACGACGTACTCGGCCTCGTCCTCCTCCAGGGCCCGGGCGACCTCCTCCTCCATTTCCCGCAGCCCGACGGACATGCCAACGGCCCCCAGGAGCGGGAAGTCGGTGGGCACGAAGGCGCCTGCGGCGGGCGTGGGGTCGAGGGCCGAGCCGTCGTGCAGGGCGAGCCAGGACCGGACGTCTGGATGCGGCTCGAACCGGTTCTCCGCCACAGCCGTTACGAGCGCGGGCTCGGCGGGCGGGGCGAGTTGCCGGAAGTCGCCCGGGGCGTGCTCCTTCAGCCACTGGTCGAGCCGGGCCACGGTCTGGGCCAGTTCCATGGGCAGAACCTAGGGGACGACCTCGACCTTCGTGCCCTGGGCGGCGAAGGTCCACAGGGCCGTGCCGTCGGGCTTGCCCATGCGGATGCCGCCCGTCTTGGCGTCGGCGGCGGCCGGCGGGGGTGAGGCGCCGTCCACGGCGTTGCTGAACGCGATGAAGACGCCGGACTTGCCCGCGAAGTACGTGATGTGCTCGATCTGCACGCCGTCCGAGCCGGTCGTCGCGGCCACGCGCTGGGAGATCGCGTAGGCGCCCGGGTCGGGGCTCACCGTGCCCGGCCACACCGGGAAGGTGCGGGTGGGTTTGTCGCTCTCGTCGACCAGCCACACACGCTTCTGGGCGAGGGCGTAGACGACGCGGCGGCCCACGCCCGAGTCGGCCGGGACGGCCGGCGGAGCCGGGGGCGTGGGTTTGGCCGAGGGGCTGGCGCTCGCCGAGGGGGTGGGTCGCGGGTGGGCCGTCGCGGCCGTGGGGTGGGGACCCTGGTCGGCCTTCACCGCCAGTACGGCCACTGCCGCGACCGCGCCCACGGTCAGGCCGCTGACCCAGGCCCACGAAGGTATTCGGGCCGCCATGGGCACGCATCTCCTCGGTGCTACTCGACCCCTCCACCGGGGGTCGGATCATCGTACTGCGAGCTGCGTCTGCCTCGGTTCAGTCGAGGACCGGCAGCAGGTCCGGCAGGTGGCCGTCCGACGCGGCCGCCGCCCGCCGCCGTTCCTCCGGGACCTCGCCGTAGAGCGTGGTCCTCGGCTTCGCTGGGCGTCCGGCCGCCGCCGCCACCGCGACCAGGTCCTCGACGGACTTGTACGAGCCGTAGGAGGAGCCCGCCATGCGGGAGATCGTCTCCTCCATCAGCGTGCCGCCGAGGTCGTTCGCGCCGGAGCGGAGCATTTCGGCGGCGCCCGCCTCGCCCAGCTTCACCCAGCTCGTCTGGATGTTGGGGATCCAGGGGTGCAGGAGGAGGCGCGCCATCGCCGTCACCGCCCGGTTGTCCCGTACGGAGGGGCCGGGCCTCGCGATGCCCGCCAGGTACACCGGGGCGTTGGTGTGGATGAAGGGGAGCGTCACGAACTCCGTGAAGCCGCCCGTCCGCTGCTGGATGCCGGCCAGGGTGCGCAGGTGGCCCAGCCAGTGGCGGGGTTGGTCCACGTGGCCGTACATCATGGTCGACGAGGAGCGGATGCCCAGTTCGTGGGCCGTCGTCACGACCTCGATCCAGGTGGCCGTGGGCAGCTTGCCCTTGGTCAGGATCCAGCGGACCTCGTCGTCGAGGATCTCCGCCGCCGTCCCGGGGATGCTGTCCAGGCCCGCCGCCCTGGCCTCGGTGAGCCACTCGCGGATGGACAGGCCGGTGCGGCTGGCGCCGTTGACGACCTCCATCGGGGAGAAGGCGTGCACGTGCATGCCGGGGACGCGTTCCTTCACCGCGCGCGCGATGTCGAAGTAGGCCGTGCCCGGCAGGTCGGGGTGGATGCCGCCCTGCATGCAGACCTCCACCGCGCCGACGTCCCAGGCCTGCTGGGCCCGGTCGGCGACCTGGTCCAGGGACAGGGTGTAGGCGTCCGCGTCGGTGCGGCGCTGGGCGAACGCGCAAAAGCGGCAGCCGGTGTAGCAGACGTTGGTGAAGTTGATGTTCCGCGTCACGATGTACGTGACGTCCTCGCCCACCACGGACCTGCGGACGTCGTCCGCGATGCCGCACAGCGCGTCCAGGGCCGGGCCGTCCGCGTGCAGCAGCGCCAGCGCCTCGTCGTCGGTGAGCTTCGTCGGGTCGTCGGCGGCCGTGCGCAGGGCCTGCCGTACGTCCGTGTCGACGCGCTCCGGGGCCATGCCGGGGGCGGCCGCCTCGCGCAGGGCGCCCCAGTCGCCGTACACCTCGTCGAAGTCGCCACGGCGGTCGGCGGTGCGGCCGGCGGTGTCGATGGTGCGGTGCAGGTCGGTGCGGCCGGTGGCGGTGAAGGCCTCGTCGGGCTCCTGCCAGGGGTGACCCTCGGCCACCGTGTCCGGGCGGGCCAGGCCCGTCGCGGGGTCGGCCAGGGCGCGGACGTGCGGCAGCAGCCTCGGGTCGAGCCAGGGCTCGCCGCGGGTGACGAACTCCGGGTAGACGCAGAGCCGTTCGCGCAGTTCGAAGCCGGCCGCGGCCGACTTCTCGGCGAGCTGCTCGATCCGGGGCCAGGGGCGCTCGGGGTTGACGTGGTCGATGGTGAGCGGGGAGACACCGCCCCAGTCGTCGATACCGGCGCCGATGAGCCGTTCGTGCTCCGCGTCCACCAGGTTGGGCGGGGCCTGGAGGCAGGCGGACGGGCCCATGATGTGCCGGGCGACGGCCACCGTGGCGACCAGCTCGTCGAGTTCGGCGTCGGGCATGCCGCGCATGGCCGTGTCCGGCTTGGCGCGGAAGTTCTGGATGATCAGTTCCTGGATGCCGTGGTGGGCACGGGCGATCCTGCGCAGCGCGAACAGGGACTGGGCGCGCTCCTCGTACGTCTCGCCGATGCCGATCAGGATCCCGGAGGTGAAGGGGACGGAGGAGCGGCCGGCGTCCTCAAGGACCCGCAGCCGTACGGCCGGTTCCTTGTCCGGGGAGCCGTGGTGCGGGCCACCCGGCTCGGACCAGAGCCGCTCGGCGGTCGTCTCCAGCATCATGCCCATCGACGGGGCGACGGGCTTGAGGCGCTGGAAGTCCGTCCAGGTCATGACGCCCGGGTTGAGGTGGGGCAGCAGTCCCGTCTCCTCCAGGATGCGGATGGAGACGGCGCGTACGTAGGCGATGGTGTCGTCGTAGCCGTGCGCGTCCAGCCATTCACGCGCTTCCGGCCAGCGGTCCTCCGGCTTGTCGCCGAGGGTGATCAGGGCTTCCTTGCAGCCGAGTTCGGCACCGCGGCGGGCGATGTCCAGGACCTCGTCGGGGGACATGAACATCCCGTGCCCGGCGCGGCGCAGCTTGCCGGGCACGGTGACGAACGTGCAGTAGTGACACTTGTCCCGGCACAGCCGGGTGAGCGGGATGAAGACGCTCTTGGAGTAGGTGATGACGCCGGGGCGGCCGGCGGCCTCGAGACCCGCGTCCCGCACCCGGGCCGCGGAGGCGGCGAGGTCCTGGAGGTGCTCACCCCGGGCCTGGAGCAGCACCGCCGCCTCGGCGACGTCGAGCGCGACCCCGTCCCGGGCACGTTTGAGGGCGCGACGCAGGGAGTTCTCGGTGGGACCGGTTCCGGAGGTCGCGGAAGTCGTCATCCTTCGAGCATACGGTCGCGGTCACCAGGGCCGATCAAGGAAAGACCGGCCGGCACCGCCGGTTGTCCGGCCGCGGACCCGGACGGCGCACTCCGACCGTGACGGCCGCCGCCGCTGCGCCTACGTTGGGAGGCGTGACCTTCGCTAGTGGTGCCGGGGGCGCGGACGGCGGGCGGGTGACCCGGACGATCCGGGGCACGCTGGCGCCGGGCGCCCCCGACTACGTGTACGTTCCCGTCGACGTCCCGGACGGGGTGCGGGAGATCGGGGTCTCGTACACCTACGACAGGCCGGCCGTGCCCGCCGGAACCCCCGGCAACGCGCTGGACATCGGGATCTTCGACCAGCGCGGCACCGAGCTGGGCGGCCCGGGGTTCCGAGGGTGGTCGGGCGGGGCGCGGTCGGAGTTCTTCATCCGCGCGGACGACGCGACGCCGGGCTACCTCGCCGGGCCGGTCGACGCCGGTGTCTGGCACATCGCGCTCGGGCCCTACACGGTCGCCCCGCAGGGCCTGTCGTACGAGCTGACGGTCTGCCTGACCCACGGCGCGCCCGGCGCCGCCGTACCCCCGTCGTACCCGCCGCAGTGGGCCAGGGGGCGGGGGCGGGCCTGGTACCGGGGGGACTGCCACATCCACTCCCGGTACTCCGACGGCAGCCGCACCCCGGCTGAGATCGCGGCGCAGGCCAGGGCGGCCGGCCTGGACTTCATCAACAGCTCCGAGCACAACACCCACGCCGCCCACGCGCACTGGGCGGACCTGGCCGGCGACGACCTGCTGATCATGCTGGGCGAGGAGGTGACGACGAGGAACGGCCACGTCCTGGCCCTCGGCACCGACCCCGGCACCTTCGTCGACTGGCGCTACCGGGCGCGGGAGGACCGCTTCGGCCGCTTCGCCCGCGAGATCCGCCGCGCGGGCGGCCTGGTCGTGCCCGCCCATCCGCACGCCGGCTGCGTCGGCTGCGCCTGGAAGTTCGGCTTCGGCGAGGCGGACGCGGTGGAGGTGTGGAACGGCCCCTTCACCCCGGACGACGAGACGGCCGTGGCCGCGTGGGACGCCACGCTCGTGGCGGCCGCACGGGAGGAGCGGCGCTGGCTGCCCGCGATGGGCAGCAGCGACGCCCACCGGCCACCGGACTCCGTGGGCCTGCCCCAGACGGTCGTCCTGGCCGACGACCTCACCCGGGAGGCGGTCCAGGACGGCATCCGCGCGGGCCGCTCGTACGTCGCCGAGTCCGCGAACGTGTCACTCGCCTTCACCGCGACGGGGCCCGGGGGCGAGCGGGCGGGCATCGGGGAGCGACTGCGGGTGGCCGCGGACTCCCCGGTGACGGTCCGCCTGGAGGCCCGCGGTGTGCCGCGCTGCTCGGTCCGCCTCGTGACCGACCAGGGGGTGCTCCTCACCAGCGAGCCGTTCCCCGTGTCGGGCTCGGGGGTCGTCGAGTGGCGTACGACCCCGGCGTACGCGGCCTACGTCCGCGCGGAGGTGCGTCACGAGACGGCGGTGGGCCCGCTGCCCGGCGTGATGGCGGCGCTCACGAACCCGATCTTCCTGGGGACGGCCGCGCACGGCTGAGTGGCGGGTGCCCGGGTGGACGACCGCTGGGAGCCCGTGCGGGTGCCTGTCGAATGCCCGCGCGGATGACCGTGCGCGCCCCGCCGCCGCGGCAGAGAGCGTGCGAAGAGGATGTGTGGGGCTTGTGTCGTGGGAAGTGCGGCGCTGTGATCGCGGTCTCGGGAGCTGACGCATCTGCCGTGAACAAGGCAAACTGGGTCTGATTGTTGACGGTGCGACAGGGGGCCAGGGGGAAGCAATGGAAGGTGTACCGCGGGTGCCTGAGCAGCGGCGTGCCGAGCAGTCGGCGACACTGCGCTTCAGCGTGCTCGGACCGGTGCGTGCCTGGCGCGGTGAGCAGCCCCTTCCCACCGGCTCCCCGCAGCAACGCGCCCTGCTGGCCGCGCTGCTGCTGCGCGAGGGCCGCACCGCGACCGCGGCCGAGCTGATCGACGCGCTGTGGGGCGAGGAGCCGCCGTCGCAGGCGCTGGCGGCGGTGCGGACGTACGCCTCCCGGCTGCGCAAGGCGCTGGATCCGGGGGTGCTGGTCAGCGAGTCCGGCGGGTACGCCGTGCGCGGGCCGGCCGAGGGCGCACTGGACCTGGCCGAGGCGCAGGAGTTCGCGGCCCGTGCCGAGAAGGCCCGGTCGGCCGGCGACCTGTGCCAGGCACGCGAACTGCTGCGGCAGGCGCTCGCCCTGTGGGACGGGGAACCGCTGGCCGGCGTGCCCGGTCCGTACGCGGAGACGCAGCGCGTGCGTCTGGAGGAATGGCGCCTGCAACTCCTCGAGGCCTGCCTGGACATGGACCTCGAACAGGGCTGCCACGCGGAGGCCGTCTCGGAGCTGACGGCGCTGACGGCGGCGCACCCGCTGCGGGAACGGCTGCGCGAGCTGCTGATGCTGGCGCTGTACCGCAGCGGCCGGCAGGCGGAGGCGCTGGCGGTGTACGCCGACACCAGGCGCCTGCTCGCGGACGAGCTGGGCGTGGACCCCCGCCCGGAACTGCGCGAACTGCAACAGCGCATCCTCCAGGCCGACCCTGCCCTCGCGGAGCCGTCCTCTCCGGCGGCCGAACCGGCGGTGGTCCCGGTGCGCCCGGCACAACTCCCGGCGACCGTACCGGACTTCACGGGACGCAGCTCGTTCGTGGCGGAGCTGAGCGAGGTGCTGGCCTCGGCCGACGGGCGGGTGATGGCCGTGTCGGCGCTGGCCGGGATCGGCGGCGTGGGCAAGACG
The DNA here is from genome assembly GCF_044548235.1 of Streptomyces sp. NPDC052043. Lineage (NCBI taxonomy): Bacteria > Bacillati > Actinomycetota > Actinomycetes > Kitasatosporales > Streptomycetaceae > Streptomyces > Streptomyces sp. NPDC052043. Next base: position 295,060 of record NZ_JBIUBT010000009.1, read on the forward strand.
ACGCTGGCCGTCCACGTGGCCCACCAGGCGCGGGCCGCCTTCCCGGACGGCCAGTTGTACGTGGACCTCCAGGGGGCCGGCGCGAGGGCGGCCGAACCGGAGACGGTCCTCGGCTCCTTCCTGCGCGCCCTCGGCACGGCCGACACGGCGATCCCCGAATCCCTGGAGGAGCGGGCGGCCCTGTACCGCTCGGTCCTGGACGGCCGCCGGGTGCTGGTCCTGCTGGACAACGCGCGGGACGCGGCCCAGGTGAGGCCGTTGCTGCCGGGCACCGACGGCTGCGCGGCCCTGGTGACGTCCCGCGTACGGATGGTGGACCTGGCGGGCGCGCACCTGGTGGACCTGGACGTGATGAGCCCGGACGAGGCGCTGTCCCTGTTCACGAGGATCGTGGGCGAGGAGCGGGTCGCTTCGGAACGCGAGGCGGCCCTGGACGTGGTGGCGGCGTGTGGTTTCCTGCCGCTCGCCATCCGGATCGCGGCCTCCCGCCTCGCGGCCCGCCGCACCTGGACGGTCTCGGTCCTGGCGGCGAAGCTGGCGGACGAACGCCGCCGCCTGGACGAACTCCAGGCGGGCGACCTGGCGGTGAAGGCCACGTTCGAGCTGGGCTACGGCCAGTTGGAGCCGGCGCAGGCCAGGGCGTTCCGTCTGCTGGGGCTGGCCGACGGCCCGGACATCTCCCTGGCCGCGGCGGCGGCCGTACTGGACCTCCCGGTGGAGGACACGGAGGACCTCCTGGAGTCCCTGGTCGACACGTCCCTCCTGGAATCGGCGGCCCCCGGCCGCTACCGCTTCCACGACCTGGTCCGCCTCTACGCCCGCGCCTGCGCGGAACGCGACGAACACCCGCCGGGCGAGCGGGAGGCGGCGATGTCGCGGCTGCTGGACTTCTACCTGGCCACGGCAGCCGGCGTCTACGCGATCGAACGGCCGGGGGACCGACTGGTGGATCACCTGGAACCAACGGCGTTCCCGGGCCTGCGGTTCAGCGATCGCCGTGCGGCACGCGACTGGCTGTACGCAGAGGCCGACTGCCTGTTGGCCTGTGTGAGTCAGTCGGTCGGCAACAGCGGGCTGCGCCGAGCCGTCGATCTCCTCTGGGCCGCGAAGGACCTGGCCGAGTCCGGCGCGAACGGCCTCGGCTACGGAGCAGCCGCGACAGCGGCCCGCGAAGCCGCGCAGACCCGCGATGACGCCCGCGCCGAGGCCAGGGCGCGCATCACGCTGACCGAGGCACATCTGGTGGCCGGTCGCTTCGCGCAGGCCGACGAAGAGGCCAAGCATGCGGCATCGTTGATCGCCGACTTCGACGACGCGGCCCTGAACTGCTGGGTCCCGAATCACTGCGGCGTGATCGCGGTCTATCGGAACCGCCACGACGAAGGCGCCGCCTTCTTGCAGCAGGCCATCACCAACTTCCGCCTGGACGGCAACCTGGCGGGCGAGGCAAGCGCCCTGTGCAACCTCTCCCGGTCACACCTCGCCCTGGGAGAGACCGCCAGCGCCATCGACCTCGCACAGCAGGGCGTCGACATCTACGACCGTCTGGGTCACACGCTGCGCGGTGCGAACGGGCGCTACGCTCTCGGGCTCGCACTGGCGCAGGCCGAAGAACTCGACGAGGCGGCGGAGCAGTTCACCCAAGCGCTCGGCGGCTTCCGGGAAAGCCGACAGCGGCTCTGGGAGGGCATGACGATCTTCCGCCTCGCCGAGGTGGGTCTCGCCACGAACAAGCCGGCGCCGGCCGCGGCCCTCGCAGAGCAGTCCCTCGCCCTGCTGCGGGGGATCGGCGGCGACTGGCGTCTCGGCAACGTGCTGACCCTGCTGGGAAAGGCACTTCACCAGGTCGACCAGGTCGACCGTGCCAAAGCCTGTTGGCACGACGCGCTGTCGCTCTACGAGGCACTGGGGGCCGCCGAGGCGGCCGAAGTCCAGGAACTGCTTCTTCCCACGCGCACTGCCCAAAGCGTCCGTTGAGGCGTTCATCGTTTGTTTATGCCCTTACGGCACTCTCGTCCTGTCAAGCCGTCGCGTCGGGGGGCAGACGGCTCGCATCGGGCCCGCCACTAGGGTGAGCGGTCCCTACCAGTCCGTCCGGCGGCCCTCGGGGGAGTCGCCGGGCGGGCCTCACGACCACAGAGCCACAGGAGTTGAACAACGATGGCGGAAGCGAAGAAGTCCGACGGCACCGTCAAGCCGCTCGACACCCACATCACCGACGCCCCGCTGAAGGACGGCACGGTCAAGCCGCTCGACACCCACATCACCGACGCCCCGCTGAAGGACGGCACCGTCAAGCCGCTCGACACCCACATCACCGACGAAAAGGCCTGACGGCCTCAACAAACGGGGGATCGGCCGCGGTGGCACCGAGGGGGAGCCGCCGCGGCCGAGGTGTGTTCGGGGGCGGTCAGTTCCTGGGGGCGGCCGTGGGGTCCGTCTCGCAGCGGTCGGCCGACAGCAGGTAGCTCGCGCCGAGCTTGATCTCGGTGGTCGCCCTGCCGTTCGCGGGGACCGGGACCGTGGGGGACGAGTTCTTCAGGAGCAGGGTTCCGTCGGCGTCGTAGAAGGTGACCCAGGCCTGGAACTCGGCTTTGCTGTCGTTGGGGTTGGTGATCTCGACGGTGGCGTACGGCCTCTTCTGCGTCGCGCAGCTGATCAGCCTCACCGTGGCGTCCCGCAGGTCGCGGCCCTTGCCGGTGCCGCTGCTTGAGGGGGTGGGCGTCGAGCGGTAGCCGGGACGGCGGTGGTAGGTCCCGCCGGTGCCGCCGGTACCGCCCGTGTCGCTGGTGTCGCTGGTTTCGGTGTCGCCGGCCGAGCCGCCGTAAGAACCACCGTACGAGCTACCGGACGAACCACCGTACGAGCCGCTCGATGTCGAACTGTCGTGGTTCTGGTTTGAGTTGCTGCAGCCGCCTCCGCCACCGCTGCCGTGTCGGCCGTGGCCGTGACCGTGGCTTCGGGAGAAGCCCGTCAGGGCGAGCACCACTACCACCGACACCGCCGTGAACCTGATCCTGCGCCCCCGTGTCTGCATGCGATCACCCTAACGGCGCAACGCCGGCCCGCCGGGATTCGCCTGGCGACGGGCCCGTACGCGAAGTAGCGTCCTGTGCGTGGGCGGTGACCGAGCACCGCTGATCTGGACCGGCGGCCGTCGTCCGAGACCCCTTCCGTGTATCCCGTACGACGGCCGTCACCCCACCGCCCCGGCACGGGGTCAGGTGGTGCGGGCGGTGCCCGTCCCCTTCTCCGCGTCCAGGGCGTACACGCAGCGGTCCTTGCTGCACGCGTACACGACCCCGTCCCTGACCACCGGGGAGCCGGTGATCTCGCCGCCGGTGGCGAGCTTCCAGCGCAGCCGGCCGTCGTCGGCCTTGAGCGTGTACAGCAGGTGGTCGGTGGAACCGAAGTGGATGCGGCCCTCGGCGACGGCCGGGGAGCCGACGATCTCGCCGCCCGCCTGGAAGCGCCACTTGGGCGTTCCGGTGACCGCGTCCAGGGTGTACAGGCCCCTGCCGCTGCCGACGTGGACGTGCCCGGCGGCGACCAGGACCGGGGCGACGGAGGCCCGGGACTCGGTGGCGATGCGCCAGCGGTCGCGACCGTCGGTGGCGTCGAGGGCGTAGACGGTGCCGAGGTAGTCGGCGAGGTAGACGCCGCCGCCGCTCACCGTCGGACCCGGCGCGAAGGCCGGCGGGCAGAGGAAGACCGCGGGGGCCTCGAAGTGCCAGCGGACGTGGCCGCTCGCCACGTCCACGGCGAGCACACGGGTGCCGGCGCAGACGTAGACGTAGCCGTCGGGGGCCGGGGTGACCCGCACCGGCACGCCGCCGCAGGAGGCCGCGTCGCCGATCGGGTAGGACCAGCGCTCCTCGCCCGTGCGGGCCTCCAGGGCGCGCAGGCGGGCGTCCTGCCAGACGTACACCGTGCCGTCGTGGACGACGGGGCCGGCCTCGGGGGACTCGAAGTCCGTCTGGCAGCCGTTGGTCTCCCACAGCTTCTGACCGCCGGTGGCCTCCCAGGCCTGGACTCCCCCGCCGCGGGTGCCGGTGACGACCGTGCCGCGGTCGGCCTTGAGGGAGTACACCCAGGAGTCGGTCTGCACCCGCCACAGATCGGCGCCCCCGCGGGCGTCCAGGGCGAACAGGGTGGGCCCGTCGGAGGCGTGGACCCGGCCGTCGGCGACCGCCATGGACCAGGCCACGTCGCGGGTCTTGAAGCGGCGGCGGCCGGTGGCCACGTCCAGGGCGTGCACCTCGAAGGAGGTCACGTAGACGAGGTCGTCGGCGACGGACGGGGTGCCCCAGACGTCGTTGGACATGCGGAAGCGCCACGGCCGCCACCCGGCCGGGGTCTCCGGCGGCGCCGGCGGCACGACCGGCATGGCGGGGTCGGCGCCGTTGACGCCGGGGTGCGGTCTGGACCAGGTGGCGGCCAGGCCCGCCTCCGGCGGGGGCGCCTTGACGGCGGCGGCGCGGGCGTCGGCGACGCGCGGCCCGGGCCCGATCGGCACCTGGGCGCCGGCCAGCCGCACGGGACCGGAGTCGGGGACGCCCACCGGCGCGGGCGCGGACGGCGCCGGGACGGCGGGGCTGTGCGAGGGCGGGGGCGGTACGGGGACCGAGCCACCACCGCGGGGACCGGGCGCGGCGGGCTGCACGGCCAGGCGGCCGCCGCGGCGGGACTCGATGAGGCCGACCGCCGGCTCGGGCAGCCAGGCCGAGGCCGTACCGCTGTCGTCGGAGCCGGAGCCGAACAGATGGGGGGCGAGCTGGGCCTGGAGGTCGGCTGGCCTGGGCCGGGCGGTGGCCTCCATCTCCATGCAGGAATCGATCAGCGGACGCAGCTCGTCCGGGAGCCCTTCCAGGTCGGGGTCCTCGCGCAGCAGCATGAAGACCGTCTCGACGGGGTTGGCGCCGTGGAAGGGCGGGTGCCCGGTGGCGGCGAAGACCAGCATCGAGCCGAGCGAGAAGACGTCGCTGGCGCCGGTGACGCTGCGGGAGTCCTTGGCCTGCTCGGGGGACATGTACGCGGGGGTACCGACGGCGACGTTCGTCATGGTCAGCCGGGTGTTCGAGACACCGGAGGCGATGCCGAAGTCGATCACGCGCGGCCCGTCCTCGACGACGAGGACGTTGGACGGCTTCAGGTCGCGGTGGACGAGCCCGGCGCCGTGGATGGACTGGAGCGCCTCGGCGACGCCCGCCGCCAGCCAGCGCACCGCCTGGGCCGGGAGGGGACCGCACTCGGTCACTATCTCCTCGAGGGAGGGCGCGGGGACATAGGCGGTGGCCAGCCACGGCACGGCGGCGCGCGGGTCCGCGTCGACGACCGCGGCCGTGTAGAAGCCGGAGACCGCCCGCGCGGCCTCCACCTCACGTGTGAAGCGGACCCGGAACAACTGGTCCTCGGCCAGCTCGGTCCGGACCGTCTTGATCGCCACGCGCCGCCCGGACGCCGAGCGCGCGAGATAGACCAGCCCCATGCCGCCGGCACCCAGCCGTCCCAGCACCTCGAACGGCCCGATCCGCCGAGGGTCGTGCTGCGTCAGCTGATCCACCACTTGCCTGCCACCTCCCCGTACGAGCCGCGCCACCCACATATGTACGCGACCGACGTGCAGCGTCTCACCACCGCACCGCCTTGGCGGCACGCACCCTGATTCTTCCTGTCCGGCGCACAGGTTGCGAACCCGGCGACACATCGGGATGTCATGCCGCAAACCCCCCTCTTCCCGGCCGGGGGGCGGATTTCACCTCTCCAGCAGGGCGAAGGACGCCCCCTGATTGTCGGCGACGACGGCGACGGTTCCGTACGACGTCCCGAAAGGCGGTACCTGCACCCGCCCGCCGAGCCGGGCGACCGTGCCGAGGGCGGCCTCCATCCCGGCGACCCGGAAGTGGACGAGGAAGTGCGGCGGCATCTCGGGCGGAAAGACCTCAAAGACGGGAGACCGGCCGAAGTCGGGCTCGGCGCCCGGCCCGAACAGGGCGTCGCGGAACAGTCCGCCGTAGAAGACGTTCGCGGCCTCGATGTCGCGGGCGTACAACTGGGCCCACACGAAGGTGCCCGGCTCGCGGCGCCTGCCGAAGCCCTGGTGGCTGTCCGGCTGCCACAGCCCGAAGACCGCACCCTCGGGATCGGCGGCGAGGGCGGCCGTGCCGAGGCCCTCGACCCGAGTGGGCGGGGTCACGACCTGCCCGCCGGCGGCCCGAATCCGCTCGGCCAGCGCCCGGACGTCCGGGGTGGCGAAGTACACGGTCCAGACGGTGGGCATCCGGCCGTCCGTCTTCGGTGAGAGCGCGGCGACGGGCTCCCCCTCCAGCCGGGCCGGTACGGATCCGCCGTACGTCTCCTCCGCGAAGCTCCACCCGAAGAGCGCACCGTAGAACCGCTTGCCCGCCTCGACGTCGGGAAGCTGCGCGTCCACCCAGCAGGGGACGCCCTCTGTGCTCGCGGATGCCCTGTTTTCGGCCATGTCGCCAAACTAGCCGGGTCACGCGCGACCCGCAGACCAGGCACACCAGCCCCTTTGAGCGCATGCACCCCATTTGCAGTCGGCCGAATCGCGCTCCGATCACTGCTCGGTAAGCTGACGACATGACAGGACAAGTGCGTACCGTCGACGGCCGCGTGGCCGGTCGACGTGGGCAGGCGACCCGGCAGAAGCTGCTCGACTGCCTCAGCGAGATGCTCAGCTCCTCCCCCTACCGGGACGTCAAGGTCATCGATGTCGCCAGGAAGGCGGGCACTTCGCCCGCGACCTTCTATCAGTATTTCCCTGACGTCGAAGGCGCCGTTCTGGAGATCGCGGAGCAAATGGCCGCCGAGGGCGCCGGTTTGGCCGGGCTGCTCGAGGGCCGGTCGTGGACCGGAAAGGCCGGCTGGCAGACGGCGCAGGAACTCGTGGACGGGTTTCTGGAGTTCTGGCGCCACAACGACGCCATCCTGCGCGTGATCGATCTCGGTGCCGCCGAGGGCGACAAGCGCTTTTACAAGATCCGTATGAAGATCCTGAACTCAGTGAACAACTCCCTGACGGACACGGTCACCGAACTCCAGTCCAAGGGCCGGGTCGACAAGGACGTGAATCCGGCGGCGGTCGCCGGTTCGCTCGTCGCGATGCTCGCGGCGGTGGCCTCGCACCAGAAAGGCTTCGTCTCGGGGGTGAAGCAGGCCGATCTGAAACCGAACCTTGCGCTGCTGGTCCACCTGGGCGTCACCGGCAAGAAGCCGACCCGATAGCCCGCGCCCCGGCCTCGGAGTCCCTCCAGGCCCCAAGTCCTGTCAGGCAGGCGGCGGTCCACCCGAGTGGACCGCCGCCTGTTGCGTTGTGGGGGAAGATTGCCTAGGGGGCCCAGGCCCTAGTGGTGGTCGAGCCAGATCACTATGCCCGTCAGGTCGTGGAGCACGGCCGCGACGCCCGCCCCGACGGCGGCCGCGCAGCGTGCGGCGGTGAACGACTTCGGGTCGTACGTCGAGGACATGCCGAGCCCCTCGCCGCGGAACGACGCACCCGACCAGTCGACGGCCGTGACGTTGTGGGTGGGTTCGGCCAGTTCCGCGCCGACAACCAGGAACTGCTGCGACAGATGGCTCGCGGTGACCACGGCGAGCGGGTCGACGAGATCGTTGCCCGCGCTGATGACGAGGTCGGGGCCCATGTCGATGGCCCTGGTGATGGCGGGGACGAGGTCGTGGGGGCCGTCGGCGGCCACCGTCCTGAGGTCGACGTGCTCGCTCGCGGCCCAGTCCTCGACCGCTGCGGCCAGGGCCCTGGTCGGACGGTCCTCGCCCGCGGTGAGCAGCACCACGCGGTAGCCCTTCGGCGGGTGGACCTGCTGCCAGGAACCGGGCCGCGGCGTGACCGTGGCCTCTGGGGTGGGTGGGGCGGAGGGGTCGGTGAAGCCCGCGCCGAGCATGCCGACGGCGGTGGGCTTGGGGTGCGGCCGTGACCAGTCGTCGCCGGAGCCGCATCCGGCGACCAGCGCGGCGGCCGCGGCCAGCGTGGCAATGGCGCGAAGCGGGGAGCGCAAGGCGATCGTCCTCCGAGTGATGAGGGGTGCGCCGTCATCCTCCCCTCCCGATCGCCGCGGATCGCCTCCGCGCGGGCGGTTGCGGGGCTTGTTTCTCAACGGTTCGCCGACGGGCCCGAGTTTGTTCACCGATGGCATGCACCGTGCACGGGAAACCTCAAGGAGCCACCATGTCATCACGGGTCCGCCGCGCTCTCGTCGGAATCACCGCGGCGGTGATCGCTTTCCTGGGCGTCGGGCAACCTGCCTCCGCGCACGGGTTCTCGTCGGTCGTGTACGTCCACGTCACCGGCGGCGACGGCGGTCGCATACGCACGGTGCTGGAGTTGGAGTACGACCTCTTCATCGTGTCCGCCGCCGACTTCGAGCACGACGATCCGCTCTTCCAGGTGGGCACCGCCGCCTTCGAGGCCGAGGACGCCGAGGCACAGGCCGCGGCGCTCGAATCCCACACCGAGTCGGCCTTCGCGTACGTCACCCAGCGCTTCTCGGTCGGCTCCGGCGGCACGGCCTGCACACCGTCCCGGGCGGGTGACTTCACGATCGGCCGGCAGGAGGGCGTGCCGTACGCCGTCATGCCGCTCGAGTGGTCCTGCGCCGGGCAGGGCGACCCCGAGGTGCGCAGCGCGCTCTTCCCCGACTCCGAGGGCTACGTGCGCGGCACCCGGACGATCGCCACCTACGACCTGGCGGGCCTGTCGGGCAGTGCGGCGCTGGACGCCGGCCACCCTTCCTTCTCGATCGGTCAGTCGTGGTACGAGCGGTTCTGGGAGTTCTTCCGCCTGGGCGCCGAGCACCTGCTGACCGGTGTCGACCACATCCTGTTCCTGCTGGCGCTCATCGCCGGGTCCCGCCGGCTGCGGGAGATCGTGCTCGCGGCCACGAGTTTCACCCTGGCCCACTCGGTGACGTTCCTGCTCGCCGCCCTCGGCCTGGTGCACGTGCCGGAGCGGATCGTCGAGCCCGTCATCGCGCTGTCGATCGCCGTCGTCGCCGGCTGGCACCTGTGGCGGCTGCCGCGGTGCGGCGACGACCGGGTCGCCCTCCACGACACCGCCGAGGAAGGGCCGTTGGGCCTGGACCGGGCCGGATGGCTGCGCCTCGGGGTCGTGTTCTGCTTCGGGCTCGTGCACGGTCTGGGTTTCGCGGGGGCCCTGGGGATCGACGAGCCGTGGTCGTGGACCCTGCTGTGGTCCCTGCTGGTGTTCAACGTCGGTATCGAAGCCGTGCAGTTGGGGATCATCGTGCTCGTCTTCCCGCTTCTCGCGCTGCTGCGCCGCCGGGCGCCGAGGGCGGGCGCGTGGGCGACGGGCGCGCTGTGCGCGGGGGTGGCCGCCATGGGTCTGGTGTGGTGCGTGCAGCGGGTGCTCGAGGGCTGAGAACAGCCCAGGTCTAGCGGGAAGTTCAGCTGATCCCTAGATCACATTTGCGATTGATTTACCAAATCCAGAGACCTTGTTGGCCTCCATTCCCTGCACCTTCGTGCACCTAAGGAACGAGTCTGATGATTTCGAGACCCTCCTCGCAGTCCTCCGGGTCTGCGCGGCGCCGGGTGGCCACGGGTGCCGCCGCGGCATTCCTGGGCCTGACCGTGGCCCTCGGCAGCGGCCTGGCCTCCCCCGTCCAGGCAGCCGAGACCGGCACGTTCACCGGCATCATCCTCGGCGTCGGCGCCAACGAGTCCCAGCGCACCGTGACCTGGTACTCCTCGGCCGACACCACGCAGAAGGTCCAGCTCGCCCCGACGGCGCAGCTCGACAACGGAGAGTTCCCGGCCTCCGCCACCACCTTCGACGCCCTCGGCGGCGAGAACATCTCCACCAGCGGCGGCTACAACCGCCACGCCACCCTCACCGGCCTCCAGGAGCACATGGCGTACTCCTACCGGGTCGGCTCCGAGGGCAACTGGTCCCCGACGTACTCCTTCAAGACGCAGGACTACAAGGGCGACTACGACTTCCTGTTCTTCGGCGACCCGCAGATCGGCTCGTCCGGCAACACCGCGAAGGACCAGGCCGGCTGGCAGGACACCCTGGACGTCGCGGTCGGGGCCAACCCGGACGCCGAGCTGCTGGTGTCGGGCGGTGACCACGTCGAGACCGCCAACACCGAGTCGCAGTGGGACGCCTTCCTCGCCCCCGACCAGCTGCGCCAGTACCCGTGGGCCGCCACCATCGGCAACCACGACGTCGGCGGCAAGGCGTACGAGCAGCACCTGTACACGCCGAACACGGACCGCTCGGCGCCGCTGTACTCCAACGGCCAGCCGAGCTCCAACACGTCCGGTGGCAACTACTGGTACATCTACAAGGATGTGCTGTTCATCGACATCAACAGCAACAGCTACGCCACCAGCCAGGGCGGCGGCGGCGACGCGGCGCACATCGACTACGTCACGGACGTCATCAACAAGCACGGCTCCAAGGCCAAGTGGAAGGTGCTCGTCTTCCACCACGCCATGTACTCGCCGGCCTCCCACGCCAAGGACGCCGACGCCAAGGTGCGCCGCAACGACCTCCCGGCGGCCTTCTCCAAGCTCGGCGTCGACCTGGTGCTGGCCGGCCACGACCACGCCTACTCGCGCAGCTACCTGCTGAAGAACAGCGCGAAGCAGAACAAGGACGAGAAGCCCGGCGCGGCCGACGTGTACCCCGGTCCCGGCGGTGTGCTGTACGTGACGGCCAACTCGGCCTCCGGCTCGAAGTACTACGGCATCACCAAGCCGGACAACAGCGGCACCACCGGCGACGGCAACGGCGCGGACCCGCTGAACCCGGACAACTACTGGTACAACTCGGTCCAGAACCAGGAGAACGTCCGCACCTACGTCAAGGTCAAGGTGCGCAACGACAAGCTCGTCGTCGAGAACGTCCGCAGCGGCACCTGCGAGGCGCCGAACGCGTCGGTGGAGCTGGGCCAGGTCTCCTGCACCAACACGCCCTCCGGTCAGCCGGTCGGCTCGCTCGTCGACAACGTCACCGTGCACCCGTACCACGGCAGCGGCCAGGACATCCAGGTGAACGTCCCGAACGCCGCCCCGGGCGAGTTCGGCTGGACGATCGACGGCTACAACGGCCTGGTGGACCTCGGCACGGCCAAGGACCACGACGGCGCCTACTTCCAGGCCGACGGCAGGATCAACCCGATCCTCGTGTCGGACAGCCGCCGCTCGCTCGCCCCGTGGTCGATCTCGGCCAGCGTGGGTGACTTCAAGGACGCCGACAAGGTGTTCTCCGGTGCCTACCTCGGCTGGACGCCGAACGTGCTCCAGGAGGGCGCCGGCGCCAAGGCCAGCGGGGAGGTGGCCTCCGGCTACGACGGCGGCGCCGGTCTGTCCGTCTCGCGCGGGCTCGGCTGGGCCGACCAGGGCCACCCCAAGGGCAACGCCAAGCTGGGCGCGGACCTGGATCTGAAGATCCCGGGCAGCGTCGACAAGGGCGCCTACCGCGCCACCCTCACGATCACTGCGCTGAGCAGCTGACCGTAACCGCTTGACCTGGGGGGTGGGCACCTTCCGGTGCCCACCCCCCTCCGCTCGCCCCAGACCCGCACCAGACCGCCCGAGGACCCCGAGATGCCCCTGCCCGCAACGCGCCGGAAGACCACGGTCACCGCCCTCGCCCGCACCGCCGCCCTGGCTCTGCTCATGGCCTTCGCCCTCACCGGGGTGCGGGCCACTCCGGCCGCGGCGGAGGGCGGCGACGTCACCTGGACGGTCAGGACGGCGCCGAACAGCTACGGTGCCGACCGGTCCAGCTTCAGCTACGCCGTGAACCCCGGTGGCCGCGTCGAGGACGCCATGGTCGTCGCCAACCGCGGCAAGGCCCCGCTCACCCTGGCCGTCTACGCCGCCGACGGCTTCACGACCGACACCGGTCAACTCGACCTGCTCACCAAGGACAAGAAGTCCGTCGGCGTCGGCGCCTGGGTCCACGCCGACCGCAGGAGCGTCGTCCTCCGGCCCGGCAAGTCCGTCCAGGTCCCCTTCACGGTCACCGTGCCCGACAACGCCACGCCCGGCGACTACGTGGGCGGCGTCCTGACCTCGCTGCGGCAGTCCGACGAGGCCGAGGGCATCAACGTGGACCGGCGCCTGGGCATCCGGGTCAAGCTGCGGGTCGGCGGCGACCTCAGGCCGACCCTGGCGGTCGAGAACCTGCACGTGGACTACTCCGGCTCGGCCAACCCGCTCGCCGCGGGCGACGCCACCGTCACGTACACGATCCACAACACCGGCAACGCCGTGCTCTCGGCCCGGCAGTCGGTGGCGGTCGCGGGACCGTTCGGATGGCTGCGGACCGAGGCGGGTCGGATCCCCGCGCCGCCGGAGCTGCTCCCGGGCGAGAGCTGGAAGGTCACCGTGCCCGTGCGCGGCGTGACGCCCGGCGTCGTCCTGACCGCGACCGCCACCCTCACCCCGCTACTCACCGACGCCTCGGGCTCCACCACCGCGCTCGATCCGGTGCCGGCCACCGCGCACGGCTGGGCCGTCCCGTGGACGCTGCTGCTGATCCTCGTCCTGCTGATCGCCCTCACCGCGGGCGCGGTCGTCCGTACCCGTCGCGGCCGGGCCCGGCGCAAGCTGCGCGAGGACGCCCGCGTGCGGGACGCGGTCGCCCAGGCCCTTCGTGAGAAGGGGACGACCGAGGAGGCGGCGAAGACGCCGGAGCCGGAGAAGGCGCCGGAGACACCGAAGACGCCAGAGACGACCGAGACGCCGGAAACGCCCGAGGCGGCAAAGACGCCCGAGGCGGAGAAGGCGCCGGAGACGCCGGAGCCGGAGAAGACGCCGGAGCCGGAAAACGCGCCGAAGAGCTGACGGCCCCCCTGCGGCGTCGAGTCGGCGGCCGGCTCACCGCGCTCGGCGGCGGGGCTCACTGCATGGTGTCGGACGAGCCCGCGGAGGTCTGCGTCTCGGCGACGGACAGCGGACCGTTGACCGTGACGATCGAGGTGAGCGGGTAGAGAGGGCCGCTGGTTCCGCCGAGCGCCAGCAGCGGCACGCCGTCGTCCTGGCGTTGGCCGAGGTAGCGCCACAGCTGGCCATGGCGGTCGAGCTGGCCGCGGGCGAGGTCGTAGACGCGCCCTCCCAGACGGAAGGGTTCCCCGGCGGCCTCCGCGGCCTGGTCGAGGAGGCGGGGCACCTCGTCCGCGGTGAGCTGTACCTCGACACCGTCGACCTGTCCGTGCACGATCTGGGCCCATCCGGTGCGGTGGGACGGAGCGTCGAGCGGTGCGCCGATCGCGGTCAGCCAGTAGTCCCAGTCGCCGAGTGACAGCGCGTGGATGTGGACGGTGACCCGCTCGTGGTTCGAGGTGATGTGCCTGATCTCGAGCCGGCCCGCGTTCTCGGCCCGCAGCCTGGCCACCACCGCGGCCGTCCTGGCCTGCGCCGGATCCCAGTGGACCGGGCTCTGCTCCTCGGTGCCCGGGGTCCGGGCGGCGGCGGGCCTGACCGTGGGGATCTGCTCGGCGACGGGCACGACGGCCGGCTGCGGCACAGGTGCCGCGGCATCGGGCACGACGAGCGCGCCAAGACCGTTGCCCGGCAGGGAGATCGCGTCGCGGGGCGCCACGATGCGCGGTGTCGGACCGACGACCGCTTCCGCATCGGCTTCGGCGATGACGACGGCCCGGTCCGCCTCGGGCAGGCCCCGCTGGGTCTCGTCCTGCTCCCGCAACCGTTGGAGGGCCTCGGCGCCGCCGGTTTCCACCAGGCGCCCCTGCGTCTGGAGGTCGGCGATGAATCTCCGGGCCAGCTGCGCCAGTTGCTCGATCAGTTCCCGCTCGACCTCGGCGTCGTCCCGGCTTTCGGGGGTGCTCGTCATGCTTCCGCCTTCACATAGACCCTGCGGAGCGAGTCGAGCGCACGCCACTGGAGGGTCTTGACGGCGGCGTCGGTGGTGCCCATGGTGCGGGCCGTCTCGCTGACGGACAGTTCACTCAGGAACCGCAGCCTGATGACGGCCTGTTGGCGCGGGGTGATGCCGGAGAGCGCATCGTGCAGGTCCGCGGCGGCAAGGGTGGACAGGACCGTGTCCTCGGCGGTGCTCACCGGGGTCGCCCACACGTCCCCCACGTTGGTGATCTGGTCGACAAAGGTCAGGCGCCGTGTCGCGGCGACCTTGAAGTGGTCGGCGACCACGTTGCGCGCGATCGTGCACAGCCAGGCACGGATCGACGTACCGGTCCACCGGAAGGTGCCGATCTTCGCCCACGCCTTCGTGAAGACGTCGGCGGTGAGGTCCTCGACCAGGGGCGGGTTCGATCTGGCGCGGATGCTGATGAACGCGGCGACGGCGTCGTGGTACATCCGGTACAGCTCGCCGAACGCCTCGGGATCGCCCTGCTGGGCGCGGGTGATGAGGGCCGGTTCCCTCGCCGAGTGGCCGCCGTACAGGGCTTGAGCATGAGAAATCACGTCCTGCTTCCAATCGTGAAGTGAGCGACGGTGGTGGGTTGGTGACGAGGAGGGACCGCTCGGGGCCCGGCCTCGGGCCGAAGCTCCGCGGGCGTCAGCCGGATCCGCGCCGGCGCCCGACCGGATCGGGCGCCGGACGCCTGCGTGGAACGGCGGCGCCCCGCGTGGTCTCCGGGTCGTCGTAGACGAGGGTGTCCAGACCGACCCCGTAGGCGTCACGCAGTGTCCAGAGCGTGGCGAGACTCGGCTCCTTCGACCCGGCCGCGAGCCGGTGCAGCGTCGACCTGCTGATACCGGTGCGCTGCGCCACGTCGGCAACGCTCTCGTCACCAAGCTCCTTGGCCTTCGTCAGGAGCTCGGCCATGTGGAGACGGAGCATGGTCGCAGGACCTCCTCAAGAACTTGCATCCGTGCGCCTAACCCACACGCACGGACGTATGGAAGTTGCCAGGACGAAGTGACGCAAGGTTATTTATATTCGTATATAGGTACGACATTGAGGAGTTGGCCTGCGAGAATGCCGATCTAGGACCTGACCTGCGAAGGTGCACGCATGCAACTAGCGTGAAAGTACATGCATGCGCGCTACCCTCCGAAACATGCGGAGTACGGAAGATGCCCACCAAGGCGATCGGGCCATGCGGCAGGCGCAGGCACGACGTGTCGGCGCCTATCTCACCGCGGCCGCGACCGCGGCCGGGTACGACGTCCGCCGGCGCAAGGGCGGTCGCGCGCAACTCGCAAGCCTGACCGGGCTGAGCCTGACCACCATCAGCCGGACGCTGGACGGCAGAACCCTGCCGCTCCCCTCACAACTGGCGAAGTGGGCTACGGTCCTCAATCTCGACCACCGAACGATGGTGGTGGAAAGCGGCCTCATCCCCGAAGAACGAGGCCCCGCGCCCGCACGTCGGGAGGCGGTTTCGGCAGCGCTCTCCCCGGACGAGGCCATGAACGCGTGGGGGATCACCGATCCCATCATTCGCAGGACGCTCAACGGGAGCATCGTCCACGCGATCACGCTCCAGGAGGAAATCGACGCGACCTACGCCTGGGAGGCCGTTGCACGAGGGTGACCGTATACCCTCCTGCCGTGCCAGGATCGGCGGGCTGGAAATGGCGCGCCGGCGAGAGGGGTAGTAGGTGCTCGTCGTACGAGGAACTTCAATGACCGCTGTCGTCCGCGGCAGCACTGGTGAGCCAGTGATTTTACTCGCCGGTGACACGCGCCAGGAAGTACCCGAGACAACGCTGACCGATCTGATCAAGGCCGCCACCGCGGTTCTCAGCGTGGCCGAACTCCAGGCCGTCAGCAGAGTCGTCCCCACACTGGGAACACTCCGGGTGGATTCCCGCGTCCCGCTCGACGGAAAGATCCTGACGGTCTACAGACTGGCCGTCGACTGAGCACGGGCCCCCACAGCGAAATCCCTGCACCGTACAGGTTCCGGGTCGTGATCAAACGGCGCCGCCCGCCGTCGGAAGGTTCGACGGCGGGCGGCGCGGCCTTTCACCACAGCGGCACTAACGGCGCCAGGAGGGGTAGCAGTCCCAGTAGTGCGACGAGGTGTGCCGGTCCCAAGCACAGTCATCCCAGTCGCGGCCGCAGTTCCCGTACCGGTAGTTGCCATGACGCCAGTAGCCACGGCCGTCGCCACGGTATCGCCACAGGTCAGCGTCGTGACGGTACCCGTGGGGGCCGTGGTGCCCGCCGTGGGCCGCCAAGGTCACGGAGGCCGGCACGTGGAGCGGTGCCGCGATCGCCTCTGCCGAGGCGGGCACCACGACGGCCCCGGCGGTCAGAAGTGCGACCGCCACCGATCTAGCAATGGTCTTCACTTACTCTCCTTTCGAACAGCAGGAATTCCCTGTTTCCCTGCCGCTGCGACGACGCTACCTCGAATTACCTGGCCCCTCACGGAAGTCGATGCGCGGCCGGACACACCCGGGGACAGTCATCCGGGATTCAAACCCACAGCTCAGCGGCCTTTCCGAGCGTACGGAACCAGCGGCGTCCCGCTTATTCGAAGCACCCGTCCAGACGAATTGGCGGGCGTGGCGAAATCAGCCACCCGACCGGCTCGCGGAACAGCGTGAATTATCCCTTCCGGGCGAATTCCAACCCTTGAATGACCCGTGTTTCAAGGAGTTGCGAAACAGGGCGACACCCTCACCATCTGTTATTTCGCGTTCCATGGCGCCGGATATCCGTCATTGATCTGCCCCGGCTTTTCCGGAGATCGTTCGGACCTCGGCCGGAGGGACGGGCCGGCGCGACCCGCCCCGGCACGGCGGCAGGGCGGAAGTGAACGATCGTGCGCTTTTGAACGCATGTCGCATATACGCGGTTTGCACTCCTCCTTCCGCTTCGACTACTGTCCAGGCCCTCCGGACGACCTGTCCGGAGGGTCCGGACGGCGCCGATGGCGTGTGGCCGCTGGTTCCACCAGCGGTCCCGCCGCGCCCAACTCCGCAGCAGGGTCTTCCGCATGGCCCGGCCACGGAGAGCGGGGTTGCCGTCCGGATCCCCTCAACACCCCTTCAATGAATGAAAGGTGTCCTCATGAACATGGACCAGCTCGAGGCCGAGACCGCTGAACTGCTGCCCGGCCGGGAGGCGCTGGGGAAGTTCTCGTTCAACTTCACCAAGATGTCGAACATCACGAAGAAGGTCGCGCACGTGGACGCGCACAACGAGTCGTACGCGCTGAACCAGTGCTCGCCGTACGCCGTCGCCCAGTCCGAGGCCGCGCAGACCATCAGCATTCAGCAGTAACTCGCTCGGGCGCCGTGCAGGGCCAGGTCGGCGGACTTGGCCCTGCACGTTCTCCCCACCACGCATCCCCTACGGCACGCCTGCGGACCAGCGCTGTGACCGTACGCCACCACGCCAGACGCGCCTTGGAGAAGAGGAAGATGGCGGCCGAAGAACACGGCGGCTCCAGAACGCTGGACAGTCAGGTTCCGCACTACTGGGAGGCATGTCCCCCGCAGGAGGCGGCCGGCTTCCCCCTGACGTGGAGCGCCGCGCCGGTGCCCCGGCTGAGCAACGGCCTGCAGATCCTCGGGGAGTACCAGGGGTCGGGCTTCACCGACTCCAAGTACATCGTCCGCCGGGCCGACGGCCAGGTGATCCAGCTGTCGCGCCTGCTGTACCTCGTCGTGAGGTCGGTCGACGGCGTACGCGACGCCGAAACGATCTCCCACCGGGTGAGTGGGCGCTACGGGGCCGAGGTCAGCACGGAGAACGTCGTCTACCTGGTGGAGCGCAAGCTCACCCCCCTCGGTGTCACGGTTCCCTTCGGCGAGCAGCCGGAGGAGCTCCCCACCCCGCGCTCCGACCTGCTCCTCGCCCTCCGGGGCCACAAGGTGATCTTCCGTGAGGCGCAGGTGGCCCGCATCGCCGCCGCCCTGTCCTGGCTGCACCGGCCGCTGGTCGTGGTGTTGACACTCGCGGGCACCGCCGCCATGGACATCTGGCTCTTCGGTGTCCACGGAGCCATCACGCCCGTGCTGCAAGTACTCGAGCAGCCGGTGTGGATGCTCCTCCTCTTCGTGCTGACCGTCGCCTCCCTCGTCTTCCACGAGTTCGGACACGCGTCGGCCTGCCGGTACAGCGGCGGCGTACCCGGAAAGATCGGCTGCGGCATCTTCCTGATCTGGCCGTCCATGTACACGGACGTCACCGACGTGTACCGGATCGGGAGAGCCGGCCGGCTGCGCACCGGGCTGGGAGGCGTGTACTTCAACGTCATCTTCATGCTGGCCCTCACCGGGGGCTACCTGCTCACCGGCCAGACCTTCTTCCTGGCCGCCGTGTACCTCGCGCACTTCGAGGTCCTCGAGCAGCTGATGCCGGTGGTGCGGCTCGACGGCTACTACATCCTCGGCGACCTGGCCGGCGTTCCCGACCTGTACGGCAAGGTCAAGCCCATCCTGTTGAGCATGGTGCCGGGACGTAAACGGGCCCTCCCGGACGTGGTCGGCCTCAAGCGCACCGCCCGGGTCGTCGTGACGGTGTGGGTCCTGACCGTGATCCCCCTGCTCGTGGCGGAGGCCGCGTACGCCCTGTGGAACCTTCCGCGTCTCCTGACCACCGCGGTGCGCAGCCTTTCGGCCCAATGCCTCGGCACCTACCTGGCGTTCGCCTCGGGGCACCTGGCGTCCGGGCTGGTCGGCGTCATCGGCACCCTCATGCTGCTGTGCCCGATGGCGGGAGGCGCCTATCTCTCGGGCCGGCTGGCGGTCCGCCTGGCCCGGGCCGCCACCAAGGCGACAGCGGGAAAGCCGGCCATGCGTCTCGCCCTGGCGGCCGCGGTCGTCGCCGGCTGCGCCGTCCTCACCACCGCCTGGGTGGAGGGACTCGCACCCAAGCCGCTTCCCGAGGCGGCCCCGGTCACCCCGGTCCTGCAACCCGGCGTGCCCACCGTTCGGGCCCCGCACCCCACTCCCTCGGCCTCCCGGACGAGCCGCCCCGCCGGCACCGCACCCGAGGAGAGGCGATCCACGCGGCACAGCGGCACTCCGTCCCCGGACGTCACGCGATCCGCGTCCGCGGCGACCACGCCCGCCACCTCGGCGACCGCTTCGACGCCTCCCGCCGGCACCCCGGCCGCCCGCACGGCGGAGCCCGTACCCACCCCGTCCGCTCCGACGGGCAGCACCCCCACCACGCCGTCCGCGCGCCCGTCCGAGAGCCGGACGGCCTCCGCGTCCCCCACTCCCCCACCCTCGGAGTCCGTCACCGACTTCCCCTCACCCTCTGTCACCGCCCCGCCATGGGCCGGCTTTTCCTGACCCCGCACACCGCCTCATCCGCAGGAGAGAACCGTGAACCACCGCAAGCCGCGCACCAAGAAGTCCAGCAAGGCGGCGATCGGCTTCGGCATCGCCGCGACCGCCGGACTGGCCATGACGGCCAGCACCACCCCGGCGGGTGCCAGCCCCGGCACGTCCCGCGTCTTCCCGGCCGTCGCCGTCGCCGTCGACATGGCGCACAGTCACGCAGACAGGGCCCACGTGAACCAGTTCGACGAATCCTTCAGGATCCACGAATACGGTCCGTCCGTCGCCGTGGCGGCGAACAACCGGGCCGTCGCGCAGTCGGCCGGCTGCTCCCTCGACGCCCCCTGCCGTTCCATCGCCCTCTCCTACCAGATCGTCACGACGGCCGGCCGGAACGCGCGCCTCGTCAACGCCTCCAACATCAGCAGTGCCGTCAACCAACACTGCCCGGCGTGCGAGACGTACTCCGCGGCGTACCAGTTCATCGTGGCCACGCCCCGGGGATTCGGCCTCAGCCGCGAAGCCCGTGGAGAACTCGCTTCGATCAACCGCCAGGTCGACGCCCTCAAGGCGTCTCGTCTGCCGATCTCCCGGCTCAGCCTGCAGGCGGACGCGTTGGCCCAGCAGGTGAAGGCGGTCCTCGACCGTGAGGCGGCCCGCGCGCCGAGGGGCAACGGCGGCGACCCCCTGGCCGACTTCGCCCCGACCGTGACCATGCACCGCCACGTCCGGTAGGCCGGACCCCCAGAACGCTCAGGGCTGTGGACTCCCCCCGCAGCCCTGAGTGCTGGAATTCCAGCCGGAGAGTGAGGTCCAGTGAGCAGCGCTCATCGCGCGTCGCAGTCCGGGCTGAAGCGAGCGCAGGCCCGCATCGAGAAGCTGGAGGGCGAGCTCGCGGCATGCCGGCGCGTCATCGACCTCATGAGGGAAGTGGTACGCCCAAAAGAAGGTACGAAGTGATTTCCAGGATGGCGGAGGAGGGCTTCCCCGCGCGTGGAGTCATCGAGCTGCTCGGCGTCTCGGAGTCCGGTTACTACGCGTGGCGTGAACGGACTCCGTCGGCCCGTTCACTGCGGCACGCCTGGCTGACCCGGATCATTCTCGACATCCACCGCTCGTCCGGTTCGGCCTTCGGCTACCGCCGCGTCCAACAGGAACTCGGCCGCCGCTACGGCATCAGTGTCAGCCATGGCACGGTGGAACTCCTGATGACTCAGGCCGGCCTCCGGGGCAGGTCCGGAAGGGCGCCCGAGGACGCGCCGCCCACCGTGTCCGAGGTATCCACCCGGCGCTGGATCGTCGACGTGTTCACCTACGAAACGCCCACGGGCGCTCTGTCCGCCTCCGTCGTCCTCGACTCGGTCTCGCACCACCTGGTGGGCTGGAGTGTGGGCCCCGGGGAAAGCGCCCTGCTCATCGATCGCGCGCTCGCCGACGCGGTCGCGCACGCGGCCGCCGCGGAACCGGCCGCCGGCACCACGAAGAGGAGTCCTGCCGGGTGCCGCTTCACCAGGCGCGCGCTGGCCCTGAGGCGCGGGCGGAACTCCGGGACCGTCGGCGACTGGTGCGATCACGCGGTGGCCGAGGCGTTCTGGGCAGGGATGCGCGGCGAACTCAGGGACCACCACGACGGGAAAGACCCGGGACTGCTCGAGGAAAAACTGGAGACATGGACGTCACACCACCCCTGCCCATCGCCGAAGAACTGAGGGTCGGGATGGATGCGGGAAGGCCTCTCTCGGCGACGCAGGCCCATCAGGTGCTGCTGTACTGCGCCCTGGACGCGGCATGCGTGCCGATGGGTTCCAGCGACCTGCGGGCCATCATCAGGATGGCGGAACTCGACTACGGGACCGTACAGACACTGATCAACTGGATCAGAACGGCGGGCAGGGAGGGATTCCGATGCACCGGACCCTGACTCACCCCGCCTGGGACTCCCCTGCCTGCAACAGCGACTCGACGAGCGCGGCCACATGCCGACGGTCCGTGGGACTGAGCTTCTGCACGCTGGCGATGAGGATGTCCACCTCGGGATCCGTGTTCTTCGGCGCGTTCTCGAAATAGACCTGGATACCAGCGGCCTCGGCCGCGGCCCGCAGAACAGGCGCCACGGGCACACCCAGACCTCTGGCCAAACCTTCGAGGGTGGTCTGCTGAGGCATCTGGGCCAGCTGCGCCGACGTCGCCAGATGGTGGACAGTCGAGCGAGAGATGCCGCCGCGGCGCGCTACATCGCTGTAGGACCAGCCTTTTTGATCCAGTTTTTTCTTGATCATTTCCTGCAGTGTGTTGGGCACCGCTGGTACTTCCTGTGTGGAGGGGGGTCGGTCGGCCGCTTGCCAATGAGTCTAACGGCGGTACCCTCCGGTCGTTCTGCACGTATTCTCCGGCCACGGCCTTCGGCGGCGGACTTCGGTGGCGGCCGCGACGGCCGGAAGACGGTCCACCGGTCGGCGGAGAGTGCCGCGCGGTGATACTCGGGGCATGGAACCGGATCTTCACGAGCTGCTGGCGTCCCTTCGCGTCTGGGACCCGGAGTGCACCGAGCTGCCCGCCCTCGACCCCGCGACGGCGCCCGCCGCCCCGCTGCCCCTCTTCGCGCGGTGGCTGGCGGAGGCGGCGGCGGCCGGGCAGACGGAGCCGCACACGATGTCGCTGGCGACGACCGACGAGGACGGTCGGCCGGACGTCCGCGTCGTGATGCTGCACGGCGCGGACACCGCCGGCTGGTCCTTCGCCACCCACGCCGGCAGCCGCAAGGGCCGTCACCTGGCCGCGAGTCCGTACGCAGCCCTCGCCTTCTACTGGCCGGTCCTGGGCCGCCAGGTCCGTGTCCGGGGCCCGGTCACGGTCGCTCCGCGGGAGGAGGCGCACGCGGACCTGCACGCCCGCTCGACGGGTGCCCTGGCCGCCGCGCTCACCGGCCGTCAGAGCGAGGTCCTGGGCTCCCTGGACGAGCTGGCCCGGGCCTCGGAGTCGGCCTGGGAGCGGGCCGCCGGCGCCCCGGACACCGAGGTCCCCTCCTGGACCCTCTACCGCCTCCAGCCCACCGAGGCCGAGTTCTTCCAGGGCGACGCCCGGCGCCGCCACGTACGGCTCCGCTACCGCCGTACGGGGGACGGCTGGGCCCGCGAGCTGCTGTGGCCGTGACCCGACGCCGTGCGGCGGCTCAACGGAAGTCGTACACCGCGAAGTCGGACACCGGTCGGTAGCCGATGCGCTGGTACAGCCCGTTGCTCGTCGGATTGGCGAGGTCGGTGAACAGCAGCACCTCCTCCGCTCCCGAGGCGAGCGCGGCGCGGGTGACCTCGACCGTGACGGCTCCCGCGTATCCACGCCCCCTGAGGTGCGCCGGCGTGTAGACCCCGACCACCCGTACCTGTCCGGCGACCTTCACGCTCGCCCCGGCCATGGCGACGGCCGTCCCGTCCGGGTCCTGCCAGAACATGACGTCACCGCGCTCGACGCGCTCGTCCGCCCACTCCTGCGCGTCCCGCAGGAGCGGCTCACCCGCGTCCCGGCAGAACTCCTCGAACCACTGGGCCAGTTGCTTCCGGTCGGCCTCGCCGGCCACCCTCGCACGCCCGGGCGGGACCGGCTGCGGGACGGTCAGCTCGTCCAGCCGGTACAGCCGCATCCGCTCCCGCAGGACCGCCTCGGCACCCGTGTGGCGCTGCCAGGCCGCGGCGAAGGCGGCGGCGGTGTCGCGGGCCGCGGAGACGCCGGGCAGCTCACGCCCCTGGCCCGCCAGCAGCGCCGCCAGCGCGTCGGCCTCGTCCTCGGTCAGGGGGGTGGGGTTGAGGGTGTGCGGCGGCGTACGGAAGAAGGTCGCCCGCACGTCGGTGTCACCTGTCTTTCCCTCCCGCGCCCCTCCCTCTCCGGGGAGCACGCCGAACTCGGGGTCGGCGTCCCCGTAGATGTGGCTGCCGCTCGAGCGCAGGTTCTCCGTCACCGTCAGGTGCACGGTGTGGGGTGCGGGCCGTGAGCGCAGGAACTCCCCCGCACGCGCCAGGAATTCATCAACGTCGTCGATCAGGTACCAGTCGTCGGAAGGCATGCCCCATGGTCCTGCCAACGGCCGCCCGGCGTCTTCGTGTTTACGGGGCGTCCGGCTCCGGATCCGTCGCCAGACGCGCGTGCAGGTGCGCGTCCCTGAAGGCGTCCCTGCGCTCCGCCTCGAAGATCGCCCCGCGCAGGGTCCCCTCGTGCCGGAAACCGCAGCGCTCGGCGACCCGGCAGGACGCCCCGTGCCCGACGGCGTGGTCCAGTTCCAGCCGGTGCAGGCGCAGTTCGCCGAACGCCCAGCCCGCCACCAGCTTCAGCGCCCGGGTGGCGACCCCGCGCCCGCGGGCCTCGGGCAGGACCCAGTAGCCGATCCTCGCGACCCCGAGCGGCAGGCGGATGTCGTTGACGCCGATGTGCCCGAGCGTCGCGGCGCTCTCGGCGTCCGCGATCCGGAAGGACGCGGCCGAGCCCTCCGCCGCGCGCACGGCCCGGGTCCGCAGCGAGTCACGGGCGCCGGTGAGGTCCGTGACGGGGACGAGCGGTGTGTTCCAGCGGCGGAACTCCGGGTCGGTGATGCCGCGCAGCCACGCCCGTACGTCGGCGTCGGACTCCGGGTCCCACGGGCCCAGCAGCAGCCCGTGCCCCGAGGCCCGTACCGTCGCGAGGTTCCCTGGGTCACGGAGTTCGGCGGTCACCGGCCCATTAGACACCGCCGCGCACCCGGACCGCACACGCGTGCGGTTGTGATCAATCCGCAACCGGTTACGGCGTTGACGGCGGCCCCTCACACCAGGCGGGCGATCTACTCTCGCGCTCATGACCGACTCGACCAGCGCCTCCGCAGCGCGGCACGCCGACCGTCCCGTCTACGTCATCGGCGGCGGGCCGGGCGGGCTGGCTGCCGCCCAGGCACTGCGCGCGCGGGGCATACGCGCGGTCGTCCTGGAGAAGTCCGACCGGGTCGGGGCGTCCTGGCGGCGGCACTACGACCGGCTGCGCCTGCACACCACCCGGCGCCTGTCCGCGCTGCCCGGGCTGCCGATGCCGCGCCGGTTCGGCAGATGGGTCGCGCGCGAGAACGTGGTGCGGTACCTGGAGAAGTACGCCGAGCACCACCGGCTGGAGGTCGTGACCGGCGTCGAGGTCTCCCGTGTCGAGCCCGCGCCGGACGGCACCGGCTGGCTGCTGCGCGCCTCCGGCGGACGGGAGCTGACCGGCGGCGCGGTGGTCGTCGCCACCGGCCACAACCACACGCCTCGCGTGCCGGACTGGACCGGCCGGGAGACGTACCAGGGCGGGCCGGGCGAACTCGTGCACGCCTGCGAGTACCGCGACGCCGGGCCGTACGCCGGACGTGACGTGCTGGTCGTCGGCGCCGGCAACACCGGCGCGGAGATAGCCGTGGACCTGGCGGAGGGCGGGGCCGCACGGGTACGGCTGTCGGTGCGCACCGCCCCGCACATCGTGCGCCGCTCGACCGCCGGGTGGGCCGCCCAGTACACGGGGGTGCTGGTGCGGCGGCTGCCGGTCCGGCTCGTCGACCTGCTGGCCAGACCGGTGGCGGCACTGTCCGTGCCGGACCTGTCGGCGCACGGCCTGCCCCGTCCCCGCGCCGGCCTGTACTCGCGGGTCGGGCAGGGCGCGATCCCGGTCCAGGACGTCGGTCTCGTCGACGCGGTCCGCAAGGGCGAAGTCGAGGTGGTGGCCGCCGTGGAGGGCTTCGAGAGCGGCAAGGTCCTCCTCGCCGACGGCACCCGTATCCAGCCGGACGCCGTCATCGCCGCCACCGGCTACGTCCGCGCCCTGGAAGGCCTGGTCGGCCATCTGGACGTGCTTGACTCCCGGGGCAGGCCGGTCGTCCGCGGCCGCCGCACGCCCAGGAACGCGCCCGGTCTGTACTTCACCGGCTTCACCAACCCCATCAGCGGCATGCTCCGCGAACTGGCGCTCGACGCCGAGCGGATCGCCAAGGCCGTCGCGAAGGAGAACGCCCGCAAGGGCGGCCGCCGGGTCTCCCGCTTGCCGGCCTGACCGGCACGCCGTCACCGACGCCCGCCCGCTGCGGCGGCCGCCGGAGGCCTCACGCGACCGCAGGGATCGGGACCGTCGGCCGCCTCCGGATCACCAGCGCCATCAGCGCCGCCGCGGCGCACAGCGCGCCCGAGGCGTACCAGACCACGTCGTAGGAGCCGAAGACGTCCCGCGCGAGGCCGCCGAGGTAGGCGACCAGGGCCGCGCCGACCTGGTGGGAGGCGAGCACCCAGCCGAAGACGATCGCGCTGTCCTCGCCGTAGTGCTCCCGGCACAGGGCGAGGGTGGGCGGCACGGTGGCGACCCAGTCGAGACCGTAGAAGACGATGAAGAAGACCATCGGCGGGTGCACGCTCGGCGCCAGCAGCATCGGCAGGAACAGCAGCGAGACACCGCGCAGCGCGTAGTACACGGCGAGCAGGCGGCGCGGTTCGAAGCGGTCGGTGAACCAGCCGGAGGCGATCGTGCCCGCCACGTCGAACACGCCGACGACCGCGAGCAGCGAGGCGGCCGCCGTGATGGGCATCCCGTGGTCGTGGGCGGCGGGCACGAAGTGGGTCTGGATCAGGCCGTTGGTGGAGGCGCCGCAGATGGCGAAGGTGCCCGCCAGCAGCCAGAAGGGACCGGTGCGCACCGCCGAGGACAGGACGGCCAGGGTGCGACGGGCGGCCCCGGGAAGGGGCTCCGGCTTCGGTACGAACGCGTCGGCGCCGTACGGCTTCACGCCCACGTCCGCCGGGTGGTCGCGCAGCAACAGCCAGACGAAGGGGACGACGGCGAGGGCCGCGAGCGCCACCGTGACGGCGGCCGGGCGCCAGCCGTGCGACTGGACGGTCCAGGACAGGACCGGCAGGAAGATCAGCTGGCCGGAGGCGGAGGCGGCGGTGAGGATGCCGGTGACCAGGCCGCGCCGCGCGGTGAACCAGCGGTTGGTGACCGTCGCCGCGAAGGCCAGCGCCATCGAGCCGGAACCGAGGCCGACCAGCAGGCCCCAGCACAGCCACAGTTGCCAGGCGGCGGTCATCCACACGGTCAGTCCGGACCCGGCGGCGATCACCACGAGCGCGGCGGCGACCACCCGGCGGATGCCGAAGCGGTCCATGAGCGCGGCGGCGAAGGGCGCGGTGAGCCCGTACAGCGCGAGGTTGATCGAGACCGCGGCGCCGATGGTGCCCCGCGACCAGCCGAACTCCTGGTGCAGCGGATCGATGAGCAGTCCGGGCAGTGAGCGGAAGGCCGCGGCGCCGGTGATCGTGACGAAGGTGACGGCGGCGACGAACCACGCCCGGTGGACGCGGGCCGCGCGGCGGGCGGACGGCGTTCGAGCCTCGGTGGCGGACGCGGCTTCGGTTGTCTGGGTCACGCCCTAGAGCTTCCGGTATCCGGCCCGGCCGGCTCCACTGGCCTGAAGGACAGCATTCGCTAGGATCGGGCCATGGGCAGAAGCACGGACAGGATCACGGACAGGGCCATGGACGGGACCACGGACTTCCGCCCGCACCGCGTCGCCGTCCTCGCCCTCGACGGGCTGCTGCCCTTCGAGCTGGGCATCCCGCACCGGATCTTCGGACGGCCCGTGGACACCGCCGGACGGCCGCTGTACGAGGTCGTCACCTGCTCCGTCCGGCCGCCGGGACCGGTGGAGACGGACTCCGACTTCTCGATCCACGTGCCGCACGGGCCGGAGGTCCTGGCCACCGCCGACACCGTGATCGTCCCGGCCTCGTACGAACTCGGCCCGGTCTACGAGCAGGGGGTGCTGACCGGGGAACTGGCCGCCGCCCTGGCGCACATCCGGCCCGGCACCCGCCTCGCCTCCATCTGCACGGGCGTGTACGTGCTGGCAGCGGCGGGCCGCCTGGACGGGCGGCGCGCCACGACGCACTGGGCCGACGCCGACCACTTCCAACGGGTCTTCCCGCAGGTCGAGGTGGACGCGGACGTGCTGTTCATCGACGACGGCGACGTGCTGACCTCGGCGGGCGTCGCGGCCGGGATCGACCTGTGCCTGCACATGGTGCGCCGCGACCACGGCACGGCGGTCGCCAACGAGGTGGCCCGGCGGACCGTCGTACCGCCGCACCGCGACGGCGGCCAGGCACAGTACATCCACCGCCCGTTGCCCGACCCGCAGTTGGCCACCACGACCACCGCGCGGGCGTGGGCGCTGGGCCGCCTGCACGAGCCCATCCGGTTGCAGGACATGGCCGCGCGGGAGGCGATGTCGGTACGGACCTTCACCCGGCGCTTCCGCGAGGAGGCCGGGATCAGTCCGGGGCAGTGGCTCACCCAGCAGCGCGTCGAACGGGCCCGGCACCTGCTGGAGTCCACGGACCTGTCCATGGACCAGGTGGCCCGGGACGCCGGCTTCGGCACGGCCCAGTCGATGCGGCAGCACCTCCAGACGGCGCTCGGGGTGACACCGACGGCCTACCGGCGGACCTTCCGGGTGAACGGCTCCCCCCGAACCGGAGCGGAGGTCCGGAACCCGGCAGGTTGTCCACAGCCTGTGGACAAGCGCCCGGTGTTCGGGCACCGCTGAGGCGGGGCAGGCGCGGCCGGCGGCGCGCCCCTGCCCGCCCCGAACACGGCAGCGCGCCGCCACCCGATCCCGGCGCACCGGCCCCACCCCCTCGGACCCTGAAGGGACCGGTCGGCGCCGGCATCACGACCCACACTCGCCGAGGACTTCCGGTGCCCCGGCCCTCGGCGTCCCCTCACGGCGAATCGCTGACCACCAGCGTGATCAGGCGAACACGAGGCGTCAACACCACCCTGCCGGTTTACCCGTTATGCCCCATCGCAACAGGGCGCGCACAGAAGCATCTCCCGGCGCACGACCGCGCCGCGGGTACGGCAGGACACCGGAACACCGGAACACCGGTACTGCGGGCCCGGACCTACACCGCCCCGTACGCCAGGCCCCCGAAAGCCCCGTAGGCCCCTTGGACCAGCCCCTCGTACGCCGGGGCCGAACGCCCGCAGCCCGTCGACGCCGCCGTCTCCGCCGATTCCACGGCCGTGGCGCAGCGGTCGAGTTCGCACCAGATGCGCTTGCCCACGCCCTCCGGGCACCAGCCCCACCGGTCGGCGAGGCCGTCGACGAGGGCGAGGCCGCGGCCGCTGGTCGACTCGTCGCCCGAGCAGCGGGGCACGGGGGCACGGGTGCTGACGTCGGCCACCTCCAGGCGCACGGTGGTGGCCGCCCCGGCCGGTCCCCCGGACAGGAGCAGCCGCAGCACGGCCGGACAGCCGGTGTGCACCACGGCGTTGGTGACCAGTTCGGAGACGAGCAGGACCAGGGTCTCGGCGAGCGGCTCGTCCGCCGCTATCCCCGACCCGGCGAGCCGGGACCGGGCCCACCGCCGGGCTCGCCCCACCTCCGCGGGGTCGGGCCGGATCTCCAGCTGCACTTGAAGCACCTGCACCGCTCACACCATCCGAACCGGCGGACACACAGCCTCGCGCCTCACGAGGCCACGATCGTAGCCATTTTCTGCATGGCCAGAACAACAGCCAGAGCAAGGGTCACGGAACGTGACTCCCTTGGGAGACAGCATGGTTGACGTACCGTCACCGCAACAAGCGCTTCGGGCATATTCCCGCGCGAAGGAGTACCCGTGCGCCATACTGTGCGACGCTCGTCATGGGACGGCTCAGGCTCGGAAGCACTCGCATCCCACACAAGGTAC
Source organism: Streptomyces sp. NPDC052043 (assembly GCF_044548235.1). NCBI lineage: Bacteria > Bacillati > Actinomycetota > Actinomycetes > Kitasatosporales > Streptomycetaceae > Streptomyces > Streptomyces sp. NPDC052043. The sequence continues at coordinate 324,036 of NZ_JBIUBT010000009.1, forward strand.
CCGAGCACGACGGCGGCTCCGGGACGTGACGAGTCGCGCCCGGGACACCACCCGACATCAACGCTCCGTGACGCCCCAGCGCCACGATCGGCGACATTCACGTCCGGCGCCCCGCGTCGCGGCATGCAGCGCGGCCCGGAAGGTACCCGTGGGCGCTCCGAACTGCTCGTGCGCCCGGGCGTGTTGCCTGGCTGGGCACCCGCCCGCACGCACGGCGGCCCCCTCCGTGGGGCGAGACGCCGCGGAGGGGGCTCAAGTACGGGCTGGGCGAAGGGGGTTCGGCGGCCGGCCGGTCAGGCGGACAGCGGCTCGTCGTCCACCGCCGCCGCCAGGTCCGGGTAGACGTCGAAGAGGCGCCGGACGCCGAGCGCGCCGAGGACGCGGTTCACGTGGGATCCGTCGACCGCGCCGCGGGCCGGGAGGATCAGGCGCAGCCGGCCCCGGCAGGAGCGGATCAGCCGGCGGGCCGCGATGAGGACACCGACGCCGCTGGAGTCGCAGAAGAAGACCTCGGAGAGATCCAGGACGAGGTCGTGGCGCCCCTCGGCCACCACCTCGTGCACTCTCTGGCGCAGCGTCGGCGAGGTCATCAGGTCCAGTTCGCCGGCGACCCGGAGCACGCTCCACTCGCCCTGTTCGTCGTCGGTCACCTTGAACGCCACGGCCCGCCCTCCGTCAGCCGGAACTTCCCCGGAACCGCTCGGAAACGGAACCAGTCCCTACGCTTCTCTCCGCGCGGCTGCCCAGCGGCCGTTCCCCCAAACGCAGGACAGCAAACCGGGACCGCTCCGCCAGCGACTTGTTTCGGTCAGCTTCGGTCGGCTTCAGTCACGTTCGAAAGGGCACAACACCCTTGCTCCCTCGCCACCAGCAGTTCTCAGGGGGGCGCACATTGTCATAAAGGGGCGTGTGCTGTCGGACATGCCGACTACATTCGAGAAGACCACGTCGGACACGCTGGACACGCACGCCGGACACACACGCCGGACGAGGAACGGGCCGGGACGCAGGGCGCGGCACGGCCGGGCGCGGAGGGGGCCGCATGGCGAAGACGGACGCACCGCCCCACTGGGACCGCAGAATGCGGCAGCGGCTGGTACGCGGAGAGGCGGCCGCCCTCGGTGAGCTCTACGACCGTTTCGCCTCGCTCGTGCACGGCCTGGCCCACCGGGTCCTCGGCGACGAGCAGGCCGCCGACCACATCACCCGCGAGGTGTTCGCACAGGTCTGGGAGCACCCCGACGCCTACGACCCCCGGCAGGGTCCGCTGCGCGCCTGGGTGGCCGGGCTGGCCCACCGCCTCGCCGTGCGGCGGCTGCGCACCACCGAGAGCGCCGCGCTGGCCGGCGGCGGACCGGGCTCCGCCGAGGAGCTCGAGCACAGGGTGTGCCGTGCCTCCGCCGCCGCCCGCGCCGACTACATCGTCCACTCCATGCCGGCCCCGCTGCGCGCCGCCCTGGAACTCGCCCACTTCCAGCGCCGCGACTACCGGCAGACCGCCGCCGACCTCGGCGTCACCGAGGACGAGGCCCGCCGCCGCCTGCGCCTGGGCCTCCAGCTCCTCTCCACCGCCCACACCGTGGACGCCCCCGACACGCCCTCCGGACACGGAGGCGCCGCATGACCCCGGACGCCGCCCCGGAGCCGGCAAAGACCGAGGAAACCCCGGGGACCGTAGAGACCGCGGAGATCACAGAGGCCGCGGAGACCCCGGAGGCGAAGGATCAGGGCGGGCCCGCGCACTCCCTGCTGAAGTCGCTGCTCGGGGCCTGGGCGCTGGCCGCGTGCTCGCCGGAGGAGACGGCTGTCGTGGAGGAGCACCTCGGCGGGTGCGGCGACTGCGCGCAGGAGGCGCTGGCGCTGCGGGAGGCGGTCGGTCTGCTGCACCGGCCCGACACCCTCGACCCGGCCCCGGGGCTGCGCACACAGGTCCTGGAGAGCTGTCTCGAGCGGCGGCCGCCGCGGATCCCGGTGCCCGACTGGGCCGCGCCCTACGACGCCGAGACGGCGCGCCTGGACGCGCTGCTCCAGGACATGGACGACCGCGAGTGGCACGCCCCGGTGCGGCTGCGGTGGTTCGAGGGCGAGGACGCCACCAGCCGACGCACCACCGTCGCCGGGGTCATCGCGCATCTGATGAGCGTCGACGGACTGGTCGCGGTGGCCCTCGGCCTGGACGACCCGCTCGGCGACGCGACCGGCGCCGCCGACGGGCCCACCCCCGCGGCGCGCACCGAGGCCTGCTGGCGGGCCGCGCACCGCCCGCCGACCCGTTCGGTGCGGGCGCCGTGGCGGGAGCAGACGCACGCCCTGGTGCGGACGGTCTCCTTCGCCGCGAACGGTGTGCGCAGGCCGCCGGTGCCGTACGGCGCCTTCGAACTGCCGCTGCCCGACGCGATGCTCGACCGCGCCTTCGAGTGCTGGGTGCACGCCGAGGACATCGCGGAGGCCGTGGACTACCCGTACGACCCGCCGGCCCCGCGCCACCTGCACCGGATGATCGACCTCGCCGCCCGGATGCTGCCGGGTGTGCTGGCCGCGCGGCGGCGGGCCGGACTGGCCTCACCCGCCCGCGCCCGGCGCCTGGTGACCGCGGGCGCCCCGGGGCGCAGTCTGCGGCTGGAGATCGAGGGACTGGGCGGCGGCCAGTGGCTGATCCCGCTCGACTCGCCCGCGGCGGTGGGCTCCGCGGACCACGAGGTGGCCCATGTGGCGCTGGACGGCGTGGAGTTCTGCCGGCTGACGGCCGGGCACGTGGCCCCTCGGGAGGCGGCGGCCGGCCATGTCGGCGACCGTGAGGCGATCCGGGACGTGCTGTGCGCGGCGGCGTCCCTCAGCCGCATGTGAGCCCGCCGACGGCCGCGACCGGACGGCCTCCCCGAGGGACCGCGCGCTACGCGAAGACCACCGTCCTGCGCCCGTTCAGCAGGATCCGGCGCTCCGCGTGCCACTTGACCGCGCGCGCCAGCGCCTGGCACTCCACGTCCCGGCCGATCGCGACCAGCTGGTCCGGGGTGACGTCGTGGCCCACCCGCTCGACCTCCTGCTCGATGATCGGGCCCTCGTCGAGGTCGGCGGTCACATAGTGCGCCGTCGCGCCGATCAGCTTCACGCCCCGGGCGTGCGCCTGGTGGTACGGCTTGGCGCCCTTGAAGCTCGGCAGGAAGGAGTGGTGGATGTTGATGATCCGGCCGCTGAGCTGCTTGCACAGGTCGTCGGAGAGGACCTGCATGTAACGGGCGAGGACGACCAGTTCGACCTTCTCCTCGCGCACGATCTCGAGCAGCCGGTCCTCGGCCTCGGACTTGGTGTCCTTGGTCACCGGGATGTGACGGAAGGGGATGCCGTACGACCCCACCAGCTCGGCGAAGTCGGTGTGGTTGGACACCACCGCCGCGATCTCCACCGGCAGCGCGCCGATCCGGGCGCGGAAGAGCAAGTCGTTCAGGCAGTGCCCGAACCTGCTGACCATGAGCACGACGCGCATCTTCTCGTCGGCCCGGTGGATCTGCCAGTCCATCCCGAAGGAGTCGCCGATCGCCGCGAAACTGGCGCGCAGCTTGTCCACCGTCACCGGCGCCTCGGCCGAGAAGTGGACCCGCATGAAGAACAGTCCCGTGTCGTGGTCGCCGAACTGCTGGCTGTCCTCGATGTTGCAGCCCGTCATGAACAGGTAGCTGGACACCGCGTGCACGATGCCCTGCTTGTCCGGGCACGACAGGATGAGGATGTACTGATCGGCCTGCGCCGCGGCGGCTCGGGAGGACTGCTCGCTCATGCGGGACAGCGTCTCACGTCCGGCCCCGCGCGTGGCTCCTCGTCCGCTAAGCGGAACGGGTCAGGATCCTCAGCACCTCGAGGCTGCGGGGCGGCGCGTCCGGGTCCTCGCCGTCGCTCGCCGCCAGGCGCACGTGCGCATCGCAGGCCGCCCGCACCGCCTCCGGCCAGCCGTGGTGGTCGAGGTAGGCGGACACCGGCGCGTCGGGGCCGACCTGGTGCATGATGCGCAGCACCCGCAGGACCGCGGTGTCGACGAGCGCCGCCTCCTGGGAGTCCCGGAAGATCGTGCCGACGTACTTCTCGGCGGACCAGTTGTCCAGCCAGGTGTCCTCGACCAGGCGGTAGACGGCGTCGGTCACGTCGCCGTACCCTTCGACGCCTGCGAGCCAGACGTCGCGCTGGAACACCGGGTCGGAGAGCATGTGCAGCGCGGAACGCACATTGCTGCGCCAGCGCCACCACGGCATGTCGTTGAGTGGCATGCCGCCCATGGTGGAGGAGCGACGGCCGCGACGGGAAGAGTTCTCCGAACCTTGCACGGTCATCGATCGTACGTTCCCCGCCCCAGGGGTCCCACCTGCCCCCGTAATTCACCCATACGTCACCACTCGTTGACCGAGAGTCATCAACGGGTTGGCGATGTGGCGGAATCGTGCGTGAGCATGACCGGCAGGCGAAGCTCCCGTGGCACATTCCTCTTCCCCCTTACTCGCCTCACCCGGTCCGTGAGAAGAGCCCTGCTGCCGGCGGGGGCTCTGCTGGCGTGTGCCTCGCTCGCCGCCGGCTGCGGAATCGTCCCCGGTGCCACGGGGGGCTCCGGGGGCGGTTCCGTGACCGTGATGACGTGGGCGCCTCAGAACACGCGGGCGACCAACAAGCCCGGCATGCCCGCGATGGCCCTCGCCTACGCCCGCTGGGTCAACTCCCACGGCGGCATCGCCGGCCGCAGGCTCAACGTGCTGACCTGCAACGAGGGCAACGAGAGCGTGGCCGCGGCGAAGTGCGCGCGGCGCGCCGTCAAGGAGAACGCGGTCGCCGTCGTGGGCTCCTACAGCCAGTACAGCGACTCCTTCTTCCCGCCCCTCGAGGGGGCCGGAATCCCGTTCATCGGCGGCTACGGCGTCACCACCACCGAGTTCACCCGCGCCCTGTCCTACCCCGTCAACGGCGGCCAGCCCGCCCTGCTGGCCGGTCTGGGCAAGGAGCTCGCCCAGCAGTGCGGCCCGGTCACCCTGATCCGGCCCGACACCATCGCGGGCGACGAGCTGCCCGGGCTGCTCAACGCGGGGCTGCGGGCCGGCGGACACGAACCGGCCGACGACCAGCGGGCCGCCGAGGACGCCACCGAATACTCCGACCAGGCCGATCTGGCGCTGCGGCAGGCGAGCGCCGACCCGGGCCGGCCGGGCTGCGTGATCCCCGCCCTCGGGGAGCGCACGAACATCTTCATGGACTCCTTCCGCCGCGCGCGCGACTCCTATCCCGAGGTGCGCACCGCCGCCGTGCTCGGCAGCGTCGACCAGACCGTGATCGACGCCAGTGGCGGGCGGTCCGGCCCGTACGAGGGGGCGCACCTCACCGGCTGGTACCCGGTGGCGAGCGACGCGCGCTGGGACGGGATGAAGAAGGTGATCAACGAGGCGGCCTTCGGCGACAACCGCATCGACCCCGAGGACGCCGGGGTGCAGACCACATGGATCGCCTACACCGTGCTCCGGGCCGTCATCGAGCAGATCGGCGACGGGGAGGTGAGCGCCTCCACCGTGCGGCGCGCCCTCGACGGCGGGCTCGAGGTCCGCACCGGCGGGCTGACCCCGCCGCTGCGGTGGCGTCTGTCCGACCTGCTCGCCTCCACCGGCTTGGCCCGCCTCACCAACGCCGACGTGTCCCTTCAGACGGTGCGCCGGGGCCGGCTGGTGCCGGCCGCGAAGGGCTTCGTCAACGTGGCGAAGACGCTGGAGGAGGCCGACTGAGCCGGCCCGCTCCGGCGAGGGGTCCTAGGGCCTGTTGCGGTGACCGGGCCTCACAGCTGGGTCGGCTGACGCTGGGTGAGGCCGTACGTCTTCGCGATCGAGTTCCACAGCTGGGCGGCCCTGGCCTTCTGGCCGCTGGCGACGTTGCTCTCGCGGTCGCCCGCATGCCTCTCGCCGGTGGGACGGGCGTGGCCCTTCTTGCAGCCCTTCTTGCCGTGGGCCTGGTCGGCCCAGGCCGCGTAGTGCAGGTCCGCCGACTCCGAGGCCTTCCAGGCCTTGTCGAGGGCCGCCGTCAGCTCGGCGTGGGCGGGGAGCTGGTCGACGGACAGCTGTCCCAGGCGGTTGACCAGGCCCTTGCGCTGCTCGGCCGCGGCACGCAGGTCGGAGGCCGCCTGGTCGAGGTTGGAGCAGTTCGTGACGTCGGCCACCGCCTTGATCACGGAGGCGCGGCTGCTGCCGCTGTCGGCCAGCAGCTTGTCCAACTCGACCGCCTGCTCCTTGGCCGGGTCGGCGGCGGGCGAGGCGGAGGCGTCGTCGGTGGCGGGCGCGGTGGCCGCGACGTTGGTGTTCTTGTCGCCGCTGTCGCTGTCGCCGTCGCCGCCGCTGAGCAGTGCCCCGGCGCCGATGCCGAGGACGGCGATCCCGACGCCCACGGCCGCGATCACCGGCACCCGCGAGCCGGTGCGCCGGCCTCCGCGGCCGCCGTCGCCGTCGTACCCGGCGGGCGGGGTGGGCTCGGGCCGGGCGTGGAACTGGTCGGCCTGGCCCTGCGGGAGGTGGGGCAGCTGCTGGGTCGCCGGGCCCGCGCCGCCGGAGTCGTTGCGGAAGAGGTTGTCGAACTCGGCCGGCGTCTGCCGCCCGTCCGCCTGGGCGTCCACGGGCGCGATGAACTGCGTCGCCTCGGCGTCGGGGTGACCGGGTGCGGCACCCTGGGGCATCCCGCCCGGGAACGGGGCCGGACCGCCGCCCGCCGCCGGCGGCATGGCTCCCGGCCCCACCGGCGGAATGTACTGCGTCGCTCCCTCGTCCACCGCCGCGCCTCCCATGGGCGGCAGGAACTGGGTAGCCCCTTCGTCCGCGGGCCCACCGGGGACCGGCGGGATGTACTGCGTCGCTCCCTCGTCGGCGCCCGGCATCCCCTGCGCGGGGGCGCCGTGCCCGGCCGCGTACGGGTCCGCCCCGGAGGACGGCAGCCCGTGCGCGCCCGGCGGTATGGAGTGGCCGGGGACACCGTAGGGGTCGGCACCGGCGGGCGGCAGCCCGTGCGCGGGGGCGCCGTAGGGGTCGGCGCCGGGCTGCTGGTACGGCGGGGCGCCGTGGGACGGGGCGTTCTCCGGGGGCAGGGGGCCCGCGCCCGGATGCCGGGGCGCCTGGCCCTGCACGTCCCACTGGCCCTGCTGGTACGGCTCAGGAGAGCCCCACGCCTGCTGCCAGCCCTGGTCCTGCTGCTGCGGCTGCTGCTGCGGGTCGGGGCCCCACGGCTGGCCCCAGGCCTGACCGCCGGCCGGGGTCGCCCCCGGGGCCCGACCGGCCGGCTGCCCGGCACCCGGGTGGCCACCCGGTCCGCCGGGCATGCCCGGCAGCAGGGGCTCACCACCGTCGGAGGGCAGCACGATGCCTTCGTGCGCGGGCCGCGCCGAGGGCTCCTCGCCCTGTCCACTCTGCGTCACCGGGACTCCTACGAATGGGGGACCTTCGGAATCGTCGGCTCACGCTACCGGGTCCCCGGAGCCCCGTGCCACGCAGCACAGGGCCAGACCTCCTTCCCTGTGACGGCAGTAACAAAACCCACGCCCTGCACGCTGCTTTATGTCCCGGGTCTCACAACGGACATGTGCGGCCCGAGGAACCCGGAAACACGCTCACGCCGCCACCCGCGTCTCCAGCCGTGCCCCGAACTCCCGCACCACCGGCTCGTCCCGGAACGGCTCCAGGCGCTGCTGGAAGTCCTCCAGGTACTCCGCGCCCCGGTCGGAGCGCAGCGTGCGCAGCAGCTCGACCGCTTTCAGCGCGGTGCTGCAGGCCTGTTCGACCTCGCGCTGCTGCACCTGCGCGGTGGCGAGCAGCAGATGGCCGATGGCCCGTCGCCGCGCCCGCGACGCGGGGTGCCCGGCCAGCGACTCCCGCGCCGCCCGCGCCGCCGCCTCCGCCTGCCCCAGGTCCCGGTGGCAGTGCGCCAACTCGTCGGCGAGATAGGCCTCGTCGAAGTGCGCGATCCACGTCGGATCGTCCCCGGAGTGCGGCTGGGCGGCCTCCAGCGCGCTCACCGCCCGCCCGGCGGACAGCTGGGCCGCCCGCGCGTCGCCCATCAGGGCGTGCCCGCGCGCCTCGGCCGCGTGGAACATCGCCTCGGCACGCGGTGTCACACGGCCGCGCGCGCCCTCCTGCGCCGCGCGCGCCAACTGCGCGATCTCCCGCGGGTTTCCGAGCTGTGCGGCGAGGTGGCTCATGGAGGCGGCCAGCACATAGCCGCCGTAGCCGCGGTCGCCGGCCGCCTGAGCGAGCCGGAGCGCCTGGATGTAGTACCGCTGGGCCAGGCCCGGTTGGCCGGTGTCGACGGCCATGTACCCGGCGAGCTCGGTGAGTCGGGCGACCTCGGCGAACAGGTCGCGGCCCACCGCCTCCCGGTAGGAGCCGGCGAGCAGCCCGGAGACGACGCTGTTGAGGTAGTGCACGACCACCGGGCGCACATGCCCGCTGCCGTGGCTGTGGTCCAGGTCGACCAGCGCCTGCGTCATGGCCCGTACGGCGGCGACGTCGGACTGACCCACCCGCGACCCGGCCGCCCGCGCCACCTGCGGATCCGGCGCGGAGATCAGCCAGTCACGGCTCGGCTCGACCAGCGCGGAGGCGGCGACGGCGGAGCCGGACAGGAAGTCCCGGCGGCCCACGTCGCTGCGCCACAGCTCGCAGACCTGCTCGACGGCCCCGAGCACCGTCGGCGAGAACTGAAGGCCCACGCCGGAGGCGAGGTTCTTGCCGTTGGCCATGCCGATCTCGTCGATCGTGACCGTACGGCCGAGCTTGCGGCCGATCGCCTCGGCGATGATCGCCGGGGCCCGGCCGCGCGGCTGCTGTCCACGCAGCCAGCGCGCCACGGACGTCTTGTCGTAGCGCAGGTCGAGACCGTGCTCGGCGCCGCACATGTTGACCCGGCGGGCCAGCCCGGCGTTCGAGCAGCCCGCTTCCTGGATGAGCGCCTGCAACCGTTCGTTCGGCTGCCGCGCGACGAGAGGCCTGGCGGCCATGGCGTTAACCCCCTGAGGCTGCGGTGCCTGCCCACGCACCGGGTTGACGGCTCTTGCGCGGCCGGACGCGATCCGCGCTCCGGCGGAAACTCCGGCCGTGGAGATCGATGCCCCGTGGACATACCGACAATGCGGGACATGTGAGGATTGCCGGGGTGAAGGTGGATGCCGCCCCCCACAGATCTACCCGGCGTCCGGCGGCGATCCTCCCGCGCGCCCCCGCCCATGCACCCGTGCGCCCCGGGCACCGAGGGGGTGCTCCACCCCGGCGCGTCCACCCACGCGACCCGCCCGTAACTCCAGGTGGGCGCGGCAGTTGAGTGGGGCGTGAAAGAGACGATCGCGGGCGCGCAAGCCGCACAGAGCGCCGACCGGGTGGCCGGTCACATTCCCCAGCAGCGCGGGGAGTCGCTGCTGGACACGGCCGTTCGCTACACCGAGGAACGCCACTGGGACGTGTTCCCCGGCACCTGGCTGGTGGCGGTCGGCGGGATGCAGCGCTGCTCCTGCGCGGACCCCGGGTGCGCCGCGCCCGGCGCGCACCCGGCGCGGGGGGACTGGGCGTCCCTGGCGACCGGCAGCGCAAGCACGGTGCGCCGGATGTGGCAGCACCGGCCGACGGCGTCGATCCTGCTGCCCACGGGCCGTACGTTCGACGCGGTCTCCGTGCCGGAGACGGCCGGGTTCCTCGCGCTGGCCCGGCTGGAGCGGATGCGGTCGGCACTGGGGCCGGTGATCCTGACCCCCGGGCGGCGGATGCAGTTCTTCGTGCTGCCGGGCACGTCCGTGAAACTGCCGTACCTGGTACGGAAGCTGGGCTGGTCGCCGGCCTCCCTCGACCTGGTCGCCCTCGGCGAGGGGGCGTACGTGGCGGCGCCGCCCACACGGTGCGGGTCCCGGGCCGTGCAGTGGGCCTGCCGGCCGACGCCGGCCAACCGGTGGCTGCCGGACGTCGAGGAGCTGGCCCCGCCGCTGGCGTACGCGTGCGGAAGGGACCGGTAGGCCACCCGCGCAGGGCGGAACCCCGGATCAGCTCGGTCCCGCGCCCCTCGGGCGGGGAGCCCCGTAGGGTTCATGCCGACGGAGGGAGCAGTCGTAGTGGGTACAAACGCCGTACGCGTGCAAGGGCTCTGGAAGCGGTTCGGGGAGCAGGTCGCCGTCGCGGGGATCGATCTCGAGCTGCCCGCGGGGAAGTTCATCGGTCTGGTCGGGCCCAACGGGGCCGGGAAGACCACCACGCTCTCCATGGTGACCGGGCTGCTGCGGCCCGACCAGGGCACCGTGGAGGTCGTCGGGCACGACGTGTGGCGGGACCCGGTGGCGGTGAAGGCGCGGATCGGCGTGCTGCCCGAGGGGCTGCGGCTCTTCGAGCGGCTGTCGGGCCGGGAACTGCTGTCGTACTCCGGGCGGTTGCGCGGGCTGCCCGGTGACGAGGTGGACCGGCGGGCCACGCAGCTGCTGGACGTGCTGGACCTCGCCGGCGCCCAGCACAAGCTCGTCGTCGACTACTCGACCGGCATGCGCAAGAAGATAGGACTCGCCTCCGCGCTCCTGCACAACCCGGAGGTCCTCTTCCTCGACGAGCCCTTCGAAGGCGTCGACCCGGTGTCCGCGCAGACCATCCGGGGCGTCCTGGAGCGGTACACCGCCTCCGGCGCCACCGTCGTGTTCTCCTCGCACGTCATGGAACTGGTCGAGTCCCTGTGCGACTGGGTGGCCGTGATGGCCGCCGGCCGCATCCGCGCCCAGGGCACGCTCGCCGAGGTGCGCGGCGAGGCTCCCACCCTTCAGCAGGCGTTCCTCGAACTCGTCGGCGCGCAGGGCCGGGACGCCGGATCCCACCTGGACTGGCTGGGCGGCGGTTCCCGATGAGCACCGGCACCGGGGCCCCCTCGGTCACGCCCGTCGTCGTACGGCTGAAGCTCTCGCTGCTGCGCAACGGGCTCAGGCAGTCCGGCGGGCGGCGTGCCGCGTTCATCGCGTCGGCCGTCGTCGCGCTGCTGTTCGCCGCGCTCCAGATGACCGCGCTGATCGCGCTGCGCGGCCACGCGCACATCGACGCCGTGGCCGTGCTGGGCGTGGCCGTGCTGGCGCTGGGCTGGGCCGTGATGCCGCTGTTCTTCCCCAGCGGCGACGAGACCCTCGACCCGACCCGGCTGGTGATGCTGCCGCTGCGGCCGCGACCGCTGGTCGGCGCCCTGCTGGCGGCGTCCCTGGTGGGCATCGGGCCGCTGTTCACGGTGCTGCTGCTGGTGGGCTGCGTGATCTCGGTGGCGCACGGGGCGGCGGCGTCCGTCGTCGCGGTCCTCGCCCTCGTGCTCACGCTGCTGGTGTGCGTGGCCCTCGCGCGGGCCGTGGCCGCCGCCAACGTCCGGCTGCTGACCAGCCGCAAGGGACGGGACCTGGCGGTGCTCAGCGGACTGGTCATCGCGATCGGGGCGCAGGTCGTCAACTTCGGCATGCAGCGCCTGGGGACGGCGGGCCTGGGCCAGCTCGACCCGGTCGCGGACGTGCTGCGGTGGCTGCCGCCCGCGTCGGCGGTGGGCGCGGTGGACTCGGTGAGCAGGGGCTCCTACGGCGTGGCGACGGCCCAGCTCGCGCTGACCGCGGCCGCCCTGGCCGCCCTGCTGGTGGTGTGGTCGCGCAGCCTGACCCGGCTGATGACCTCGCCCGACTCCTCGACCCTCCAGTCCGCCGCCGCCCCCGCGCGCGAGCGGGCCCGCGAGGGCGGCGGCCTGGCGCGGTGGCTGCCGGCCGGCCGCACCGGCACCGTCATGGAGCGCAGCCTGCGCTACGTCTGGCGCGACCCGAAGACCAAGGCGGCCTGGGTGACCTCGCTCGCCATCGGACTGATCGTCCCGGTGTTCAACGCGGTCCGGGACAACGGGACGCCGTACTTCGCCTGCTTCGCCGCGGGCATGCTCGGCATCCAGATGTACAACCAGTTCGGCCAGGACACCTCCGCGTTCTGGCTGGTCGCGCTGACGATCTCGGCCCCGCGGGACGCCTACGTCGAGCTGCGCGCGCGGGCGCTGGCCCTGCTGCTGATCACCCTGCCGTACGCCACCCTGGTCACGGTGCTGACGGCGGGCCTGCTCGGCGAGTGGCGCCGGCTGCCGGAGGTGCTCGGCCTGTCCTTCGCCCTGCTCGGCGCGTTGCTGGGGACCGGGGCGTGGACGTCGGCCCGCTTCCCGTACTCCATCCCGCAGGAGGGCCACAAGAACGTGGCCGCCGGTCAGGCCGGTCTCGCCTTCGCCTCCATCTTCGGCGGCATGGTCGCGGCGGCCCTGCTGTGCTCGCCGTTCATCGCCCTCCTCATCTGGTCGAACGTCAGCGCCTCCGGCGGCAGCTGGAGCTGGCTGCTGCTGCCGGTGGGCGCGGCGTACGGGGCGGCGCTCATCCTGCTGGGCCTGCGTCTGGCGGCGCCACGCACGGCGGCCCGGCTGCCCGAGATCCTGACGGCGGTGAGCAAGGGCTGAGGGGGCTCATCCGGTGAGCACCGCCTCCAGGAAGGGTTCGATGGCCGTCCGCCAGGCCTCCGGCTGGTCGTAGTGGACGAGGTGACCGGCGTCGGCCACCTCCGCGTACTCGCCGCGCGGCAGGACGCGGACCATCTCCTGGGCCTCGGCCCGGCCGAGTTCGCCGTCCAGGCCGCGGAGCACGAGGGCCGGGCAGCGGACCTGGGCCAGCTCCTCCCAGTGGGCGTCGTACACCCAGGCCTCGCGGGAGGCCAGCATCTGCCGCGGATCGAAGACGGGGCGCCAGCCGTCCGCGCTCTCGTGCATGACCTCGGCGTAGAACTCGCCGCGTGCCGGGTTGGGGCGCTCCACCCAGGGGTCGTCCTCGCCGAACCACTTCCGTACGTCGGCGAGGGCGGCGAAGGGCACCGGCCAGGCCCGGAACCAGTCCTCCCACTCCCGCTGGGAGGCGGCGCCGAGCGCGGAGGCCCGCATGTCGCAGATGACGACGGCGCGCACCAGGTCGGGGCGGCGGGCGGCCAGCTGCCAGGCGGTCAGCGCGCCCATCGCGTGCCCGATGACGACGGCCGGGCCGAGGCCGAGCTGTTCGAGGGCGGCCTCGGCGTCCTCCACGTAGGCCTCACGGGTGTAGGTGGCCTGCGGCGGCTTCTCGCTCTGGCCGTGCCCGCGCTGGTCGAGGGCGACGGCGCGGTGCCGCCCGGAGAGCCAGCGGGCGGTGGCGGCCCAGTGCGAGGCACGGCCCATGAGTCCGTGCAGTAACAGCACGCCGTCGGTCCGCCCGGGTCCCGCGTCGGACCGCTCCGGCGTCCGCTCCCTCACCTGCCCCGGCACGGCCTTCGGAGGCTCGGCGAACTCCCAGGCGGCGAGCCGTACACCGCCCGACCCGGTCACGTCGATGCGCCGCACCATTGGTCCTGGCACCCCCCTGGAACCGTGTTCCGCTTCTGTATGCCGTCGTGCACATTCCTGTAGCGCGGGCCGCGGGCCCCTCCCACGCGGGCACTCAGATTATCGAATACCTATTCGAAAATTTGGGTACCGCCGCCAACACCCCTCGTTCGAGTGACGCCTGGCCAGGATTGATCGCCGCCCCCCTGGGGAGATCTTCAACGGGAGGCGGACCACTCGGGGAAAAGGGGTCCGCGGGGGACGACCCTGAGAGCTCGGGGCTCCGGGTCGCCGAAGGGGAGGCAGGGCCCCGGCGCCGCACGGCGCCGGGGCCTTCCCCACATCTGCGGCACATCTCCCCCACCCCTCCTTCACACCCCACGCCTTTCGCGACAGCCTCGCACGCCCGGCGACCGCGCGCTGCGCTTCGACGCGCTGAGCCACGGACGGGGGAACACGGCGAGCCGGACCGGCGGCCCGGCGGCGGCCCGCTCAGCGCTTGGCGACGAAGACGTGCGAGGCGATCTCCGTGTCCAGCTCCGCCGCCTCGCCGCCGCTGCCGACCAGCACCCCGCCCGCCGACTCCGTCACGCTGACCACCGAGCCGGGCTGCACGCCCGCGCGGCGCAGCGTGTACATCAGCTGCGCGTCCGTCTGGATCGGCTCGCCGATCCGGCGGACGACCACCGTCTTGCCGTCGGCCCCCGGGTCGAGGTCGGACAGCGACACCATCCCCTCGTCCAGGAAGGGGTCGGCGCCGTCCTTCTCGCCCAGCTCCTCCAGGCCCGGGATCGGGTTGCCGTAGGGCGACTCGGTCGGGTGCCGCAGCAGCTCCAGCACCCTGCGCTCCACGGCCTCGCTCATCACGTGCTCCCAGCGGCAGGCCTCGGCATGCACCTGCTCCCACTCCAGGCCGATCACGTCGACCAGCAGGCACTCTGCGAGCCGGTGCTTGCGCATCACGCGCGTGGCCAGCCGGCGGCCCTCGTCCGTGAGCTCCAGATGCCGGTCCGGGGCCACCGAGACCAGGCCGTCGCGCTCCATCCGCGCGACCGTCTGGCTCACCGTCGGCCCGCTCTGGTCCAGTCGCTCCGCGATCCGGGCGCGCATGGGGACGACGCCTTCCTCCTCCAGCTCGAGGATGGTGCGGAGATACATCTCCGTGGTGTCGATCAGTCCGGACATACGTGCCCCTCGATTACCTCGGCCGGAAGCCCGGCGGCTTCCCGGCGCGTGCGCTGGCCCTGGAGTCAATTCTGACGCATCCCACTGACAACCGGGCAGGCCTCGCGCAACGCAGACGACCCGCGAGCTGGGTCCCTCCGCCTCGGCGGAGGAGCCGGCCGGACGTACCGGCAGCTCGCGGGTCGGGTGACTGCTTGAAATTGGGCCGGCCGCACGTGTTCTCACGCGCCGGTCCGGCACCGCACAGGGTGGGGTGACGGGCCGCTAGCCCGCAGCCACCTCACGCGTCCGGGTCTCACTCATCTACCGGATCACCTCCCTTCGTGTGTGCACAACACCCTAGGAAGTGGACCGGCGATACACAACAGGTTTTTTTCGCGCCAGCCGGTGCGTCGGCGCGGCAAGGCGCCCTCGTGCGGTCAGGCGCGGGTGTCCTTCGCCAGGAGGGCGAGGTCCAGGACCGCCGCGATGCGTGCGGCCACGTCCTCGGCGTAGGCCGCGTCGGCACGCTCGAAGGGGGCTCGGCCGGAGCCGCGCAGGAAGGTCACGACGCCGAGGGTGCGTCCGCGGCTGCGCAGCACCGCGCACAGGGCGTGCACGGTGTCCGACGGCCACTGCCGGGCCTCGGCCCACTCACGCGCCCGGTCGGCCGGTACGGACCCGGCGGAGGCCCGCACGGAGCCGACCCGCTCGACGCACTGGAGGGCGGGGTGTCCCGTTCCGTAGCGGACGGGCAGCCCGGCCTGCCCGGTGAGCAGGCTGGGCCCGGGGCCGCCGGAGGGGGTGGCCGCGACGCGGACCAGCCGGACCGGGGCCGCCGTCTCGGAGTCGGCCGGGGCCGCGCCCGCCACCCGGTCGATCAGGGCGTGGTCGGCGAAGCCGGCGAGGGCGAAGTCGAGGTGGACGGTGGCGGCCTCGGCCGGGTCCTCGCACTCGGCGGCGGCACGGGCGGCCCGGTGCAGCTGGTTGCCGCGGAACCGCAGCAGCGCGGCCTCCTGCTCGCCCTGCTTGGCCTCGGTGACGTCGGCGAAGAGCCAGGCGACGCCGAGCGGTACCGGTTCCTCGGCGAGCGGTGAGGCGAGCCGGACGAACCCGCTGCGCCAGCAGCGCCGCCGGTCGCCCTCCGCGGTGCGTACGCCCACCCAGAGCTCCGCGGGGGCGGGCGGGGCGCCCTCGGCCAGCACGTGGGTGAGCGCGCTCTCCAGTTCCTCCGCGCCCTGGGCGAGCAGTTCGCCGAGCGGCCGGCCCAGGGCCGCTGTGCGGCCGATGCCGAGGGCCTGGGCCGCGTAGGGGTTGACGACGGCGGGCCGCAGGTCGGCGTCGACGAGGACGACGCCCCAGAAGGCGTCCTCGAACAGGGCCTCGCTGAGCGCGATGGACCGCTCCAGGTCGATCTGCGCGTGCACCTCGCTGAAGGCGCAGTACAGGCCGGCGGGCTTGCCGTCGGGCCCGTGCACGACCGCGGACTGGGTCCGCACCAGGACGCGGCCGCCGTCCTTGGTGAGCAGCGCGAACTCGTGCACCTGGCGTCCGGGGGCGTGCATGGCGGACATCAGCCGCCCCTCGACCTCCTCGGCGTCCGCGCTGCGCACGGCCCAGCCGGCGAAGCCGTGCCGTCCGACGGCCTCGGCGGCGGTCCAGCCCAGGATGCGCTCGGCCTCACGGTTCCAGTGGGTGACGACGCCGTCGGCGTCGAAGGCGCACAGGGCCGCGTCCATGCCGTCGAGGAGGGCGGCCAGCAGGTCGGAGCCGTCGTGGGCGTCGGGCCCCTGCGAGCCGTCCCGCTCGGGCTCGGGCTCGTCCGGCCCCAGCTCGTCGGTGGCCCCTTTACGCCGGGAAGCACTCACCTGGACCCCCTGCAGGCTGCGTCCGCACGTACGGCACGTCGTTTCGCTCACTGCCCATCATTCAACTGGAACGTGACCCAGCACACACCGAGTTCCCAGAACATGGAAGGAATTGCCGTCCGGGGAAATTCCCATGCGCGGGGACCGACGCCGTGGACGTGCGCGTGCGCGTGCGGTCCGGTCAGTGCCGGTAGAAGATCCGGTCGGCGTACCGGTCGAAGACCTGGGCGTTCCACTCGTGGCCGCCGTCGACGTTGCCGGAGCGCAGCAGCGGCGGTTCGACACCGCGGTCGGCGAGGACGCCGGCGGTGGTGGCCATGACCGCCTGGAGGAGGGCGGAGGTGACGACGGTGGAGGCGGGCGCGAAGGGGGCCGCGACGGTGTCGAGGGTGAGTTCGGCGTCCCCGACCGCGATCTTGGAGTCGAGGACGATGTCGCAGTGGTCCTTCAGGAACGTCCCCGAGGCGTTCCGGGACGTGGTCTCGGTCGCGTAGGCCACCGAGGTCACGCCGACGACCCGCACGCCGAGGGCGCGGGCACGCATGGCCATCTCCACCGGCAGGGCGTTGCGCCCGGACAGCGAGACGACGACCAAGGCGTCGCCGGAGCGGAGGGGGGAGCTGTCCAGGACCGCGGTGGCGAGGCCGTCGACGCGTTCCAGGGCGGAGCCGAGGGTGGCGGGCACGACGTCGACGCCGACGGTGCCGGGAACGGCGAGCAGGTTCATCAGGGCCAGCCCGCCGGCGCGGTAGACGAGGTCCTGGGCGGCAAGGGAGGAGTGGCCGGCGCCGAAGGCGAACAGGCGGCCGCCGGCGGCCACGGTGTCGGCGAGCAGCGTCCCGGCCGCGGCGATCTGCTCGGCCTCCTCGTCCCGGACCCGCTGGAGCAGGCCGATGGCGGCGTCGAGGAACTGCCCGGCCGGCGTGCGGTCGCTCATGCGTGGTCCGTCCCTTCGGGGGCGACTGTGTGTCGCGGATCACGGTGAGGTCTGGACCAGAGCCATGTCAATACGGCATCCACGCCCCGGGGTCGCCTCAGGGGCTCAGCCGCTCCACGCGCCAGCCGCCGTCCGGCTCGGCGACGTACCGCAGGCGGTCGTGCAGGCGGTTCTCGCGGCCCTGCCAGAACTCCACCGACCGCGGGGCGACCCGGAAGCCGCCCCAGTGCGGCGGGACGGGCACCTGCTCGCCCTCGGGGTAGCGGGCGGCCAGGTCGGCGTAGGAGGCGTCGAGCTCCGCGCGGCCGGCGACCACCGTGGACTGGGCACTGGCCCAGGCGCCGAGCTGGGAACCGTGCGGGCGGGTGCGGAAGTAGGCGGCGGTCTCGTCGCGGCCGGTGCGGCGGGCCACGCCCTGGACGATGACCTGGCGGGCCATGGGGTGCCAGGGGAAGAGCAGGGAGACGTACGGGTTCCCGGCCAGGTCGCGGCCCTTGCGGGAGTCGTAGTTGGTGTAGAAGACGAAGCCCTGCTCGTCGAAGGACTTGAGCAGCACCGTGCGGGAGCTGGGCCGGCCCTCGGCGTCCGCGGTGGAGACGACCATGGCGTTGGGCTCGAACAACCGGCCCTCGGTCGCGGCCTGCTGGAACCAGCGCGCGAACTGGGCGACGGGGGTGGCGGCCAGGTCGGCCTCGGCCAGCCCCTCGGCCCGGTAGTGCATGCGCATGGAGGCGAGGTCGAAGGGGGCGGTCTCCCCGGCTTCTCGGTCGGTCACGCGATCATCTTGCCGTATCCGCCGGGCGCTTCCGCGGGGGCACCCTCGCCCTTCGCCACGGACCCCGGGTGGCACTGAGTGCCGCCCCCACTCCCTTTTTGTGGCACTCGGGGTTATGGTGCTGCTGTCGTTCCGGTTGGGCGGCAGCCGGTCGCACGGGGCATCACAGGGATGCCCGCAAGGATGCCCGCCAAGGACCGCGAGTCACGGGACGCGACCGTGGATCCACCGGTGGACGGCCCACCACCCGACATCCCGCACCAGGCCGCCGTCCCAGTCGCACCAGCAGCACCCATCGCACCACTGGCACCACTCGCAGTCGCACCAGTCGCACCAATCGCACCAATCGCATCGCACCAGCAGTAACCACCACCCCAGCAGCAGCCCCTCGCATCCTCTGCCGCACCGACCACAAGGAGCCGCCCGATGTCCGACTTCGTACCCGGTCTCGAAGGAGTCGTCGCGTTCGAGACGGAGATCGCCGAACCGGACAAGGAGGGCGGCGCCCTTCGGTACCGGGGCGTCGACATCGAGGAACTCGTCGGTCAGGTCTCCTTCGGCAACGTCTGGGGACTGCTGGTCGACGGCGCCTTCGATCCGGGCCTGCCGCCCGCCGAGCCGTTCCCGATCCCCGTGCACTCCGGGGACATCCGCGTGGACGTCCAGTCGGCGCTGGCGATGCTCGCCCCGGTGTGGGGCCTGAAACCGCTCCTCGACATCGACGTGGAGCAGGCGCGCGACGACCTGGCGCGGGCCGCCGTCACGGCCCTGTCGTACGTCGCCCAGTCGGCGCGCGGGCAGGGCGTGCCGATGGTGCCGCAGCGGGAGATCGACAAGGCCCGCTCCATCACCGAGCGGTTCATGATCCGCTGGCAGGGCGAGCCCGACCCCAAGCACGTGGCGGCCGTCGACGCGTACTGGACGTCCGCCGCCGAGCACGGCATGAACGCCTCCACGTTCACCGCCCGCGTCATCGCCTCCACCGGCGCCGACGTGGCGGCCGCCCTGTCGGGCGCGGTGGGCGCCATGTCCGGCCCGCTGCACGGCGGCGCGCCCTCCCGGGTCCTGGGCATGATCGAGGAGATCGAGCGGACCGGGGACGCGGAGGGCTACGTCAAGCAGGCCCTGGACCGCGGTGAGCGGCTGATGGGCTTCGGTCACCGGGTGTACCGGGCCGAGGACCCACGCGCGCGCGTGCTGCGCCGTACCGCCCGGGAGCTCGGCGCCCCGCGGTACGAGGTCGCCGAGGCCCTGGAGAAGGCCGCCCTGGAGGAGCTGCACAACCGCCGGCCGGACCGGGTGCTGGCCACGAACGTCGAGTTCTGGGCGGCGATCATGCTGGACTTCGCCAAGGTGCCGGCGCACATGTTCACGTCGATGTTCACGTGCGCGCGTACGGCGGGCTGGTCGGCGCACATCCTGGAGCAGAAGCGCACCGGCCGGCTGGTGCGCCCCTCCGCCCGTTACGTCGGTCCCGGTCCGCGCGGCCTGCGGGAGATCGCAGGCTACGCGGACATCGCGCGCTGACCGGGCACTTGACCGCGCCCGGTCGGCACACGCGGCGTCACGAGCGGCGTCACGCGGGGCTCAGCAGCTCCGCGTGATGCCGCTGGGCGACCAGCGGGTGGGCGCGCATCTTCCCCTTCAGCTCGTTCAGACCGTAGTCCGCGAACAGCGGGTTGTCCGGGTCGTCGGTGACGCCGGGCGCGGCGGTGGCGTGCGGGAAGGGCAGCGGGGCGACACGGGCGTCCAGGCGCGGGTTGTAGAAGAAGGGCACCGAGAACCGCTCGGTCGCGCCGGGCGGGGAGACCACCCGGTGGTTGGTGGCCACGAGGTAGCCGTTGGTGGCGACCTCCAGCAGCTCACCGAGGTTGACCACGAACGCGCCCTCGATCGGCGGCACGTCGTGGAAGAGCCCGTCCGTGCGCTGCACCTGGAGCCCGCCGATCCCGTCCTGGAGCAGCAGGGTGAGGAAGCCGTAGTCCTTGTGGGCGCCGACGCCCTGGTCGGTGCCGTCGCCGGCGCTGCCCGGGTAGCGGACGAGCTTGAGGTGCGGGTGGGCGTACTCGCCGAAGACCGGGTCGTAGAAGTCGGCGGGCGCGCCGATGGCGGTGAGCAGTTCGTGCAGCAGCCTGTGGGCGACGGCGCCGAGCCGGTCGATCCAGGCGAGTGCGGCGGTACGCAACTCGGGCAGGGCGGCCGGCCACTGGTTGGGGCCCTGGAGCCACCAGTACGCGGGCTCGCCCGGCCCGGGGACGCGGGCGGGCCGCTCGGCGCCTATGTCGAGCTGGTCGCGCCAGTCGCGGGCGCCGCCGGTGCGCTCGTCCCCGGTGCGCGTGTAGCCGCGGAAGTGGGGCGAGTTGACGTTGTCCAGGGCGAGGCGGTCGGCCTCGGGGAGCCGGAAGAGAGCGTGCATGGCGTCGAGCAGCGCGTCGGTCTCGGCCCGGGTGACGCCGTGCCCGACGAGCTGGAAGAAACCCACGTCGTGGGCGGCGGCGTGCAACTGCTCGTGCAGCAGCGCCCGTTCCCGGGGACCGCGGTCGGCCGCGGCGAGGTCGATGAGGGGGAGCTGGTCGTACGACGGGGTCGTCGCGGTGTTCGTCATGGGTCACGTCCGCAGGGTGTACGGGTCCCGGGCAGCGGCCATGGGTGGGCGCGCGGCACGGGTGCCGGATGAGAGAAACCGGGTGAGAGATGCGGGCGATCGGGTCGCCGCGGAGAGGGCCGGGTCAGGCAGAGCGCCGACAGCCCATGCTCGTGACGCGCACGTAGTCCACGTGGCGGCGTCGCACGAGCAGCACAGACATGCGCACAGGGTACTGCCGGACACGCGATACGGGTGTGGCCCGGTTCACTCCCGGTTCACGCGGAGGTCGGGCCGCGACCCAGCGCGTCCTCCAACAGGACCGCCCACTGGGCGACCACGCGTTCGCGGCGGGCGGTGTCGTCGGTGAGCAGGTTGGCGAGGCCGAGGCCGCGGGCCATGTCGAGGAAGCCCTGGACGGTTTCGCGGGTGCCGGGGCGGGACTCGTCCGCGCCCAGCAGCTCGACCGCTATCCGGTGGGTCTCACGGCCCACGCGCGCCTCCAGTTCGGTGACACGGGGGCGCAGTTGGGCCTCGTCGGAGGCGGCCACCCACAGGTGGAGGGCGGCCCGGAAGAGGGGCCCGGTGTAGAGGTCGACGAGGGCGGCGACCACGGCCCGCCGGTCGCCGCCCGCGCCCGCGGGGAACAGGGCGCGCAGGGCGGTGGAGCGTTCCTCGGCCACGTACTCGACGGCGGCGGTGAACAGGTCCTCGCGGGTGGGGAAGTGGTGCTGGGCGGCGCCGCGGGAGACGCCGGCGCGTTCGGCGACCACCGAGACCGTGGACCCGGCCCAGCCGTGTTCGGCGAGGCAGGCCACGGCGGCCTGGAGGAGCCGCTGCCGGGTGGCCCGGCTGCGGTCCTGCTTGGGGGCGCGTTCCGCGCGGTCGTGTGAGGTCACACCACCCATTCCGGATCCCGTCGTTCGAGGAAGGCCGCCATGCCCTCGCGCGCCTGCGCGGAGGAGAACAGCCGGGCCGAGAGCGCGGTCAGGCCGGCCGCGTCCCGGTCGAAGGCTTCCAGCACCCTAGCCGTGAGCAGCCGTTTCGTCTCGGCCAGCGCCTGCGGGGAGGAGCGGCGCAGACCGTCGAGGATCGGCTCCAGCACGGCGTCGGCGTCGTCACCGGCCGCCGTCACCACGCCGGTCCTGGCCGCCTCGGCCGCGTCGAACCGTTCCCCGGTGAGGCAGTGGCGGGCCAGCGCGCGCGGGTCGGCGCGGGGCAGCAGCGGCAGCGAGATGAGTGCGGGGGCCACCCCGATGCGCACCTCGGTGAACGCGAAGGTGGCCCGGTGCGAGGCGACGGCGAGGTCGCAGGCCGCGAGCAGGCCGAGACCGCCGGCGCGGACGTGCCCGGTGACGCGGGCGACGACCGGCTTGGGCAGTGCGACGATCTGCCGCAGCAGGGCGGCCATCGCCTCGGGGCGTGGCGGGTCGCGAAGGTCGGCGCCCGCGCTGAAGGTGCCGCCGGTGTGGGTGAGGACGACGGCGCGCACGGCGGGGTCCTCGGCGCAGTCGGTGAGCGCGGCGGCGAGCTCCGCGACGAACGGCGCCGACAGGGCGTTGCGGCGGTCGGGCGAGTCGAGGCTGAGGGTTTCCACGGCACGCGCGCGCGTGCGTCCGATCGCCGTCACGGCCGCTCCCCCGCTTCCCGCAGCCGCCGCCGCAGGATCTTGCCGGAGGCGGCGCGGGGCACCGCGTCGAGGAAGGTGACCCGCCGGACCCGCTTGTACGGGGCGACGCGTTCGGCGACGTACAGCATCACCTCCGCCTCCGACAGGCCGTCGGCGGACGGCCGGCGCACCACGTACGCGTGCGGCACCTCGTTGCCGTCGGCGTCGTGCACACCGACGACGGCGGCGTCGGCTATGCCCGGGTGGGTCAGCAGCAGCGCCTCCAGTTCGGCGGGCGCGACCTGGAACCCCTTGTACTTGATCAGTTCCTTGACCCGGTCGACGACGAACAGCCAGCCGTCGTCGTCGACGTACCCGACGTCGCCGGTGTGCAGCCAGCCGTCGGGGTCGATCATCACGGCGGTGGCGTCGGGCCGGTCCAGATAGCCCTTCATCACCTGGGGCCCGCGGATCAGGATCTCGCCGGGCTCGCCCGTGCCGAGGTCCTTGTCCGGGTCGGCGAGGGAGACGACGCGCATCTCGGTGCCGGCGATGAGCCGGCCGACGGTGCCGGGGGGCGCGTCGTGCATGGCGTCCAGGGGGACGACGTGGGTACCCGGGGACAGTTCGGTCATGCCGTAGGCCTGGCCCACCGGGGGCAGGCCGAGCCGCCGGGAGCAGGCCGCCGCCAGCCGGGCGTCGAGCGGGGCCGCCGCGCTGATGACGTACTTCAGCGACGACAGGTCGTAGCCCGCCACGGCCGGGTGCTTGGCGAGGGCGAGCACGATCGGCGGGGCCACGTACAGGCCGGTGATGCGGTGGTCCCGGATGGCCGCGAGGAAGGTCTCCAGCTCGAAGCGGGGCAGCACGACGACGGTGGCGCCCTGGCGCAGGGGCGCGTTCATCAGCGCGGTGAGCCCGTAGATGTGGAAGAACGGCAGCACGGCGAGGATCCGGTCGCCGGGCCCGGACGTGATCACCGGTTCGAGCTGGGCGAGGTTGGTGGCGATCTGCCGGTGGGTGAGCATCACACCCTTGGGGGTGCCGGTCGTCCCCGAAGAGTAGGGCAGCGCCGCGACGTCCTCGGCCGGGTCGATGGGCACGGCCGGCTCGAGTGCGGCGCCCGCGACCATGTCGAGGAGCGAACGGTGCCCGGGAGCGCGGTCGCAGACGAATATCTCCTCCACCCCGCCCGCCAGTTCGGCCGCCCGCCGGGCCGCCGGGAGCAGCGGGGAGACGGTGACGATCCAGCGGGCCGCGGAGTCCCTCAGCTGCGTGGCGAACTCCTCCGGCGTGGCGAGCGGGTGCGCGGTGGTGACCGAGGCACCCGCGCGCGTGGCGGCGTAGAAGGCCACGGGGAACAGGACCGTGTTCGGACTGTGCAGGGCGAGGACGTCGCCCTTGCGCACGCCGGCCTCGGCGAACGCGGCGGCGATACGCCGGTGGAAGCGGTCCACCTGTTCGTACGTGAGGGTGGTGCCGTCCGTGCCGTCGATCAGGGCGGGCGCCCGGCCGAACCGGGACGCGTGGCCCAGGACGGCTTCATGGATGGGCAGTTCTACGGCCGGAACGTCTGCGTACTCGCTGCGGAACACGGTTCCTCCTCGCACACGGCGGGCGGGTCAGTACGACTTGGGCAGGCCCAGGGTCTGGTGGGAGACGTAGTTGAGAATCATCTCCCGGCTCACCGGGGCGATACGAGCCACGCGTGCGGCCGTTATCAGCGAGGCGAGGCCGAACTCGCGCGTGAGGCCGTTGCCGCCGAGGGTGTGCACGGCCTGGTCGACGGCCCGTACGCAGGCCTCACCGGCCGCGTACTTGGCCATGTTGGCGGCCTCGCCCGCGCCCACGTCGTCGCCCGCGTCGTACAGGTGGGCCGCCTTCCTCGTCATCAGGCGGGCGAGTTCGAGCTCGATGTGGGCCTGGGCGAGCGGGTGGGCGATGGCCTGGTGGGAGCCGATGGGGGCCTTCCAGACGGTGCGTTCGCGCGCGTACTCCACGGCCCGGCCGAGCGCGTGGCGCCCCATGCCGATGGCGAAGGCGGCGGTCATGATGCGCTCGGGGTTGAGCCCGGCGAACAGTTGCAGCAGGCCCGCGTCTTCTCCCCCACTGCCGAAAGCGTGGGAGGTGCCCCCACCGACGAGCGCGTCGGCGGGCAGCCGTACCTCGTCCATGACCAGCTCGAACTGCTTCTCGGCGGCGGTGAGTTCCATGTCGATGGGCCGCCGCTGGAAACCGTCCGCGTCCGTCGGGACGATGAACAGGCAGGGCTTGAGGCGACCGGTGCGCGCGTCCTCGGTGCGGCCGACGACCAGGACGGCGTCGGCGATGTCGACACCGGAGACGAACACCTTGCGGCCGCTGAGCACCCAGTCGGCGCCGTCGCGGCGGGCGGTGGTGGTGATGCGGTGGGAGTTGGAGCCGGCGTCGGGTTCGGTGATACCGAAGGCCATGGTGCGGGTGCCGTTCGCCAGCGAGGGCAGCCAGGCGCGCTTCTGTTCCTCGGTGCCGAACCGGGCGATGACGGTGCCGCAGATGGCGGGCGAGACGACCATCATCAGCAGGGGGCAGCCGGCCGCGCCCAGTTCCTCCAGCACGATGGACAGTTCGGTGATGCCGGCGCCTCCCCCGCCGTATGCCTCCGGCAGGTTGACGCCCAGGTAACCGAGCTTGCCCGCCTCGGACCAGAGTTCGGTGGGAGGACGTCCCTCGGCGACGGTGCGGGTGAGATAGGCGCGGCCGTAGCGTTTGCCGAGGGCCGCCACCGCGGCGCGCAGATCCTTGTGTTCATCGGTTTCCAGCATGGCGCTCACTGATCCTCCCGGGTGGCCTCTACGACGGCGAGCAGGGCACCGACCTCGACCTGGCGGCCGGGTGCGGCGTGCAGGGCGCTGAGCGTGCCCGTGACGGGCGCGGAGATCTTGTGCTCCATCTTCATCGCCTCCAGCCACAGCAGCGGCTGTCCGGCCCGTACCGCGTCGCCCACGGCCAGTTCGTCGGCGACGCGCACGACAGTGCCGGGCATGGGCGCCAGCAGTGAGCCGGGAAGACGCTGGACGGCGGGGTCGGGGAAGCGGGGCAGGGCAGTGAGCGCGGTCGGCCCCGCGTACACCCGGTCGCCGTAGCGGGCGATCTTGTACCGGCGCCGGACGCCGCCGACCTCGAGGACGACCAGGCGCGCGTCCGCGTGCACCACCCGCACCCCCACGGCGTCGGCGACCGGCCCCGTGCGGCTGTGCCGGTAGCGCACCTCGTGCTCCTCGCCCGCCATCAGGTACCGCTTGACCTGCGGTTGCGAGGGCACGTTGCGCCAGCCTCCGAAGCGGGAGCGGCCGTGCGCGTCGGCGAGCGCGGCGGCCAGGGGCGCGTACGGGTCGGGGGCGGGGGCGGCCAGTTCGGCGAGGTGGCGGTCGTAGAAGCCGGTGTCCATCCGGCCGGTGGCGAACTCCTCGTGCCGCAGGGACCGCACCAGTAGGTCCCGGTTGGTGACCGGGCCGTGGACGACGGCCCGCTCCAGCGCGCCGGCGAGCTTGCGCAGCGCCTCCGCGCGCGTGGGGGCGTGGGCGACGGCCTTGGCGAGCAGCGGGTCGTAGTGGACGCCGACGGTGTCCCCGTCGCCGTAGCCGGTGTCCAGGCGGACTCCGGGGACGGACAGGCGGTGCAGGGTGCCGGTCTGCGGGGCCCAGTCGCGGGCCGGGTCCTCGGCGTACAGGCGGGCCTCGACCGCGTGCCCGCGCGCGGGGGGCGGTTCGGCGTCCAGGGCGTGGCCCTCGGCGACACGGATCTGGAGGGCGACCAGGTCCACACCGAACACGGCCTCCGTGACCGGGTGTTCCACCTGGAGGCGGGTGTTCATCTCCAGGAAGTGCGCACGGCCGCCGGCCACCAGGAACTCGACGGTCCCCGCACCGGTGTAGTCGACGGCCCGCGCGGCCCGTACGGCCAGCTCGCGCACCTCCCGCTCGGTGTCCGCGGGGAGTCCGGGCGCCGGGGCCTCCTCGACGACCTTCTGGTGGCGCCGCTGGAGGGAGCAGTCCCGTGTGCCCAGCGTCCACACGGTGCCGTGGGTGTCGGCGAGGACCTGCACCTCCACGTGCCGCCCGCCCGCCTCGCCCCCGAGGTACGGCTCGACGAACACCTCGCCGTCGCCGAAGGCGCTCAGCGCCTCCGCGCGCGCGGCGGCCAGTTCGGCGTCCAGGTCCTCGAGCCGCCGTACGATCCGCATCCCGCGCCCGCCGCCGCCCGCGGCGGCCTTCACGAGGACCGGCAGGTCGGCCTCGGTGACGTCGTGCAGGGGCCGGACGCCCATCAGTTCCTTGGCGCGGGTCTTGGACGCCATCGCCTCGACGGCCCGCGGGGGCGGCCCGATCCAGACCAGGCCCGCGTCCAGGACGGCCCGGGCGAAGCCGGCGTTCTCGGCGAGGAATCCGTAGCCGGGGTGCACGGCGTCCGCGCCGGCCGCCACCGCCGCGCGCACGATCAGGTCGCCGCGCAGGTACGTCTCGGCGGGCGTCACGCCCGGCAGGCGTACGGCGGTGTCGGCCACGCGCGTGTGCAGCGCGTTCTCGTCGGCGTCCGAGTGCACGGCGACCGTCCGGATGCCCAGCTCGGCGCAGGTGCGGAAGACACGGCAGGCGATCTCGCCGCGGTTGGCGACGAGCAGGGAAGAAATCAAGGGATCCCTCACATCCGGAAGACGCCGAAGCCGCCGCGCACGCCCTCGAAGGGCGCGGTGTGGACGGCCGACAGGCACAGGCCGAGGACGGTGCGGGTGTCGCGCGGGTCGATGACGCCGTCGTCGTACAGCCGCCCGGACAGGAACATCGGCAGCGACTCGGACTCGATCTGCTGCTCCACCATCGCCCGCAGCGCGGCGTCCGCCTCGTCGTCGTAGGGCTGCCCCTTGGCGGCCGCCGACTGCCGGGCCACGATCGACAGCACGCCCGCGAGCTGCTGCGGTCCCATGACGGCGGACTTGGCGCTGGGCCAGGCGAACAGGAAGCGGGGGTCGTAGGCCCGTCCGCACATGCCGTAGTGCCCGGCGCCGTAGGACGCCCCCATGAGGACGGACAGGTGCGGGACGCGTGAGTTGGACACCGCGTTGATCATCATCGCGCCGTGCTTGATGATGCCGCCCTGCTCGTACTCCCGGCCGACCATGTAGCCGGTGGTGTTGTGCAGGAACAGCAGCGGTACGTCCCGCTGGTTGGCGAGCTGGATGAACTGGGCCGCCTTCTGCGACTCCTCGCTGAACAGCACGCCCCGGGCGTTGGCGAGGATGCCGACGGGATAGCCGTGCAGGGTGGCCCAGCCGGTGGCCAGGCTCGTCCCGTACAGCGGTTTGAACTCGTCGAAGTCGGAGGCGTCGACGATCCGGGCGACGACCTCGCGCGGGTCGAAGGGGATCCGCAGATCGCCGGGAACGATCCCCAGCAGTTCCTCCTCGTCGTACAGGGGCGGCGGCGCGACGGGCGGATCGGGGTGGGCCTTGCGGTGGTTGAGCCGGGCGACGACCCGGCGGGCCTGCCGCAGGGCGTCCGGCTCGTCGACGGCGAAGTGGTCGGCGAGACCGGACACGCGCGCGTGCATCTCGGCACCGCCCAGGGACTCGTCGTCGCTCTCCTCGCCGGTGGCCATCCTCACCAGGGGCGGACCGCCGAGGAACACCTTGGCCCGCTCCTTGACCATGATCACGTGGTCGGACAGGCCGGGGACGTAGGCGCCCCCGGCGGTGGAGTTGCCGAAGACGACGGCGACGGTCGGGATGCCGGCCGCCGACAGCCGGGTCAGGTCCCGGAAGACGGCTCCACCGGGGATGAAGATCTCCTTCTGGGACGGAAGGTCGGCGCCCCCGGACTCGACGAGGCTGACGCAGGGCAGCCGGTTGGCGAGCGCGATGTCGTTGGCCCGCAGCACCTTCCGCAGGCTCCACGGATTGCTGGCGCCGCCGCGCACGGTCGGGTCGTTGGCGGTGATCAGGCATTCCACGCCCTCCACGACCCCGATCCCGGTGACCAGCGAGGCGCCCACGGTGTGGTCGCTGCCCCACCCGGCCAGCGGCGACAGCTCCAGGAAGGGCGTGTCGGGGTCGAGGAGCAGCTCGATCCGTTCACGGGCGAGCAGTTTGCCGCGCCGCCGGTGCCGCTCGACGTACTTCGCGCCGCCGCCCGCGAGTGCCTTGGCGTGCTCGGCGTCGAGTGCGGCGAGCTTGCCGAGCATGGCCTCGCGGTGGGCCCGGTACTCGGCGGAGCCGGTGTCCAGGGCGGAGAAGAGGACCGTCACAGCAGGGCCTCCGGTATGTCCAGGTGGCGGGAGCGCAGCCATTCGCCCAGGGCCTTGGCCTGCGGGTCGAACCGGTGCCGGGCGGCGGCGCCCTCGCCGAGGATCCCCTCGACGACGAAGTTGAGGGCGCGCAGCTGGGGCAGGACGTGCCGTTCCACGGTCAGCGTCCGGCTTTCGGGGACGAGTTGCCGGAACGTCTCGGTGGTCAGCGCGTGCGCGAGCCAGCGCCAGCCCCGTTCCGAGCGCGCCCACACGCCGACGTTGGCGTCGCCGCCCTTGTCGCCGCTGCGCGCCCCGGCGACGCGTCCGAGCGGGGCGCGCCGGGTCGGGCCGTCCGGCAGGGGCTCCGGCAGCGGCGGCCGCGCCACGTCCTCGAGTGCGCGCGTCTGTCGGGGTGGTGCCACGGCGACACGGCGGCCGTCGTCGAGGACGGCCACCTGCTCGACGGCGTCCTGGGGGACGTACACGGCCTCGAAGACGCCGTAGGGCGCACCCTTCCCGGGAGGCGCCGGCATGTGGAAGCCGGGATATCCGGCGAGCGCCAGTTCCACGGCGGCCCCGCTGAACTCCCGTCCCACCGCCTGCGGGTCCCGGTCCCGTACGACCAGCCGGAGCAGGGCGCTCGCCGTCTCCTCGGTGCCGGCGTCGGGCCGGTCGGTCCGCACGAGGTCCCAGCGCACCTCACCGGGGGGCGACCCGGCGGCCCCGAGCGCGTCCTGCATCTGCCGCCGCACCAGTTCGGCCTTGCGCTCGATGTCGAGGCCGGTGAGGACGAAGGTGACCTCGTTGCGGAAGCCGCCGAGGCGGTTGAGCCCGACCTTGAGGGCGGGCGGCGGGGCCTCCCCGCGCACCCCCTCGACGCGCACCCGGTCGGGCCCGTCCTGGCTGAGCCGCACGGTGTCCAGCCGGGCCGTGACATCGGGCCCCGCGTACCGGGCGCCGCCCGTCTCGTACAGCAGTTGGGCGGTCACCGTGCCGACGTCCACCACCCCGCCCGTGCCGGGATGCTTGGTGATCACGCAGCTGCCGTCCTCGTGGAGCTCGGCGAGCGGGAAACCGGGGCGGCGCAACCGGTCGAGGGCGTGGTCGGCGAAGAAGGCGTAGTTGCCGCCGGTGGCCTGGGCGCCGCACTCCAGCACGTGCCCGGCGACGACGGCGCCCGCCAGCCGGTCGTACTCCTGCGGCTGCCAGCCGAAGTGGGCGGCGGCGGGCCCGGTGACCAGGGCGGCGTCCGTCACCCGCCCGGTGACCACGACGTCGGCACCCTCGCGCAGACAGGCCGCGATCCCGAAGCCGCCGAGGTAGGCGTGGGCGGCGAGAGGGGTGTCCCCCACGGGGGCGGCGGAGCCGAGGACCTGGGGGAGGCCGGCGGTGAGGTCGTCGCCCTCGACATGGGCGACGCGCACCGGGATCCCGAGGCGCCCGGCCAACTCCCGCACCCGCTCGGCGAGCCCGGCGGGATGGAGCCCGCCCGCGTTGGTCACGATCTTCACCGACTGCTCGTGGGCGAGTCCGAGGCACTCCTCCAACTGCCGCAGAAAGGTACGGGCATAGCCGGCCGCCGGGTCCTTGAACCGGTCCCGGGCCAGGATGAGCATGGTCAGCTCGGCGAGGTAGTCGCCGGTGAGGACGTCCAGTTCGCCGCCGGTGAGCATCTCGCGCATGGCGTCGAACCGGTCGCCGTAGAAGCCGGAGGCGTTGCCGACGCGCAGGGTCATCCGGCCGCCCCCTCGGGCGCCCGGCCGGCACCGGGCGGGCCGGCGAAGGCCTGGGCGATGTCCAGCCAGCGGTCGGCGTCCGGCCCCTCGGCGCGTACCGCGAGGTCGGCGCGGTGGGCGCGCTGGGTGACCAGGAGGCAGAAGTCGAGGGCGGGTCCGGTGACCCGCTGCGCGGCGTCCTCGGGGCCGTACGTCCACAGCTGCCCGGAGGGACCGCGGACCTCCACGCGGAACTCCTCCTCGGGCACGGGCACCCCGTGCGCCCCGAAGGCGAAGTCCCGCGCCCGCACCCCGATGCGCACCACATGCCTGAGCCGGTCGGTGGGTGTGCGCACCACACCGAGAGCGTCGGCCACGTCCTGCCCGTGCGCCCAGGTCTCCATCAGCCGCCCGGTCGCCATGGAGGCGGCCGACATGGGCGGCCCGTACCAGGGGAAACGGGACCCGGGCGGCGCCGCTCGCAACGCCCGGTCGAGAGCGGCCCGCCCCTGCCGCCAGCGCGCCGACAACTCACCCGGCGGCAGCCGGACACCCTCCTCCGCTCCCCGGTCGACGAACGTCCCGGGGGCGGCGAGCGCCTCCTCGGCCAGCGCCTGGAAGCCCTCCGGGTCGGTGACGGCGAGCAGGGCGGACCGGTCGGTCCAGGCGAGATGGGCGATCTGATGGGCGACGCTCCATCCGGGCGCCGGAGTCGGCCGCCCCCACTCCCCGGGGCTCAACCCGGCGACAAGCCGATCGAGTTCGTCACTCTCAGCACGCAGATCGTCGAACACCAGCGTCGGGTCGGACATGCGTGGAGCATGGCAGCGGACCCTGAAACAATCAAGCATGCTTGCATGAATTCATGGTCCCGCCGCGCGGCGCCGAAAACCGGCACCGGTTACGGGTGCGCCTCCGGAAGCGGCGCCTTGCTCCGCGCCACCTGGGTCCGTACCGCCCCCATGCTCGCCGCGATGACCAGGACGATCGCCATGGCCTGGAGGGCGGTGAGGTCCTGGCCGAGGATGAGGAAGCCGGCCGTGGCGGCGAGGGCCGGTTCCAGGCTCATGAGGACGGCGAAGGTGGAGGCGGGCAGCCGGCGCAGGGCGAGCAGTTCGAGGGTGTACGGCAGGACGGAGGACAGCAGCGCCACCCCCGCGCCCAGGGCGAACGTCGTCGGGACGACCAGCTTCGAGCCGGACTCGACGATCCCCAGCGGCAGGAACAGCAGCGCGCCGACCGCCATCGCCAGCGCCAGCCCGTCGGCCTGCGGGAAGCGCCGGCCGGTCCGGGCGCTGAAGACGATGTACGCCGCCCACATCACGCCCGCGCTCAGCGCGAAGCCGACACCGACGGGGTCGAGGCTGTCGAAGCTCCCGCCGCCGAGCAGGAAGACGCCGGCCAGGGCCAGGGCGGCCCAGACGAAGTTGATCGCGCTGCGCGAGGCCAGCACCGACAGGGCGAGCGGGCCGAGCACTTCGAGGGTGACGGCGGGGCCGAGCGGAATGCGGGCGGCGGCCTGGTAGAAGAGGCCGTTCATCCCGGCCATCGCGACACCGAAGACGACGACCGTGCCCCAGTCGGCGCGCGAGTGCCCGCGCAGCCGGGGCCGGCAGACCACCAGCAGCACGATCGCGGCCACCAGCAGGCGCAGGGTCACCACGCCGAGCGCGCCCGCCCGCGGCATCAGCGTCACGGCCAGCGCGGCGCCGAACTGCACCGAGATGCCCCCGGCCAGCACCAGCCCGACCGGGCCGAGCGAGCCGAAACGGCCCGGGGATCCGGGCGCGGGCGCGGTGGCCGGCGCGGAGGTGACCGGAGACGGGGAGGAAGAGGTGGAGGGGGTGGCGGCGCGGGGCGTGGTCACGGGGCGGTCCAGGTACTGGGCTAGGGGCTTGTGCATCGCGATGTACTGCTGGGTCCAGGGTAGTGGACGCAGTCAGGGGCGTGCCGCCGTACACCCCTGTCCACGTCCCCCCACCGCCCCACAGCGCACAACGCGCCACCCATGCCGCTCGGCCGCTCGGCGGCCACGGTCACGAGCCGCCCCGCCCCGCCGGCCCCTCCAGCCCTGCCGGCCCCTCCAGCCCTTCCGGCCCCTCCAGCCCTTCCGCCAGTACCTCCGCCAGATGGCGTCCCCGTACTCCGGCCAGCTGGTCCAGTTGGGTGCGGCAGGAGAAGCCGTCCGCGAGGACCACGGCGCCGTCCGGGGCCCGTCGCACCGACGGCAGGAGCTGTTCCTCGGCGCAGGCGGCCGACACCTCGAAGTGGCCCTTCTCGAAACCGAAGTTCCCGGCCAGTCCGCAGCAGCCGCCGGACAGCTCACCGGTCAGACCCGCCGCCTCCCGCAGGCGCCGGTCGGCCGCGTCGCCGAGCACGGCGTGCTGGTGGCAGTGGGTCTGGCCGGCGACCGGGCGGTCCAGCCGGGGCGGGGTCCAGCCGGGGGCGTGGCGCTGGAGGGCCTCGGCGAAGGTCAGGACGCGGTCGGCCAGACGGCGGGCCCGCGGGTCACCGGGCAGCAGCTCCGGCGGGTCGGTGCGCAGGGCGGCGGCGCAGCTCGGTTCCAGGACGACGACGGGCGCGTCGGTCTCCAGCACCGGTTCCATCAGGTCCAGGGTGCGGCGCAGCACCGCGCGGGCGCGGTCCAGCTGTCCGGTGGAGACGTACGTCAGGCCGCAGCAGACGCGGCCCCGGCCGCGCAGGACGGACACGGGGTTCAGCAGCGTCGCGCCCGCGCCGCCCACCAGGGGGCGGCGCAGGCGCAGCGTCGGCGGGAGCGCCACCCGCAGTCCGGCCGCCTCCAGCACGCGGACGGCCGCCCGCCCCACGGACGGCGACAGGTGCTCGGTGAAGGTGTCCGGCCACAGGACGACCAGATCGCCCGCCCCCTCCCCGCGGCCCGCGGCCGCCCGCGTGCGCCACCATCGGGTGAACGGCTCGCGCGCCAGGCGCGGGATCCCTCGTTCGGGTGTGATTCCACCGAGCCGTTTCACCGCCGACGCGAGCGGCGGCAGCGCGGCGAGCGCGTTCAGCAGCGGCCCGGTGCGCGTGCGGGCCGCCCAGCGCAGCCACACCGGGAGCCACCCCATGGCGTAGTGGGCGGCCGGGCGGCGCCGTCCGGCGTAGTGGTGGTGCAGGAACTCCGCCTTGTACGTGGCCATGTCGACCCCGACCGGGCAGTCGGACCGGCACCCCTTGCACGACAGGCACAGGTCGAGCGCGTCGTGGACCTCGGCCGACCGCCAGCCGTCGGTCACCAGCTCGCCGGCGAGCATCTCGTGCAGCAGCCGGGCACGCCCGCGCGTGGAGTGCTCCTCCTCGCCCGTGACCCGGAAGGAGGGGCACATCACCGCGGCGCCCGACACCTCGGTCGTACGGCACTTCGCGACGCCGACGCACCGGCGCACCGCCGCCGAGAAGTCCCCGCCGTCGGCCGCGTAGCCGAAGGCCACGTCGACCGGGCGGCGCGGCAGCACGGCGAAACGCAGGTTCGCGTCCAGGGGCGCCGGACGGACCAGCATCCCGGGGTTGAGCAGGTCGTCGGGGTCCCACAGTCCCTTGACCCGCTCGAAGAGGGCCACCGTCCGCGCGCCGTACATCGTCGGCAGCAGCTCGGCGCGGGCCTGCCCGTCCCCGTGCTCCCCGGACAGCGAACCGCCGTGCGCCACCACCAGCTCGGCCAGCTCCTGCGAGAACCGCCGGAAATTGCCGATCCCGGCCGGGGTCAGCAGGTCGAAGTCGATACGGACGTGGATGCAGCCGTCCCCGAAGTGCCCGTACGGGGCGCCCCGCAGGCCGTGGGCGGCCAGCAGCTCCCGGAACCGCCGCAGATACGCGCCCAGCCGCTCGGGCGGCACCGCGCAGTCCTCCCACCCCGGCCACGCCTCCGTGCCGTCCGGCATCCGGGTCGCCGTACCGCTCGCGTCCTCCCGGACCCGCCACAGCACGCGCTGCGCCGCCGGATCCTCGACGATCACGGTGTCCACGGCGTCGGCGGCCCGCGCGATCGTCTCCGCACGCGCGCGTGCCTGCCCCGCCGTCTGCCCGCCCGTCTCCACGAACAGCCAGGCGTCTCCGCGCGGCAGATCGGCCGCCGCGGCCGGCACCAGGTCCCGGGCCATCCCCTCCACCGTCAGCGGCCGGTACTCCAGCAGCCCGGCCGCGGCGTCGGCGGCGGCGCCCTCGTCCGCGTACCCCAGCACGGCCAGCACGCGCGCGGGAGGTGTCTCGACGAGCCGTACGACCGCTTCCGTCAGCACGCCGAGGGTGCCCTCCGAGCCGCAGAAGGAGCGCGCCACGTCCGCGCCGTTCTCGGGCAGCAGGGCGTCCAGGGCGTATCCGGAGATGCGGCGGGGCAGTCGCGGGAAGCCGGTGCGCAGCCGGGCGAGTTCGCTCTCCACCAGTTCCCGCAGCCCGTCCGGCGCCCCGGCCCACTCGCGCCCCAGCCGCAGTCGCCGCCCCCGCGCGGTGAGCACCGACAGCTCCCGCACGCTGTCCGCGGTCGTCCCCCAGGCCACCGAGTGGGAGCCGCACGAGTTGTTGCCGATCATCCCGCCGAGCGTGCACCGGCTGTGCGTGGACGGGTCCGGCCCGAAGCGCAGCCCGTGCGGCGCGGCGGCCTCCTGGAGCCGGTCCAGGACCACCCCCGGCTGGACGACGGCGGTCCGCTCCCCGGGGTCGAGCGCCAGCACCCGGTTCATGTGCCGGGTGAAGTCCAGCACCACGCCCGTCCCGGTCGCCTGGCCCGCGATCGAGGTGCCGCCGCCCCGCGCCACCACCGGCACTCCGCGCGCCCGGCAGACCTCGAGGACCGCCGCCACGTCGTCGGCGTCCCACGGAGCCACCACACCCAGCGGGACCCGCCGGTAGTTGGAGGCGTCCATGGTGACCAGCGCCCGGGAGGTGACGTCGAACGCCACCTCCCCGCGCACGGCCCGGCGCAGCTGTGCCGCAAGCCCCGAGAGATCCGCGAGATCGGTCATGCGTCCAGCATGCACGCGATCGATTCACCGGCCGTCTCACCCGGCGGAATGCGTTTCACCCGGATTTCTCCGACCCGCTACTCTCCCGTTCGTGGCTGAGATCCGGATTCCCTCTGACATCAAGCCCGCGGACGGACGTTTCGGCGCGGGTCCCTCCAAGGTGCGGACG
This sequence comes from Streptomyces sp. NPDC052043, assembly GCF_044548235.1. NCBI lineage: Bacteria > Bacillati > Actinomycetota > Actinomycetes > Kitasatosporales > Streptomycetaceae > Streptomyces > Streptomyces sp. NPDC052043. The sequence goes on from NZ_JBIUBT010000009.1 coordinate 359,471, forward strand.
GAGGCGCTGGACGCCCTCGCCGCCACCGGCGCATCCCTCATGGGCACCTCCCACCGTCAGGCCCCGGTCAAGAACCTGGTCGGCCAGGTGCGCGAGGGCATCCGCGAGCTGTTCCGGCTCCCCGACGGCTACGAGGTCGTGCTCGGCAACGGCGGCTCCACGGCGTTCTGGGACATCGCGACCCACGGTCTGATCGAGAACAAGTCGCAGCACCTCACCTTCGGCGAGTTCAGCTCGAAGTTCGCCAAGGCCGCCAAGCTCGCCCCCTGGCTCGCCGAGCCCACCGTCGTCTCCTCCGACCCGGGCACGCACCCGGAGGCCCGGGCCGAGGCGGGCGTCGACGTCTACGCCTTCACGCACAACGAGACCTCCACCGGTGTCGCCATGCCCATCAGGCGCGTGGCCGGCGCGGACGAGGGCTCCCTGGTCCTGGTCGACGCCACCTCCGGCGCGGGCGGCCTCCCGGTCGACATCGCCGAGACCGACGTCTACTACTTCGCCCCGCAGAAGTCCTTCGCCTCCGACGGCGGCCTGTGGATCGCCGTGTTCTCCCCGGCCGCGCTCGAGCGCGCCGAGCGCGTCCACGCCTCCGGCCGCCACGTCCCGGAGTTCTTCTCGCTGCCCACGGCGATCGACAACTCCCGCAAGAACCAGACGTACAACACCCCGGCGCTGGCCACCCTCTTCCTGCTCAACCAGCAGCTGGAGTGGCTGAACGGCCAGGGCGGCCTCGCCTGGTCCACGGCCCGCACCAAGGACTCCTCGTCCCGCCTCTACTCCTGGGCGGAGGAGTCCAAGTACGCGACCCCGTTCGTCACCGACCCGGCCAAGCGCTCCCAGGTGATCGGCACGATCGACTTCTCCGACGAGATCGACGCCGCCGCCGTCGCCAAGACCCTGCGCGCCAACGGCATCGTCGACACCGAGCCCTACCGCAAGCTCGGCCGTAACCAGCTGCGCATCGCGATGTTCCCGGCCATCGACCCGGCGGACGTCGAGTCCCTGACGAAGTGCGTCGACCATGTGATCGAGAGGCTGTAGCCGTCTCCTACGTCCGTGAAGGGCGCCCGGCGGTGATCCGCCGGGCGCCCTTCGTGTGTGCGATGCCTACGAGAACTGGCGAAGGAATGCCTGCCAGGTGATCGCGGACGGACGTCCGTGCCTGCTGTGTACCGAACCCCGCCCACCATGACGAGACGTCAGCAACGTGCGTCAGCCGACTACGCCGAAGTCCTGACCGAAGAGGGCGCGGCAGTACGCGACTTCCGGTTCGCGCTCCATCCAGATGTTGCCGGTGGGGGTCTGCGTTGTTGCGTTGTCGGACCACCCGGTTTGCTTCCGCTGCACTCTTCGAGATGCGCGACGAATGGATCGCCTTACCTCGCCACCCCCGAAGGGGATATGGGTGATATCTACCGTAAACTCTCTTTTAGTTCCCCGCGCTACCCAACGCACCGAAATGCAACGGCAAGTTGATGCCCAACACCATGACGAGGGACACTACCTGGCGGATGCGCGTTCCGACCGAGTGGCACTCGCTTCGGTATCCTCCCGCGCAGGCCGTCGGAGGCCATCTACCCCACGATTACTGGGCAGTTGACCTCGGGGTTTCGTGGTAGCGTCCCTGTTCGGAGGGACAGTGCAACCTGAAAGGGAAATCGTGAACACGGAGAAGATCGCCGCCCGCCGCCTCTCGCTGGAAGAGGTGACGAAGCTCGGCGTGAAGGACAGGATCTTCGTTTCCGCCGACACGGCAGAACTCAAGCTTCCCGACTGCTATGTCCCTGCCTTTCTGACCAAGTCCGGTGAGGCTTTCGAGGGCGGCTCGATCACGGCGCGAACCGTATTCCAGGAAGAGGTCTCCTGCCTTCCCGACGACGAGAATGAAGCCGGAATCTACTTGGCCGACGAGAACGGCTCGGTGACCATCGAGGTCCTCCAGTCCGCCGGTGTCGTGCTGGACCTGGCACTTTTCGTCCCTGGTGGGGACAAGGGGGCCCTCACGGCCCTTTACGCTGCGGCCCGGCAGGCGTTCGGCGCCGACATCGTGCAGATCTGGCGCCAGGGCCTCAAGGAGGTTCCCGACGTGAAGGTCGACATCTTCGAGGAGCAGATTCCCCGGGGGCGCAAGGGGGGCGACAGCCCCAAGCGTGACCGTCGCGCGATCGACACCTACCCCACCCGTGCGGACTTCATCGAGTTCTCCGCGGGGTGGAAGCCGGTCGTTGAGATTCACAGGCCGATTGTTGACGACACCCCGAAAATCTGAGGCAGCGTTACCTCTCGTTCTCGGCCTGAGAGAACGCCGAGAACGCATGCGCCGGACCCGGCCGCCCCCTGAGCGGCCCAGGGAGCCGTCGGAAAACAACTCACGAACGCCAAAGCGCCGTTCCACTCGATGGCCTCGCGAGACAGCCCCGTTGCTTCAGCCCAGCTCGACCCTGGCGGCGACCGGCAGATGGTCGCTGCCGGTGGCGGGCAGGGTGCGGATCTCGGCGACGGACGCAGAGCGGGCCATGACCTGGTCGATCCGGGCCAGCGGGAAGGCCGCGGGGAAGCTGAGCGCGAGGCCCCGTTCCGCCACGTTCAGCCGCGAGGTCAGCGGGGCGAGCCCGCGGTCCTCGACCGTGCTGTTGAGGTCGCCCAGCAGGATCACCGTCCTCACCTCCTCGGCGGCGATGGCCTCGCCCAGCAGCAGGGCGCTCTCGTCGCGCCGGCCGGACGTGAGGCCGCTCGCCCGGACGCGGAGCGAGGGCAGGTGGGCCACGTACGCCGCGACCGGGCCGTGCGGCGTGTGCGCCACGGTCCGCAGCCCTCGGCTCCAGGCCTCCGTGATCCCTCGGGGTTTGATGTCCAGCGTCCGCGTACCGGTCAGCGGATGCCTCGACCAGATTCCGACGGTGCCCCGGACCTCGTGGTACGGGTAGGCGGCGGCGAGGGTCCGCTCGTAGACCGCCAGCGCCGGGGGCACCAGTTCCTCCAGCGCGATGAGGTCGGGCCCGGCGTCGGCCAGGGCGCGGGCCGTGCCCGCCGGATCGGCGTTCTCGTCGCTGACGTTGTGCTGCACCACGACCAGATGGCGGGCGCCGGGTGCCGTCCCGGGCAGGAGCAGCCCGCCGAACAGGTACGTCCAGGCCGCCACGGGCAGCAGCAGAGCCACCAGCGCCACGGCCGAACGGCGCAGCAGCGCGAGAGCGAACAGCACCACGACCACCAGGCCGAGCCACGGCAGGAACGCCTCCAGCAGACTGCCCGCGCGGCCCACGGAGTTGGGCACGGCCCGGTGGAACGCCAGCAGCCCGGCCGTCAGCACCGCGAGCGCGCCAAGCACCCGCCCCCGCCGCCACGGCGACCCGCGCCCCGCACCGGCCGACTCCCCCCGGCCCGGGGCCCGCCCCGCCTCCTGGCCCGGATCCCTCCGTGCCTCCTGGCCCAGAGCCCGCCGCCCCACCCGGCGTCGCGCCCACGGCGGCGCCACCGCCCGCACCGCAGCCCTCACCGCAGCCGCACCGCTGCCCGCCCGCTCGTGGCCCACCCCGGCTTCCCCCTCCGCTCGGTCTCCGCTTGGCCTCACAGGCCAAGACGATCCGCCGAACGGATCAGTTTCCGCCCTCCGCGCGTGGGTGCCGGTGCCCGGCCGGACGCCGCCCGGTCCGGCGACGCGCCGCGGACGCGAGGCGCCCGGCGTCGGCCGCCGGGCGCCTCGCGGGCGTCACGACGCCGTGCAGGTCACGCTCGGCACAGCCCCGCCCCCGGGCTCGCCCCCGAAGCCGAAGGCGGTCGAACCACCGGCCGCGATCGCCCCGTTGTGGTCGGCGTTGACCGCCGTCACGGTCCCCCCGCTCTGGGTGTACGACGCGTTCCACATGGTGGCGACCTTCTGGGAACCGCTCCAGGTCCAGGTCACCTTCCAGGACTTGATCGGAGTGGAACCGGTGTTGGTCACCGTCACATCGGCGTTGAAGCCCCCGCCCCAGTCGCTGCTGACGACATAAGCGGCCTTGCAGGCGGCCTGACCGCCGCCGTTGTCGCCACCGCCGTTGTCACCACCGCCGTTGTCGCCACCGCCCCCGGTGCTCGGGAAGCCCGAGGCCTTGACGGTCGCCAGGTACCCGTCCTTCACCGTGTCCACGGTCTGCCAGTCGTCCTTCAGGATCCCGCCGGTGTCACCGGAGTTGGGGTTCCAGGACCAGAAGGTCCAGGAGAAGGAGTCACCGCCGTAGGTCGAGGTCGGGCGCAGATAACTCACCAGTGCGGCCAGCCACTTCTGGTCCACCGTGGACTGGAGCGTGGTGCCGAACTCGCCCACCCACACGGGGGCGATGTTCTGCTTGAAGATGTAGCCCCAGTACTTGTCCCAGATGTCGGGCATGTTGTTGGGGAAGGACGGGTCGCTGAACCAGGCCTGCTGGGCGACGCTGGTGGCGTAGTCGTGCGCGGAGTACACGACCCGGTTGGCCACGTCGAGGCGCACCGGGTACTGGCCGACGCCCATCAGGTTGCCGCCCCACCAGCCGGAGACGCCGTCGAAGGTCTGGATGCCCTCGACGAAGATCAGCAGGTCGGGGTTGACGGAGAGGACCGCGTTGCCGGCCCGCTCGGCGGCCAGCCGCCAGTCGGTGGCCTGGTCCCCGCAGCCCCAGCACGCCGGGTCGTGGGGCTCGTTGTGCAGGTCGATGCCGATGACCGTGGCATTGCCCTTGTAACGGGACGCCATGGACTTGAGGTTGGCGATCCACGTCGACTCGGGGACGGAGGCGGTGTACCAGAGGGCCGACTGGCCGCCCGAGTCCGGCCGGTGGCGGTCGAGGATGACCTTCAGGCCGTCCTGACCGGCGTACGCGACGAGCTTGTCGATGACCTGGAGCGAGTTCAGCCCTTGCAGGTCGGCGTTCTTGCCGGCGGAGAAGTCGATGCTCGTGGGCATCGCGCCGGCCTTGAAGATGTCGTCGCTGTAGGGCAGCCGGATGGTGTTGTAGCCCAGCGACTTCATCTGGTCGATCATGCTCTTGTAGTCGCGGGACCACAGCCCGTGCACGACACGGTTGTCGGTCTCGAAACCGAACCAGTTGATGCCCGCGATCCGGACGGACTGTCCGGACGCGTCCAGGATCTGACGTCCACTGGTGTGCCAGTAGCCGGCGCCGCCCGCGGCCGGGGCCGCGTGCGCGGTGGCCGGCAGGCCGAGTCCCAGGCCCAGTGGTAACAGGAGCGCCGCGGCAGCGCACAGCGCTCGTCGCAAAGTGCGGAACATGGTGCTGCTTCCTCCCGAGGGGACCGCGGGACCGGAACGAGTGGGAGCGCTCCCACACACCCGCGCCTCCCAGTGGAAGTCAGGTGACTACCGTCCGTCAAGAGCGCCGACGCAACAAACGCCTCAGCCCCCACACCGCGGCCGCCGCGACGGCCACCGCGGCGACGGTGCCCGCGCCGATGCGGCCGCCGTCGTCCGCGACGGAACCCGCGGAACTCGAACCGCCCGGCCTGGACGGCGACGTGGCGGACCCGTCGGCATCCGGTGCGTCGCGCACCTGCACCGGGCTCTCGACGCCCTCGCTGCCGTACAGCAGCTTGGTGCCGTCGACGCTGTAGGTGACGGACTCCCCCTGCCTCTGGAGCGGCACGTCGAGCCGGCCCGCGCGCTTGATCCTGCCGCCGTTCCAGTCGTAGTGGATGCCGCCGAAGTAACCGCGCACGACGAGGTGCGTGCCGTCCGGGGAGAGGGCGGCGTCGGTGGCCCACAGGTCGACCGGGGCGATCGGCTCGAAGACGTTCGTGCCCGAGGGGGACAGTTCGGCCGGGCCCTCGTAGAGGTGGCCGCCGTCCTCGTTCTTGTCGATGAGGTAGACGCGCCCCGTCTTCGGGTGCACGACCATCGACTCGACGTCGCGGGGGCCGTCCGCGTACTTCACCACGTACTGCGTGGCCCGGATCGTCCGGTCCTTCAGCTCCTTCGGCTCGGGCAGCCGGTAGATCCACACGTACGGCCAGGTGCCGCCGAGGTTGTCGCCCGTGTCGGCGACGTAGATCTGGTTGCCGGGCCCGAGGGAGATGGCCTCCACGTCGCGGGGCTTGCCGATGCCGCTGAGGGTGATGGTGGCGACGGTCTCGCCGGTCCTGCCGTCCACGGCGTAGATCTGCGGCCCGTAGCCGCTGTCGTTGTGCGTCCAGTAGACGCCCGGATGCAGGCGCGAGGCAGCGAGACCGCTGGACTCCCTGATCCGCGGGTCCTTGATCGTGAACCCGTCGTCGCCGTCGGCGGCCAGGGCGGCGGGCGCGGCGAGCACACCCGTGAGAAGAGCCCCGGCGAGCAGGGCGAACGGTCGGCGCATCGCCCAAGAGTGCCATTCCGCACGGATGTTCACACAGCGTGGCGGGCCTCACATCGCACTCAGATCGCACCGCTCCCGTCCGTCGTCCATGATGAGCGGATGCTCAGGTTCATGCCCGTCGGTGACTCGATGACGATCGGCAGCACGGGCGAACACACCTGGCGTTACCGGCTGTGGCAGCACCTGTGCGGGACGTACGGCGGCCCGTTCACCCTCGTCGGCCCGCGCGAGACGCTGTACGACAAGTCGGCGGACGCGCCGGTCTCCCTCGCCTACGCCGATCCGGACTTCCCGCGCGCCCACCTGGCCGGCTGGGGCGAGGGCTGGGGGCACATGGTCCCGCTCGTCGGCGACGCCGTACGGGAGTGCCGTGCGGACGTGCTGCTGGTCGCGCTCGGCCTGATCGACCTCGGCTTCTACACGAACGCCGAGCAGACGGCGGTCCACGTGGAGGCCTTCGTGGCGCGGGCGCGGGCCGCCAACGCGCGCGTCCACGCGGTCGTGCTCCCGGTGATCCCGAACATCCGGGCCGAGGCCGACCCGCTCTTCGCCGCGCAGGTGGACCGCTTCAACGAGCTGCTGGCCAAGACCGTGGCCGACCTGGACGAACCCCGCTCCCCGCTGCTCCTGGCGCCTCCGCCGCCGACGTACGACCTCCACACGGACACCTACGACGGCACCCACCCGAACGAGAGCGGCGAGCACAAGATCGCGGGCGCGTTCGCGGGGACGCTGCACCGGGAGTGGGGCTGGGGCGGGGAGTACGGGGGCTGAACCGCGGCGACTCGTTTGGCATATGCGCTGCCGCCCGTGCCCTTGCCGCCGACCGTATCGTTGTACCGCACGGCTGTACTCGTCCGTGGGGCAGCGGGGGAGGAGCGCCACGATGACCGTCCTGGAGGACAGGATCGAGATCAAGATGGCCGACGAGAACGCCGAGCACCTGGACCTCTGGTTCAAGCGCTTTGAGCGGATGCCCGTCCCCGAGGGTTATAAGGCAGAGGTCGTAGGGGGCAGTGTCTTCATGACGCCGCAGCGGGACATCCGCTGGGAAACCATCCGTGAAATCCTGTGGGCTCTCGAAGATCGCTTCGGAAGGCGCCGCACGCGCGTGTTCACGGACGTCCGCATCGACTTCCCCGGATTCGAGAACGGCTTCTGCCCCGATGTGGCCAAACTGCGCGAAGGCGCGGCAAAGGACGACGAGGGTCGCTGGCGGTACGAGGACGTCGACTTCATCGCCGAGGTCATCTCCAAGGGGACGGCTCACAACGACTACGGGCCCAAGAAGGCGGCCTACGCCCTCGCCGGTGTCCCCGTGTACCTCATCGCCGACCCGTACCAGGGCAGGTGCCATGTGTACACGGAACCCAAGGAGGGCTCTTACACCTGCGAGTTGCGCGTCGACTACGAAACCGACGTCGACATGAGCACCACCCCCCTCGGTCTCACCCTCAGGACGGACGAGTTCCCCCGCGACTGAGCCCCCCCGTCTCGTACACGCCCCCCTTGCATCGAGCGCACTCCAAGACGTTGGCTTGGTGACCATGAGGTACACACAGCTCGGGCGCACGGGACTCAAGGTCAGCAGGCTGGTCCTCGGGACGATGAACTTCGGACCGCAGACCGACGAAGCCGACAGCCACGCGATCATGGACGCGGCACTGGACGCGGAGATCAACTTCTTCGACACGGCCAACGTCTACGGCTGGGGCGAGAACAAGGGCCGTACGGAATCGATCATCGGGAACTGGTTCGCGCAGGGCGGCGGCCGGCGCGACAAGGTCGTCCTCGCCACCAAGGTGTACGGGAACATGGCCGCCGACGGCGACGCCTGGCCGAACCACGACAAGCTCTCCGCCCTGAACATCCGGCGGGCGGTCGACGCCAGTCTGAAGCGGCTGCAGACCGACTACATCGACCTCTACCAGTTCCACCACGTCGACCGGAACACTCCCTTCGAGGAGATCTGGCAGGCCATCGACGTGCTGGTGCAGCAGGGGAAGATCCTCTACGTCGGGTCCAGCAACTTCCCCGGCTACAAGATCGCCCAGGCCAACGAGATCGCGGCCCGGCGCGGCGGCACGATCGGGCTCGTCAGCGAGCAGTGCCTCTACAACCTGGCCGAGCGCCGCGCCGAGATGGAGGTGATCCCGGCCGCGCAGGAGTACGGCCTCGGGGTCATCCCCTGGTCGCCGCTGAACGGCGGGCTGCTGGGCGGTGTGATCAAGAAGGAGGTCGAGGGCGGGCGCAGGGCGTCCGGGCGGGCCGCCGACGCCCTCGCCGACCCCACCTCACGCGCGCAGATCCAGGCCTACGAGGACCTGCTCGACAAGCACGGCCTGGAGCCCGGCGAGGTCGCGCTGGCCTGGCTGCTCACCCGGCCCGGCGTGACCGGCCCGATCGTAGGCCCGCGCACCGCCGAGCAGCTCGCGTCGGCGCTGCGGGCGGTCGAGCTGGAGCTGAGCGACGAGCTGCTGGCCGGGCTCGACGAGATCTACCCGGGCCCGGGTCCGTCGCCGGAGGCCTTTGCCTGGTAGGCCGCCCCGGTAGGCGCGCTCCGCGCCGTTCGAGCGTCCGTACCGGCCCTGGCGGCCGCGCTTCGCGTCACCTGCCGAGCGCGGCCGCCAGGGCGACGACGACGAACATCAGCACGAGCGCACCGGCCATGATCCGGTTCCGGGTTTTCGGGTCCACGCAGTCGAGACTAACCGGCCGACCGCAGTGGCCAGCGCCCGACCGGCTCGTAGCGGGGCTGTTCCCCCGGCACCCCGGACCCGGGCAGCCGGCTGCGCACGAGGACCAGCTCCTCCACGGTCCACGGTCTGCTCCCGAAGTCCCGCAGCGCCTGGACGTACGGCCGTGCGTCCAGGCGCTCCCGGCCGCGCGCCACCGTCAGGTGAGCCTTGTAGGGGCGGTGCTCCTCCATCGGCACGCCCGCCCTCCGCGCCGCCGCGTCCGCGCGCCCGGCCAGCAGCCGCAGGGGCGCAAGGTCGCCCTCCGCCCCCGTCCACAGCGCCTTGCCGCGCCCGAACTGTCCTCCCCCGCGCAGCGCGAGCGAGAAGGTCCCCGTACGGCGCGCGGCCTTCTCCAGGCGGGCCGACAGCTCGGGTACGGCCTCCTCGCCGACCTCCCCGTAGAAGGCGAGCGTGAAGTGCCAGCCGGGGCGCCGCGTCCAGCGCAGCCGGTCCGCACCGGGCAGCTTCCGCAACCCCTCGATCTCGTCCGCGAGCGTGTCGAGCACGTCCGGCGGGGGCAGTACGGCGGCGAACAGTCTCATGGGCCCAGTGTCCTGCCGCGCACCCGGGTGTGACCCGGTCGCCGTGCACACCGTTGTACCGCGCAGCCGCACTGCGACCAGGCGGCAGCGGTGAGGAGCGGGCACAGTGACAGTTCGGGCAGACGGGACCGAGACGGCCGACCAAGGCGACGGGCCCGCCCTCGACGAGATGTTCGCGTGGCTGGAGCAGATGCCCGTCCCGGAAGGTTTCAAGACCGAGATCGTCGAGGGCGGCATCTTCTCGCGGAGGGCGCCCGGAAGGACGCGAAGGGCCACTGGCGCCCGGAGGACGTGGAGCTGGTCGCCGAGGTGATCTCCAGGGCCACGGCCAGGAACGACTACGGCCCGAAGAAGGACGCCTTCGCGGCCGCCGGAGTGCCGGTGTACCTGATCGTGGACCCGTACACCGGCACGTGGCACCTGCACACCCTGCCGAAGGACGGCGAGTACCGGGGTGTCCTCAGCCTCGGCTTCGGTGACGAGGTCGATCTGAACGACACCCCGGTCGGCCTCGTCCTCAAGACCGACGAGTTCCCGCGCGACTGAACCGTCCCGGCGGACCGGACGCGCCCGGACTACGCCGCGGCGGCCAGTTCCTTGCGGTGCTCGCGGGGGACCAGGCCCACGCGAGGGTGACCGTGGTACCAGCCGAACGACAGGCGCAGATCGCCGACGCGGGCCAGGACCAGGCCGATGGTGGCGGCCGCGGCGAGCGAGACGACACCGCCCGCGGCGAAGCCGACCCGGGCGCCGTAGGCGTCGGTGATCCAGCCGACGAGGGGCGCACCCAGCGGCGTGCCTCCCATGAACACCATCATGAACAGGGCCATCACCCGGCCGCGCATGGCCGGATCGGTGCCCATCTGCACCGCGGTGTTCGCCGTGACGTTGACCGTCAGGCCGAAGATCCCTATGGGCGCCATCAGCAGCGCGAACAGCCAGTACGACGGGGCCAGCGCGGCGACGATCTCCAGCGCGCCGAAGGCCGCGGCGGCCGCGATGAGCAGGCGCAGCCGGGCGGTGCCGCGGCGGGCGGCCAGCAGGGCGCCGACCAGGGAGCCCACCGCCATCACGGTGTTGAAGAGGCTGTAGGCGCCGGCTCCGGCGTGGAAGACGTCCTCGGCGTAGGCCGACAGCCACACCGGGAAGTTGAAGCCGAAGGTGCCGATGAAGCCGACCAGGACGATCGGCCAGATCAGCTCGGGGCGGCCGGCGACGTAGCGCAGGCCTTCACGAAGCTGGCCCTTGCCGCGCGGGGCGCGCTCAACGACGTGCAGTTCACGGGCGCGCATCAGCAGCAGGCCGACGATGGGGGCGACGAAGGACAGGCCGTTGGCGAGGAACGCCCAGCCGGTGCCCACGCCGGTGATCATCAGGCCCGCGACGGCGGGGCCGATCAGGCGGGCGGACTGGAAGTTCGCGGAGTTCAGGCTGACCGCGTTCTGGAGCTGCTCCGGGCCGACCATCTCCGAGACGAAGGACTGGCGGGCCGGGTTGTCCACGACCGTGGCGAGACCGACCGCGAACGCGGCGAGGTAGACGTGCCACACCTGGACCTGCCCGGTGAGGGTGAGCACGGCGAGCGCGAGGCCGGTGACGGCCATGGCCGACTGGGTGACGAGCAGGGTGGGCCGCTTGGGCAGGCGGTCGACGAGGACGCCGCCGTAGAGGCCGAAGAGCAGCATCGGCAGGAACTGCAGGGCCGTGGTGATACCGACGGCGGCCGAGGAGCCGGTGAGGCTCAGGACCAGCCAGTCCTGCGCGATGCGCTGCATCCAGGTGCCGGTGTTGGAGACGACCTGGCCGAGGAAGAACAGGCGGTAGTTCCTGACCCTCAGCGAGCTGAACATCGAGGACTTGCGGGGGGAGTCGAGGGCGGAGCGGGAATCGTGGGTGGTCGGTGCGGGGGCGGAGTCTGCTCCGGATCCCGTACTCAAAAGGGTTCGCCTCCTCGTCGGCAGCTCACTCGCCGAGTGGTACGTGCATTACAGGTGCGCGAGCTTCTCCAGCACGGGGGCGGCGGCGCTCAGTTTGGCCCACTCGTCCTCGTCCAGACCCTCGACCAGACCTGCCAGGAAGGCGTTCCGCCTGCGGCGGCTCTCCTCCAGCATGGTTTCGGCCTGGGCGGTCCTCGTGACCACCTTCTGACGCCGGTCCTCGGGGTGCGGCTCCAGGCTGACCAGCCCCTTGGACTCGAGCAGCGCCACGATGCGGGTCATCGACGGCGGCTGCACGTGCTCCTTGCGGGCCAGCTCGCCCGGTGTGGCGCTCCCGCAGCGGGACAGGGTGCCCAGCACCGACATCTCGGTGGGGCTCAGCGACTCGTCGACACGCTGGTGCTTGAGTCGACGGGACAACCGCATCACGGCGGAGCGCAGGGAGTTCACGGCGGCAGCATCGTCGCCATGGGTGAGGTCCGGCATGTTCTTTAGCCTAACTCATTACCCTGGCTAAATACCACCGTGGACACGCCTTGCACCCGTGACGCGCGCCACTGAAGATCCCTCACTCTTTCGAGTGATTCCGGCCCGAAACAGGGCGCCTCGCACGGAACGGGCCCGTAACCCTCGTCTCCATGGGGACCAGTGTGCTCAGCCTGCGCATGGACCACGAGCTGCTCGAACGGCTCAGGTGCCACGCCGCGAAAAGAGGAATGAGCGTCCAGGACTATGTCGTCCGGACGCTCATTCGGGATGACTTCGACGAGCGGTTCCAGGCCGCCGTCGAGGAGACGGAGAGGTTCTACGGGGTCGGGTGACCCGCGCCGAACCGGGCGGATCAGGTCAGGCCGAGGGCCGGCATCAGGTAGTAGAAGGCGAAGACCGCCGCCACCGCGTACATCGGCACCGGGACGTCCTTGCCGCGGCCGGCCGCCAGGCGCAGCACCACGAAGCTGATGAAGCCCATGCCGATGCCGTTGGTGATCGAGTAGGTGAACGGCATCATCAGCATCGTCACGAAGGCCGGGATGGCGATCGTGTAGTCCGCCCAGTCGATCTCCTTGACCGAACCGGACAGGATCAGGAAGCCCACCGCGAGCAGGGCCGGCGTGGCCGCCTGCGACGGCACCATGGTGGCGATCGGGGTCAGGAACAGCGCCACGGCGAACAGCGCGCCGGTGACGATGTTGGCGAAGCCGGTCCTGGCGCCCTCGCCGACGCCCGCCGTCGACTCCACGAAGCAGGTGGTGGCGGAGGAGGAGCTGGCGCCACCGGCGGCGACCGCGATGCCGTCGACGAAGAGGACCTTGTTGATGCCGGGCATGTTGCCCTCGGCGTCGGTCAGCTTCGCCTCGTCGCTGATGCCCATGATCGTCCCCATGGCGTCGAAGAAGGTCGACAGCAGCACGGTGAAGACGAAGAGAATGCCGGTGAGCACCCCGACCTTCCCGAAACCGCCGAACAGGCTGACCTTGCCCAGCAGACCGAAGTCGGGAGTGGCCACCGGGCTGCCCGGCCACTTCGGGGTGGTCAGACCCCAGGACGGCACCTTGGCGACGGAGTTGATCACGACCGCCAGGACGGTCATCGCGACGATCGAGATCAGGATCGCGCCGGGCACCTTGCGCAGGATCAGCGCCAGCGTGAGCAGTGCGCCCAGGATGAAGACGAGAACGGGCCAGCCGTTGAGGTGACCGTCGGCGCCGAGCTGGAGCGGGACGGTGGTGTGGGCGGCGTCCGGGATACGGGAGACGAAACCGGAGTCGACGAGCCCGATCAGCATGATGAACAGGCCGATACCGATGGCGATGCCCTTGCGCAGGCCCAGCGGCACGGCGTTCATCACGCGCTCGCGCAGGCCGGTGGCGACCAGCAGCATCACCACGAAACCGGCGAGGACGACCATGCCCATCGCGTCCGGCCAGGTCATGCGCGGCGCCAGCTGGAGCGCGACGACCGTGTTGACGCCGAGGCCGGCGGCGAGCGCGATCGGCACGTTGCCGATGACACCCATGAGCAGGGTGGTGAACGCGGCGGTCACGACGGTGGCGGTGACCAGCTGGCCGTTGTCGAGCTGGTGCCCGTACATGTCCTTCGCGCTGCCCAGGATGATCGGGTTCAGCACGATGATGTAGGCCATCGCGAAGAAGGTGGCGAACCCGCCGCGGATCTCGCGGGACAGGGTGCTGCCCCGCTCGGAGATCTTGAAGTAGCGGTCGAGGGCGCCGTACGGGGGTGGCGTCCCCGGCTGCTCGGGGGCGGAAGCCTTGGCGGTGGCCGAGGTGGACATGCGGGTGACCTCAAGGGTGCGGGTGGGTGACAGGACTCCGGGCCGGACCGAGGAACAAACCGACAACCAACAGGTTCCCCCAGGTCCCTGTCGCGACTCTGTTGGTGGTTCCTACGAAGAGAAGTAGCCAGACTCGGACCGTTTCAGTATGAACATATGAAGCCGAAAAGACCATCTCCGCGCGTAGACGTGCCCTCTGCCAGGGACGGGACGCCGAGCCCCCGGGCCCCGTAAGCTGATCCCCATGGCGAAGTGGACCCCCAAGCACGAGGCGCCGGAGCCCCTGGAGGGCCCCGTGGTCGCCACCATCACCGGCGGCACGATCGTGTGGTTCGTCCTCTTCCTGGTCCAGCTCCCCTTCTACGGCTGGTTCGACGACCACGGCCACGCCTGGTGGGTGTGGACCTGCCTGGCCGGCGGCGCCCTGGGCCTGCTGGGCATCTGGTACGTCCGCAAGCGGGACGCCGCCATCAAGCGGGCGGCGGCGGAGCGGGCGGAGCTGCCGCAGCAGCCGACGTCCGCGGACTAGGGGCCCGAACCGCCCTCGTCAGCGGACGACGTCGGTGTCGCAGCCGGTGTCGTCGACCTCGGCCGCGAACGGAGCGCCCTCCCAGTCGCCGGGGACGGTGACGGCGCGGGCCCCGCACAGACCCGCGATCCGAAGGCGCTCGGCGGCGTCCTCTCCGGCGAGCACCGCGCTGAGGTAGCCGGCGGCGAACGCGTCTCCGGCGCCCACCGGGTCGACCACGGCGACAGGCCGGGGCCGCTGCCGGTGGACGACGCCGTCGACGCACGCGACGCTGCCGGCGGAGCCGAGCTTGATCACGACCTGGCCGGGACCGCGTGCGGCGATGGCCCTCGCCTGCCGCTCGGGGTCCTTCTCGTCGGTGAACAGCAGGGCTTCCTCGGTGGTGGCGAAGAAGATGCCGGCCTTGCCGAGCAGATGGCTCAGGACCGGGCGGGCCCGGTCCTCGTCCCACAGCCGGGAGCGGAAGTTGGCGTCGAAGGAGACGGTGACACCGTGCTCCTCGGCGAGGGTGACGGCCCTGCGCACCGCGTCGGACGCGGACGCGCTCAGGGCCGGTGTGATGCCGGTGACGTGCAGGATCCTCGCGCCCGCGATCAGGGCCTCGTCGAGATCGGCGGGCGCGAGACGGGAACCGGCGCTGTCCGTGCGGTAGTAGCCGACCTGGACCCGGCCCGAGGCCTGGCGGGTCTTGAGCATCAGGCCGGTCGGCGCGGGATCACGCACGATCGAGGTCGACACGGCCTCGGCCCGCAGCTCCCGGGCGATGAGCGCGCCGACCTCGTCCGTGCCCAGCCGGCCGATCCAGTGCGCGCTACGGCCGAGCCGGGCCAGTCCGATGGCCACATTGCTCTCGGCGCCGCCGAAGCCGAGCCGCAGGGTCGGCTGCCGGATCAGCGGCATGTTCGCCGGCTGGGTGAGCAGCCCGATGGACTCGCCCAGGGTGACGACGTCGGGACCCATCGCGCTCACACCGCTTCCTCGATCGACTGGAACAGAGTGGTCGCGCGCCGGGCGATCACCGATACGTCGCCGTCGCGCAGCGCGCTGCCGGTGAGCGCGCCGCCCAGGCTGACCGCGAGCGCCCCGGCGGCCACGTACGCGCCGGCGCTCTCCACGGTGATCCCTCCCGACGGGACGAACGGAATGCCGGGGAACGGTTCGCGCAGGCTGCGCAGGTGGGCGGGGCCACCGGTCGCGGCGGGAAAGATCTTCACCGCGTCCGCGCCGAGGACGTGGGCCCGCATCACCTCCGACGGCGTCCAGGCGCCGACGATGCTCGGCACTCCGTACGCGGACGCGATCCCGGGCAGCTCGTCCACCAGGCCGGGAGACACGGCGAACCCGGCTCCGGCGTCGAGCGCGGCGCGGGTGAGGGCCTCGTCGGTGAGGGTGCCGGCGCCGATCACCGCGTCGGCCGAGAACTGCCGGACGGTCCGTTCCAGGACGGCCGGGAAGTCCGGTGTGGTGGCGGTCAGTTCGATCGCTCGGACACCGGCGCGTATGAGCGCGGCCACGGTGGTGGCGAGGTGCTCGGTCGTCGCGGGCCGCAGCACGGCCACGACACGGGTCTCGGTCAGGGCCGGGGGCAGGGGCAGGGGCAGGGGGGCCGCCGATGGGGCCACGGAGCAGCTCCTTCTCACAACAGGGTGGTGGGGGGCGGGCCGCCTGGTCGCCTTCGACGAGGCAGGTCACGCCGTGGGTCGGGGGTTGGTCAGTGGAACCTGGTGGCGCTCCGGCCGCGCCGCGCGAGCGGGCTCCGGCCGGGTCCGTCACCGGGGGCGGCCGTGGTCATCCGCGGCCTCCCCACCGCTGCGAGATGTCGCGGGCCGCCGCTGTCACCAGGGGCGCCACCTGCGCGACCCGCTCCGGCGGCATGCGTTCCTCGGGCGCCGACACGCTGATCGCATGGGTCGCGGCTCCGGTCGCGTCGAAGATCGGGGCGGCGACACAGCGCACCCCCGCCTCGTTCTCGACGTCGTCGATCGCCCAGCCGCGGGCACGGGTGCGCGCCAGCTCGGCGCGCAGCGCGTCGCCGTCGGTGATGGTGTTCTCGGTGCGCGGGGCCATGCCCGCCGCGATCACCGCGTCGACCACGGCGGCATCGGCGTGGGCCAGCATGGCCTTGCCGACGCTGGTCCGGTACGCCGACTGGGTGCTGCCGATCCGCGACGCCATCCGCACGGGAAGCGGGCTGTCGACCTTGTCGACGTAGACCACGTGCGGGAAGTCCGCCGTGACCAGGTGAACGGTCTCGCTCGTCGCCTCCGACAGGCCCTTCAGCACGTCGCGCGCGTCGCGGTGCGGATCGTTTCCGGCCAGATACACCTGGCCGAGCTGGGCGTTGCGCCAGCCGAGCCGGTACGCGCCGCTCGGCAGGACCTGGACGAAGCGTGCGTCGACGAGCGGTTGGAGCAGGCGCAGCACCGTGGACTTGCTCAGGCCCTGCTGTGCGGCCAGTTCGGTGAGCGTGCAGCCGCTGCCCTCGACGTCGTCGCCGAGCCTGATGAGGATCCCGAGCGCCCGGCGCAGCGAGGCCGAGTTGTTGCGTGCGCCTGGGGTGGGGGCGAGCCGGTCGGTCAAGACGAGCCTCCTCGTCGAATCGCGCGGCCGGCCGTGGCGTTGCGCAGGCGGCCGTCGCGGAGTGCGAACGTGCCGCCGATCACCACGTGGTCCACACCGTCCGCGAACTGCCGTGAATCGTCGTAGGTTGCCAGATCGGCCACACGCCCGGCATCGAGCACGACCAGATCGGCGATCTTCCCCGTCGCGATCAGGCCACGGTCCCCGAGCCCGAACCGGGCCACAGCCCGTGCCGACAGGTGCTGGACCGCGTCCGCCCAGCTCCAGTTGGAGCGCTCCAGCACCTGGTCGCGCAGGAACCGGGCGAACGCCCCATAGGCCCGGGGGTGCGGGGCGCCGCCCATGAAGATGCCGTCCGAGCCGGCCATGTGCACGCGGTGCTGGGCGAGTTCGCTGACGTCGTCGTCGGTGTTCGCGGCGGGTTGCTGCACCAGGCAACCAACCCCCAACTCGCAGTCGACCAGCAGGTCGCAGATCAGCTCGCCGACCGACCGGTCCACCATGGCGGCCACCTCGGTCAGCCGGCGCCCCTCGGCCCATCTCCAGGACGGGGCGGCGGTGTAGGCGAGGATCACCCGGTCCGGCAGGTCTCCGAGGGTGGGGAACCAGGTCCGGTCCAGTTCCCGGCGGGTGGCGGGATCCTTCAGCAGGGCGAGCGTGCCCCCTGAACGGCCGGTCTGGAGTTCCGGAGGCAGGGTGAGCATCGACAGGATGGTGCTGCCTCGTGTGTAGGGGTAGCTGTCGAAACTGAAGTCCAGCCCGGCGTCGAGAGCGGAGTCGAGCAGCGGCAGCAGGGCGGCGGCCGGGCCGTGGAAGTGCGAGACATGGGTGGCGACGCCGCTGCGCGCCGCGATCCCTCTCAGTTCCTCGATACCGGCGTGAGCGCGTTCCTCGTATCCGCGCATGTGGGAGACGTGCACCGCGCCGGCTTCGGCCACCGGGCGGCACAACTCGGCGAGTTCCGCGGCGTCGGCGAACCCGCCGGGGACGTACTCCAGCCCGGTCGACAGCCCGACCGCCCCGTCGGCCAGTCCGCGGGCGACCAGCGCGCGCATGCGCCGGAGTTCGTCCGCCGTCGGCGTGTGCGGCGCGAAACCGGCGACTTGGGCACGGATGTTGCCGGCGGGCACCAGGGCGGCCGCGTTGACGCCGATGCCGGTGTCGAAGTGGGCCAGGAGCTCGGCCGTCGACGCGTCGGTGGAAAGAGCCGCGGGCCGCGGGCCGTTGACCGCCGAGAAGTAGCGGTCGAGTTCCGCGGCGGTGGCGGCGCGGGACGGTGCGAAGGAGACGCCGTCCTGTCCGACGACGACGGTGGTCACGCCCTGCCGTAGGTAGGCCTCGGCCACGGCCGGGTCGCCGAGGCGGCCGTCCGCGTGGCTGTGGGCGTCGACGAAGCCGGGCAGCACCAGAAGCCCGGAGACGTCGACGACCTCGGCCGCGGCGGGCGCGTGCCGCCTGGCGTCCGGGCCGACGTGGACGATGCGGTCGCCGCGGACCACGACATCCGCCACACGGGGTCGCCCGGACCCCCCGTCGACGACTGTCCCGCCGCAAAGGGCCAGGTCGGGGGGCGGATCTGAGGTCGCGTCAGTCATCGTCACCTCGGAAGGCCGGCCGTCGGCTCATGGGTGTCCTCCCGTTTCGCTCGGCCTGCGGGTCTTGCGCCGGTTACGCCGGGCATTATATTCATGCCTCGTGCATTGCAAGACCAAGTTCTGCACTGCACAACATAATTGGGGTCGCGCTCGCTCAGGGCGCAGGTGAAACGAGGATCGAATGCCCCCAGCGCGCAAACGCGCCGTCGCGGCGAGTGCTCCGTGTCTCGCGGCCGCCCTGCTGCTCTCCGCCTGCTCAGCGCCGATGGCCGACAGCGCGCGGCCGGACGGCCTGGTGGTGGCCGAGACGACGGCCCCCAGCACCCTGGACCCGCAGGGCTCCAGCATGTACGCCGACCGGTTCGCCTGGCAGCTCTCCTACGAGTGCCTCTACACCACGACCGCCGACGGCCGGGTCGAGCCCGCCCTCGCCACCGGCTACGACGAGTCGGCGGACGGCCTCACCTACACCTTCACGCTGCGCCGCGGTGTGCGCTTCCACAACGGCTATCCGCTCACCGCCGACGACGTCGTCTACTCCTTCGACCGGCTGCGCAAGGGCTCGGACGGCATCGACGAGGAGCTGTTCCCGACGCTGAAGGGCGTCGAGAAGGTCGACTCCGAGAAGGTCAGCTTCACGCTGAAGACCGCCGACGCCGGATTCGTCAACAACATGGCCAACCCCCTGGTGTGGGGATGCGCGATCATGAGCCGGCACGCCGACGCGTCCAACCCGGCCACCACCATGGTGGGAACCGGGCCGTGGAAGCAGACGTCGTACCGCGCCAACAGCGAACTACGGCTGGAACGCAACGACGACTACTGGGGCAAGAAGGCCGCCGCGCCCGCCCTCTCGGTGCTGTACATCCCCAACGTCGCCACCCAGGTGGCCAATCTTCAGGTCGGCAAGATCGACCTGATGTTCCCCGACGCGGCGAGCGCCGCGGCGCTGAGAGGCCGCCGCGACGTGACCCTCGACAAGGTCGAGACCGACTCGACCATCTTCCTCCAGATCAACAACCTCCGTAAGCCGCTGGACAACCAGCTCGTACGGCAGGCGTTGGCGCTCGCCGTCGACCGCGGGGAACTGGCCGAGGGCGCCTACCACGACGGCGCCCGGCCGAGCGTCTACATTCCGCCGTCGTCGACCTGGGCGCCCTCGGTCGACCGGCTGCCGTACTCCCAGCCGGCCCTCGACCGGGCCAGGAAGCTGCTGAGCCGGGCCGGCTATCCGCACGGGTTCTCCACCACGCTCATGTACATCAGCGGGTACGACCCGGGCACCGACAACCTGATGACCCTGATGCAGGCCCAGCTCGCCCGGGTGGGGATCAAGGTCAAACTGCTGCCCCTGGAGCGGGCCGCCTGGAGCTCCAGGCTGACCGGGCCGGACTACGACCTCTCCTGGAACGCGCAGTCGTACTACTCCAACCCGATCCAGTACGTGCTGCCGGCCGAGGGCCGGCAGGGACCGACGCCCGCGGAGCTGCGGAAACTGCTCGACGACGCCCGCGCGGCCGACGACCAGGCCGCCTACCAGCAGGCGCTGACGAAGATCTCCGAGTACGAGGCGACGCATGTCTATCCGACCGTCACCCTGCTCGCCACCAACACGTTCGCCGCCTACCGGAACGTCCTCGATCACGTGGCGGTACCGCCGAGCCAGAGCCGCACGTTCCTGACCGACGTGACAAAGGAGTAGCGCGATGACGACCGCGCAGACAGCGCCCGGCGCACCCGCAGACACGACAGCCCTCTCGGTGCGCGAGCTGACCATCGACTACCGGCGCGGCGACCGCGAGGTCACCGCGGTCGCCGGGGCGGGCTTCGACATCTCCGCCGGCGAACGGGTCGCCCTCGTCGGTGAGTCCGGGTCGGGCAAGTCGACCCTGGCCTCGGCGATCCTGCGGACCCTGCCCGACAATGCGAACGTCGTGTCCGGGTCGATCTCGCTCGACGGGCGCGACCTGCTCCGCCTCGACCCGGCCGGACTGCGTGAGATCCGCTCCACCCGGATCGCGCGGGTCCCACAGGACCCGCTGGCCAGTCTCAACCCCGTCTTCCCCGTCGGCAAGCAGCTGACCGACGTCGTCCGTGCCCACCACGCGGTGTCCAAGAGCGAGGCGACCGGCATCGCCGAGGAGGTCCTCCGCCAGGTCGGTCTGCCCGACGCCGCGGTGAAGCGCCGCAACTTCCCTCACGAGCTCTCCGGCGGCATGCGCCAGCGGGTGCTGATCGCCATGGCACTGATCAACCGGCCCCAGCTGCTGATCGCCGACGAGCCGACCACCGCCCTCGACGCCACGGTCCAGGCGCAGATCGTCGACCTGCTGCGCACCCGCGTCACCGCTGCGGGGATGTCGCTGCTGCTCATCACCCACGACATCGGCATCGTCAGCGAACTGTGCACCCGGGTCATGGTGATGTACCGCGGCCGGATCATCGAGCAGGGCCCGGTGGCGGACGTTCTCACCAACCCCCGGCACGACTACACCGCCTCACTGCTCGCGGCCGCGCGCGGAGAGCCGAAGGCGCACCGCAGAGAACCAGGAGTGACCGCATGACCAGCAACACGACGGCCGAGGCGCCCAGCCGCGTGCTCCAGGTCGACAGCGCGCGCAAGTACTTCCCGGTCCGCCGGGCCAGGCTCCGCGACCCGCGCCGCCACGTCCACGCCGTGGACTCCGTGACCCTGACCCTCGGCACCGGCCAGACCCTCGGCATCGTCGGCGAGTCCGGCTGCGGCAAGTCGACCCTGGGCCGGGTGATCATCGGGCTCGAACGGCCCGACGCCGGCACCGTACGGGTCGGCGTGGACGCCGCCGCCGCGGGCTCGCCCCGCGCCCTCGGAGTCGTCCAGGCGGTGTTCCAGGACCCGGCCGGCGCGCTGGACCCGCGCATGACCGTCCGGCAGAGCATCGCGGAGGCCCTTCCCGACGCCGACCGGGCCACCCGCGACCGCCGGGTCGCGGAAGCACTGGAGGAGGTCGGACTCACCCAGGAGCACTCCGACCGCTACCCCCACGAACTGTCCGGCGGGCAGCAGCAGCGGGTCTGCATCGCCCGCGCGGTGGTGGGCCGCCCGGAACTGATCCTGCTCGACGAGGCCGTCACCTCACTCGACGCCTCCTTGCAGGCACAGGTGCTCGACCTGCTGAGCGGGCTCCAGGAACGCACGGGCGTGGCCTACGTGTTCATCTCGCACGACCTGCGGGCCGTGCGCCGGTTCAGCGACCAGGTGGCCGTGATGTACCTCGGGCAACTGGTCGAGGTCGCCCCGGCCGCCGACTTCGACACCGGACTGCTGCACCCGTACTCGGTGGCCCTGCGGTCCACCGAACCGCGCCTGCCCGGCGACAGCGGGCCGCAGTTGCCGAGGGTCGTCCTGGACGGCGAGCCCCCCAGCGCGATCGACCCGCCGCCCGGCTGCCGGTTCGCCGCGCGCTGCCCGGTGGCGGAAGCCCGCTGCCGGGAAACGTTGCCGGAACTGGTCGAGGAACGCCCCGGCCACCTCGTGCGCTGCGTCAAGCCGGGAGCGCTCACCCCCGCCCCGGACTCGGGAGAGGCCGCCTGATGCTGCTCTACTCGCTGCGCAAACTGGTGGGCGCCGCCGCCGTCCTGCTCGCGCTCTCCGCACTCGTCTTCATCGCCGGCCGCGCCCTCACCCCCGGTGACGCGGCACAACTCATCGCCGGCTCCAAGGCCGGCCCGGAGACGATCGAGAGGATCCGGCACTCCCTCGGTCTTGACCAGCCGATCCTGGAGCAGTACCTGCGCTGGCTGGGCGACGCCCTGCGCGGCGACTTCGGCACCTCGCCGTTCTCCGGTCAGGCCAACCGCGACGTGATCCTCCAGCAGGCCCCGGTCTCCCTGGAACTGGCGCTGTTCGGCCTGATCATCGCCGTGGTCATCGGCATCCCCGCCGGGGTGTACGCCGCCACCCGCGCACGGTCGGCCCGCGTCTGGGCCATCCGGCTGCCGCTGCTGTTCGCGTTCGCCTTCCCGGCGTTCGTCTCCGGCTCGTTCGCGCTGTACGCGGGCACGCACTACCTGCCGAACCTGTACTCGCCCAGCTACATCCCCCTCGACGACGGCCTGCTCGCCAATGTGCAGACCATGCTGCTGCCGGGGCTGGCCGTCGGCATCCCCACCGCGCCGCTGATCATGCAGATGACCCGGTCCTCCATGCTGGAGGTGCTGTCCGCCCCGCACATCTCGACCGCGCGCACCAACGGCATCGCCGAGTGGCGCATCACCTACGTCTACGCGCTGCGGACGGCGCTGCCTCCCGTGCTCACCCTGATCGGCATGATCTTCGGTCTGCTGGTCGGTGGCCTCTTCATCGTCGAGCAGATCTTCAGCCTGCCGGGTCTCGGCCGCGGCATCCTCGGCTCCATCGAGATGCGCGACTTCACCCAAGCGACCGGGCAGGCACTCGTGCTCGCCGCGGCCTTCATCCTGGGCAACCTGGTCGTGGACCTGGTGCTCCCGCTCGTCGACCGCCGTATCGCGCGCTCCTAGGAATCCGCCATGACCTCAACCCCGGAACGCACTCCGACTCAGCCCACCACGTCCACCGGCCGCTCCGGCACATCCACCTCGTCCGCCCCGTCGACGGGCGACGCCGGCCCCCGCGCCGTGCGCCGGCGCTGGCCGATACGCGGTGTCCTCGCCAACGCGGGCCTCGCCGTGCTCGTGCTCTACGTGCTGGCCGCGCTCCTCGGGCCGGTGATCGCCCCTTACTCGCCGAACGAGCTCAACACCGGCCCGGGGCTCGTCGGGCCCTCGGCCAGTCACCTGTTCGGAACCGACGCCCTCGGCCGCGACCAGTTCTCCCGGGTGATCGCCGCCGCCCGCCCCGCCGTCGAGGCCGCCCTGATCTCGGTCACCTTCGCCATCGTGGTGGGCACCGCGATCGGTACCGCCGCGGGCTTCCTGCGCGGTGTGACGGACGGGATCCTGTCCCGCGTCACCGACCTGCTGTTCGCCATCCCGGAGTACCTGCTGGCCATCCTGGTGCTCGCCATCATGGGCAGCGGGCTGGTCAACGCGGCACTCGCCATCGGCCTGGTCATCATCCCGCGCTTCGCCCGGATCGCCCGGGGAGCGACGATCGAGGTCGCCGGGCGCAGCTACATCGACGCGGCACGGCTGTGCGGCCGCGGGAGATGGTGGATCCTGCGCCGCCACATCCTGCCCAACATCAGCTCGCCGCTGGTCATCATGACCGCCATCAACCTGTCCACCGCCGAGGGCGCCTACGCGGCACTCAGCTTCCTCGGCTTCGGCGTCGCGCCCCCGGACGCCGACTTCGGCAGCATGATCTCGGCCGCACAGCAGTACATGCTCACCGACCCGTGGCTGGCGGCGTACCCGGCCCTCGCGTTCGTCGCACTCGTGCTCGCGTTCAACCTGCTCGGTGACGCGCTGCGCGACCAGCTGGATCCCCGCAGCCGTACGGCGGCCGGCGCGTGAACCGCGCCGGCCGAGAAACACACCCCGAATCTGGAGAGACCCCCGTGCCCGACCTGCGCGCCCGGCTCGATTCCGTCGTCCCCGACCTGCTCGCCGAGCACCGTGTCCCCGGTGCCGCGGTGGGGGTCGCCCTGGACGGCCGGACCTGCGCCACCGGTTATGGCGTCACCAACGTCGCCCACCCGATCGCCGTCGACGAGAACACCCTCTTCCAGGTGGGCTCCATCTCCAAGACCCTGCTCGGCGCCGTCATCGGCCGGCTCCTGGAGCAGGGCGTCCTGGAACTCGACGCACCTGTCGCCCCGCTCCTCGGCCCGGACTCGGGCATCGACGAGCGCATCACCCTGCGTCACACGATCACGCACACCTCCGGCATCGACGCCCAGAACATGATCGCCGACGCGCCGCGGCTGCTGGCCGGCCACGCCGACGACAGCATCCAGGCCTCGCTGCGGCACTTCGCCCGCCGGCCGCTGATGTTCGATCCCGGCACGGACTTCACCTACAGCGGCCCCGGCATCATGGTCGCGGCCGCCGCCGTCGAGCGCGCGACCGGCCGGCACTACGTCGATCTGCTGCGCGAGCTGGTCATCGAGCCGGCAGGCATGGAGCTGACCTGCACGTCCGCCGACGAAGCGATCTTCCACCGGGTGGCCGCGCCCCACGGCCACGGCCCCGACCGCTCCCCGGAGCTCCTGGTGGACCGCGGCTGGCAGCGGCACTGGCAACTGCCCGGCTGGGACGTGCCGGGCGGCGGGGTCGTCTCCTGCGCCGGCGACCTGCTGCGGTACGCCGCCTGGTCGGTCTCCGAGGCGGCCCCCAAGCGCCTCTTCGAGCCCCTGGCGAGCCAGGGCGTCGAGGGCCACGACATCGGCCTGGCCTGGCACCTCGGGGAGGTCGACGGTCGTCCGGCCATGTCGCACAGCGGCCTGACCATCGGGTACGCCTCCCGGCTCGTGCTCGTACCGTCCGCCGGACTGGCCTACACGGTCCTGACCAATTCGCTGCACGGCGAAGAGTTCATCCGCGACCTGGAGAAGGTGATCCTGGGCGCGGCGGGCGCCGGCACGACGGCCGCGAGAACCCAGCCGGTGCCGCCCGACCTCGCCGAGGCGCTCCAGGGCACCTACGACTGCGGCTTCTACGGGACCGTCTCGATCGTCCCGGGCGCGCGCCCCGGAGAGCTGGCGATCAGGGCCAACGGCGCGCGGGCCGAGGAGGACCAGTACGTCATCGAGCTGGAGGGCGCCGACCGGGCCGTGCTCGCCGGCCCCGACGCGCTCGTCACGCTGTCCGAGGACGGTGCGCAGGGCTCGCTCGTCGGCTTCGTCCGCGAGGGCGACGGGACCGTCTCCGCCATCCGCTACCACGGCCGACTGGACCGCCGCATCGCCTGATCACGCCGGAGTCGGGGGGGGGGGCCCCCCCCCGCCCCCCCCCGCGGGGGGGGGCCCCCCCCCCCCCCCCCCCCCCCACCCCCCCCCCCCCCCCCCCCCCCCCCCCCCGCGCCGCCCCCCCCCCCCCCCGACCCCCCCCCCCCCCCCCACAAAAACCCCCCCCCCCCCCCC